>NZ_PVLR01000006.1 GCF_002980625.1 Malikia spinosa | reverse complement strand
AGACTTTGAACACGTTCTTAGCCAGGCGGCATCAACTGCTTCAACCGCGCCAGCGCAGCATCGACCTGGCGGCCGCAGTCGGCGATCGACTCGATGATCTGGGCGCTGCTGCGCGTGTCACGCTCGACCCTTGCCTTCGGATTCACGGCCTTGAGGTCGAAAGTGGCGGCGTCGATCGCGTCGGCAGCGGCTTGGGCGTCGCGCACCGCCTTGTCCAACGCAAGCAATTGCTCGCGCACGGCAAGCAGCTCCTGATCGGCGGCCTGCGCTTTCTTCAAGTCGGCCAAGCGCTCTTTCAATGCAACGGATTGCGCCTTGAGCCGTTCGACCTCGGCCAGATGCGGTGCCATGTCGGTACGCGCCTGGGCACGCCTGGCGGCGAAGTCCACCGTCCACGAAAAATCGCTCTCGCCCTCGGGTGTCCCACGGCAGGCGAGCAGACGCGCAAAGGTCGGGAAAGGCCGACCCTCGTTTTCCGGCTGCTGCGGCCAGTCGCCCACCAGCGTCGCAGGTAGTGCGGCATCGCCGAGCACGCGGAATTGCGCATCCCAGCCGAAATGCGCCAGCGTCGTCGGTGACTTCTTGCCCACCTTGACATGGGACAGGTCGTAGTACCAAATGCGCTCGGTTCTGCGCCCCTTGGTGAAAAACAGCAGATTGGTCTTGACACCCGCGCCAGCCGTCGAGAAGACACCGCCCGGCAGGCTCACGATGCACCACAGCTCGCATTCGTCGAGCAGCTTGCGCTTGGTTTCGACGAAAGCTGACTCGTTGGTGCGAAACAGCAGCCCCTCATCGAGCACGACCGCGCAACGCCCGCCCGGCTGGCCGTCCAGCGCTGGCTTGAGCTCTTTCAGAATATGCTGCATGAACAGCACCTGGGTCGAGCTGGTCTCGAAGCTGTAGTTCTTCTGCGCTTCCCTACCCTCCTTGCCACCAAACGGCGGGTTGCTCAGGATCACGTCGAAGGTAGCCGGCGCCTGGTCGAACAGCGCGTCGTAGGTCGCAGCACCCGACAGCGTGTTGCCGTGCCACAGATTGGGCTGGTCGATGCCGTGCAGCACCAGGTTGGCCAGCGCGATTGGGAACACCAGGTTCTCCTTCTCGCGGCCGAAGAAGGTTTTGTGTTTGAGCTGCTCCAGATCGGTCGCCGATACGCCATCGCCCTGACCACGCTGCAGGTAGTCATAGGCCTGCGCCAAGAAGCCGCCGGTGCCACAACAGGGGTCGTAGACCGTTTCACCCGGCTGAGGGTCGAGCGTGCGCACCATCGCGCGCACCACCTCGCGCGGGGTGAAGAACTGGCCACCGTCGGAATTCTTCTCGCCCATCTTGAGCAGCAGGTCCTCATAGACCTGCGACAGCGTGAAGAAATGCTGGTTATCGATGTGGTCGATGCTGATCTCGTGCACCCGGTCGAGGATGTCGCACAGGTTCGCCTCCGAGTCGACGCGCACGCGCTCGACAGCGGTCATGATGCGACCGATCACGCGCTGCTTGGGGCTGGCCTCCCAATTCGGGCGCCCATCCGGCATGAAGTCCAGGCTGTGCAGATGCGGCAGCAGTTCCTTGTTGATGAAGCCGAACAGGTCACCAATCCGGGTCATGAGGTGCTCGCGCTTCCAGCCAACGGCATAGCCCTCGGGTGTCTTGGCCTGCCCCGTCGGGTCAGACGGTGCGGCCCAGTCCTGCCAGCGATAGGGTGCGCGTAGCGCAGGACTGAACGGCTGGCCCACGGCTTCCGCCTCGGCTGCCCCCCTGGCATCCTGTGCGTCGAGGATGCGCAGGAACAGGATCCAGGTCAGCTCCGGCACATACTGCAGCGCGCTCGAGCAGTTGGACCGGCGCATGATGTCGCAGATCGACTTGACGAAACTCGACAGCGACTGCGTGGAAGCGATGGTCTTGGGGGATTTGGTCTTGCCGCTGCCGTCGGCGCTTTTCTTGGGTCGGGACATGATCAAGGCTTTTTCTGTTCCAGTTTCTTCTTGGCGGATTCGAGCTGCTGGATACTGTTCTCGGGCTTAGGCAGGTCCTCGGGCATCGTGCCGCCAAGCTCACGTATCGTCTGGCGGACCTTGCTGCCGACCTCGTAGTGCGTCTTGTTGGCCTGAGCCTTGCCTTGCACTTCGTCACGACGCAGCTTTTCCTCGGTTTGCGTGGCGCGGAACAGGTTGGCTGCCAGCTCAGTGCTGCCCATGTGGTCCAGGATCTTCTGGCTTTTCTTCAAGCCCTTGCTAGCGTGAATGTCCTTGGCGCCCATGCCGCCGTACAGGCCCTTGTAGCCGTGATCCTGGAAGATGGCATAGT
This sequence comes from Malikia spinosa, assembly GCF_002980625.1. Taxonomy (GTDB): domain Bacteria; phylum Pseudomonadota; class Gammaproteobacteria; order Burkholderiales; family Burkholderiaceae_C; genus Malikia; species Malikia spinosa. The sequence goes on along the minus strand of NZ_PVLR01000006.1, from coordinate 142,191 downwards.
CCAGCTGGGACTCGACACCGGCATCTTTCGCCGCAGCGGCCAGATACTTGTTGTGCGCTGCCAGCTCGTTGCGTATGGCCAACCGTTTCTCGTCCTCGCTGAGCTGCGCAAACTTGGCGTCGTCGGCGATCTCCTGCCTCCGGGTCTGGATCGCAAAGTAGGTCTGGCCGTTGGCGATCACCGGCTTGCTCGGGTCGCCGTTCTGGACGATCAGGTAGCAGGCGTAGCGGGACAAACGCACACCAGGCAGCTCACGCTTGGCACCCGAACCGATCTCGACCATTTCGAGGACATCCTCGAAATGGTCCTCTGCGGAATGACCACTATTTCCACATGCCTCACGAGCGCGGGCAAGAACAGGCAAGAAATGCCGGTATTCCGAGTAATCCAGCACCTTGGCCAGCTGGCGAGCCAGCCAGTACTCGTGGCCATCCTCGTCGACATGGCGGATGCCCTCGCAGGTAGCATGGTGTTGGTTGGCGATGGATTTTTCAGGCATGGACTGCCTCCTCTTCACTATCAAAAACCTGCGCCAGCAGGCGCTGCGGCAGCAGATCGATCTCGCGCAAGCGCGCCTCGACGGCCCGCTTCATGGGTCGCAATTCTGCCAGTGCACGGCTGGCGGTCTGCTGGGCTGCGTAGGGCGGCAGTGTGATCTGACCTTCAGCCAAACGGTTGAACAGCATGCGTTCGCGCACCGCGCCACGCGCCAGCGAGGCAATGCAGCGCTCGCCTTCGGGGGACCTCAGCCAGTAGTAGAACCAGCGTGAATCCACCACGCCCTCACGCCCGCGCAAGACCACGTAGTCGGGACTCGTGATGCCAACGGCATCACCCTCATCAACCATCGCGATCGAACCGATCAGGATGCGCATCGGGTTGTAGAACACGGTGCCCACCTGCACCGGCTTGTAGCGCTCGGGGTTCTTGCCAACCCCTTCCTTGGCCGGCGCCAGCCCGTCGCGGGTAGCGCCCAGCACGGGGAAGTCGGTCCAGCGCGCGCCGACGCCCTGCTTGACCTCGTCGAGCACATCGCCGAGGGCATGCGTTTCGCTGTCGAGGTGCGACAGGCTTTCACGGATGATGGCATTGGCCAGGCTGTTCAATTCGAGAATCTGCTGATCGGCAGCCTGGCGCGCATCCTCGACAGCGGTGAGCTGGAGCTTGAGGTCGGCGGCGATGCGGCGTTGTTCATCCAGCTCCAGCCATGGAATCGACAGTGCAAGAACCTGACGATCAGTCACCGCCGGATACAACGCCCCCTTGGTGAGATCAGTCAAGGACTCGACAAACCCACGCGATTGCACGAATGCAAACAGGTAGTCAGGAGCGAGTTCGGGACCAGCTCGCAAGACACAGAAGCCAGAACTGCAAACCTGTTGGTCATATTGCTCAGGCACCATGGCGACCGCATTCAGATTTGGTCTCGTCGTCGCGACCAGGACATCCTTCGTGGTGATCAGTTGCCGTGCCCGGACGGATGCGTTCTTTCCAGCCACCTTTTGCGGAGTCGAAATCCTCTTCTTGACGTTATCAACTGCCGAAATATCGACGTACCAGAATTCACGGTCGGGGTCGCGTCGCGGATCGATAGTTCTGACATCTGACCGGCAAAGCTCAGCGAGCGGACGAAACCTAAAACTCATATCTCAAACAACCTTATCTTCGCATCCTTCAACACATCCACCGGCCTGCCCAGGGAGCTCAGCGCGGTCACGCCACCGGCACGGCGGATCTCGGGCGTATGCCACAGCTCGCTCGACTCCAGCGCCTCGGTGCCGCCCAGCCCGAACTGCCGCCCCACGCCCTGCAGCACGATCGCCGCATTGGCGCCGACCGACGCGAACCAGGGCGCCTGTGCCTGCAGATAGGCATCGGCGCGCTCGCTGCGCTTGAGCGCCTTCTCGTGCCAACCGTAATGCGCGAACAGATCGAACTGATCGCAGTCGGTCAGGCCGACCAGCTCGCGCACGGTGTCGGGCGAATAATGCGCACCCAGCAGATGGTCGATCAGCTGGCGGCGTTTCTGCGTCTCGACCCACAGGCTGCGGAAATCATGCAGCGTGGCGGCCTCGCGCAGCACGCGTGCCACCATCTCCTGCCGGTATTCGTCGAGCGGCACCGGCACTTCGCGCCGCTCGCCGTTGACCAAGCGCTCCTGCAGGATGAACCGCCCTTGTTCCACTACGGTGCCAGACTGGCCGGTCTTCATTTCGGGCAGGGGTGGGGGATTATGGCCTTCTCCAGATCCCCCTCCGCCGCCTTCACCCCCGTCCTCGCCATCGTCGGGCTTCGTGCCTCTGGGCCTGGCGGGTGCCGTGATGAAGTCGGTGCCGAACAGGTCGGTCACGCCGGTGTAGTCGTAGAGCCAGAACTTGTACTTCTGCGTTGGCTCGTCGATGCGGGTGCCACGCCCAACCATCTGGTAAAAGGAGATGCTGGACTTGAGGTAGCGGAAGAACACCACGGCATTGAGTCGCTCGATATCTACGCCTGTCGCCAATAGGTCGACGGTGCAGGCGATGAAGCAGCGCTCGCCCGAGCCGCGCATGGGCTCGATCAGGTCGGAGCCACCTTCAGCGGTGCACTTGAAGGCGTCATGGTCCTTGGGCGTGACGCCTCGTTGCTGACACCAGGCCACGTACAGGCGCTGCATCTGCAGCGCGACGCGATCGGCGTGCAGGTCGCGGGCGCAGAAGATGATGACTTTCTGTTCAGGGCCGCCGCTGTCGCACAGGCGCTGGAACAGGTCGGCGCACATGGCTTCAATGCGCTCGGGCAGCAGGATCAGGTGGTCGAACTGCTCGGCGGCATAGCGGTCCTTGATCTCATCGGCGGCCAAGTACTTGCCTGTGCGCGCATCGACGGGCTTGGCGGCCAGCACTTCGGCGCGCGTGAAGGTCTTCCAGTCGATCGAGGGCTTGAGCTTGACGATCTCGCAGGCGGCCAGATAGCCGTCCTCCTGCGCCTGGATCAGCGTGTACTCGTAGACCGGATCGCCAAAGTACTTGAGATTGTTGGCCGTGATCCCGGCATCGTCGGCGCTCTGCTGCTTGGACTCGCGCAACTGGCGCGGCGTGGCAGTCAGGCCAACATGGATGGCGTTCGGGTTGCGCCTGAGGACTTCGGACCAGCGCCCGAAGGCCGAGCGATGACATTCGTCGATGACGATGATCGAGAAGGCGTTTTCTGGGTAATGCTGGGTCAGAAAACTCGCATAGTCCTGACCTTCGTCGTCCAGACCCAGAGTCTGGTAGGTGGCGATGTGAATCTTGGCGTTGCTGGCGGCATTCTGTCCGCGCTCGCTCTTGACGATGCGCACGCTGCCCTTGGGGAAGGCCCTGGACAGTTTCTCCCAGGCCTGTTCGCGCAACTCGTCGCGGTCGCATAGAAACAGCGCTGGCTTGGCGAGCTGGCCGGCTTCGTGCAGGCGCCACAACAGGTTGGCCGCGATCACCGTCTTGCCCGCCCCAGTGGCCAGCGAAAGCAGCACGCGCGCGGGATCGCCTTGCTGGCGACAGCGCAGCACCTTCTCGAACGCGGCCCGGATAGCTGCGTCCTGGTAGTAGCGCGGCTTGCTGAAAGCGGGCGAATCGGCCATGAACAGCATTGCAGCCTCGGGCACCTGGAGGTCGAAGCCGACATCGCTGGCGTAGCGTGTCGTCAGGGCTTCGTGACTGGGGAATTCGGGAAACGGCAAAAGCTGCGATGGCAGTTGCGTACCAAGGTCGAACTCACCGTAGCGATGGCCATTGGTCGCAAAGACATATCGCACCGCGAAGCGGGTGCATTCGGCGTAGCGCTTGCCCTGCTCCATGCCCTTCAGGGGGTCTTCGATCTCTGCCTTGGCCTCGATCACGCCCACAGGCAGCGGCTTCGGCATATCCCCCACCTGTACGCACAACAGGTAATCGGTGCGGCCGTTGCCGACGCGACGGCGGCCCTTGTTACCCGTGGGCTCGACTGGCGCAGGCGTTTCGAGCTTGACACGCCAGTGGCGATAGCCTTTTTCCCGCAGGACGGGGTCGATCAGTTCGTAGCGGGTTTCAGCTTCGTTGAGGGCCATATGCTTGTCCTATCTCCGTTCATGCAAGCAGCCCCCGACTGCCTGCATCAGCTCCGTGCCCGCGCCGTGGCGGCAATGCCGCTACAGTAAGCACTTATAGCCGGCCATACCGTTGGCTAAACGAAAATTTTCTCTACGATATCACGCTGCGACAGCCACTTGGCTCGCCCCACACCATGGCCCTGCCCGACCTGACCCTCTCCCTGCAATTCGCCCGTTTCGACGGCGTGGCCGAACACCGCGCCGCGCTGCCGCGCCAGAAAGTCATGCGCTGGCTGCGCCACGCGCTGGCCGATGACGGCGAAATCACCGTGCGCATCGTCGATGCCGAGGAAGGCCAGAGCCTGAATCGCGACTATCGGCAAAAGGACTACGCGACCAATGTGCTGACCTTCGACTACGCGCAGGAGCCGGTGGTGCAGGCCGATCTGGTGCTGTGCGCGCCGGTGGTCGCACGCGAAGCGGCCGAGCAGGGCAAGACGCTGCAGCAGCATTACGCCCACCTGCTGGTGCACGGCGCGCTGCACGCCCAGGGCTGGGACCACGAGACCAGCGAACAGGATGCCGAGGAGATGGAAGCCTACGAGATCGAGATCCTGGCCGGCCTGGGCTTCCCGAACCCCTACGCCGAGTGACACTGGCTCGCGAGAGCCAGGCAGTCAAGCGGGTTATCAGTGAGTCATCGCCAGGCAGCCGCCGGGGCGAGGGCTGCGCCGGGCGACGATTTCTGCTCGCAGCATGAGGAGCCCGGCGCGGCCCTCGCCCCGGCAGCGAGCGCCAAGCCGAGCCATGTCGCTTACAGCAGCCGCACCTTCACGCTGCGGCCCTTGATGCGCCCGGCCGCCAGCTTGGCCTCGGCCTGCTTGGCAATCGCGCGATCGACCGCGACATAGGTCGAGAACTCGTTGATGTTGATCTTGCCGATCTGCTCGCGGGTGTAGCCCAGCTCGCCAGTCAGCGCACCGAGCACATCGCCAGCGCGGATCTTCTCCTTGCGGCCACCCAGGATCTGCAGCGTCGCCATCGGCGGCTTGAGCGGACCACCCGCAGCCTGGGTCAGGCTGTCGAGCGGCTGCCAGACCACCTCGCGGCCCTGCAGCTGCTCGATCTTGCCGACCGAACCCATCTCGTCAAGGCTGGCCAAGGTAAGCGCCAGGCCCTCGGCCTCGCCACGGCCGGTGCGGCCGATCCGGTGCACATGGATCTCGGCGTCGGGCGTGCAGTCGACGTTGATCACCGCGTCGAGCTGGGCGATATCGAGCCCGCGCGCCGCGACATCGGTCGCCACCAGCACCGAGCAGCTGCGGTTGGCGAACTGCACCAGCACCTGGTCGCGCTCGCGCTGATCCAGCTCGCCGTAGAGCGCCAGCGCCGCGAAGCCCTGGCCCTGCAGCAGCGCGACCAGGTCGCGGCATTGCTGCTTGGTGTTGCAGAAGGCCAGCGTCGACTCGGGCCGGAAATGGTTCAGCAGCCGTGCCACCGTCGCCAGCCGCTCGTTGCTCTTGACCTCGTAGAAATGCTGGCGGATCTTGTCGGCCGCATGCTGGGCCTGCACCTTGACGCTTTGCGGCGTGCGCATGAACTGCGCAGCCAGCCGGTCGATGCCTTCCGGATAGGTGGCCGAGAACAGCAGCGTCTGGCGATCGGTCGGGCAGAGCTTGGCGACCTGGGCGATGTCGTCGAAAAAGCCCATGTCGAGCATGCGGTCGGCCTCGTCGAGCACCAGCGTGCGCACGGCGGCCAGACTCAGGTGGCCGCGCTCCAGATGGTCCAGGATGCGGCCCGGCGTGCCGACCACGACATGGGCGCCATGCTCCAGGCTCAGGGTCTGGCCGCGCAGCGCGACGCCGCCGCACAGGGTCACGACCTTGATGTTGCCATGCGCGCGCGCCAAGCGGCGGATCTCGAGCGTGACCTGGTCAGCCAGTTCGCGCGTCGGGCACAGCACCAGCGCCTGCACCTGCCACTGCGCCGGGTCGAGCTTCTCGACCAGCGGGACGCCGAAGGCGACGGTCTTGCCGCTGCCGGTGCTGGCCTGGGCGATCAAGTCGCGTCCGGCCAAGGCCAGCGGCAGGCTGGCGGCCTGGATCGGCGTCATCGCGCTGTAGCCGAGCTGGCCCAGGTTGTCCAGGGTGGAAGCGGACAGCGACAGCTGACCGAAGGCGGCGCCAGCGGCCGCGTTTTTCAAGGATTCATTCATCGCGCGATTATCGGCGCGAGCGTCGATTGGCGACAGGGCCGGGGTGGCGCCGGGTGACGATTTCTGCTTGCAGCATGAGGAGCCCGGCGTCACCCCGGCCCTGGAGCGCACTCGATAACTTTTCAGCAATGCTCGCGGATATGGCGCATCGAGTGCAGGTAGTGATAGGCGATCTGCTGGTCGGTATAGCGGTAGCGCTCGCCGACCGGACAGGCGTTGCGCGCCAGGCAACGGTCCAGGCAGGACGAGCCGGGCTGCTTGCGCCAGTCCAGGCAAGCCTGCAGCCGCCAGCCGCCGGTTTGTTCACTCGCCAGCGCGCCAGCCGGACAGGCGCTGATGCAAGGCTTGTCCACGCAACCGGCGCAAGGCGATCCAGCCTCGCGCCGGGGCGTGACAGGCAGCGCGGTGTCAAGCAGCAAGACCGCGCGGTAGGCAAACCAGCTGCCCCAGTCGGCATCGACACCGACCCAGAACGGCGAGGCATGGTGCCAGCCTGCCAGCGCGCCCAGCCGCTGCAACCCGACCGGTGCCGGCCCCGGAAAGACCTGCTGCCATTCATGAGCCGGCAAGGCATCCGCCATCCAGGCCGCGACACGCTCGGTCACGAACTGGTCCACCGGATGCGCGCCATGCATCCCGCGCCGCTGCAGCGCGGCCCAGAAATCGCGCCCCAGGTGAGCGATCAGGATCAGCTGACGAAAGCGCGCACGCCCTGCCCCGTCCAGGCCCAGCGTCGCCAGCAGCTCGGGCGGCAGATCGGCCAGGTCGAACACCGCCTGCAGGTTCAGGCCGTATTGATCCAGACCGGAGAACAGCGCCGCGCCGGCAGTCGACAGCGATAACTGTCCCTGACCGGGGCCAGATTCAGGGCCGTGACTCGACTCGGGCATCGGCTCAGGCACTCATCTGCATCGGGATCGTCACCGGACCGTCGTTGACCAGTTGCACCTGCATGTCGGCCGCGAAGCGCCCGGTCTGCACCACTGGGTGGGCAGCGCGTGCCTGCGCGACGAAATGGTCGTAGAGCCGGCGGCCCTCGTCGGGCGCTGCTGCCTGGCCGAAGCTGGGCCGGTTGCCGCCCGAGGTATCGGCCGCCAGCGTGAACTGGCTCACCAGCAGCAGGCCGCCGTCGATATCCTGCAGGCTGCGGTTCATCTTGCCGGCCTCGTCGGCAAAGATGCGCAGCTTGAGCATCTTCGCCAGCAGCTTGTCGGCCACCGCCTCGGTGTCGCCGCGCTCGGCGCACAGCAGCACCAGCAGGCCCTGACCGATTTCGCCGATGACTTCGCCCTCGACCGTGACCCGGGCTTCGCTGACGCGCTGCAGGACCGCCTTCATGCCAGCGCCACGCGCGCGAACTTGCGCTTGCCGACCTGGACCACGAAGGTACCGGCCTCGAGCTTGAGGCCCTTGTCGCTGACGACCGAGCCGTCAACGCGCACGCCGCCGCCGTCGATCAGGCGATTGGCCTCGCTGGTCGACGGCGCCAGTCCGGCCGACTTCAGCAGCGCACCAATGCCCAGCGGCGCGCCCGACAGCGCCACCTCGGGGATCTCGTCCGGCACGCCGCCCTTGCTGCGGTTGATGAAGTCCTGCTCGGCCGCGTCGGCCGCCGCCGCGCTGTGGAAGCGCGCCGTGATCTCCTTGGCCAGCGCGACCTTGGCTTCCTTGGGGTTGGCGCCCTGGGCGATCGCGGCCTTGAGCGCGGCGATCTCGGCCTCGCTGCGGAACGACAGCAGGGTGTACCACTTCCACATCAGCACATCGGAGATCGACAGCACCTTGGCGAACATGGAGTTGGCCGGCTCGGTGATGCCGATGTAGTTGTTCTTCGACTTCGACATCTTGTCGACGCCGTCCAGGCCTTCGAGCAACGGCATGGTCAGGATGCACTGCGGCTCCTGGCCGTACTCGGCCTGCAGGTGGCGGCCCATCAGCAGGTTGAACTTCTGGTCGGTGCCGCCGAGCTCGAGATCGGATTTCAGCGCAACCGAGTCGTAGCCCTGCATCAGCGGATAGAGGAACTCATGCACCGAGATCGGCGTGCCGGCCTTGAAGCGGTCGTGGAAGTCGTTGCGCTCCATCATGCGCGCGACCGTGTACTTGGCCGAGAGCTGGATCATGCCCATCGAGCCCAGCGGCAGGCACCATTCGCTGTTGTAGCGGATCTCGGTCTTCTCGGGGTCGAGCACCAGGCTGGCCTGCTTGTAGTAGGTCTCGGCGTTGAGCTTGATCTGCTCGGGCGTCAACGGCGGACGGGTGCTGTTGCGGCCCGACGGGTCGCCGATCAGGCTCGTGAAGTCGCCGATCAGGAAGATCACCTGATGCCCGAGGTCCTGCAACTGGCGCATCTTGTTGAGCACTACGGTATGGCCGATGTGGATGTCGGGCGCAGTCGGGTCCAGGCCGAGCTTGATGCGCAGCGGCTGGCCGCTGGCCTCGCTCTTGACCAGCTTCTTGATCCAGTCCGCCTCGGGAATCAGCTCCTCGCAGCCGCGACGGGTCACGGCCAGCGCGTGCTGGACGCGATCGGACAGCACAGGCGTGGCCTTGCCAGTTATCAAATCTGCGTCTTTCCCGGACTCAACTTGTTCATTCATAAGGTTTTTTCCAGTTGCGGCTTTCTGTGGCCTGGGTAAAATAGACAGATGTCTCAAACCGGGATTTTAGTTGGCGCGCCTCTTGCCTTTGGGCTGGTGCTGCTCGTCCCGGTCTGCGCCGCGTTACTGGCGGCCCCTTTTCCCCTTATCGCAGCGGCCGCATTCAGCCCGCTGCCACCGGATCTACTTCTTGATGAAACAACGTTTCGAACTGCTGGTGCAAGCCATGCAGCGCCACCCGCGCCGAATGATGGCCGGACTGGGCGCCCTGCTGCTGGGCACCGGCGTCACCGCGGTCGCGGTGGCCCCACTGGCACCCGATGCCGCCGACCTGCCGGTCCAGCAGGTGGTCGAGTCGGTCACGCCCGCGCTGACCGCCCCGCTGGCGCAAGCCAAGCCGCCGGCCCGCTTCGAGCTGTTCCACAGCGACCTCACAAGGCGCAACGACTCGGTCCAGAGCCTGCTCAAGCGACTCGGCGTCAGCGACAGCGAGGCCGTGAGCTTCCTCGGGCGCGACCCGGTCACACGCCGGCTGCTGCTCGACGGCCCGGCCGGCAAGCTGGCCTCGACCCGCACCAGCGACAAGGGCCAGCTGCTCGAACTCCGGGTGCTCTGGTCAGACAAGAACAGCAAGGAATTCAACCGGCTGCGGATCGAACGCGGCGCGCAGGGCCTGCAGTCCAAGCTGGAGATCGGCCCGCTGCAACGCAAGGTGCGCCTGGCTGGCGCCACCATCCGCAGCAGCCTGTTCGAAGCCACCGATGCCGCCAAGCTGCCCGACAGCGTGGCGGAACAGCTGGCCGACGTATTCGCCAGCGAAATCGACTTCCGACGTGACCTCGCACCCGGCGACCGCTTCCAGGTCGCCTACGAGACCTTCGAGGCCGAGGGCGAAGTGCTGAGCTTCGGCCAGCTGCTGGGCGCCGAATTCGTCAACCGCGGCCAGAAGCACCAGGTGGTCTGGTTCCAGGAAGCCGGCAGCAAGGGCGCCTTCCACAACCCGAACGGCCAGAGCCTCAAGCGCGCCTTCCTGGCCTCGCCGCTCGCGTTCTCGCGCGTCAGCAGCCGCTACGGCATGCGCTTCCATCCGATCTCGGGTCGCGAAAAGCCCCATCTGGGCGTGGACTTCGCCGCCCCCACCGGCACCCCGGTGCGCTCGGTCGGCGATGGCAAGGTCACCTATGCCGGCTGGAAAAGCGGCTACGGCAACTTCGTGGTCGTGCAGCACAGCGACCAGAAATCGACCGCCTACGCCCACCTGAGCCGCATCAACGTGCGCCAGGGCCAGTCGGTCGAACAGGGTACGCTGATCGGCGCCGTCGGCAGCACCGGCGCCTCGACCGGGCCACACCTGCACTTCGAATACCTGGTCCGCAACCAGCACCAGGACCCGCTGACGCTGGCGCGCGACGGGGGCAGCGCCACGGTCACCGCCAGCGCCAAGGCCGAGTTCAAGCGCCAGGCCCAGGCCATCCGCCAGCAGCTCGACGCAGCCGCCACGGTGGTGCAAGCCAGCGCCGAGTAAGCCTTGCCCAGCCCCGCTGCCAGCCCGGCGCTCTGCATCGGCCTGATGTCCGGCACCTCGCTCGACGGGGTGGATGGCGTGCTGGTCGACTTCGCGGCCCAGCCGCCGCGCGTGCTGGCCAGCCATGGCCTGCCCTTGCCGCCCGGGCTGCGCGACGAACTGCTGGCACTCAATGCCAGTGGCCCGGATGAACTGCACCGCGCGGCGGTCGCGGCGCACCAGCTGACGCAGGTCTATGCCGAGGTCGTGCAGGCGCTGCTGGCCGCCAGCGGCACCCCAGCCAGCGCAGTCCAGGCGATCGGCGCCCACGGCCAGACCGTGCGCCACCACCCGCCCGGCGCCTGGCTGCGCGGACGCCGGGTCGATGCGCAAGACCCCGAATTTCCGCCCTACACCCTGCAGCTCAACCAGCCTGCGCTGCTGGCCGAGCTGAGCGGCATCGCCGTGGTCGCCGACTTCCGCAGCCGCGACATCGCCGCCGGCGGCCAGGGCGCACCGCTGGTGCCGGCCTTTCATCGCGAGGTGTTCGGCCAGCCCGGATCGTCGGTAGCGGTCGTCAACATCGGCGGCATCGCCAATGTCACGGCCTTGACGAGCGACGGCCGCGTGCTGGGCCTGGACACCGGTCCTGGCAACATGCTGCTCGACCTCTGGTGCGCGCGCCATACCGGGGCGAGCTACGACCGTGGCGGCGCCTGGGGCGCGACTGGCCGGGCCGACCAGGCGCTGCTGGCCAAGCTGCTGGCCGAGCCCTATTTCGCGCTGCAGGGCATCAAGAGCACCGGACGCGACCTGTTCCACGCCACCTGGCTGCAGCGGCAGCTGCAGGGCTTCGAGGCCCTGGCAGCGACCGATGTGCAGGCCACGCTGGTCGAGCTGACCGCGTGCAGCATTGCGCAGGCGCTGCGCGAGCTGCCCTGGGGTGATGCAGGTCTATCCGAACTGCTGGTCTGCGGCGGCGGTGCCTGCAACGACGCGCTGATGGCCGTGCTGCGCCGCGAGCTGGCGCCCTGCCCGGTGTTGACGACGGCCGAGCGCGGCTGGCCGGTCGACCTGGTCGAAGCCGCGGCCTTTGCCTGGCTGGCCTGGCAGACCCTGCAAGGGCTGCCGGGCAACCTGAGCGCGGTCACCGGAGCCGCCGGCCCGCGCATCCTGGGCGCCATCCACCCGGCCTGAGGCGAGCCGCCAAGGCAAAAGCCCGCGGGCGACCAGGCCGGCGGGCTTTTGCAAGGGAGGCGCTCGCGCGCGTCAAGTCAGCAAGCCGGGCCCAGCCCGGCAGGCTTCAGACGCTGAAGCTGGAGCCGCAACCGCAGGTGGTGCTGGCGTTCGGGTTCTTGATCACGAACTGGGCGCCTTGCAGGTCTTCCTTGTAGTCGATCTCGGCGCCGACCAGGTACTGGTAGCTCATGGCATCGATCAGCAGCGAGACGCCGTTCTTGCTCATCACCGTGTCGTCCTCGTTGACGATCTCGTCGAAGGTGAAGCCGTACTGGAAGCCCGAGCAGCCGCCGCCCTGGACAAAGACGCGCAGCTTGAGGTCGGGGTTGCCCTCTTCGGCGATCAGGTCGGCCACCTTGATTGCGGCGCTGTCGGTGAAGACCAGCGGGGCGGGCATTTCGGTATCAACGGCAACGGCTTGTTCGCTCATGGTGTGCAACCCTAGAAATCAGAAGAATGATGAATACTATAGCAAAAAACTCGGGAATAGCAGCTGGCAAGCCTGGTGATACCGGGCCAACAACAGGGTCTTTACCGGACGGGCCATCCCCATAAAAAAAACCGCCCCCCAGCACAGGGCTGGCAGGCGGCTTTCTTGCAGCAGGGCTGGCGAATTAACGCTTGCTGAACTGCTTGGCGCGGCGTGCGGAACGCAGACCGACCTTCTTACGCTCGACTTCACGGGCGTCGCGGGTCACGAAACCAGCGGCGCTCAGTGCGGGCTTGAGAGCCGCATCGTAGTCGATCAGGGCGCGGGTGATGCCGTGACGCACAGCGCCTGCCTGGCCGGATTCACCACCGCCGTGCACGTTGACTTGCACGTCGAAGAATTCCAGGTTTTCAGTCAGGGCCAGCGGCTGCTTGGCGATCATGATCGAGGTTTGGCGACCGAAGAAAGCTTCGATGTCCTTGCCGTTGACCGTGATCTTGCCAGAGCCTTTTTTCATAAACACGCGGGCGACGCTGGATTTGCGACGGCCGGTGCCATTGTTCCAATCACCAATCATGGCAGCTCCTTAGATGTCCAACACTTTGGGTTGCTGGGCAGTGTGCGGGTGCTCTGCACCACCGTACACCTTGAGCTTCTTGATCATGGCGTAGCCGAGCGGGCCCTTGGGCAGCATGCCCTTGACGGCCTTCTCCAGCACGCGGCCGGGATGCTTGGCTTGCAGATCACGGAAGTTGGTGCCGTAGATGCCGCCCGGGAAACCCGAGTGACGGTAGTACACCTTGTTCAGGGCCTTGGTGCCCGTGACTTTCAGCTTGGCAGCGTTGACGACAACGATGAAGTCGCCGGTGTCAACGTGAGGGGTATAAATGGCTTTGTGCTTGCCGCGCAGACGGAGTGCCACTTCGCTGGCGACACGTCCGAGCACCTTATCGGTGGCGTCAACCACAAACCACTCGTGCACAACCTCAGCGGGCTTGGCGCTGACAGTAGTCTTTTGCATAAGTTTCTCTTTGAAAGAGTGAGGTTTGGCGGGCTCTTTTCCACGGTCGGTGCTTCTCTGAAGGAAGCCTCTTAGGTGGGGATGAACTTCGCCGCGGAGCCCATGGAATCGCTGCGAAGCTCTCCATTATAGGATGAGGGCTTAACTATGGCAAGGACGACTGTTCATTACGCCGAACATACAATCGCCACACCACCCGAGCGTGGCGCAAGCATCCGCGTGGGCGCGGGATTGCCGCCCGCCTTATCGAAAGACAATTGCTATGCGTATTGAACTGAAGCTGGCCGTTCTGGCCGCCACCGTGACCCTGGCAGCTTGCGGCAAGAAGGAAGAGACCGCAGCACCCGCCGCTGCTCCCGCCGCCGATCAACTGGTCGTGAAGATCGGCCATGTCGGCGCGACCAGCGGCCCGGTCGCCCACCTCGGCAAGGACAACGAAAACGGCGCCCGGCTGGCGATCGAGGAACTCAACGCCGCCGGCATCAAGATCGGCGACAAGACCGCGAAGTTCGAGCTGCTGGCCGAAGACGATGCCGCCGACCCCAAGCAGGGCGCCGCCGCTGCGCAGAAGCTGGTTGACGCCAAGGTCAACGGCGTGGTCGGTCACCTGACCTCGGGCACCACCCTGCCGGCGTCGCAGATCTACAACGCTGCCGGCATCCCGCAGATCACGCCCTCGTCGACCAACCCCAAGATCACCCGCCAGGGCTACGCCAGCACCTTCCGTCTGGTGGCGGACGACACCCAGCAGGGCGGTGCCCTGGGCCGTTACGCAGTGGAAACGCTCAATGCCAAGACCGTGGCCGTGATCGACGACCGCACCGCCTACGGCCAGGGCCTGGCTGACGAGTTCGAGAAAGCCGCTGCCGCAGCCGGCGCCCAGGTGCTGGCCCATGAGTTCACCAACGACAAGGCGACCGACTTCAAGGCCATCCTGACCACGATCAAGGCCAAGAAGCCCGACGTGATCTTCTTCGGCGGCATGGACTCCGCCGGCGGCCCGATGCTGCGCCAGATGAAGCAGCTCGGCATCCCGGCCAAGCTGGTGGGCGGCGACGGCCTGTGCACCGGCGAGATGATCAAGCTCTCGGCCGAAGCGCTGGGCGACGATCGGGTCTACTGTGTCGAGGCCGGTGGTGTCGACGGCGCGGAAGTCAGCGGCAACGAGAAGTTCCGTGCTGACTTCAAGGCCAAGTACCAGGCCGACGTGCAGGCCTATTCGCCCTACGCCTACGACGGCGTCAAGCTGCTGGCCCAGGCCATGCAGACCGCCGGCTCGGCCGAGCCCGCGCAGTACCTGCCGGCGCTGAAGGCGATCCAGTACCAGGGCGCTTCCGGCAAGGTCGAGTTCGACGAGAAGGGCGACCGCAAGAACGCCGCCCTGACCCTCTACACCTTCAGGAACGGTGCCCGCGCCCAGCTGGCAGTGATCCGCTGAGCGGCTGATCCAGCCTGCTGCTGATCCGAGAACGGCCTGCGAGGGCCGTTTTTCATTTCAGACTGAGGCCCCCTTGCGTTACCATCCGCCCCATGTTCAGTTACCGCCACGCCTTCCACGCGGGCAACCACGCCGATGTGCTCAAGCACATGACGCTGGTCGCCATCCTGCAATACATGGGTCAGAAAGACACCGGCTTCACCGTGGTCGATACCCACGCTGGCGCGGGCGTCTATCGCCTGGACCAGGACCACGCGCGCAAGTCGGCCGAGTCCGATGCCGGCATCTTCCGCCTGCTGGCCGCCGTCGAGGCCGCCAAGGCCGGTAGCCAACCGGTACCCGATCTGGTGAAGCACTACCTGCAGCAGGTGCGCGGCTTCAACAACGGCAGCAGCAAGGATATGCGGGTCTACCCCGGTTCACCCTGGCTCAGCCAGGCGCTGCTGCGGCCACAGGACAAGCTCAAGCTGTTCGAGGTCCATCCGACCGACTCGCGCCTGCTCGACAACCAGGTGGCCGAGCTCGGTCGCGGCAAGCAGATCGAGGTGCTGCGCCGCAACGGCTTCGAGGGTCTCAAGTCGCTGCTGCCGACGCCGACCCGGCGCGGCCTGGTGCTGATCGACCCGAGCTACGAGCTCAAGACCGACTACGCCGCCGTGATCGACTGCCTGGAAGAGGCGCTGCAGCGCTTCCCGATCGGCACCTACGCGGTCTGGTATCCGGTGATCGGCCGCCCCGAGGCGCATTCGCTGGCCCGCAAGCTCAAGGCCATGAGCCAGCGCCTGCAGCGCAGCTGGGTCCAGGCCGAGCTCAACGTGGGCCTGACGCCGACCGAAGGCACCAGCGCCCAGGTGGCCCAGGGTCGCGCCCATACCGCGATGCGCGCCAGCGGCATGCATGTGATCAACCCGCCCTTCACACTAGCGGCCCAGCTGCGCGAGGCGCTGCCCTTCGTGACCGAGGCGCTGAAGGACCCGATCGGCTCCGGCTGGACGGTCGAGAGCGGCAACTACTGAACTACTGCAGCCCGGACGCCCGGGCCGGCTCTCCGAGAGCCGGCTTGGCCGGCGTCTGCTGCACGATCTGGACTTCGGAAATGCCGTGGCCCTTGATCCCCAGCGCGGCCGCTGCCGCGTGGCTCAGGTCGATGATGCGGTTCTTCAGGTGCGGGCCGCGGTCGACGATGCGGACCGCCACCTCGCGTCCGGTCTGCAGGCTGCGCACGATGACACGGGTGCCGAACGGCAACGTCTTGTGCGCGGCGGTCAGCTCGTTCATGTCGTAGCGCTCGCCGCTGGCGGTCTTGCGCCCATGCAGCATGTTGGCCAGGTAGGAGGCCGTGCCCTGCTCGAGCACCAGCGGCTCGGACTTGGCACCGACCAACCAGTCAGCCCCCACATGCAGCGAGTCCTGCACCACTCCCTTGGCCTGGCGCAACAGCGCGGCTGGCGCCAGCGAATGAGGTGAGGCCGTGGGCGCAGCCGGTGCCGCGAGCGCCGGCACCGGGGTAGCCGATGCCGGTGCCGCCGGAACCGGTTCTGCCGCATGCAGCGGCAGCAGGCCCAGCCCCAGCAAGCAGGCCGCCGCCTGCAAGCGCCAGCCCGCTTTCAGCGCCAGGGGGCGCAGCGGCGGGACCGCCAGCGGCAAGAAGAAATGTGACAGTCTGCGCAAAGGCAACCTCCAGGTGTCGAGAACACCGGGTGGAATTTAACCCAGATCCAGTCGGCGCAGGATTTCCAGTACCGGCGCGCTCTGGTTCATGGTGTAGAAATGCAGGCCTGGCACGCCGGCATTGCGCAGCTGGTCGCACAGATCGGTCACGACATCGAGGCCGAAGGCCTTGATCGATTCGACATCATCGCCATAACCCTGCAGGCGCAGCCGGATCCAGCGCGGGATCTCGGCGCCGCAGCTGTCGGCAAAGCGCAGCAGGCCGGCGGAATTGGTGATCGGCATGATGCCCGGCACCACCGGCACCTCGGCGCCCAGCTTGTACGCGTCGTCGACGAAGCGGAAGTAGGCATCGGTATTGAAGAAGAACTGCGTGATCGCCGAACTGGCGCCCGCCTTGACCTTGGCAGCGTAAGCCTGCAGATCGGCCTGCGCCGACTTGGCCTGCGGATGAGTCTCGGGGTAGGCCGCCACCTCGAGGTGGAAATGGTCACCGGTTTCGGCGCGGATGAAGGCCACCAGGTCGGCGGCGTAACGGAATTCGCCCATGCCGCCGTAGCCGCTCGGCAAGTCGCCACGCAAGGCCACCAGGCGACGCAGTCCCATCGACTTGAACAAGGCCAGCTTGTCGCGTACCGACTCGCGCGAGGCACCGACACAGGTGAAGTGCGAGGCACCCTGCTGGCCCTCGTCCAGGATCGCCTGTACCGTCTGCAGCGTGCCGTCCTGCGTGGAGCCTCCGGCGCCATAGGTCACCGAACAGAACTCGGGCTTGGCGCTGTAGAGCTGCTGGCGCACCGCGTGCAGCTTGGCTGCGCCCTCGGGCGTCTTGGGCGGAAAGAATTCAAAACTCAGGGGCAGGCCCATACAAAAAACTCCCGGTTGCCGTCACCGCCGGTGATCGGACTTTCAAAGTAATCGAGCACCCGCCAGCCCAGCGTGGCGCAGGCCTGGCGCATGCGCGCCTCGACCAGGGCGTAGCTGGCCGGATCGCGCACCAGGCCGCCCTTGCCGATCTGCTCAGGCTGGAGTTCGAACTGCGGCTTGACCAGCATCAGCAGGTGGCCCTGCGGCGCCAGCAAGGGCTGCAGGGCCGGCCAGACCAGGGTCTGCGAGATGAAGGACAGGTCGCCCACGATCAGGTCGAAGGGCGGCGCTGCCGGCTCGCCGCCGGCCGCGAGCAGCGCCTGGGCGCTGAGCTCGCGCGCATTGAGCTTCTCGACGCAAAGCACGCGCGGGTCGGCACGCAGACGGGCGTTGAGCTGGCCGTGGCCGACATCGACCCCGACCACCTGTGCCGCGCCCTGCTGCAGCAGGCAGTCGGTGAAGCCACCGGTGCTCTGGCCGACATCGAGGCAGCGCAGGCCCGCGACCGGCTGACCGGTGCGCTGGAGCGCGCCTTCGAGCTTGAGCCCGCCGCGCGAGACATAGCGCGACTCGGCCGCGTCAGCCAGTTGCAGCTCGGCCGCCTCGGAAATCTCGTCGCCATTCTTGGCCACGCTCTTCCAGGCACCGGCACCGACGCGCCAGCGCAGGCCGGCCGCGATCAGGCGCTGGGCCTGCGAGCGCGAAGCCGCGAGGCCGCGCTCGACGAGCAACTGGTCGGCGCGCACCGTCTTAGTAGCGGTAGGTGTCGGGCTTGTACGGGCCCTGCTTGGGCACGCCGATGTAGGCGGCCTGTTCGTCGCTGAGCTCGGTCAGCATGGCACCGACCTTCTTCAGGTGCAGGCGGGCCACCTTCTCGTCCAGGTGCTTGGGCAGCACGTAGACCTTGCCGACATCGTAGCCTTCGGCATGGCAGAACAGCTCGATCTGGGCGATGGTCTGGTTGGCGAAGGACGAGCTCATCACGAAGCTCGGGTGGCCGGTGCCGCAGCCGAGGTTGACCAAGCGGCCCTTGGCCAGCAGGATGATGCGCTTGCCGTCCGGGAAGATCACATGATCGACCTGGGGCTTGATCTCGTCCCACTGGCAATGCTCTTCAAGCCGGGCGACCTGGATCTCGTTGTCGAAGTGGCCGATGTTGCAGACGATGGCCTGGTCCTTCATGGCCGCCATGTGCTCGAAGGTGATGACGTCGCGGTTGCCGGTGGTGGTCACGAAGATGTCGGCCTTGTCGGCAGCCCATTCCATGGTCACGACTTTGTAGCCTTCCATCGCGGCCTGCAGCGCGTTGATCGGGTCGATCTCGGTCACCCAGACCTGGGCGCTCAGTGCGCGCAGCGCCTGGGCCGAGCCCTTGCCCACGTCGCCATAACCGGCGACCACGGCCACCTTGCCGGCGATCATCACGTCGGTCGCGCGCTTGATGCCGTCGACCAGCGACTCGCGGCAGCCGTACAGGTTGTCGAACTTGGACTTGGTCACCGAGTCGTTGACGTTGATGGCGCGGAACATCAGCGTGCCCTTGACCGACATTTCCTTCAGGCGATGCACGCCAGTGGTGGTCTCTTCGGTCACGCCGATGATCTGGGCGCTCTTGCGGCTGTACCAGGTCGCGTCCTCAGCCAGCTTGGCCTTGATGGCGGCAAACAGGATGCGCTCTTCCTCGCTGCCCGGGTTGGCCAGCACGGAGGCGTCCTTTTCGGCCTGCTTGCCCAGGTGCATCAGCAGCGTGGCGTCGCCGCCGTCGTCGAGGATCATGTTCGGGCCTTCGCCCTCGGTGCCGGCGGCGCCGAAGTCGAAGATGCGGTGCGTGTAATCCCAGTAGTCGACCAGGGTCTCGCCCTTGATCGCGAACACCGGGGTGCCGGCAGCGGCGATCGCGGCAGCGGCATGGTCCTGGGTCGAGAAGATGTTGCACGAGGCCCAGCGCACCTGGGCGCCGAGCGCCTGCAGCGTCTCGATCAGCACGGCGGTCTGGATCGTCATGTGCAGCGAGCCGGTGATGCGCGCGCCCTTGAGCGGCTGACTCGCGGCGAATTCCTCGCGGATCGCCATCAGGCCGGGCATCTCGGTTTCGGCGATGCGGATTTCCTTGCGGCCCCAGTCGGCCAGGCCGATATCGGCGATCACGCAATCAACGTGGACGGGGTTCTTGAGCGGTGCGTTCATGTCTGAGCTTTCCAACAGTTTGAGTCGACCACCGGACGGATCGCGCTGGAGGAAAACCCTGCACTCACGCCACGCCGGTGGGTGAGCGCCGTTGTTTGTGCCCGCCCCACCACGAGGGGGGAAGGGGAAATCCGAGCCTCGCCCAGGCTTTGCGCCTGGGCTGCAACGCTCCTCGGAATGTCTGAATTATAAAGAACACGGGCAGTTCCTATAATTCCCCTTCAAACAACCCGGTCCACCATCTTGAGCACGTCGTCCTCCAACCCCCCGCACGCCTTGACCCTGGTCGCAGCCGAGATGCGTACCGTCGACCAGGTGATCCAGCAACGCCTGAACAGCGACGTGCCCCTGGTCGGCCAGGTGGCGCAATACATCATCAGCGCCGGCGGCAAGCGGGTGCGCCCCGCCCTGCTGCTGCTGACCTGCGGCGCCCTCGGTTGCGAGCACCCCGAGCGCCACAACATGGCGGCGGTGGTCGAGTTCATCCACACCGCCACGCTGCTGCATGACGACGTGGTCGACGAGTCCACGCTGCGGCGCGGGCGCGACACTGCCAACGAGGTGTTCGGCAATGCGGCCAGCGTGCTGGTCGGCGACTTCCTCTACACCCGAGCCTTCCAGATGATGGTGGCGCCGGGCGACCTGCGCATCCTCGAGATCCTGGCCGAGGCGACCAACGTGATCGCCGAGGGCGAGGTGCATCAGCTCATGAACATGCATGACGCCTCGCTCGACGAGCAGGCCTATCTGCGCGTGATCCGGGCCAAGACCGCCAAGCTGTTCGAGGCCAGCAGCCGGCTGGCAGCGATCCTGGCCGGCGCCGACGCCCAGACCGAGGCGCATTGCGCCGACTACGGCCAGGCGCTGGGCGCGGCGTTCCAGATCATCGACGACGTGCTCGACTACGAGGGCGACACCGCCGAGCTCGGCAAGAACCTGGGCGACGACCTGCGCGAAGGCAAGGTCACGCTGCCCGTGATCTGCACGCTGCAGCGCTGCAGCGCCGACGAGGCCGCGCTGATCCGCGAAGCCATCGAGCAAGGCAATACCGAGCGGCTGGACGAGATCAGCGCGATCGTGCGCCGCTGCGGCGGACTCGACGATGCGCGCCGCGCAGCCCAGGTCGAGGCCCAGCGGGCGGTCGATGCCGCCCACGCCCTGCCCGCCAACCTGTGGTCCCAGGCCATGGCCGAGTTCGCGGCCTCGCTGCTCGAACGCCGCGCCTGAGCCTGCAACACAAGGCACGAAAAATCTCAAAAAACCATGCTACAATGCATGTCTCAGCTGATCTGAAGCGAATGCCAAGACAGCGAATCGGAATGTAGCGCAGCCTGGTAGCGCACTTCGTTCGGGACGAAGGGGTCGGAGGTTCGAATCCTCTCATTCCGACCACACATGCAAAACAGCACCTTCGGGTGCTGTTTTCGTTTCTGGCCCACAGGCTCTGCCTGATTTTCAGGCTGGAGCCAGCCCAGCTTGCGCTCGACCAGCCGGCCCGCGCGGTCGAACAGCACGCTGAAGGGCAGACCGCCGTTGCTGTTGTCGAGCGCGCTCCAGACCCTCTCAGGCCAGCATCACTTGGTCAGACTCACCACCATCGCCTGCGCGGCATCGGTACTGGTCAGTGCCAAGGTCAGTGCTGCCGGATTCGCGCGGTAGGTGGCAATACCGCTGAAGCTCACGCTGGCACCGTTGCAAGTCTCGGTCAGGCTGGCGTTGTAGGCGCTGGCATCGCTGCGGGCGGTCAGCTGGCCGCTGTAGCTGCAACCGGTGCTGCTAGGGCCGCTGAGCGCGCCAGTGGCAGCAATGTTCCAGTTCAGCGCCACCGTTTGGCCACCCAGGGTGGCGCGCCAGTTGCCCGCCACATCGGCCTGGTTGGTGGCGGCCTTCAGCGCATCATTGCGGGTGAACTGCAAAGCTCCTGGGTTCAGGCTCATGCTGAGGTTGGTCAGATTGGCGCTGCCGCTGTAGCTGGCAGCCTGTGCCGGGCTGGCGGCCGAATTGGGCAGGCTGTAAGTCTTGCCGGTGGCGCTGACCGCATCGACCCCAGAAGCACTGACCTGCAGACGGCTGAGCGAACGCAAGTCGGCGCTGAGCAGCCACAGCTCGGTGCTACCTGCGGCAGCGGGCAAGAAAATACCCGTACGGGCCGGGGTGATGCCACTGGCCGTGACCCAGCGACCTTGCAATTGGGAAGCACTGAATGTGGAACCGGGCTCTGATGCCGGGACTGCTTCGCTCCCGCCGTCATCACCGCCGCCGCAGGCGCTGAGCAAGGCAGCTGCCGCCAGGCTGGTCAGCAAGGCCAGACGGGGTGCCGGATTACGCCTCTGGCGGTTCACTGGGAGGTCCAAAGAAAAAGCTCGTGTTTGCATGAATCGTAGAGGTCAGATCTGCCACCATCGCATACCGGGTTTGCGCTGGCGGCTGTGGTTGATGAATCGTCGTGAAGGCAAATGGGCGGTTGGAATCAGAACCAGAAACCCACGCTGGGCAGGTCTGGTGCATAACCCAACAGGCTCAGTGGCAAGCTGCCGGCTGCACCGGGGTCGGCAATCACGCCGTTGACGCTGCCATCGGCATCAAACTCGCCACCGTCAGTGATGGCAAAGTCCAGTCGCAGACGACCGCCCTCTTCCACCATGGCACCGCCATGAACGCCGCTGGCCAGGTTGACCCAGACATGCTGGCTGTCTTGCTTCCAGTAGCCGTTGATGCCGAGGTCGGCATCCACATAGAGGCTGAAGGTCTCAGTCACTGGCGCACCCATGCTGCCTGTTCCCACATTGGCGCTGAAAGAGATCAGGCCCAGGGGCAGGTTGGCAACTTCGGGCAGGTTGGCCGGAGCAGGAAGCTGGCTCACATCGCTCAGGCTGGTGCTGTTCGCACCGGCATTGTCGACCTTGCCGCCAACGCTGTCGGCCACCAAGGTGACATACACGGTCTCGCTGCCAACCCCTGTAGTCTGTTTGAAGGACAGCGAAGTGACGTTGGACTGCTGGCTGTCAAGCACGCCGTCGCCGTTACCGTCACCGGCAAGCGCTGCCCCACCGTCAGCCCGGGGCAGACCCGGTGCCGCATTTTCGATCGTCGCCGCGTCGTTGACGCCAGTGAGGGTCACCACCACGTCGCGAGTCGTGCCATCCGTTGACTTGACCGTGAAGGTCTCGGTCTTTTGCTCGCCGGCCTTGAGGTACTGCAGCTGGGCGTTGGCAACCTGGTAGGTCCAGCTGCCAGCTTGCGTGATCGACAGGCTGCCCAGGGTGCCGGGGGCGGCACTGATGTCAGCGGCACCGGTCAGGAACATGGCTTCGCCGCTGTCGTAATCGCTGATCGTCAGCGCGCCGCTGTCGGCCAGCGTCGGGGTGGTTGCGTCTTCGGTCACGGCACCGGCGGCATCGCCACCGATCAGCGCCGCGTCGTTGACGCCGGTGAGGGTCACTACGATATTGCGCGTGGTGCCATCGACGGACTTGACCGTGAAATTCTCGATCTTCTGCTCGCTGGCCTTGAGGTACTGAACCTGGGCGTTGGCGACCTGGTAGGTCCACGCTCCGCCACTGGTCAGGCTCAAGCTGCCTAGGGTGCCCGCGCTGGCAGTGACGCCCGCGGTCAGGAACGCCGCTTCGCCCGCGTCGGCATCGTTGATCGTCAGCGCGCCGCTGTCGGTGAGCGTCGGCATGGCAGCGTCTTCGGTCACCGCGCCAGCCGCATCGCCACCGATCACTGCCGGCTCGTTGACCGGCACTGATACCGAGGCCAGATTCAAGCCGATCAGGATCGGGTTGTGGTCGCTGGAGCGGTAGGCATCCGAAGCGTAATAGCTGGCATCCTGCGCATCGTTCTTGAACTCGGTGTTGTAGTCCAGCACTGCCGGCTCTTCGGCGTTGATGGTCCACTTGACTGCGCCGCTGACCTGGCTGCTCAGGCTGTCGCTGGCGAGGGCATGGTCCAGCGAGCCCCACAGTCCGTCAAAGGAATAGGACAGGCCGCTGGAGACCTTGTTGTAGCCGTTGGCATCGAGATGGGTGATCGGGTCTTCCTGGCTGTAGGCGTTGAAGTCACCCAGCAGCAGCAGGTCGCTGTCGGCGCTGCCGGTGGGGTTGGTGCCCAGCCAGGACAGCAGATCGCGTGCGGCTTCCAGGCGGGCCTGGTTGTTGGCGCCCTGGCCGTCACCGAGGTCCGGGTCGTTGACGCTGCCCTTGGACTTGAAGTGGTTGACCACCACCGTGAACTGCTCGCCATCGGCCAAGGCCTGGAAGGTCTGCGCCACCGGCACGCGGCTGCCAAAGCTGGCCGAGAACGCGTCGTACCGCGTGGGGTCGGCGACCGCGGCCTGGCCTACCGGCGTGACCTTGGCCGGCTTGTAGAGGATGGCAACCATGATGGCATCGTCGCCCGCCGTGGCCGCATCGCCCGCGCTGCCGGCCCCGTCGTTGAACGGTCCGGCAATGTAGGCATAGGTGCCGGCGCCAGCCTTGGCGTTGAGCGCGTCGACCAGCGAGTCGATGGCACTGCTGCCATCGGCAAAGCCGTTGTTCTGCATTTCCATCAGGCCCAGCACGTCGGCATCCAGACCCAGCAGGTTGGCCACGATCTTGTCTTGCTGGCGGGTGAATTCGGTGGCGTTGCTGGCACCCCGACCTTGGTGGCTGGTGCCGTTGGGGTTGGTGAAGTTGCTGCTGCCCAGCGTGGTGAAGTAGTTGAGCACGTTGACCGATGCCACCTTGATCTCGGCGCCGGTGATGGCGCTCGGCAGGTCGGCGGCGGTGGGGCGTGCGCTGCCGGTGAACAGCGGTTCGATCGTCGGCTGGATGCGATAGCTGGTCTCGTAGGCCAGCGCGCCACTGACGGTGAGTTGGTCGACCACGCCCACCACGCGGGTCACGCTGTCGCCAGCGCGCAGGGGATTGGCGGCCGACAGGTCGCTGCCACCCCGCCCGGGATGGACAACGGGGTTCTGGCTGCTGCTGCCGTCGTCCAGGATGATCTGGTCCTTCTGCGTCGCCGCCATGTAGGCGGCATAGCCGCTCACGCTGGGCGCACTGGTCTCGGTGTATTGCTGCAGCAGGGTGTCGGACGTGAGCGTGACGGTGCCGTACTGACCCAGGGTGTAGTTGTCGGTGACGACCAGCTTGCCGCCTGCTGCGGCCGACGACAGCTCCACCAGCATGCCTTCGACCGCCTCCCAGTCGACCATTTCAGCCACCGGCAGCGTGATCTGCACCGGGGCCGGCAGGGCACTGGTATCGGTGTTGTCGGTGACCAGTTGCAGGTTGGTGGGTGCCGTCAGCTGGGTCTGACCCTGGTATTCGGCCACGGTACCGGTCAGGCGCACCACATCGCCCACCTGGGTGACAGCGATGCCGGGATTGCTGTTGTTGTAGTAGACGAAGATGCCCTCGGAGGTACGGGCATTGCCATCGCTGTCGGCGGCCTCTTCCTGCACGAAGAAGCCTTTCATGCTGGGCATGTAGGCCGTGACCACGCCCTGGATGGTGACCGTCTGGCCCAGCATGGCACTGGCGCTGCCGGAGCCCTGGATCGCCGAAATCAGGGTGGGCGCGGCATCGTCGTCGAGGATGGTGCCGCTGGCCGTGGCAGCGATGATCTGGCCGCCGATGGCATTGGCCAGGGTCAGCGTGAAGGCTTCGTTGCTTTCAGCCGTGCTGTCGCCAGCCACGTTGAGGGTGATGGTCTTGCTGGTCTCGCCGGCCGCAAAGCTGACCGTGCCGCCGGGCAGCTGGCCGCCAAAATCGGCGGCGTCCACGGCGGCACCGCTGACGGCGTAGTCCACCGTGGTGGCACCGCTGATGTCGCCGGCGCGGGTCACGGTGAAGGTGAAGGCACTGCTGCCGCTCCGGCCTTCGGCCTGGCTGGCGTTGCTGGCGGCCAGCGACAGCACGGCGCCGGAATAGCCCTCGATCTTCACGTCATCGACGCGCCAGCTCGATGAGCTGTTGCTGCCGGCTCCAGAAGCGGTGTAATGGAACGCAAAGTGCACATGGCTGCCCTGGATCGCCGACAGGTCGATCAGCCCGGAGGCGGTGGTGAGCTGGCTGTTGTCGGGCGAGGGGGTGTAGCTCAGCTCGGTCCAGGTGTAGAGCGCGGGGTCGCCGCTGCCAGGGTAGTCGGTGCTGTACTTGACCTTGACTTCGGGGTTGGCGATGCCGGTATCGCTGTAGCGGGTCCAGGTGGTGAAGCTCAGGTATTCGACGCTGGTCTGGCTCAGGTCGAACGGCTTCGAGATCAGCCAGTCATTGGCATTGGCGGTGTCGCCGAAGCCGTTGACCTCGGCGGTACCGCTGCTGGCGCGGTACCAGGTGGCGGCCTTGTCGCTGTCGCTGCTGTAGGCCGTGAATTCAGCCAGATTGGTGCCAAAGCTTTCGGTGTAGGGCGTGACCAGGCTCGCCCCGACCAGCACATTGCCGGGCGAGCCGATGCTGGCGGCTGCCGCGCCCTGCGCAAAGGCCCCGAGCAGACCGACATCGGCATCGTCGTACTTCGGAGCCGACGTTGAGACGCCATCCCACACTGCAGATTCAGTCGCGCCACCCCCCGCAGCCAGCCCGGCGTGACCCGTGGTCAAGGCGATGCCATCACTGCGAACCATGGGCGTGATCACGGTGCCATCGGTGGCCGTGATGGGGGTGGACTTGAAGTTCACTGCGGCCGCCACATAGCCGTTCGGGTCAAAGACCACCACGGCATCGCCATTACCCAAGCCAGGGCCGCCGGCGGCGAGCACGGGCACCTGGTCGGCCAGACCCCAGGCCGTACGGAAGGCCGCGGCATCGGCCGCTGCCACCACGACCAGACGCGCACCAGGATTCAGGATGCCTGACAGGGAAGCTGCCGCGGCATCGGCGGGATTGGCAGAGTCGTCGTCCCATTTCCAGCCCGTCAGGTCGATCGGCGTCGTCCCGTGGTTGTACAGCTCGAAGAAGTCGCCGCTGGCGGCGTTGGAGTTCACCTCGGTGATCAGCAGGTCGTAGTGGGGCGCGGCAGAGACGGTCGCAAAGTTCAGCGCATCGGCCCCGGTGATGCCGGCCCAGGCGTTGCCGGCGTGGTCGGTCAGTGCGTCAGCGGTGGCCTCGACGTAATAGCCCGTCCCGTTGGCCAGATTGCCCGGCTCGATCGAGACGGTATTGAACGCGATGGCGACCCGGCTGTTGCTGGCCTGGATCGTGTCGACCACGCTGCTGTCGCTGGTTTTCCTGATGACGAAGCTGCCCGAACCGGCCTTCACGCCTTCGTCGAACTTCAGCACCAGCGGGCTGGCAATGCCCAGGTTGACGGCGTTATCGGCCGGGGAGCTGCTGACCAGCTGGGGGCCCGTCGCGTCGGACACGTCGCTGCCGAGCGCCACCCAGTTGCCGACAAACTGCTGCTCGGCCGCCGGCAGGTCCTTCGATACGCCAGTCTTGCCGGGCCAGACGGTGTCACCATTGTCCTGCAGCAATTGCACCAGGGTGCCTGCGGCGGTGCCTTGCACCTCGACGATGGTCTCGAAGCTGCCGCCCGTGACATCGCGCAGCGCATCCAGGCTCACGTCGAGCTCGGTCACGCTGGTCAGGTCGGTGCTGACGCGGTAGAGGCGGAAGTCGTGGGTGACCTCGGTGCTGGCGGCCGCTGCAGGCCCGGCCAGCAGCAGGTAGCCGTTGCCGTCAGCGGTTTTTTCAATCGAGCGGATGCCGCGCCCGCCCAGGTCCAGCTCGATCGGGACACCGAAGCTGGGACTGCCGCCGATCAAGCCGCCGATGGCGACCGGAACGATGAGCGCTTTCTGGCGGGTGACGGTATCGGTCTGCGGGGCCCGGAAAGCCAGCAGCAGCTGGTTGCCATCCTGCGAGGCGCTCATGCCTTCGATCGAAAAACCGTTCACGCCTTCGGGCACCACGCCTGCAGCGCTGGCGGCGGCAAAGCCGAAGTAACCGGCCCCCTTGCCATGGGCGTTGCTGCTGTCCCAGCTGGACAGCGCCGTTTCCAGGCTGCTGGACTTGCCCAGGTAGGTGAAGCGGGTCTGAGCCCCGGTACCGGAGACAGTGACGGCAAACAGGTTCTCGCGCGGATCGGACTCGCTGCCCGATTTGGAGTTGCTTTGCGACCCGACGAAATACAGGGTATCGCCGACGCGGGTACCGGCCTCCAGATCCAGCTCGCCGCCGTTGGTCAGGGCAGTCGCATAGCTCCACTCGACCAGGGCGACGCCACCAGCGCGGTCGTACACGCGCAGCACGCTGGCTTCGTCGTCGCCCACCACCATGTAGTTGGCATCGAGCGCGATGGCAGAGGAAGCGTCGGAGCTGTCCACGCTGGTACCCGCATTGGGCGTGAAGATCTGCTGGCTGCCCGCCGTGCCGATGTCGGCAAAGTTGATGGACAGGTCAGACTGGGTCGAGCCGGTGATGACACTGGCGTTGTTGCCAGTGAATGCGCTGTCGTTGAACGCGAGCGTCAGGTTGCCGACATCGCTGGCATTGCCGTGCGCGCTGGCCTGGCCGCTGAAGCTCAGCTCAGCCTGGCTGCTGCCGGTCAGGATGAGGCGTGCAGTCAAGCCTGCGGGGACATTCGTGATCTGGGCCTTGGGCATGGCAGCGGCCAGCAGGTCATCGCCGCTGCTGCCGGCAAAGGTTTCGCCGCCCGACAGGGTGATGAGGATCTTGCCGCTGACCGAGCCGTCGAATGCCAGCCCTTCGTTGAACTGACCGCTGTAGGCCAGTGCACCGATGGCTTCGTTGTCGGCAATGGTCACGGTTTGCGACAAGTTGCTGCCGAGCGCGAGGCCCGAGGAGGAATTGCCGAGGGTCAGCGTGGCGGTTTCACTGCCTTCGACGAGAGCGTCGTCCAGCACGGTGAAGGTGACGCTGCCAGCGATGGCGCCATCGACGATCGTGAACGTGGTGCCGGACAGGGTGAAATCGTCTGGGGTGATGCCGGTGCCGCTGACAGCCAGGTCAACGGTCTGGTTGCCAGTGACTGGCGCAGAAGCCGTGGCGGTGACGGTGATGGCCGTGGTGCCGGCCTCGGCGCCAGTGGCGCTGCTGACGGACAGCGTGACGCTGGGGATGATGGGGGGGTTGACGGTGGCACCGAGACTGAAGGTCACCCCCTTCAGCGGGGATTGATCGGCGGTCAGGAATGGCGCATCGGGCGATACGCCATCAGCATTCTGATCGCCACTGGCACCCTGTGACACCCAGTGGCTCAGGGTATGGATGGCCAGACGGGCGGCAGCTGCATCGACAAAGCTGGAGCCTCCGCTGGCAGGGTTGTAGGCGAAGACATCGGCATCGTCATTCTGCGGCTTGAAGTCAATCGCATCGATTCCTGCCGTCAAGCCGGTGCCGTCCAGGGTCATGGCCGCGGTGTAGCCGCCGCTGGCCACGGCCGACAGGAAAGTGAAGCTGCCTGTGGTGGCGTCCACCGTGCTGGTGTAGGCGTACAGGGTCTCGTCGCTGGCCCCCAGGTTTTGCGATCCGGAAACGATAGCGAGCTGTCCATGACTGGCCGTCGCCGCGGCGGTGCTGACAGCGGTCAACTCGATGACCGTGCCGGCGGCAATCGGAGCACCCGTATTGTTGGTCCAGCTGCTGATACCTTCACCGGTATTGAAGGCGGTCCCGTTCCACTCATCGTCCCGGAAATAGATCACCTGTCCGGCAGGAATTTCGTTCAAAACGATAAAAGCGAAACCATCCGTTCCATCTGCGTTGAATCCAACGAACGCAATGCTGCCAGCCGAAAGTGCCATGTCGTTACCTGTAAAGTGAGACCCAGGACGGGGAAACGACCTACCTTACGTGCCGACCATGAAAACCATATGTCAATTGACAACCACCACCGGGGTGGCTTTTGTCTCGAAACGCTTCGTCTGAAATGGATTGCAGGGCCATCGCCCGCCACAGGGCGGTTCCATGCCGCGCGTCCCGCCCAGGCCTGGTCGAACCGAATGGGCCGACTCAGGAACCTCGGGCCCGGATCACAGGCTCTGCCAGCGCTCCAGATCGGCCGACAGGAGCCGCCCCAGCTTGCGCTCGACCAGCCGGCCCGCGCGATCGAACAGCACACTGAAGGGCAGACCGCCGTTGCTGTTGCCAAGCTCGCGGCTCAGCTCGGTGCCGCCAAGCCCGGCCAGCCCGATCGGAAAGGCCAGCGGGCGTCTGGCCAGGAAGGCGCGTACCGCGCTGGGCTGGTCGATCGCCAGCCCCAGCACCTGCCAGCCCTGGCCACGATGGGACTGGAAGAACTGGTCGAGCAGCGGCAATTCCTCGACGCAGGGCGGGCACCAGGTGGCCCAGAAGTTCAACAGCAAGGGCCGGCCACGGAAATCGGCTGCTGCCAGCGGCTGACCGCCCGGCGACTCCCATGACTGGGACCAGAAGGCCGCGGGCGGCTCGGACCCGCGCGAGCAGCCGGCCAACCCGGCGCTGGCCAGCGCCGCCAGGGCGCCGCCGCCCACCAGCATGTCGCGCCGCTTCATGGGACCGAGGCCTCATGCGCCATGCGCTCGCGCAGCGCGCGCGCATCGCCGCGCGGCTTGCGCCCGGCAGCGTCGCGCAACAGCGCGCCGCGGAAGTCGCCACCATCGTTGACCAGCAGGTGCACGCCGACCCAGGTCTGCAACGGCTCGCAGCGGCTGCGCAGGCTCAGCGCCTCGA
Source organism: Malikia spinosa (assembly GCF_002980625.1). Lineage (GTDB taxonomy): Bacteria > Pseudomonadota > Gammaproteobacteria > Burkholderiales > Burkholderiaceae_C > Malikia > Malikia spinosa. The sequence goes on along the minus strand of NZ_PVLR01000006.1, from coordinate 112,307 downwards.
CTTCATGGCCGTGCAGGCCGTTGACGCTGCGCGCCTCGTAGTCGACGCCGCGGTTGATCAGCGCCAGCTCGACCGCCTTCGGATCGTCGCTGAACAGCTGCAGATAGATGTCGGACAGCTCGGTCGCCGTGCCATGCCAGACCGCGCCGCCCAGATGGGGCTGGAACTCGGCCAGCCGCTCCATCCAGACCAACGCCAGCTCGCGCAGCGCCTGCAGCTCGGCCGGCTGGGTATCGGCATGGAAGATCGCGAGATGCTCGCGCACCGCGGCCTCGACCGCCAGGTTGTCGGGTAGCGGCGTGCGCGGCGGCAGCCCGAGCTGCTTGAGCGCGCGCCGCTTGGCCGAACCGTACTCCAGCCCTTCGTCGACCACCAGGGCGGCAGCGGCGGCGGCGATTTCCTGCATCAGATCGGGATTCATGCGAGCACTGTATCCCAGGACACCAATGCCTGCCGGGAGCAGGCCTGAAGCGGGCCACAAGCCGGCAGGAATCGGCGCGTGGTGGGCGCCGTCAGCGGCTGGGTTCGCCGTGCGCGCGCAGCAGGCCGGCGATCAGCTCCGGCAGATCGTTGTCGAAGCTCATCAGCAGATCAGACGGCTGTTGCGCCGCGGCGAGCTGCAAGGCCTCGGCAACGGCGGGCTGGAACGCCTCGGCCGCGGGCAGTCCGAGCTCGGACTGCAGGCGCACGACGACGGCCTCGCAGGTCCGCTCAGAGCCCAGCACCTGCCAGGCGTAGTCGACTTCGTAGCGCTCGACCGCATCGGCCAGGCTCTCGCCGTCGAGCCGGGACTCGGCGGCAAACTGCACCAGCGTGCGGGTGCAGAGCCCGTTCACGATGCCAGCCAGCAGCTCGGCCTGCGCGGACGCAATAAGGGGGGTTGTCATGGGGGGTCCTTGTTGAATGAGCCCAGGATCGGTGTCAAGCGCTGCAGATCATGGGCGGACCTGCGCTTGGCGCATGGGCAACCAAGCCGTTGAGCAGCCTGGGCGACTGCGGAGTCTCGGCGCCAGCGCGGGCCCGGACCCGTTCAGTGACTGGAAAAACAAAAGCCCATCGCACAGGGCGACGGGCTTTTGAAATATCTGGTGGCCTGGGACGGAATCGAACCATCGACACGCGGATTTTCAATCCGCTGCTCTACCAACTGAGCTACCGGGCCATTGCTGTATGCAACAGTGGAAACGATTATAGAGGCGTTTTCGCCATTTTTTCACATGGCGTTGCGCTTTGTTTTGGACAGGTCGATGCCGAGTTGCTTGAGCTTGCGATACAGATGGGTGCGCTCGAGGCCGGTCTTTTCCGCCACCCGGGTCATCGAGCCATGCTCCTGGACCAGATGAAACTCGAAATAGGCGCGCTCGAAGGCATCGCGCGCCTCGCGCAGCGGCAGGTCGAAATCGAACTGGCTGACGGGCGCGCGCTCGGGCAACAAGACGCTCTCGGGCGCGGGCAGCAGTTCGGCATCGGGCGCCACTGCAACGACGCTGGCAGGCGCTGGAGCCGGGCGAGCGACGAGCTTGTCCAGGCCCTGCGCGACCGACTGCAGCAGCTTTTGCAAGGTGATCGGTTTTTCCAGGAAGGCCATCGCGCCGATGCGGGTGGCTTCGACTGCGGTGTCGATGGTGGCGTGACCGCTCATCATGATGACCGGCATGGTCAGCTGGCCGGCGGCCGACCATTCCTTGAGCAGCGTCACGCCATCGGTGTCGGGCATCCAGATGTCGAGCAACACCAGATCGGGACGCTGGCGCTCGCGCAAGGCTCGCGCCTGCGCGGCGTTCTCGGCCAGCTCGACGGCGTGGCCTTCATCGTTAAGGATCTCGAACAAGAGCTCGCGGATGCCCAGCTCGTCGTCCACCACCAGTATGTTTGCCATGGCCTTGCCAATAATCCCTAGCTTGTCGCTTCGTCTTGTTGCGTTTGCGCAACCTTGAATGATAACGAGACTCTGGCCCCCAGGATACGCTCACCGTCCAGACGGTGGCCGATGTCGATCCGGCCGCCATGTTCGTCCATGATCTTCTTGACCACTGCCAGGCCCAGCCCGGTGCCCTTGGACTTGGTCGTCACATAGGGCTCGAAGGCGCGCTTGAGTATGGCCTCGGGGAAACCGGGTCCATTGTCCTGCACCACCAGCCGGACCCGGCGCCCGCTTTCGGTCAAACGGGTCTGCAGCAGCACCGGGCCGGCACCCGGCGGCGTGGCGTCCTGGGCGTTCTGCACCAGGTTGTGGATGACCTGGCGCACCTGCTGGGCATCGGCCAGCACCAGGGGCACGGGCTCGAGGTCGAGCTGCACCGGCACGCTGGTGGGGTCGTACAGCACCAGGATGTCGCTGATCAGCGCGTTGAGGTCGATCGGCATCAGCTGCGCCGCCGGCAGGCGCGCATAGTCGCGGAAGTCGTTGACCAGCCGCTTCATTGCGTCGACCTGATCGACGATGATGCGCACCGAGCGGCCCAGCAGCGCGGCATCCTGGCCCTCGAGCTTGCCCTCGAGCTTCATGGCCAGGCGCTCGGCCGACAGCTGGATCGGGGTCAGCGGATTCTTGATCTCGTGCGCGAGTCGGCGCGCGACCTCGCCCCAGGCCTGGGCGCGCTGGGCCGAGATGATCTCGGACACGTCGTCGAACACCAGCAGGCGCTCGTCATGCGGCAGCAGGGCACCGCGCGCGATCAGCGTGACATGGTCGCCGCCGCCAGCGGGGTGGGCCAGATCGGCGACGTTGGCATGGGCGGGACGCAGCTCGAAGGACTGCTGCCAATGGCCCTGCTCGTGCGCGGATTCGCCGAGGAAGCGGTCGAACTGCTGCTGCACCCAGTGGGCAAAGCCCTCGAGCCCGGGCACGGTCTGCAGGCCCTGCCATTGATGGGCGGTCAGTGGCGCACGCAGGATGCGGGTGGCGCCGGGGTTGGCGCTCAGGATGCGGCCCCGGGCGTCGAGCACCACCACGCCCGCGGTCAGGTTGTCGAGAATGGTCTGCAGGTTGGCGCGGGCGGTGTCGACCTGCTGCATGCTGCTTTGCACCGCCTGGCGCGCATCGGAGAGCTCCTGCGTCATGTGCGCGAAGTCGCGCGTCAGGCCGGCGAGCTCATCGCGCGAGGACAGCGCGAGCTTGGGGCCGAGGTCGCCGCGCGCGACATCGCGCATGCCGGCGGCCAGCATCAGCAGCGGGCGCACCAGCTGGTTGCCCAGCAGCACGGCCAGCAACACGGCGCCGAACAGCGCCAGGAACAGCGTGAGCGTGAGCGTGCCGATATAGAGCCGGCGCAGGCCGTCGCGCGCCAGCGAGCGCTCCTGGTATTCGCGATGCGCGACCTGGACCGCGAGCGCATCGGCCACCAGCAGCGCCGGCAACGGGGCGCTGACCTGCAGATAGCGCGGCTCGTCCTGCAGGCCGAAACCGGCGGCGGCCACCAGCGCCAGCACCTTGATGCGCGGCTGGCTGGCCGGCCCGGACGGGTTCGAGGCGCCGTCCTGCTCCTCCAGGCCCTCGATGCTGGCGATCACGCGATCGCGCCGGGTCGCGCGCAGATCGGACGGACTCGGGCGCTCCGGGTTCAGCTTGAAGCGCGACTCGCCGGCGCTGGCAACGGCCTGACCGTTCGAGCTCCAGAGCACCAGGTCGGCGGCCGAGAGCTGCTCGCGCAGCCGCTCGAGCGCCAGGCCGGCACCGGCATTGCTGCTGCCAGCCAGACCGGCGGCGGCGACCCGGGTCTTGTTGGCCAGATCAACCGCCAGCGTGTCGAGGGTGGTGCGGCCCAGGCTGAGGCCGGCGCTCAGCGCGGACTCGACCCGCACGTCGAACCAGTTCTCGATCGAGCGCGAGACGAACTGATACGACACCAGATAGACCAGCAGGCCGGGCAGGAAGCCCACCAGCGAGAAGATCGCCGCGAGCTTGAGCATGAGCTGGCTGCCGAAGCGCCGCCGGCGCAGGCGCAGCACCAGCTGGACGGCCAGGCCGACGATCACCAGCAGGAACACGACGGCGACGGCGACGTTGATGCCGACCAGGCGCGCGAAGTTGGCCTCGTAGAAGGCCCGGTTGTCGGTCGCCAGCGTCAACAGGAACAGCAGCACAAGCGCGACGCCCACCATGAACAGCAACCCCAGCACGATGGCCCAGCGGCCGGGGCCGGACGGCAACACCGAGCCCGAGGTGGCCGGGGCACCGGCTTTCACGCGTCGTCCTCGGACCTGGAATCCGGCAGCGCCGGCTCAGCCTCGTTGCTGATCTGATCAGGCACGTCGAGCGTCTTTTGCAGCGAGATGTTCCAGCTGCTCTGGTTGAACAGGCCGAGCTGGAACGGCCGCGGCAGCTGGGTCAGGTCGAGCGCGAAGCTGAACTCGACACGCTGCTCGCCGGCTCCGCTCCAGCGCGCCGCGTCGATCAGCTTCCAGTTCGAGACATGGCCGGCGCTGAGCAGCGCATCGGCCAGGCTGTCGAAGTTCTGGTGCAGGCCGTACTGCAGTCCGGCGGCGCCGGGCGTGCCGGAGGCATAGCTCAGGCGCCAGCGCCTGGTGAGCGGCTGGTAGGCGAGCCGGACCGTGCGCGCCACGCTGGCCACGGTCTTGTCGAGCCAGTACCAGCGCGACTGGATCAGGTCGGCCTTCCAGAGGAAATGCAGCGGCACGCCCTTGCGCAGCACCTCTTCGACCGTGGGGCTGATCTCGAGCGGCAGCCGGGCCGACAGGAACAGGCCCTCGCTGCGGCGCACCAGAGCGAGCTGGGCCGGATCGGCGGCGGGCGACTCCAGCGCCGCGCTGACAGGGCCGGTAGCCAGCAGCAGCACGGCTGCCAGCGCCAGCATGGCGCGGCGACGCCCGACAGGTGCATCAACCGGCCGGGCGCTTGAGCAGCAGGGCATAAAAGAATCCGTCCATCCCGACCAGATTATCAGCGCCGTCGCTGCCACCCGACAAGGCCTCGCCCGGCATCAGGTGCCCCGGCGAAGGCAGCAGCTGGGCGTCGGGATGGCGCTGCAGGAAGTCGCGCACCTGCTGCTCGCCCTCGGCCTTGAACACCGAGCAGGTGCAGTAGAGCAGCCGCCCGCCCGCGCCCAGCGTCGGCCAGAGCGCCTCGAGCAGGCGCAGCTGCTGCGCGGCCAGCTGGGCGATGTCGCCCGGGCGACGCAGCCAGCGCACGTCGGGGTGGCGGCGCACGATGCCCGACGCCGTGCAGGGCGCATCGAGCAAGATGGCATCGAAGGCCCGACCATCCCACCAGCGGTCGGTTTCGGCGGCGTCGGCCGGCTTCACCTCGGCCTGGAGGCCCAGGCGCCGCAGGTTGTCACGGATGCGCTCGCAGCGCTGCGGATCGACGTCGAGCGCCAGCAGGTCGAGCTCGGCGCACTCGAGCAGATGCGCCGTCTTGCCGCCGGGGGCGGCGCAGGCGTCGAGCACCCGCGCGCCGGCCGGCAGCTGGGCGCCGTCGAGCAGCAGCGGTGCCGCCAGCTGGGCCGCCAGGTCCTGTACCGAGCAGTGGCCCTGCTCCCAGCCCGGCAGCCGATCCACCGCGACCGCCTGCGCCAGTGCGATGCCGTCCCGGCCTACCGGCTCGGCCAGCAGGCCCTGGGCGCGCAGGGTCTGCAGGTAGTCGTCGCGCCCGACACGGCGACGGTTGACGCGCAGCACCATCGGCGCCGGCCGGTTGTTGGTGGCCAGGATGGCCTGCCAATGCTGCGGGTGGTCGCGCCGCACGCGCTGCACCCACCAGAATGGGTGGTTCCAGCGCGCCTGCAGGTCCTCGCCAGCCTTGAGCAGCAGCTCGTCCTGCTCGCGCAGGTAGCGGCGCAGGCAGGCGTTGACGAAGCCGGCCAGCCCGGCTGGCAGCTTGAGCTGCTGCAAGGCCTGCACCGACTGGTCGACCACGGTGTGGGCGGCATAGCTGACGTTGCCGCCGACGGCCTGCGGCAGCAGCAGCGTCAGGGCCAGCCCGAGCAACGCGCGCGCAGCGCCCTCGGGCGGACGCTCGGCCAGCAGGCCAATCAACACGCCGGCCTCGCCCCAGTGGCGCAGCGCGTGGAAGGCCAGGGCCTGCACGCCAGGGCGCAGCCGCGCCGGGGTCTTGGCCAGCACATCGGTCAGGGAACGGCCCTGCTCGACGGCCAGGAGGGTGCGGGCGGCAGCGGCCAGCTGATCGGACAAGGGGATCGGTGAATTCATTCGGTGCGATGACGGGCCGCGCGGACAGCGCGCAAGGCCGGATTCGGGACGGGATGCTGCCATTATCGCGAAGCCACCCGGCCCGGCGCATCATCACAGCTTCATCTGCTGCCAATAAGATGACAGATTGCCCTTTCGGGCAGAGCCTAGACCGCAAAGGAAAGACTTATGAAATTCACCGATCTGGCCGAGGACAGCGAAGACAGCGGCCACACGCCGGCCGAACGCATCGCCGCCGCCACCCGCAGCACCTGGGTCAGCGTAGGCGTCAACCTGGTGCTGACCCTGCTGCAGATCCTGGCTGGCATCTTCTCGAAGTCGCAAGGCCTGATCGCCGACGGCATTCACTCGCTGTCGGACCTGGTGGCCGACTTCGTGGTGCTGCTGGCCGGCCATCACAGCCGCAAGGACGCGGACGCCGACCACCCTTACGGCCATCACCGCTTCGAGACGGCTGCCTCGCTGGTGCTGGGCCTGCTGCTGCTGGCGGTCGGCCTGGGCATGCTCTGGTCGGCCGTGCACAAGCTCGAGTCGCCCGAAACCGTGCCCGAGGTGCATGTGCTGGCGCTCTGGGTCGCGGGTGGCGCGCTGATCAGCAAGGAGCTGCTGTTTCGCTACATGCTGACGGTCGCCAAGCGCGTCAAGTCGAGCATGCTGGTGGCCAATGCCTGGCATGCCCGCTCCGATGCGGCCTCGTCGCTGGTGGTCGGCATCGGCATCATCGGCAACCTGGCCGGCTATCCGATCCTCGATCCGATCGCTGCCTTGATCGTCGGCGCCATGGTGACCAAGATGGGCTGGGGCTTCAGCTGGGAAGCCTTGCACGACCTGATGGACCGCGCGGTCGACGAAGAGGAAGTGGCCGCGATCCGGCAGACCCTGCTCGACACGCCGGGGGTCGAAGGCGTGCATGACGTGCGCACGCGCAAGATGGGCGACATGATCGTGGTCGACGCCCACCTGGAGGTCGACGCCAGCCTGAACGTCGAGGCCGGCCACGACATCACCGTCGAGGCGCGCAACCGGGTGCTGCAGCGGCATCGGGTGCTGAACCTGATGACCCACCTGGACCCGTGGCACAAGCCCGACCTGGATCACAACCAGGCCAGGACCGCCTGAACGGCAAGCCCGGAAACCACTCGGCGCCCGGGGCGGGAGGCTTCACTCGCCCAGGTAGGCAGCCCTGACCTTGGGGTCGTCGAGCATCTCGGAGCCCTTGCCGCTCATCGTGATCAGGCCCGAGTCCATCACGTAGCCGCGGTCGGCCAGCGCCAGCGCGCGGCTGGCGTTCTGCTCGACCAGCAGCACAGTCATGCCCTGGTCGTAGACCTCCTTGACGACCTCGAAGATCTTGTCGACCATGATCGGCGACAGGCCCATCGAGGGCTCGTCGAGCAGCAGCAGCTTGGGGCGGCTCATCAGCGCGCGGCCCATCGCCAGCATCTGCTGCTCGCCGCCCGACATGGTGCCGGCGAGCTGGTCCTTGCGCTCGCGCAGGCGCGGGAAGATGGTGAACATGCGCTCGATGTCGGCCGCGATGGCTGCCTTGTCCTTGCGCAGGTAGGCGCCCATCTGCAGGTTCTCGGTGATGGTCATGCGCGTGAAGACGCCGCGGCCCTCGGGCACCATGACCAGCCCCTGTCCGACCAGATCCCAGGGCCCCTGCCCCTTGAGGCTGCGGCCCAGGTATTCGATCTCGCCACCCTGGATCGGCTGGGTGCCGGTGATGGCCTTCATGGTGGTGGTCTTGCCGGCGCCGTTGGAGCCGATCAGCGACACCAACTCGCCCTCGCGGACCTCGAAATCCACGCCCTTGACTGCCTGGATGCCGCCGTAGGCGACCTGCAGACCCTTGACTTTCAGCAATGCGTCGGCCATATCAATGTGCTCCGGTGCCCAGATAGGCTTCGATGACTTTTTCGTTGTGCTGGACCTCGTGCGGCGTGCCCTCGGCCAGCAGCTTGCCGTACTCGAGCACGGTGACGCGGTCGCACAGGCCCATGACCAGCTTGACGTCGTGCTCGATCAGCAGCACGGTGCGGTTGTCTTGGCGGATACGCTCGATCAACTCGCGCAGCATGACCTTCTCGGTCGCGTTCATGCCGGCGGCCGGCTCGTCGAGCGCGATCAGCTGCGGATCGGTCGCCAGTGCGCGCGCGATCTCGAGCCGGCGCTGGTCGCCGTAGCTCAGCGTGCGCGCCTTGAAGTCGGCGTACTTGCCGATGCCGACATAGTCGAGCAGTTCGCGCGCGCGCTCGGCGATGGCGCGCTCCTCGGCCTTGAAGCCGGGCGTGCGCAGGATCGCGCCGAGCAGGCCCGACTTCGTGCGCAGGTGGCGACCCACCATCACGTTCTCGAGCGCGGTCATCTCGGCAAAGAGCCGGATGTTCTGGAAGGTGCGCGCGATGCCGGCCTTGGCCACCTCGTGCACGGCGCTCGGCCGGTAGGGCTTGCCGCCGAGCTCGAAGGTCCCGCTGTCGGGCGTGTAGAGGCCAGTGATGACGTTGAAGAAGGTGGTCTTGCCGGCACCGTTGGGCCCGATCAGGCCATAGACCTGGCCGCGGGTGATCGTGAGCCCGACCTCGGACAGGGCTTGCAGGCCGCCGAAGCGTTTCGAGATGCCGGCGACTTTCAGTACGGTTTCTGCCATGGTTTTTCCTTGCGGCTCACTTGACATGCTGCAGGCTCTTGCCATGCTCGGAGGTCGGCCACAGGCCGCGCGGACGCATCAGCATCACGACGATCATGGCCAGTGCGGTTAGCAGCTGGCGCAGGATCGAGGCGTCGAGGCGTCCGTCGGTCATGGCCTGCAAGGGACCTGCGACATAGCGCAGCACCTCGGGCAGCGCGGACAGCAGCACCGCGCCCAGGATCACGCCGGGCAGGTGGCCGATGCCGCCGAGCACGACCATCGCGACGATCATGACCGACTCGAGCAGGCTGAAGGATTCGGGCGAGATGAAGCCCTGGAAGCCGGCGAACATCGAGCCCGAGATGCCGCCGAAGCTGGCCCCCATGCCGAAGGCCAGCAGCTTCATGTTGCGGGTGTTGATGCCCATCGCCTTGGCGGCGATCTCGTCCTCGCGGATCGCCATCCAGGCGCGGCCGATGCGCGAGTTCTCGATCCGGTGCGAGATCACGACGACCCCGATCACCAGCGCCAGGAACAGGTAGAAGTAGAGCGTGACCGAGGCGATCTCGAAGCCGAACAGTTCCAGCTTCTTGCCGAAGTTGAGGCCGAACAGGTGAATCGAGTCGATCTGGTCGATGCCCTTGGGCCCGTTGGTGATGTTGACCGGATGATCCAGGTTGTTCATGAAGACGCGGATGATCTCGCCAAAACCCAGCGTCACGATCGCCAGGTAGTCGCCGCGCAGCTTGAGCGTGGGCGCACCCAGCAGCACGCCGGCCACGCCAGCGAGCAGCGCCGCCAGCGGCACGATCAGCAGCAACGACATGTGCATGCCGTCCGGGAACATCGCGGCGATGGCCGGGAAGGTGTCGATCAGGTGGGGCGAGGACAGCAGGCCGTAGAGGTAGGCCCCGACCGCGAAGAAGGCGACATAGCCCAGGTCGAGCAGGCCGGCATAGCCGACCACGATGTTCAGGCCCAGCGCCAGCATCACGTAGAGCAGCGCCATGTCGGCTATCCGGACCCAGGCGTTGCCGAAGCTCTGCAGCAGCAGTGGCAACAGCAGCAGCGCCAGCGCGAACAGCAGCGTTTGAAGTTTGTTCAGTTTCATGGGGTTCTCCTGGCCTCAGGCACGGTCGGCCACGCGCTCGCCCAGCAGGCCCGAGGGGCGCAGGGTCAGCATGATGATCAGCACGACGAAAGCGAAGATGTCGGTGTAGTGGCTGCCCAGCACGCCGCCGGTCAGCTCGCCGATGTAACCCGAGCCGATCGCCTCGATCAGGCCCAGCAGCAGGCCGCCGACGACGGCGCCAGCCAGGTTGCCGATGCCACCGAACACCGCCGCCGTGAAGGCCTTCAGGCCCGGCAGCATGCCCATGGTGTGCTGCACCGTGCCGTAGTTGGACGCCCACATCACGCCCGCGATGGTCGCCAGCACGGCGCCGATCACGAAGGTCGAGCCGATCACGAAGTCGGGCCGCACGCCCATCAGGCTGGCCACGCGCGGGTTCTCGGAGGTCGCGCGCATCGCGCGGCCCAGGCTGGTCGAGTTGACCAGCCACATCAGCACCGCCAGCGACACCGCGGTCAGGCCCAGGATCATGATCTGGGTCGGCGTGATCACCGCGCCACCGAACTCGTAGGGCGTGCTCGGCAGCAGGGTCGGGAACGACTTGTAGTTGGGCTTCCAGATGATCATGGCCAGCGTCTGCAGCAGGATGCTCATGCCCATCGCGGTCAGCATCGGCGCGAGCTTGGGGCTGTTGCGCAGGCGCCGGTAGGCCACGCGTTCGATGGTCCAGTTGAGCGCGGCAGCGACCACGCTGGCCAGCGCCATCGCGACCAGCAGCACGACCCAGCCCGGCAGGCCGGGAAAGGCCTCCTGCAGCAAGCCGACCAGGGTCCAGCAGGTCAAGGCGCCGACCATCAACACTTCGCCATGGGCGAAGTTGATCAGGTTCACGATGCCATAGACCATGGTGTAGCCGAGGGCGACCAGGGCATACATGCTGCCCAGCACCAGACCGTTGATGATCTGCTGAAGCAAGACTTCCATAAAAACTCCATTGACTTGTGGCTCGGCCCGGCGGGGTGGGCAGAGCGGGTGCGACGATTGTATGCAGCAGCTTTTGATGGCCTCTCCTGCACAGCCTGGGGGTTTACCCTCGACCGCGCACCACGGCAGCCATCGAAACCGGTGCGGATCAGGAATCGGACGGCCACCAGACAAGCAAGAGTTGCGCCCGCACCGGACCTGCGACTCTTTTGCTCGCCTGGCCTGATACAGTCGATGCCACAAAAACAAAAACCCCGCAGCTTGTGGCTGCGGGGCTATGTATGGTGGGTCGTGCGGGACTCGAACCTGCGACCAATTGATTAAAAGTCAACTGCTCTACCAACTGAGCTAACGACCCGATCAAGATCGATGCTGATGCATCGCTTCTCGGAAAGATGCCTTGCAGATTGTCTCTGCATGGCGTATCTGGTGGGTCCTGAGTGACTCGAACACTCGACCTACGGATTAAGAGTCCGCTGCTCTACCAACTGAGCTAAGAACCCGAGAAGCCGCTATTATGGCATAAAATCAGCCAGCCGAAAAATCGGCGCCAATTTTTTCATGAACGATACACAAGCCAAGCCGCCCCGCTCCACTCCCTCTTCCAGCCAGCCGCGTCGGCGCCAAGGCCAAGCCGCTGGCCGCCAAGGGCAGCCGCGCGCGCAAGCGCCGGCCAATCCGGTGCTCCAGCAGCTGGCCGACTGGTATCCCCAGCTGTTCGGCGAACAGCCGCGTCCGCTCAAGCGCGGCATCTATGCCGACCTGCTGGCTGCCCAGCCCGAAGGCCTGGACGCCGAAGGCCTGAAGGCGGCGCTGGCGCTGCACACCCGTTCGACCCGCTATCTCAGCAGCGTTGCCGCCGGTCAGGCGCGCCACGACCTGGCCGGCCAGGCGGTCGAAGACATGGCGCCCGAGCATGTGCTGCATGCCCTGCTCGAAGTGCACCGCCGCCGTCAGGCGCGCAGCCAGGAGGACCTCAAGCCGAAACTGCGCCAGCGCATCGCGCAGGCCTTCGAGGCCTCGGGACTGAGCCGCGAGGACTACGCCGTCCTGCTGCCGAGCCGCGACCCGGCCGTGCAGGCGCTGTTCGACCAGGCGCTCGACGAGGCCGCCGCGCGCGCCGCCAAGGACGCGGCGCTGCACCGCGCCTACAGCGCCAGCGGCCTGGAGCCAACCGCCTTTGCCGACAGCTACGGCCTGCCGCTCGGCGAAGTCCAGCGCATGCTCGAGCGCGTCAAGCGCCGCAGCCAGCAGGCCTGAAACAGCCGCAACCATGCAAAAAGCCCCTGAAAAGGGGCTTTTTGCTGTGCGATCCGCCCATGTCAGGGCGGATGCCGTCGTCAGACGCGGTTGGCGAGCTCGACGGCCTGGCCGATGTAGCTGCCCGGCGTCATGGCCAGCAGACGGTCCTTGTCGGCCTGCGGGATCTCGAGCGAGACGATCAGCGCGTGCAGCGCTTCGGCCGTGACCGACTTGCCGCGCGTGACTTCCTTCAGCTTCTCGTAGGCGCCCGGCACGCCGTAGCGGCGCATCACGGTCTGGATCGGCTCGGCCAGCACTTCCCAGGCCGCGTCGAGGTCGGCGGCCAGCGCTTCCTCGTTGAGTTCGAGCTTGTTCAGGCCGGTCATCAGCGACTGGTGCGCCAGCACGGTGTAGCCGAGTGCGACGCCGATGTTGCGCAGCACGGTCGAGTCGGTCAGGTCGCGCTGCCAGCGGCTGATCGGCAGCTTCTCGGACAGGTGCTTCAGAACAGCGTTGGCCAGGCCCAGGTTGCCTTCGGCGTTCTCGAAGTCGATCGGGTTGACCTTGTGCGGCATGGTGCTCGAACCGATCTCGCCGGCTTTCAGCTTTTGCTTGAAGTAGCCCAGCGAGACATAGCCCCAGATGTCGCGTGCCAGGTCGATCAGGATCGTGTTGCTGCGCGCGATGGCGTCGAACAGCTCGGCCATGTAGTCGTGCGGCTCGATCTGGATCGAGTAGGGCTGGAAGGTCAGGCCCAGGCCGATCTTGGCATCGGCCGGGGTGGCAGCGTCGGGCTCCGGGGTCTCGACCACGGCGCGGGCAAAGGCTTCCCAGTCGAACTCGGGCCAGGCGCTCAGGTGGGCGTTGTAGTTGCCGACGGCGCCGTTCATCTTGCCCATCAGCGCGACGCCGGCGATCTTGCCGCGCACGCCGTTCAGGCGCATCACGACGTTGGCGAATTCCTTGCCGACGGTGGTCGGGCTGGCGGTCTGGCCGTGGGTGCGGCTCAGCATCGGCACGGCGGCGAACTGGTGCGCCAGGGCGCGCAGCTTGGCGATGATGCCGTCGAGCGCCGGCAACAGCACCTGGTCACGGCCGGCCTTGATCTGCAGCGCATGGCTGGTGTTGTTGATGTCTTCGCTGGTGCAGGCGAAATGCACGAACTCGCCGGCCTGCTGCAGTTCGGCCCAGCCGTCGAAGGCGCCCTTGACGCCCATGGCGGCATTGCCACGAATCCAGTATTCGACCGCCTTGACGTCGTGGTTGGTGGTCTTCTCGATCGCCTTGATCGCCTCGGCATCGGCCGGGCTGAAGTTGGCGACGACAGCGCGCAGGTGGGCGCGGGCAGCGCTGGACAGCGGCGGGAATTCGGCGAAGCCGGCATCGCTCAGATGCTCGAACCAGGCCAGCTCGACCTGCACCCGGCGGTGCATGTAGCCGTACTCGCTCAGGTAGGGGCGCAGCGCGGCGAGCTTGGCCGAGTAGCGGCCGTCCAGCGGCGACAGCGCCGTGACGGGGGAAAATTCGACAGAGGTAGATGCTTGCATGATGGCCCGGATTGTAGAAGAGCGCGCGCCACAGGTGACTAGAATGAGCCGTTCAGGGAAGACCCAGTAAAGCAAAATCTATGAAATTGATCGGCACCGCCACCAGCCCTTTCGTGCGCAAGGTTCGCATCGTCCTGGCCGAGAAAAAGCTCGACTGTCCCTATGTCGAGGATGACGTGATGGCGCCCGACAGCCTGGCCGCCCAGCACAACCCGCTCGGCAAGGTGCCCTGCCTGCTGCTCGACGGCGGCGAGGCGGTGTTCGACTCGCGCGTGATCGTCGAGTACCTCGATGCGCTGTCGCCGGTCGGCCGGCTGATCCCGGCGGCAGGTCGGGAACGCATGGAAGTCAAGCAGTGGGAAGCGCTGGCCGACGGCCTGCTTGACGCGGCAGTGCTGGCGCGCCAGGAGTCGCACTGGCCGGGCCGCGCCGACAGTGAACGCTCGCCGGCCTGGATCGCGCGCCAGCTCGGCAAGGTCGAGGCCGCGCTGGTGCTGATGGAGCGCCAGCTGGGCGAACGCCCCTGGTGCCACGGCATCCACCTGAGCCTGGCCGATGTGGCGCTGGGCTGTGCGCTCGGCTATCTGGACTTCCGCTTCCCGCAACTGGCCTGGCGCGAACGTCATCCGCGGCTGCTCAGGCTGCACGACAAGCTCATGACCCGGCCGAGCTTCGCCGACACGCGCCCGCCGCAGTAAGCGGCAGATACGGACGGCAGTGAACGGCCGGGCGCGGGCCGCGGATCAGCCCAGCACCTGATTCCAGAGCGCCAGCACCGCGTCGATGTGCGGCTGCAGCGGCGCCGGGTCGAACTGGGTGCTGGACTCGTCGAGACGGGCGCGGTGCTGCAGGTGGCGCAACTCGCGGTAGGCTGCAGCCGCCGCCTCGCCCATGCCGGGCGGCAGCATTCCAGCGGCCTCGGCGCGCTGCAACAGCGCGATGTTGCCGACGTTGCCGCGCAGCTCGGGATGTTCGGCACAGGCCGACAGCACCAGGAACTGGACGATGAACTCGACATCGATCATGCCGCCCGGGCTGTGCTTGATGTCGAAGCGCCCCTCGCGCAGATGCTGGGCCTCGCGCATGCGTTCGCGCATGCTGCGGATCTCCTCCTTCAGCGCTGAGCGGTCGCGCGGCGCGCTCATGACGGCCTCGCGCACGGCGTCGAAGCGCGCGGCCAGCTCGGGCGCACCGAGCACGCAGCGCGCGCGCGTGATGGCCTGGTGTTCCCAGGTCCAGGCGGTATTGCTGCCGCGCTGCTGCTGGTAGTCGGCGAAGGCGTCAAAGGTCGTGATCAGCAGGCCCGAGTTGCCGTTCGGACGCAGCGCGGTGTCGATCTCGTACAGGTCGCCCTCGCCGGTCTTGACGGTCAGCCAGTTGATCAGCTTGCGCACGAAGGCCGAATAGGCCTCGGGCGCGCGCTCGTCGTCGTCCTCGTAGACGAACACGATGTCGAGGTCGCTGCCGTAGCCGAGCTCCTTGCCGCCGAGCTTGCCGTAGCCGATGATGGCGTGACGCGGCTCGTCGCGGTGGCGCTGCTTGAGGCGCTGCCAGCACCAGCGACCGGTCACGCGCAGCACGCTGTCGGCCAACGCGCTGAGGTCGTCGGCGACCTGCTCGACGCTCAGCACACCCTCGACATCGCGCGCCAGGGTACGGAAGGTTTCGGCGTGGGTGGCACGGCGCAGCAGGTCGAGCAGCGCCTCGTCGTCGTCCTCGCCGGTGGCGGCCAGCGAAACGCGGCGCGCCTCGAGTTCGGACTCGAACTGGGCCGGATCGAAGCGGTCCTCGAACAGCTGTTGGCTGGCGAGCTCGTCGATCACGCCCGGATGCTTGAGCAGGTAGCGCGCCGGCCATTTGGCGGAGCCGAAGATGCGCAGCAGGCGCTCGTGCACCGAGGGCCGCTCCTGCAGCAGCGCCAGGTAGCTCTCGCGCCGCAGCAGCGGTTCGATCCAGTCGGCCATGCGCAGCGCGCCCTGCTCGCTGACCTTGCCTTCCTCGATCCAGGCTCCGGTGCGCTGCACCAGGCGCGCCAGCCGGACCCGGGCGTCCTCGCGCAGCGCCAGCACGCGCGGGTGCTCGGTCCATTCGGCCACCTTGGCCGCAAAGGCCACTGGCAGCTGCGGCAGCACCGATTGCAGGCTCTCGACGCCATTGCGCGGCTGGCCGTTGCAGCCGTTGCCGTTGCAGCTGGCCTGGCCCGACTGGCCGAGCAGGGTGTCGAACTCCTGCGCCACCAGCTCGCGGTGGGCATCGAAGGCGCACAGGAAGGCGCAGGTATCGGCATAGCCCATGGTCAGCGCGATCCAGGCCAGGTCGTCGTCGCGCGTCGGCAGGATATGGGTCTGCTGGTCGTCGAGGTACTGGATGCGGTGTTCGACCCGGCGCAGGAAGTCATAGGCTTCGGCCAGCTGCTGCGCGGTCGCGGCCGACATCAGGTTGGCGCGGGTCACGCGCTGCAGCGCGTCGAGCGTCGGGCGCTTGCGCAGCTCGGGGAAGGCGCCGCCGCGCACCACCTGCAGCAGCTGGACGGTGAACTCGATCTCGCGGATGCCGCCGCGCGAGAGCTTGACATCATGCGCGCGTTCGGGGTGGCCGGCAGCGCGCTTGGCCGCATGCTCGCGGATCTGGCGGTGCAGGCTGCGCAAGGAATCGAACACGTTGTAGTCGAGGTAGCGGCGGAACACGAAGGGCAGCACGACGCCGCGCAACTGGGCCGCGTTGCCGTCGCGAATGGCGGCCAGCGGCGCGACGATCCGGCTCTTGAGCCAGGCAAAGCGCTCCCACTCGCGGCCCTGGACCAGGAAATACTCCTCCAGCGCACCGAGCGAGACCGCCGGCGGACCCGAGCTGCCGTTGGGACGCAGCATCAGGTCGACCCGGAACACCTGACCATGCTCGGTGATGTCGCCGACGGTGGCGTAGATGCGCTTGACCGCCTTGGCGAAATACTCGCGGTTGCTGATGCGGTTGCGCCCGAGCGCGTTGCCGGCGGTGTCGCCGTCGTTGTCGTAGACGTAGATCAGGTCGATGTCGCTCGAGACATTGAGCTCGCGGGCGCCGAACTTGCCCATGCCGACGACCCAGAGCGTGGCGCGCCTGAACTGCGGACCCTGGGCGGCCGGCAGCGACATGTCCTGGAACAGCGGGGCGCCGTGCAGCTCGTCGAGCTCCTGCTGCGCCTGCAGCAGCGCCTGGTCGAGCGCGATCTCGGCCAGCTCGGTGACGGCCAGCGTGACCACGGCCAGCGGGGCCTCGTATTCGGTATCGAGCACCGTCAGGCGTTCGAGCACCAGATGGCGCAGCACGCGCAAGGCGGAGCCGAGGTCGAGGCCGCGCGCGCGCAGCTGCTCCAGGGTCTGCAACATGATCTCGCGCCGCGGCGCGCCGGGCGGCAGCAGCGCGAGCTCCTGCTCATAGCGGCGACGAATGCGCTGCACGAAGCGCGACTGGCCGGCCGCGCCGGCATGTCTGAGCGTGAATTGCTCCGAAGCGGCACTGTCCGCTACCTGGTTGACCATCATAATTCCGAGCCTATGAATCCTGTTTCCAGCCGTCCCACCGCCATGCTGCGCCTGGCAGCGGGATCGGCACGCGCCCTGCTCTGGCTGCTGCTGACCAGTTGGTGCCTGGTCGCGCTCAGCTGGGGCCTGCTGCACTGGGTCATTGTGCCCCGAATCGAAAACTGGAAGCCCGAGCTGGAGCAAGCCGCCACGCGGGCACTGGGGCTACGGGTCGAGATCGGCGCGCTGCAAGCCGAATCAGCTAGCCTGTTGCCCCAGCTGACGTTGCGCGAGCTGCGCCTGTTCGACTCGCAGGGGCGCGAGGCGCTGCGCCTGCCCAGCGTGCTCGGCACGCTGTCGCTGCGCTCGCTGCTGAGCCTGGGCTTCGAGCAGCTGGTGATCGATGGGCCGGAGCTCGAGCTGCGCCGCCAGGCCGACGGCGTGGTCACGCTGGCCGGCATCGCGCTGGCGAGCCGCGGCGGCCCGAGCGAGGCGGCCGACTGGTTCTTTTCCCAGCGTGAATTCCTGCTGCGCGACGGCTTGCTGCGCTGGAGCGACGAACTGCGCCCGCAGGCACCGCCGCTGGAGCTGCGCGAGGTCAGCCTGCTGCTGCGCAACCCGGGCCGCCAGCACCAGCTGCGGCTGGACGCCACGCCACCGGCGGACTGGGGCGCGCGCTTCAGCCTGCGCGGGCGCTTTCGCCAGCCGCTGCTGTCGCTGGCCGGCGCGGGCGAGCTGAAGAACTGGAGCGGCCAGCTCTATGGCGAATTCAGCGAACTCCGGCTGCAGCCGCTGCGCCAGTACCTCGACCCCGGCTTGCTGCAACAGCTGGAACTGCAGGACGGCGAAGGCTCGCTGGCCTTCTGGAGCGAGCTGAGCCGTGGCCAGTGGACCGGCTTCACGGGCGACCTGGCGCTGCGCCGGCTCGCGCTGCGGCTGGCGCCCGATCTCCAGCCGCTCAAGCTGCAGCAGCTCGGCGGGCGCCTTGAGCTGAAGCAGGAGGCAGGCGCACTCGAGATCGCGACCCGCGACCTGGCTTTCCGCACCGATCAGGGCACCACCTGGCCCGGCGGCAACCTGCGCTACCGCGAGACCCGCCAAGCCAGTGAAAAAGGGGGTGGCCTGCAGACGCTGCGGCTGGAAGGCGACCGGCTCGACCTGGTGGCGCTACGCCAGCTGGCAGCACAGCTGCCTTTGCCGGCCCCGGGGCGCCGTTGGCTGGACCAGCTGCAGCCGGCCGGACTGATCGAGCAGCTCGAGCTGCAATGGCAGGCCGGCACGCAGCCCCAGGGCCGATGGCAGGCCAAGGGAGAGGTCAGCGGGCTGAGCCTGCAGGCCGGCAACGCCAGCAACGGCCGGCCGGGACTGAGCGGCGCCAGCCTGGACTTCGATGCCAGCGACAGCGGCGGCCAGGCCAGCGTGGAGCTCGAACGTGGCGCGCTCGAGTTTCCGGGCCTGTTCGAACAACCCAGGCTGGAGTTCGACCGGCTGCAGACCGAACTGCAATGGACGATCGACGGCGACCGCATCCAGGTCGAAGTCCCGCAGCTGAGCTTTGCCAATGCCGATGCCGCCGGCCAGGCCAAGGGCCGCTGGCAGACCAGCGATCCGGCCAGCAGCCCGGTCAGCAGCACGCCGCGCAGCCGCTTTCCCGGCCGGCTCGAGCTCGATGCCACGCTGTCGCGCGCCGACGGCACCCGCGTGCACCGCTACCTGCCGCTGGGCGTGAATGCCGAGGCGCGCCACTATGTGCGCGATGCGATCCGGCGCGGCCAGTCGCGCTCGGCGCAATTCAAGGTCCGCGGTGACCTGGCGGATTTCCCCTTCAGCCGGCCCGGCAGCGGCGAGTTCAGCGTGCGCGCCAGCGTGAGCGGGGTCGAGCTCGACTATGTGCCGGCCATGCGCAACACCGACGGCCGACCGGCCTGGCCGGCGCTGAGCCAGGTCGACGGCGAGCTGCAGATCGACGGCAATTCGCTCGCGATCGTGCAGGGCCGGGCCCAGGTCGCCGAGCTGCCGCAGCTGCGCGCCAGCCAGGTCGAGGCACGCATCCCGGACCTGGCGCATGCACCGCAGCTGCAGATCAAGGGCCAGATCGCCGGTCCGGCCGCCGACGCGCTGGCTTTCGTCAACCGCTCGCCCCTGCTGGGCATGACCGGGCACGCGCTCGAGCAGGCGCGCATCGACGGCCAGACCCAGGTCCAGCTGCGGCTCGAGCTGCCACTCGAACGGATCGAGAGCAGCCGGGTCGAGGGCCTGGTGCAGTTCCCCGGCAACGACATGCAGTTCACGCCCGACACGCCGACGCTGACGGGTACCAGCGGCTCGCTGCGCTTCAGCGAACAGGGCTTCAACGTGCCGCAGGCACGCACCCAGCTGCTCGGTGGCGAGCTGGTGTTCCAGGGCGGCATGACGCCGGGCAAGGGCGCGCTGGTCAGCTTCAGCGGCCAGGGCAGTGCCAGCGCCCTGGGCCTGCGCCAGGCCAGCCAGTGGCAGGCGCTGGCGGCCCTGGGCCAGATCGCCAGCGGCAGCACCGGCTATCAGGTGCAGCTGGAATTCCAGGGTGCGGCGACCGCGCTGACGGTGAGTTCGAACCTGCAGGGCCTGGCGCTGGCCCTGCCCGCCCCGCTGGGCAAGACCGCGACCGAGAGCCTGCCGATGCGCTACGAGGTCGCGCCGCAGACACCCGACAATGGCCGCTGGCGCGACCTGCTGAGCCTGGACCTGGGGCCGGCCGCCAAGCCGGTCGTGAGCGCGCGCTACGAGCGCGAACATGAGGGCGAGCAGACCCGGGTGCTGCGCGGCGCACTGGCGCTGGGAACCGAGCGCCCGGCCCTGCCGGCCCGCGGCGTGCAGGCCCAGCTGGCCTTCGACCGGCTCTCGCTCGAGGACTGGCAGGACGCCTTCGATGCGGCGCAAGCGGCGCCTGGCCCCGGCGACCCTGCCAGCAGTGCAGTCGGTGCTGCCAGCGCGACCGGTCTGGCCAGCGACAGCCGGGCCTACTGGCCCGGCAACGTGGCGCTGCGCGCGCGTCAGATCGATCATGAAGGTCGCAGCTTCCATGAGCTCGAGCTCAAGGGCCAGCTCGAGCGCAACAGCTGGCGCGGCACGATCGCGGCACGCCAGCTCAAGGGCCGGGTCGAGTACCAGCCGGCCGATGCCGACTCGCCAGGGCGGGTCTATGCCCGGCTCGAGCACCTGATGCTGCCGCACAGCGCCGCCAGCGAGATCGAGCAGCTGACCCAGCAGGCACCGGTGCGGCTGCCGGCGCTCGACATCGTGGTACAGGACTTCGAGCTCGGCTCGCGCAAGCTGGGCCGGCTCGAGATCGAGGCCGTCAACCAGCAGCCCAGTCCGAGCCAGCGTGAAGCCGGCAGCGTCTGGCGGCTCGAAAAGCTCAACCTGAGCTCGCCCGAGGCGCGGCTGCAGGCCACCGGCCACTGGGCCATCGCGGCGGCGCCCAGGGGCGTCACAGGTGCGGCCAGCACGGTCGGCGCTGCGGTCCAGCGCCGCACCGCGCTGCAGCTCAAGCTGGAGATCGAGGACGCCGGCGCGCTGCTGGCGCGCCTGGGCATGCCGGGCGTGGTGCGCGGCGGCCAGGGCTCGCTGACCGGCCAGGTCGCCTGGCTGGGCTCGCCGCTGGCGCTGCACCCGCCGAGCCTGAACGGAGCGCTGCAGCTCGCGCTCGAGCGCGGCCAGTTCCTGCAGGCCGACCCCGGCCTGGCCAAGCTGCTCGGCGTGCTGAGCCTGCAGGCACTGCCACGCCGCCTGACGCTGGATTTCCGCGACATCTTCAGCGAGGGCTTCGCCTTCGATTCGGTGCGCGGCAGCGCCCGCATCGCCCAGGGCGTGATCAGCAGCGACAACCTGCAGATGCGGGGCGTCAACGCGGTCGTCTTCCTCGACGGATCGGCCGACCTCGGCCAGGAAACGCAGGACCTCTCGGCGCTCGTGATCCCCGAGCTCAATACCGGCGGCGCCTCGCTGATAACCAGCCTGGTGAATCCGGCCGTCGGGCTCGGCAGTTTCGTGGCGCAATACCTGATCGGCAAGCCGCTGCGGGCGGCAGCGACACAACAGTTCCACGTCAGCGGGTCCTGGTACGACCCGAAAGTCGAGAAAGTTGAGCCCGGCGCGGCTAAGCTACCGGAAAAAACCCAAGGAGGACAACCATGAAAGTCGCCGCCATCCAGATGGTTTCGGAAATCAGCGTGGACCGCAACCTGGCCCAGGCACACCGCCTGCTCGACCAGGCGGCCGCCGCCGGTGCCGAACTCGCCGTGCTGCCCGAGTATTTCTGCTTCATGGGTCGCAGCGACCGCGACAAGCTGCTGCTGGCCGAGACGCCCGGCCTGGGCACGGTGCAGGACTTCCTGTCCGATACCGCCCGCGAGCTCGGACTCTGGATCGTGGGCGGCACGCTGCCGATGGCCACCGACGACCCCGAGCACGCGGCCAACGCCTGCATGGTCTACGACCCCAAGGGCAAGGTCGCGGCGCGCTACGACAAGATCCACCTGTTCCGCTACGACAACGGCCGCGAACGCTATGACGAAGCTGCCGCGCTGATCGCGGGCGAGCAGCCGACCGCCTTCACGCTGAAGGACCGCAGCGGCAAGGACTGGCGCGTGGGCTTAAGCGTCTGCTACGACCTGCGCTTTCCCGAGCTGTACCGCCAGCTCGCGGCCGACATCCTGGTCGTGCCCTCGGCCTTCACCTACACCACCGGACAGGCACACTGGGAAGTCCTGCTGCGTGCGCGTGCGATCGAGAACCAGGCCTTCGTGATCGCCAGCGCCCAGGGCGGCCTGCACGAGAACGGCCGCCACACCTGGGGCCAGACCCTGGTGGTCGACCCCTGGGGCGCCATCCTGGGCCAGCATGCGGTCGGTGCCGGCCTGGTGGTCTGCGAACTCGACCTGGCCCGGCTGCAATCGGTGCGCCAGCAGCTGCCCGCGCTGCAGCATCGCAGGCTCTGAGACGCGCAGCCCCCTGGCAGCGCTCGCGCGTGCGAAAATTTCAGGCATGAACCGCCTGATCCTGCCTTCCCCGACGCCGCCCTGCGGCCTGGCGCGCCCGCCTGGTGCGACCCTGCTGCGCCGGGCGGCACTGCTTGTCAGCGCCTGGCTGCTGGCGGCCTGCAACACGGTGCCGCTGCCGCAGGAACGCGTGGTGCTGCCGCAGCAGGCCACGCCCGACCCGACCGGGCGTGCCGCCGTGGTCACGCCGCAAAGCTCGGCCGCCTGGCAATGGGCCGACAGCCAGCCGCTGCCGGAAACCATCGCCCGCGGCAAGAGCGTCTGGACCCCGGCGCGCTGGAGCGAACTGCCGGGCTGGGGCTTTGATGCCCTGCACGAGGCCTGGAACGCCTGGCTGCGCAGCTGCGAGCGACCCGCGCCGGGCTTCGGCCCGGTCTGCGCCGAGGTGCGCCAGCTCACGCTCGCCAGCGCCGAGGAACAGCATGACTGGCTGATGCGGCGCCTGCAGCCCTACCGCCTGAGCGCGCCGGCCGGCGAGACCAAGGGCCTGCTGACCGGCTACTACGAGCCGGTCATGAGCGCGAGCCGGCTGCCCGATGCCGGCTTCGGCGTGCCGCTGTATCGACTGCCGGCCGGAGTGAAGAACGGCACGCCCTGGTACAGCCGGCAGGACATGGAGCGCTCGCCGCAGGCCAAGGCCGCGCTCAAGGGCCAGGAGATCGCCTGGCTGGCCGATCCGATCGACGCGCTGCTGCTGCAGATCCAGGGCTCGGGCCGACTCAACATCACCGAAGCCGACGGCAGCCAGCGCCAGGTGCGGCTGGCCTATGCCGGCACCAACGGCCAGCCCTACCAGAGCGTGGCGCGCTGGCTGCTCGATCGCAAGCTGATCAACAGTGGCACCTGGGAGGCGATCCGCACCTGGGCCCAGCAGAACCCGGGCCGCGTGCCCGAGATGCTGGCCGCCAACCCGCGCGTGGTGTTCTTCCGCGAGGAGGCGCTGGGCGAATTCGAGGCCCGCTTCGGTCCGCGCGGGGCCCAGGGCGTGGCGCTGACGCCGGGCCGCTCGATCGCGGTCGACCGCGACAGCATCCCCTACGGCACTCCGGTCTGGCTGCGCAGCGCCGGTCCGGCGGCGCAGTTCGAGAAACTCGTGCTGGCGCAGGACACCGGCAGCGCCATCGTGGGCGCGGTGCGGGCCGACTATTTCACCGGTTGGGGCGACGACGCCTACACCCTGGCTGCCGGGCTCAAGCAGCCGCTCGAACTCTGGGCGCTGTGGCCACGCAGCCAGTAAGCCAGGCCCGCCAGCGGGCCGCTACCAGGAGACCGACATGCGCATAGGCGTGCTGACCGGCGGCGGCGACTGCCCCGGACTCAATGCGGTGATCCGCGCGGTCACCAAGTCGCTGCTGCGGCAATGCGGCGCCGAGGTGATCGGCATCCGCAACGGCTTTGCTGGGCTGATGGGCGAAGTCCCACTGACCCGGCCGCTCGACTGGGACAGCGTCAGCGGCATCCTGATGCAGGGCGGCACCATCCTGGGCACCAGCAACAAGGCCAATCCGCTGGCCAGCGAGGCCAGCGCGGCCCAGGCCATGGCGAACGCACGCGCGCTGGGTCTGGACGCGCTGGTCGCGATCGGCGGCGACGGCACGATGGCGATCGCGCATGGCATCGCTCAACGCGGCCTGCCGGTGGTCGGCGTGCCCAAGACGATCGACAACGACATCGTCGGCTGCGAGCGCAGCTTCGGTTTCGACACCGCGGTCGCGACCGTGACCGAGGCGATCGAGCGCCTGCAGACCACCGGCCAGAGCCATGGCCGGGTCATGATCGTCGAGACCATGGGCCGCTACGCGGGCTGGATCGCGCTCGAGGCCGGGCTGGCCGGCGCCGCCGACGTGATCCTGCTGCCCGAGATCGACTATTCGGTCGAGGCGGTGGCCCGGATCTGCTGCGAGCGCGAGCAGCGCGGGCGCCACAGCCTGATCTGCATCGGCGAAGGTGCCAAGCCGCATGGCGGTGCGCTGACGATCGAGCGCCAGGTGGCCGACAGCCCGGACCCGATCCGGCTCGGCGGCGTGGCGCACGCGCTGCGCGAACAACTGCAGCCGCTGCTCGACAGCGAAGTGCGCGCGACCGTGCTGGGCCATGTGCAGCGCGGCGGCGCACCAACCCCGTTCGACCGCGTGCTGGCGACACAGTTCGGCAACGAAGCCGCGCAGTTGCTGATGGCCGGACAATTCAACCGCATGGTCACGCTGCAGTGCGAGCGGCTGGCCAGCCTGCCGCTGGCCGAGGTCGCGCACCAGTCGCGCCAGGTGCCGCTCGACCATCCGCTGCTGCGCACGGCGCGTCAGATCGGGGTCTCGCTGGGCGAGGATTCTTGACCGATGCCTCTCACGAAGATGGAGCTGGTTTGCGGGAATCCCACTCCTGCATGAACGCGATGACTTGCTCGCCGGCATCAGACTCAAGCAGTTCGATGGGCTTGCTCCCGCTCCAATGAGGGTTGGGCGTCTCCAGCCACTGAAAGGCTTGGCTTCTGGAGCCTTTTTCGACGCAAGCCAAAGCCAGCGCCTGCGCCAGCAGATCCGGCCGGGCATACCAGGAGTCCGGTTTGAGAACAGGATTCCTGGCGGCGGGGATCACTCGTGGCAGCTGGGCGGCCTGCAGCTCGGATAGGGTGATGTGCGATCGCACCCAATGCGCGTGCCGAGTCAAATCCCGGTTAGGGGGACGCTGGTGATCACGGGTTGGAATCACGAGCCCGACAATGGCGCTGGTGTGCGCTCGTATCATTTCCAAAGCCGGTGCGATATCGGTGTCGTTGGTGACGATGACGACATGCTCGATGCCTTCAATCAGAGCATCCTTGAAAGCATGCAGGGCCAGATTGACATCGCTTTGCTTTTCCTCGAGCTTCCAGACCGGGACTTCGACCGTACAGTCCCTGGGCCACTTCTTGGGATCGACCGGGTCGATGGCCTTGGGTCGGGCCTGAGTCAGGGAGTAGTAGCCCTTGATGATGTCGATCCGGCCAGGCTGGTGCTTGCTCAGGGCTGCGTGGTAACGCTCCTGGCATCGAAGCGAATCGGAGGCTTTCGCCGCCTGTTCCAGTATCGGAGCCGTAAAAAACTTGATGGCTTGCGGCTCAAGCCGTGAAGTCAGCGCCTGGTCTTGGCCGGAAACGGTGACAGACGGCAGGACATGACGCTCGAACAGCGCCAACAAGTCCAGCCACTTGAAGGCCGTGCCCTTCAGGCAACCGTAATAGAGGTTGTAGCCATCGATGTAGACGCGTGTACGCAAGAACCGGCTCCAGAAACGAAAAAACCGGCTTGCGCCGGCTTTTCCTTCCGCGCTTCAGGTGGTCAGAGCCACACAGCCATCGCGGATAAGTTGTTAGGTAATTTTAACATGGGACGACTCCTGATCAAGCGTCGTCACTATCAGCCGCGCGGCGGCAGCCGCCCGAAGACATCGAGCGCCAGGCAGAGATCGGCCCAGGACTTGGCCTTCTCGCCCGGGCTGCGCAGCAAGTAGGCCGGGTGGTAGCTGACCACCAGCGGCAGGCGCCGGCCGGCGATCTCGACCTCGTGTATCTGGCCGCGCAACTTGCCCAGCGGCAGCTTGCGCAGCGCCTCGGCGCCGGGCTGGGTCGAATGGGCCAGCAGCGTGTGCGCCGCGAAGCGCCCGAGCGCGAGGATGAAGCGCGGCTGCAACAGCTCGATCTGGCGCAGCAGATAGGGCTCGCACTGCGCGATCTCGACCGGATCGGGATTGCGGTTCTGCGGCGGGCGGCATTTGATCACGTTGGCGATGTAGACCTGGTGCTCGCGCGACAGGCCCATGGCGGCCAGCATGCGGTCGAGCAGCTGGCCGGCGCGGCCGACGAAGGGCAGGCCCTGGCGGTCCTCCTCCTCGCCCGGCGCTTCGCCGACGATCAGCCAGTCGGGCGCGGGGTCGCCCATGCCGGGCACGGCATGGCGGCGCCGGCTGCCGAGTTCGCAGGCCGTGCAGGCGCGGATCGCCTCCATCAGCGCGGCCTGGTCGGCCGGCACCTCGGCCGGTGCCACGGCCAGCGGGATGACGGCGCGTGTGGGGGCACGCGGCGGCGGTGCCAATGTAGCGGGTGCCGCGACGGCAAGCGGCGAGGCCTGCGGCGCGGCGGGCTGATGCGATGACGAGGCAGCCAACGCGGGCCGCAGCGGCGGCTGTGCCATGACAGCGGGCGCTGCTGCCGGCGGGGTCGGCGCAGGGGGCGTGATCATCGACCGCACCGCCCTCGCCTCCTGCTGTGGCGCTCGCGCGGCAGCCGGGATCGTTACCGTGGCGCTGCGGCCGGGCGCGGCGGACGGACGCGCCACCGGTTCCAGCGTCAGCTTGTCCTGCCACCAGCAGTTGATTCCCATCTCGGCCAGCATGGCGCCGTGGCGGGCATCGAGCCTGGGCCAGGCGGGGTTGGCATCGGCATCGCCGCTGGCGGCGGCAGCCTGAAGTTCGATCTCGCTCATGCGCCGACCTCCGCCTGTGCCTGTGCCTGTGCCTGTGCCTGTGCCTGGGGCAAGGCTGGCGCCAGCGGCAGGCTCATGACCACGGCGTCCTCGCACTGCGCGCCGTCAGCCGGGTAGTAGCCGCGGCGCAGGCCGACCTGGCGAAAGCCCTGGCGTTCGTAGAGCGCGCGCGCGCCCTGGTTGCCGGCGCGCACTTCCAGCCACAGGCATTCGGCGTCCTGCCACAACGACCAAGCCTGCAGCGCCTCCAGCAGCAGCCGGGCGCAGCCCTGGCGCCGATGCAGCGGCACGGTGGTGATGTTGAGCAGGTGTGTCTCGCGGTAGCCCGGCATCGCCACCAGATAGGCCAACAGCAGGCGGCCATCGGCCAGGCGCGGCGCGTCGGCCCAGGTGGGCGGGTCGTCGGGCAATGCCGGCGTGACCAGCAGCTGGCACCAGTAGCCGGCCGCGATCGAGTCGCGGAAATGCCCTTCGCCCCAGGGATGGTCATGGGTGGTGCGCTCGATCTCGGCCACCAGCGGCAGCGTGGTTTCGTCCAGCGCCAGCAGCGCCCAGGGGCGGCCGGTCCCGGCCTCATCCGAGGCCAGCCAGGACGGCGTGGCGTGGCGGGCGGCAGCCAGGCTCACGCGCCGGCTCCTGCGCTGGCAGCCGCAGCCGCGAGCTTTTCAGCCTTGAGGCGCTCGCGCTCTTCGGTGGTCTGTGCCACCTTGTCGCGCACATAGAGCGGCTGCGCCGCTGCCGCTGGCACCGCGGCACCGGCGGCCCAGAGCGCGGGCGCCAGCCGCAGCATCGCGGCGGCGCTGGGCCAGGTGGCTTGCTGGGGCGCGGCCTGCCAGGCGGCGGACAGGCGCGGGCCGTAGACCGGCACTGCGTTGCCGGCCAGCAGCGGGGTCGAGCCGGTACCGGCCTCGGGCCAGCCATCGGCCAGCTGCAGCGCCTCGGGCGCGCTGAGCCAGGGCCCGCTGACCAGGCGCGGCTGGGTCGGACTGCCGGCCAGTGCCAGTTCGGCGACATAGAGCTCGTCCATGCGCGCATCGAGCGCGGCGACGAGGCGCTCCGGGCAGGGCTCGCCACGCTGCTCAAGCTGCCAGCGCGCCTGCTCGGCGACGGCCAGCAGGGTGTTGACCGGCAGCACCGGGATGCCGTCGGGGCGGGCCGCGAAGGCCAGGCCCTGCACCACCGCGCAAGCGGTGCGCAGGCCGGTGAAGGAACCGGGCCCGCAGCCGAAGGCGATCGCGTCAAGCTCGGCCAGCTGCCAGCCGGCCTGCGCCAGCAGCGAGCGGATCAGCGGGATCAGCGTGGCCGAGGCCTGCGCGCCACCGACGCCCTCGTGCAGCAGCCAGCCTTCGGGCTGGTCCGGGCAGCCCAGCGCGACGCTCAGGCGGTCGGTGCTGGTGTCGAGCGCCAGCACCCGGGCACCGGGCGGCAGGGTGGCGGGCAGGTCGGCGTAGGGCGAGAGGGACAAAAGGGGCGCGGCGGAAACGGACATGGCGTGATTATCCTTGGCACGGATAATCGCTGCCATGCTCGAGCGATTCCGGATCACAAAACTCGCGGGGGCCGCGCTGCTGGCCCTGACACTGGCCGCTGCGGCCAGGGCAGAACCGGCGCTGCCGCCCGAGGTCGCCAGCCTGCTGGCGCGCGCCAAGCTGCCCGCCGACGCGCTGTCCGCGGTCGTGCTCGAGACGCGGCCCGACCACGCGCCGCTGCTGGCCTGGCGTGCCGACATGCCGGTCAACCCGGCCTCCACGCTCAAGCTGGTCACGACCTATGCCGCGCTGGACCGGCTCGGGCCCGACTTCCGCTGGCAGACCCGGGTCTACAGCGACGCGCCGGTGCGCGACGGCACCTTGCTCGGCGACCTCTACCTGCAAGGTGGCGGCGACCCCAAGCTCGTGAGCGAACGGCTCTGGCTGCTGCTGCGCCGGGTCCAGGGCCTGGGCATCCGGCGCATCGCGGGCGACATCCGGCTCGACCGCAGCGCCTTTGCCTTGCCCGAGACCGACCCGGGCGCCTTCGACAGCGAACCGCTCAAACCCTACAACGCCGCGCCCGATGCGCTGCTGATCAACTACCGCAGCCAGCTGTTCGGCTTCACGCCCGATACCGAGGCCGGCGTCGCGCGCGTGACGCTGGAGCCGCCGCTGGCCGGCGTCGAATGGCCTGCCAGCGTGCCGCTCGAGGCCACCGGCACCGATAACCCGCAGGCCTGCGGCGACTGGCGCGGCGCGCTGCGCGCCGACTTCTCGGACCCGCTGCACCCGCGCTTTGCCGGCCGCTACCGGGCCGCCTGCGGCGCGCGCGAATGGCCGATTGCCCACCCCGAACCGGCCCGCCTGGCCGAGCGCGCGGTCGCCGGCCTGTGGCAGTCGCTGGGCGGCCAGCTCGATGGCCAGGTGCGCCAGGGCCGGGTACCGCCACAGGCGCGGCTGCGGTTGAGCTTCGAGTCACCGCCGCTGGCCGAGGTCGTGCGCGAGACCAACAAGTACAGCAACAACGTGATGGCGCAGCAGATCTTCCTGACGCTGGGCCAGGCCGGGCGCGAGGGCACCCCGACCGGCCTGCCCGAGGCCAGGCTGGCGCTGGAAAGCTGGTGGCAGGACAAGCTCGGGCCGGACACCCGGCTGCCCGAGCTCGGCAACG
This sequence comes from Malikia spinosa, assembly GCF_002980625.1. GTDB lineage: Bacteria > Pseudomonadota > Gammaproteobacteria > Burkholderiales > Burkholderiaceae_C > Malikia > Malikia spinosa. The sequence continues at coordinate 83,014 of NZ_PVLR01000006.1, read as the reverse complement.
GCAGCGGACTCGGCCGCGACGTGCGCCTGAGCGCCAGCGCACTGGCGCGCCTGCTGCAGCAGGCCTGGAACTCGGGCCTGATGCCCGACCTGGCGGCCTCGCTGCCGGCCAGCGGCGTGGACGGCACGCTGCGGCGCAGCACGCTCGAAGCCGGCCAGGCCCACCTCAAGACCGGCAGCCTGCGCGACGTGCAGGCGCTGGCCGGCTATGTGCATGGCCCCAACGGCCAGCGCCGCGTGCTGGTCGCGATCGTCAACCACCCGCAAGCCCGCGCCGCCAAGCCGGCGCTCGAGGCCCTGGTGCGCTGGGCAGCCCAGCAGCAACCCTGAAGCGGCGCCAGCGCCCCTGACGCTAGCCGCTGACAGGCCAGGGACAGGCGAATATGTAAAGTTAATGTAAGGTTTGTGCTGGTTTAAAAAGTAAACTCATGATAAGTGTACTTATTTAATGTGTACTTACTATCCCCTTTCATTGAACCGTTCGGTGTGTTTTTCGCATCGCATCTGACAGGTTCACAGCCCCCTTCTGGAGCAAACCATGGCAACCCCTTCTGACCCTGGGCAGGACGCCCGCCGCATGCGCACCGTGATCTGGGTCGTGACTCTCGCGACCCTGGGCCTGGTGTTCGACGGCTACGACCTCGTCGTCTACGGCGCCGTGGTCTCGACCTTCCTGCGCGACCCGTCGCAGATCGGCGCCGTCAGCCCGGCCATGGCCGGCGTGCTGGGCAGTTACGCGCTGGTCGGCGTGATGGTGGGCGCGCTGACCGCCGGCACGGTCGGCGACATCCTGGGTCGCCGCAAGGTGATCCTGACCTCCTACGCCTGGTTCTCGATCGGGATGGCGCTGTCGGCCATGGCCACCGACACCACCACCTTCGGCTGGCTGCGCTTCTTCACCGGCATGGGCGTGGGCTCGCTGGTCGCGACCACCGCCGCGCTGGTGGCCGAATACGCGCCCAAGGGCAAAAAGAACATGATCAATGCCATCACCAACGGCGGCATTCCGCTCGGCAGCCTGCTGTCGGCGCTGCTGGCGATCCTGCTGATGGACAAGATCGGCTGGCGCGGCATGTTCTGGATCGGCGCGCTGCCGCTGGTCACGCTGCTGCCGCTGGCCTACTTCAAGATGCCCGAATCGGTCGCCTGGCTGGCCGCGCGCGGCCGGCTGGAGGAGGCGCGGGCCCTGTCCGAGCGCACCGGCATGCCGATGCCCGAGCTCGCTGTCGCCAGCAGCGGCCAGCACGAACCGAGCGGGCATGACAAGACCGGCTTCGCCGGCCTGTTCACTGCGCATTACCTGTTCCCGACCCTGATCCTGGGCCTGATGAGCGCCACCGGCCTGGTGCTGGTCTACTCGCTCAACACCTGGTTGCCCGAGCTGATGCTGCGCGCCGGCTTCAACGCCAAGGGCTCGCTGTCCTTCCTGCTGGTGCTCAACGGCGGCTCGCTGTTCGGCGCCCTGCTGGCGTCGCGCTTTGCCGACCGCTTCGGCCCCAAGCCGGTGGTGGCCTCGACCTTCGCCATCGGCGCGATCGCGCTGATCCTGCTGACCCTGGGCCTGCCGCTGGCCGCGCTGCTGTGCATCGTCGCCATCGTCGGCCTGGGCACCAGCGGCACCCAGACGCTGATCTACGGCTTCGTCGCCAACTACTACCGCACCAATGTGCGCGCCGCCGGCGTGGCCTGGTGCGCGGGCTTCGGCCGGCTGGGCGGCATCGGCGGCCCGATGCTGGGCAGCCTGCTGATCAGCGCCGGCATCGCGCTCGATTCGATCTTCTATGTGCTGGCCTGCATCGGCGTGTTCGGCATCGCGCTGACGCTGCTGGTGCCGATGGCGCGCAGCGCGGCCAACCGCTGAGCCCGCTGGCGGGCTGATACCCGCCCGGCTGGCGTGGCAGCCCAAGCCACCTCCCCCGGCGGGAAATTCCGGTTCATACTGTGGCCCTTGGCCGGCTTCCGGTCCGCCCGAAGATGACCATGGACCACGCTGCCCCGCCCTCGCTGCTGCGCCAGCTGCTGCCTCCCGCCCGGCACAGCAACCTCAGGCGTTCGACCGCGCAGCTGCTGCTGCTACTCGGGGTCGAGTCCGGGGTGCTGTGGCTCAACGGCCTGTGGACGCTGACCGGCCAGGACCGCCATCATGTGGTGGTCAGCCTGGCTTGGCTGGCCTGGTTCGGGTTCTACCGCAAGGCCTATGTCCGGCGCCAGACCTTCTGGGAGGAATTGCGCCAGACCGTGCTGGCCGCCATGGTCTTCACCCTGCTGTCGAGCCGGCTGCTCAACCAGATCCCGAACTGGGAGCAGATCCGCAGCGCGTTCCTGCTCTATCCGCTGCTGGTATGCAGCATCGTGCTGGGCCGCGCGCTGGCCAGGCTGGCCCTCAAGCAGCTCGGGCTCTGGTACCAGCCCGTGCTCGTGTTCGGGTCGGGACGCACCGCAGGGCTCGCGCTCAAGGCATTGCACGGCGACACCTGGCTGGGCATGAGGGTGCAGGCCTTTCTGCAGCTGGCCGATCTCGGCCCCCCAGCCGAGCCTGGCCAAGGCCCTGTGCCCTGCCTGACCTGGCATGGCCATCCGGACGACTGGGAGGTTTTCCGTCGCTTCAGGTGCGTGATCGCGCTCGAAGCCAACCAGCAGGACCCGCGCGACCGGCTGATCAGGAAGCTGTTGCAGCACCGCGTGTACGACGTGAGGGTCATCCCTGCGATGCGTGGCATACCGCTCTATGGCGCCGAAATGCAGTTCTTCTTCAGCCAGGAACTGTTCAGCCTCATGCTGCCCAACAAGCTGCTGCGCCCGCACTTGAGGCTGGTCAAACGCGTGTTCGACCTCGTGAGCGCGAGCCTGTTGCTGCTGTTGCTCTCGCCGCTGCTGGCCTGGGTGGCCTGGCGCATCTGGCGCGAGGATGGCGGGCCGATCCTGTTCAGCCAGGAGCGCGTGGGCCCCGGCGGCAAGCCGTTCCGCTTCTACAAGTTCCGCAGCATGGTCAATGACGCCGAAGGCCTGCTGCGCCGCTGGGAAGCCGAGAACAGCCCCGAATGGCAGCGCTATGTCGCAAACAACTTCAAGCTCGAGGACGATCCGCGCGTGCTGCGGGTAGGCCGCTTCATCCGCAGCAGCAGCATCGACGAGCTGCCGCAGCTGCTCAACGTGCTGCGTGGCGAGATGAGCCTGGTCGGACCGCGCCCGCTGCTGCCGCGCGAGGTCAGCAAATATGGCGAGGCGCTGCAGCTCTACGCCCGGGTCCGCCCGGGCCTGACCGGCCTGTGGCAGGTCAGCGGGCGCAGCAAGACCACCTTCTCCGAGCGCGTGATCTACGACGACTGGTACATCAAGAACTGGTCGCTCTGGACCGACATAGCGATCCTGGCCAAGACGGTCAGGACCGTGCTGCGTCGGGAAGGCGCGTACTGATCGCCGCCCCGACGCATCGGCACAGCGCTCAGGCCGCGTCGGGCTGGGCCGAGGGGGCAGCCTTCTTGAAGGCGTCGAGCTCGCCGCAGGCGGCGTCGATCGCGCTGATCAGCGGCCAGCGGCTCAGGTCGACCTTGAAGCGGCGCGCGCTCTCGACCTGCGGGATCAGGTAGCAGTCGGCAACAGTCGGCGCGTCGCCGTAGCTGAAGCGGCCACGGTTGGCGTCGGCCGCCAGCAGCGCCTCGTAGGCGTCGAAGCCGGCCGAGATCCAGGTGCCGCACCAGGCGTTGATCGCGTCGTCGTCGGCGCCAAAGGTCTTGCGCAGGTATTCGAGGATGCGGCGGTTGTTGATCGGATGGATGTCGCAACCGACGATCGCAGCCAGCGCGCGCACCTTCTGGCGACCGGCGGCATCGGCCGGCAGCAGCGCCGGGGTCGGGTACTGCTCTTCGAGCCACTCGATGATGGCGGGCGACTGGATCAGCACCTCGCTGCCGGTGTCGAGCGCGGGCACCAGCTGCTGCGGGTTGACGGCCTTGAACTCGTCGCTCAGGTGCTTTTCCTTGCCCAGGTGGACGGCCAGGTATTCGGTGTCCAGGCCCTTGAGGTTGAGCGCGATGCGCGTGCGGTGCGAGGTGCCGCTGCGCCAGAAGTTATAGAGCTTCATGGCGCTTACTCGGCGGCACCGATGGTCAGCTCGATCTGGCCCACGCCTTCGACATGGCCGGTGATCTTGTCGCCCGCGACGACCGCGCCCACGCCTTCGGGGGTGCCGGTATAGATCAGGTCGCCCGGCTGCAGGTGGTAGTACAGCGACAGGTCGGCGATGATCTCGCGCACGTTCCAGATCAGCTTGCTGACGTCCGACTTCTGCTTGGTCACGCCGTTGACTTCAAGCGCGATCTCGCCGCCTTCGATGACCTTGCCTGGCATCGGCACGATCTCGGAACAGACCGAGCCCTGCTCGATGTCCTTGCCGGTGTCCCAGGGACGGCCCTTGTCGCGTGCGACCAGTTGCAGGTCGCGTCGGGTCATGTCGAGGCCGGTCGCGTAGCCGTAGATCAGCTCATGCGCCTGGTCTTCCGGCACGCGGAAGCCCGGCTTGCCGATCGCGATCACCAGCTCCATCTCGAAGTGGTAGTTCTGGGTCTCGGGCGGATAGGCCACGGTGGCGCCGCTGTCGACCAGGGTGTCGCGCGACTTGGTGAAGTAGAACGCGCGCTCGACCGACTTGTCGACCGGGCGGCCCATCTCGACCGCGTGCGCGTGGTAGTTGCGGCCGACGAAGAACAGGCGGTTGATCGGGAAACGCTCTTGCCGGCCCTGGATCGGCAGGGACTGGACTTCGGGCGGGTTGAACAGGTACTGGGCCATGGGTTTGCTTTCTGAAAGATCGGGTTCAAAACGACGGAAAACCGGAGCCACTATAAGAGAGGCCCCGGCCGGTCAGTCACGGCTGATCAGCCGCGGTTCTCGTAGACGCCAAGCTTGCGGTGCAGCGGCGACTCGTCGGCGACGAAGATGAAGGCCGGCTCGGTCGCCGAGCGGTTGCTCAGCGTGCAGGCGGTGTAGCCCGGCACGGCGCAGGTATCGGCCTCGGCCAGGGTGAAGGCAGCGGCGCCCTCGACCTGGACCTCGGCACTGCCTTCGATCGGGTGCAGCACCTGGGCCGGCGAACGCGCCGGCAGACGCAGGGTCTGACCCGGGCGCAGCATCAGGGCGTAGAAGCCCAGGATGTTCTCGGCGTCCTTGCCGGTCTCGGGGTTGACATAGGTCACCTGCACGGCTTCGAGGTCCGGCTGGTCCTCGGCCAGCGACAGCAGCGCGGCACGGGCATCGACCCAGGGGTAGCGCAGCATCGGGTAGGCCTTGTCGGAGCGACCGAACACCGGAGTCGGCACCACGCCGCCACGGGCATAGGCCCGGGCGCCCTGGCCCGGCACGACGGTCTGGCTCGGCACTTCCTCGTGATAGGAGGCCTCGACATAGTAGACCAGCGGCAGGTCCAGCACGTCGAGCCAGATCACCGGCTGGTTGCCGTCATGGCCGTGCTCGTGCCACAGGCCGGTCGGGGTCAGGATCAGGTCGCCGCGGCTCATCGGGCATTTCTCGCCGTTGACCAGGGTCCAGGCGCCCTCGCCCTCGACCACCATGCGGATCGCGTTCGGCGTGTGGCGGTGTGCCGGAGCCAGTTCGCCCGGCAGCAGCAGCTGCATGCCCAGGTACATGGCGGCGCTGGCCTGCATCTTCTCCAGGCCATGGCCCGGGTTGGCCAGCACCAGGACGCGGCGCTCGGCCTTCTCGATCGGGGTCAGCTCGCCGGCCTTGAGCAGCAGGTCGCGCAGCTTGGCATAGGGCCAGTGGGTCGGCTGGGTCTTGCGTGCCGGCACATGCGGCGGCAGCACCGCGCGCAGGCTGGGCCACAGCGGGACCAGGTTGTTGGCGGTCAGCTCGTCGCGGTAGTCCTGCGGCAGGTCTTCCAGACGGCCGAGGGTGTCAAAGCGGCCAGTGTCTTGCATCTTCTTGTCCTTTAAAGTGACAGGTGACGAGTATCAGCCCTGTTGCAGGCAGTTGTTGACGTTCCAGCCGTACAGCCATTCGATCGCGTCATAGAAACGCTCCTGGCTGCGGCCCTTCCACAGGCTGTTGCGGATCAGGCGCTCGACGCCGGCGGCGTGATACAGGCGGCCCATTTCGCGGCCCGACAGCACGATGCGGCCGGTGCGGGCGATGCGGTTCTTCTGGTACAGCTGCAGGGCGGCATCCCAGTCATTGTTCGAGACGCGCAGCGCCTCGCCCAGGGTCACGGCATCTTCCATCGCCATGCAGGCGCCTTGCGCCATGTACTGGGTGGTCGGGTGAGCGGCGTCGCCCAGGATGGTGGCACGGCCGAAGACCCAGTTCGGGATCGGCTCGCGGTCTGCGGTGGCCCAGCGCTTCCAGGTCTTGGGCAGCTCGATCAGCTGACGGGCCTTCGGGCAGATGCCCTGGAAGTAGCTCTCGACCTCTTCCTTCGAGCCATCGGTCACGCCCCACTGCTCCTGCTCGCGGCTGTGGAAGGTCACGACCACGTTGTACTGCTCGCCGCCACGCAGCGGGTAATGCACCAGATGGCACTTGGGGCCGGCCCACAGGCTGGCGGCGTTCCACTTCAGGTCATCCGGGAAATCGGCCTTGTCGACCACGGCGCGGTAGACCACATGGCCGGTGACGCGCGGCGGGTCGTTGACATACTGGGCACGCACCACCGACTTGCCGCCGTCGGCGCCGATCAGGGCTTGGCCGGTCCAGCGCTTGCCGTTCTGGTCGATCGCGATGACGGTCTTGCTGGCTTCGTCCTGCTCGATCGACTCGATGCGGGTGTTGGTGAAGAACTCGACGCGGCCGGTCTCGACGGCGCCTTCGAGCAGCGACTTGTGCACGTCGACGCGATGGATCACGGCGTAGGGGTTGCCGAAGCGCTGGCGGAAGGCCTCGCCGGTCTCGATCTTGCCGACCAGGCTCTCGTCGAGCGCATCGTGCATCACCATGTAGTCGGTGTAGACGGCGCGGCCACGGGCCTTTTCACCGACGCCGAGCGCGTCGAAGGCGTGGAAGGCGTTCGGCCCGAGCTGGATGCCGGCGCCGATCTCACCGATCTCGGGCGCCTGCTCGAACACCTGGACCTGGAAGCCCTGGCGCACCAGCGCCAGCGCTGCCGCCAGGCCGCCAATGCCACCGCCGGACACCAGGACGGGCAACTGGGATTTGATTTCGCTCATATCTATGCTCCAGGAAAAAACAGGGTTTGGACCGGCCGGCGGTTGCCGCCCCGGAATAATCAGTACACAGATTATTAGTATAGATACAAACCGAAGGAGTGCAAGAGGGTTTTCCCTAAGTTATCTTGCGCTAGACTGCCGACGCATGGAGTCCACACGACCACACCGCGTACAGCTTGACGCCCAACCCGGCCATGCGATCCGGCGCCTGCATCAGATCTCGCTCGGCATCTTTCACCAGGAAACCGAGGATCTCAACGTCACCCCGGTGCAATACGCCATCCTGCAGACGGTGCGCGACCAGCCCGGCTGCGACCAGCGCACGCTGGCCGGACGCATCGCGCTCGACACCTCGACCACAGCCGGCGTGGTCGACCGGCTTGAGGCGCGCGGCCTGCTGGTGCGCCGCATCGCGCCGACTGACCGACGCGTGCGCCTGCTCGCGCTGACGCCGGCCGGCGAATTGCTGCTGGCCCAGACCCTGCCCGGCATGGAGCGCACCCAGGAGCGCATCCTGGAGCCACTGAGCCCCGAGCAGCGCCGCCAGTTCATGGAGCTGCTGCAGCAACTGGTGACGGCAAACAACGATCTGTCGCGCGCGCCGAGCGAACGCCCGCGCTGAAAGCCGGCCCGGTCGACCGCCGACTGGCGCAGATTCGCCCGCGCGGTGCGAAAATCCTCGGCATGAACGCCGAAACCACCGCCGAACTGATGAACCGCCTGGGCCAGCAGGCCAAGGCCGCCTCCGCCCTGATGGCGCGCGCCAGCAGCGCGCGCAAGGTCGCTGCGCTGCGCGCGCTGGCCGCCTTGCTGCGCGCCAACATCGAGCCGCTGCAGCTCGACAACGCGCTTGACTTGGAGCGCGCCCGCGCCGCCGGCCTGAGCGAGCCGATGGTCGACCGCCTCAAGTTGACGCCGAAGGTGATCGAGACCTGCGCCGAAGGCTGCGAACAGCTGGCCGCGATGCCCGACATCATCGGCGAGATCCTCGGCATGAAGCAGCAGCCCAGCGGCATCCGGGTCGGCCAGATGCGGGTGCCGATCGGCGTCTTCGGCATGATCTTCGAGAGCCGGCCCAATGTCACGATCGAGGCCGCCAGCCTGTCGATCAAGAGCGGCAATGCCTGCATCCTGCGCGGCGGCTCGGAGGCGATCGAATCGAACAAGGCGCTGGCCAGGCTGGTGCAGCAGGCGCTCGAAGCAGCCGGACTGCCGGCCGACGCGGTGCAGCTGGTGCCCACCACCGACCGCGAGGCCGTCGGCCAGCTGATCACGATGCCGCAATATGTCGACGTCATCATCCCGCGCGGCGGCAAGGGCCTGATCGAGCGCATCAGCCGCGACGCCAAGGTGCCGGTCATCAAGCACCTGGACGGCAACTGCCACACCTATGTCGACGACCCCTGCGATATCGCGATGGCGGTCAAGGTGGCCGACAACGCCAAGACGCAGAAGTACAGCCCCTGCAACGCGACCGAGAGCCTGCTGGTCGCGCGCGGGGTTGCTGCCGTCTTCCTGCCCAAGATCGGTGCCGTTTACGCACAGAAGGGCGTCGAAATGCGCTGTTGCCCGCAATCGAAGGCGATCCTGAGCCAGGTGCCGGGCGCCCAGCTCAAGGACGCGACCGAGCAGGACTGGTCCGAGGAATACCTGGCCGCCATCATCAGCGTCAAGGTCGTGGCCGATGTCGACGAGGCGATCGCGCACATCAACCGCTACTCCAGCGGCCACACCGAGGCGATCCTGACCACCGACCACCGGCATGCGCAGCAATTCCTGCGCGAGGTCGATTCCAGCAGCGTGATGGTCAACGCCAGCACCCGCTTCGCCGACGGCTTCGAATACGGCCTGGGCGCCGAGATCGGCATCAGCACCGACAAGTTCCATGCCCGCGGGCCGGTCGGCGTCGAAGGCCTGACCTCGCTCAAGTATGTCGTGCTGGGCGAAGGCGAAGTGCGTGGTTGAGCGACGCCAGCCCGCCAAGCCCTACCGTAAACCCAGCCCGGCGGCACCCGATCCGCGCTTTGCCGCCAGCCCGTCCGATATCGATGCCGATGCCGAACCGGCTGATGCGACGGAACAGACGGAGGTAGAGCCCGCGCGCCGGTCAACCCGACAGGCTGCCGCCACCCGGTCACTGCAGGCGCAGCAAGGCGCTGGCGCGCCGCTGTCGCCAGCCGCGCAGCAGCTGCAGCGCGAACTGGCCCGGGTCGAGCGGCTCAAGGCCCAGCTGGCCCAGATGGAGTCGATCGGCCAGGGCTACCTGAACGGCAGCGCGCAACGGCTGCAGCCGCTGCGTGAACGGCTGCGCCAGGCGCAGCGCGGCCTGGCGCTGGCACTGGCGCCCTGGCTCGAAGCCGACGCGCGCGGCCTGTCGCGCGCCCAGCAGGCCACGGCGCGCCGCCTGCTGTGCCGGCTGGCGCAACAGCTGGCCGAGCGCGGCGATACCGACATGGCCGCGCTACACGACCGCTACAGCCCGCAAAGCCTGTCGGACCTGCGCCGCGCCGCCGCCGACGCGCTGCGCGAGCGCCTGTCCGACTGGCTGGAGCCTGACGACGAGGCAGCGCAAGCCGCAGCGAGTCCGGACGAACTGCTGGGCGCCGCCAGACGCCAGTGGCAGGCGCAAACCGAGGCCCAGCGCGCCCAACGCGAAGCCCGCCAGGCCAAGCGCGAGGCGCGCAAGGCACAACGCGAACCGGCTCCCGCCGCGCTGCTCGAGCAGCAGGCACAACAGGATGCCGGCGCCACGCTGCGTACGCTCTACCGCCAACTCGCCAGCGCGCTGCACCCGGACCGCGCAGGCGACGAGGCCGAACGCCAGCGCATGACCGCGCTGATGAGCGCGGCCAACGCCGCCTACGGCCGGCGCGACCTGCTGGCGCTACTCGACCTGCAACTGCAGGCCGAGCTGGCCGACCCCGACCACCTCGAGCGCCTGTCCGCGCAACGCCTGCAGGCGGTCAGCCGGCTGCTGAAGGAGCAGGCCGCCAGCCTGGAGCGCGAACGCCAGGGCGAGCAACAGCGCTGGCTGCATGCCCTGGACCTGCCAGCCGGCAGCCGGATCGACGCGGCGATGCTGGGGCGACGGCTCGAAGAACAGGAACTGGAGCTGCTGCGCGAACTGCGCGCGATCGAAGCCGGGCTGGAACAGGCCGGCGAGCCAGCCGGGCTCAAGGCCTGGCTGAATCGCAACGCGGGTTGATCAGTCAACCTGCCCGAGTGCCTCGCCCAGCGCATTGACCAGGCTGTCGATCTGCGCCGGCGTGCTGATGAAGGGCGGCGCCAGCTGGATGGTGTCGGCGCCATAGCGCACGTAGAAGCCCTTTTCCAGCATCGCCATCGCGACCTGGTATGGGCGCTTGGCGGGTTCACCCGGCGCGGCGGCAATCGTCAGCCCGGCCGCCAGGCCGAAGTTGCGGATGTCGGCCACATGCCGCGCGCCGCGCAGGCTGTGCACGGCATTCTCGAACACGGGGGCCAGTTCAGCCACCCGCTCGATCGAGTGCTCGCGCTCCAGCAGGTCCAGCGTCGCGAGACCGGCCGCGCAGGCCACCGGATGCGCCGAGTAGGTGTAGCCATGCGGGAACTCGAGCATGTAGTCGGGCCCGCCGGCAGCCATGAAGGTGTCGTAGATCTCACGACCCACCACCACGCCACCGAGCGGCTGCACGCCGTTGGTGATCTGCTTGGCGAAGTTCAGGATGTCGGGCTTGACGCCGAAAGCCTCGGCACCGGTCCAGGCGCCGCTGCGGCCAAAGCCCGAGATCACCTCGTCGAAGATCAGCAGGATGTTGTGCGCGGTGCAGATCTCGCGCAGGCGCTGCAGGTAGCCCTTGGGCGGAATCACCACGCCGGCCGAACCCGAGAACGGCTCGACGATCACGGCGGCGATATTGCTGGCATCGTGCAGGCTGATCAGGTTGAGCAGCTCGTCGGCCAGTTCGGCGCCCTGCTCCGGCATGCCGCGGCAGAACGAACCCGCCGGCGGCTGGGTGTGCGGCAGATGGTCGGCCTCCAGGCCCTGGCCGTACAGCTTGCGGTTGCCGACGATGCCGCCGACCGAGATGCCGCCGAAGTTGACGCCGTGATAGCCCTTGAGACGGCCGATCAGGCGCGTCTTGCTGCCCTGGCCCTTGGTGCGCCAGTAGGCGCGCGCGATCTTGAGCGAGGTATCGGCCGACTCCGAGCCCGAGCCGGTGAAGAACACATGGTCCAGCCCGGCCGGCATGCGTTCGACGATCCGGTTCGCGAGCTCGAACGACAGCGGATGGCCGAACTGGAAGGCCGGCGAATAGTCCAGCGTGGCCGCCTGGCGGGCGATGGCTTCGACGATCTCGGTCCGCGCATGGCCCAGGCCGGTACACCAGAGGCCGGACAGGCCGTCGAACAGCTGGCGACCGTCAGCATCGGTGTAATAGGCGCCCTGGGCGGAGGTGATCAGGCGCGGATGGGCCTTGAAGTCGCGATTGCCGGTAAAGGGCATCCAGTGCGCCTCCAGCCAGGCCGGATCGGTACGGGGGACAGCGCTGACCTGCTGGGCGTCGGACATGTTCATCGGGAAGTTCCAGTGCGAAGGGGAAATGATGAGCCGATTCTGGGCAATGGCTAAACTCTCATGAAGCACCCTATGTCTCATTACAGTTGACGTTTCATGCAAGTAAGGAATGTGGCCCTGCTCGGCCAGCTGGGCGATGTCGATCTGCGGCTGCTGCGGGTCTTCAAGAGCGTGGTGGAATGCGGCGGCATGGCGGCGGCCGAGCTCGAGCTCAACATCGCGCTGTCGACCATCAGCCGGCATGTCAAGGATCTGGAAACCCGGCTCGGGCTGGTGCTGTGTCGGCGCGGGCGCGGCGGCTTCGGCCTCACCGCCGAGGGCCAGCAGGTCTACGAGGCCGCGCTGAGCCTGCTGTCCGCGACGGAATCGTTCCGGACCCGGCTGCATGACATCCATCGCCGGCTGGGGGGCGACCTGCATGTCGCGCTGTTCGAGAAGACCATCTCCAACCCGCAAGCCCGGATCGCCAGCGCCATCGCCAGCTTTCACCGCCAGGTGCCCAGCGCCAGGCTGCATCTGCATGTCGGCAGCATCGGCACGATCGAGCGCGGCGTGATAGACGGCCAGTTCCAGCTCGGCATCATCCCGGAGCACCGCAGCTCCGAACTGCTGTGCTACCAGGAGCTGTTTGGCGAGACCATGCTGCTGTATGCGGCGCCGGGCCATCCCTGGTTCGAGCAGCCACAGGCCGGCCTGGGCTGGGACGACCTGCGCCGGCAGCCGCTGGCGGCGCTGGGCTACCACTCGCCGAACATGGAGCTGGCGCATCGGCACCAGCTGGAACGCGCGGCCACCGCCTCGGACCAGGAGGCGGTCGCCACCTTCATCCTGTCCGGCTGCTTCGTGGGCTTTCTGCCGGACCACTATGCCGCGGCCTTCGTGCAAGCCGGCCGGATGCGCGCAATCGCGCCCGCCGTGCTGCGCTACCACTGCCGCTTCATGGCCATCAGCCGGCAGTCGCCCAAGGGCTCGCGCCTGACCCAGGCGTTCCAGCAGACGCTCTACGCCAGTCATGCCAGCCACGCCGGGCACCCACCAAGCCAAGACCTGCCCGCGCTGGGATAATCCAGCCCATGGCAAAGAAACAACGCGTGGTGGTGGGCTTGAGCGGCGGCGTCGACTCGGCGGTCAGCGCCTGGCTGCTCAAGCAGCAGGGCTATGAGGTGATCGGCATCTTCATGAAGAACTGGGAAGACGACGACGACAGCGAATACTGCTCGTCGCGCCAGGACTTCCTCGACGCGGCCAGCGTGGCCGACGTGATCGGCATCGACATGGAGCATGTCAACTTCGCGGCCGAGTACAAGGACCGCGTGTTCGCCGAGTTCCTGCGTGAATACCAGGCCGGCCGCACGCCGAACCCCGACATCCTGTGCAACGCCGAGATCAAGTTCAAGGCCTTCCTCGACCACGCGATGCGCCTGGGCGCCGACAAGATCGCGACCGGCCATTACTGCCGGGTGCGCTTCGATGAGGCCAGCGGCAAGCACCAGCTGCTCAAGGGCTGTGACCCGCTGAAGGACCAGAGCTATTTCCTGCACCGGCTGAACCAGGCGCAGCTGTCCAAGGCGATGTTCCCGGTCGGCGAACTGCCCAAGACCGAAGTGCGCCGCATCGCCGACGAGATCGGCCTGCCCAACGCGAAGAAGAAGGACTCGACCGGCATCTGCTTCATCGGCGAGCGGCCGTTCCGCGACTTCCTGAACCGCTACATCCAGAAGGCACCCGGCGCGATCCGCGACGACCAGGGCCGGGTGATCGGCCAGCATGTGGGCCTGAGCTTCTACACCCTGGGCCAGCGCCAGGGCCTGGGGATTGGCGGGGTCAAGGAACAGGGATCGGCCAAGGGTGGCAGCGAGCACCAGCCCTGGTTCGTCGCGCGCAAGGATGTCGCGACCAACACGCTGTGGGTGGTGCAGGGCCACGACCACCCCTGGCTGCTGTCGCCGCTGCTGCAGGCCGAGGACGCGAGCTGGGTCGCGGGCGAGCCGCCGGCACCGGGCCAGTACGGCGCCAAGACCCGCTACCGTCAGGCCGACGCGCCCTGCCTGCTGGCGCCGAACGGCGACGGCGCCTTCGCGCTCGGCTTCGAGCAGGCGCAATGGGCGGTCACGCCGGGCCAGAGCGCGGTGCTGTATGACGGCGATGTCTGCCTGGGCGGCGGCGTGATCCATTCCGCCAGCGCGACCGAGGCAGCGCTGCCGGCGATCACGCCCGAGCCAGTCAAGCGCAAGGCGCGCCGCAGGCCGCAGGGCAAGTCAGCGGGCGGCTAATCCTCGCTCGGGGAGGCCCTGACCACCCCCAGCTTGAGGCCGAGCACGCCCAGGATGCGGTTCAAGGTCTGGACCGTGCCTTCACTGCGCCCCTGCTCGATATCCTGGATCGTCTTGGTCGAGACGCTGGCGAGCCGGGCCAGCTCGGCGCTGGTCAGGCGCAGGGTGCGCTTGAGGTGGCGCACCGACTGCTGCAGCGTCCATTCCGGATTCACCAGCACCTCCTCGATCGCCTGCAGGCGCAGCGCCAGTTGCTCCGGCACTGACAGGGCTTTGTAGCGTTTGTCCATCTTGCATCGCGCGCGTTCAGCGCAGCGCCTCCATCTCGCGCGCCAGGCGCTCGATCCCCAGCTTCAGGTGCTGGTGGACATCGGGTTCCATACCCATGGCGATGCCGTGGCTGGCAATCTCGCCGAGCGCGGGCGCCATGGCACGCAAGCCTTCGGCCAGCGACTCACGGTCCAGTCGCCGCTGCTTCTTGCTGCCCGTTGGCTGGGTACAGACGGCATCGAGGACCCTTGACCAGTCGATCTGCGCGCCGTCGTTGTTTTCCCAGCGGATGCGTCTAGCGATGCCGTCCGGGTGCAGGTACATCGGCGCGAAGTCGTACAGCGGCGTCAGCGCAATGTAGCCCTGGAAGTCGCGCTGCAGCGCGGTGTTACGGGCATGGTTGTCCTTGTTGCCTAGCGCCAGATTGGCGACATCGCGGCGCAGGTATTCCAGCACCTCGACCTGCGGATCGGTGCAGCGCAGCAGCAACTGGCGGCACACCTCGTCGTGGCTGGGAACGAACTCGAATCCGACTTTTCCGGTCAGCGAGGCGATGCTCTCCTGCCCCAGACGCTCCATACCGCCTGGATGGATGCGCCGGTCGAAGCGGGGAATGAAAAGGGCACGCTGCCGCAAGCTCAGCGGCGCATGAACGCGCAGGCCGAGTAGGCGCGCCAGATCCATGTAGACCGCCTCGTGACGCAGGATCTGCGCCAGGCGCTCGTCGCGGCCACGCCCGAACTTGACGATGAAATGCTCGCGCGCTCGCTCGTCGGGCAGGCTGTGGTCGAGATAAAGCAAGCCGTCGTCGGCACGGGTCAGCAGCAGCTTGGGCCATTCGCCTTGTACGCCGGATGAACCCGCCAGAAACAAGCCATGCGTGGCCAGGTATTCGGCGAACTCCTCAGCTCGTTCTGCCACCTCTTCGTCCGTGAAGCCATGACGGGGACCCCGGTTCTGATCCAGCCACTGTGCAGCCTCCTTGACACGCAGGTTGCCGATCGAGTTGCCCGCGCCGCTGAGCAGCAAGGGCCAGTCCGAGGGTTCCTCCGAAGTCTCGGGCAAGCCCAGGCGGCGCAGCAGTTCACGCCGGCCGAAGCCCTGGGGCAGCATGTCGATCAGGAACACCGGCCAGTGCGGCAGTTGCCAGGGCTCCAGACCGACCGGGAACTGACAAGACAAGGCATAGGCATCGCGTTTGTTTACATGCTCGAATGCCCAGGCCACGTCGTAGCCCGTGTAGCTCCGGGCCCGCCACCCCTCGCGGCTATCGCCAAACAGACTGACACTGGCGACATCGTGCCAGACGCCCGCTGCGTGCAACTGGAGGGTGCAGGTGGAACTCATATTGGTGGAATTCTATATAAACCAACTACAAAAATACCAATTTTCTGTATAGAAAATCACCAAAATATCTAAGCGGCGCTGCCCGCCAGCGCCGCCTGCAGCATGTCGATGAAGACCCGGGTCTTGGCCGGCATCAGCTTGCGGCCCGGGAACACCGCCCAGGCCGGATGTGGCGGCAGGCACCAGTCCGGCAGCACCCGGCGCAACAGGCCGCGCTGCAGCATCGGCTGCGCGAACAGGTCGGGCACGGCTGCGATGCCGCCGCCGGCACGCGCCAGGCGCAGCAGCAGCTCGGGCGAATTGGCGCTGACCCGGCCCGGCGGCAAGCCTTCCCAGACCTGGTCGCCGTGGCGCAGCGTCCAGGGCAGCGGCTCGCCCTGCCCGCCCAGCAGCCGCACCGCCTGGTGCCGCAGCAGCTCGTCGGGATGCGCCGGCTCGCCGCGTTCGGCCAGGTAGTCGGGCGAGGCATAGAGGCCGTTCGAGAACACCGTCAGCCGGCGTGCGGCCAGCCAGGCGTCGTCGGGCAGCGAACCGATGCGCACCGCGACATCGATGCCCTCGGCCAGCAGGTCGACCCGGCGCGGCGACAGGTCGAGCTCGAGCGTGATCGCCGGATGCAGCGCGACGAAGGCGGCCAGCATGTCGCCCAGGAACAGGTTGGCGAAGTCACTCGGCATCGAGACCCGCAGCCGCCCGCTCGGCGCGGCCTGGCGCTGTTCGCGCAGCGCCGCCACCGCCTCTACCTCCAGCACCACCTGATGCGCGTGCTCCAGCAGCTGGCGGCCGAAGTCGGTCAGCTGCTGGCGTCTTGTCGTGCGTTGCAGCAGGCGCTCGCCGAGCTGGGTCTCGAGCCCGGCGATGCGGCGCGACACCGTGGACTTGGGGCAACCGAGCCGGTCGGCGGCGCGGCTGAAGCTGCCGAGCTCGGCCACGCGGGCAAAGATCAACAGGTCGTTGGGATCGATGGCTTCGCTAGATTGTTCCATTTTTCGAACAATGATATCCAAATAAACGGATTCTCAAAGGATCAGGCAACAAATACAGTAGAACCACTCCCTCCCCACTCAAGGAAACGACCATGAAGATCCTGCAAATCAACGCCAGTGCCCGCCGCGAAGGAGCCAACTCGACCAAGGTCGCCAACCGCGTCACCGAGCGCCTGCAAGCCGCCAACCCGGGCGCCACTGTCACGCTGCGCGACCTGGCCGCCAACCCGGTGCCGGCACTCGACGAAGCCATGCTGGGTGCCCTGTTCACCCCGGCCGAGCAGCGCAGCGCCGAGCAGGCCGCCGCTGTCGCCGGCTACGACGCGCTGATCGCCGAGCTGCAGGCCCATGACGCGATCGTGCTCGGCGTGCCGATGTACAACTTTGGCGTCTCGTCGCAGTTCAAGAACTGGATCGATGCCGTGGCGCGCGCCGGCGTGACCTTCCAGTACACCGCGACCGGGCCGGTCGGCCTGGTCCAGGGCAAGACGGTCTATGTCGCCTTGGCCCGTGGCGGCATCTACCGCGACACCCCGAACGACAGCCAGACCCCCTACCTGAAGTCGGTGCTGGGCTTCCTGGGCATGAGCGATGTACGCTTCGTGTTCGCCGAAGGCCTGAACATGGGCCCCGAGGCCGCCGCCAAGGGTTTCGCCCAGGCCGAAGCCGATCTGGAAGCCGCACTGGCTGCCTGACCCCCTTCGATTGAATGCCACGCAGGGCGCGCCCAGCCGGGATAGCGCCCTGCCATCAGGAAAGTGCCGACCATGACCCCGAACGCCACCCCCTCCACCGTCGTCAGCCAGCCGCGCCGCATCGAGCGCCTGATCGTCGGCCGCCCGACCTCGGACGGCGCCGGCGTCAAGCTGACCCGCGTGCTGACGCAGGACCTGCAGCGCCGGCTCGACCCTTTCCTGATGCTCGACGCCTTCGGCAGCGAGAACCCGGACGACTACATCGCCGGCTTCCCGAATCACCCGCACCGCGGCTTCGAGACCGTGACCTACATGATCGCCGGACGCATGCTGCACCGCGACAGCGCGGGCCACGAAGGCCTGCTGCAGAACGGCGACGTGCAGTGGATGACGGCCGGCAGCGGCCTGATCCACTCCGAGATCCCGCAGCAGGAAGCCGGCGTGATGGAAGGCTTCCAGCTCTGGCTGAATCTGCCGGCGCGCGACAAGATGAATCCGCCCTGGTACCGCGACATCGCGCATGCCGAGCTGCCTCAATTCACCACACCCGAGGGCGTGGCAGTGACGGTGATCGCGGGCGAAAGCCATGGCGTGACAGGCGCGGTGACGCGCGAAGCAACCGCACCGACCTATCTGGACCTGCACCTGCCGGCTGGCACCCGCTTCGAGCAGGCGCTGCCGGCCAGCCACAACGCCTTCGTCTATGTGTATCGTGGCGCGGTCAGCCTGGGCGGCCAGGCAGTACCAGTGCAGCGGATGGCGATCCTGGCCAACGAACCGGGCGCCGACGGCGTGCGGATCGAGGCCAGCGAGGACGCCCGAGTGCTGCTGATCGCGGGCCAGCCGCTGGGCGAGCCGATCGCGCAGTACGGCCCCTTCGTCATGAACACCGAGGCCGAGATCTACCAGGCGATCCAGGACTTCCGCGCCGGCAAGCTGGGCTGAAGCCCCAGCATGAGCCCGGCCCAGCGCGACCTCGCGCTGCCGCCCGCCTTGCGCAAAAGCCAGCAGTCGAAAGACTGGCTGGCTTTTTGTCTGTCCGGTTCCCTGGCCGATGCCGCTCGACTACGATGCGGTATCTATGGCCTAATTCGGCACAATGAATCAGAAATTCAGCAAAAATGAATTTGATGACCCTTGGAATGATCAGCGGCGGCCTGGTTCTGGCCGCCTGCGGGGCCGCCTGGCATATCAGGCGCGCCCAAAAACGCATCAATTTGAATAGAAACCGGCTGAAGGAACGATGCCGGTATTGAGTGCGTCTATAGAGACCAAGCGGGTGGCAGCCACTGTCCCACCCCATGCATGATTGAATCAGACTCCCAGCCCCTATGCCCCAGCCCCACGCGACCGCCTACGCTCCTTACGCCGCCACCTCGATCGAGGATATTCCCTGGTTGTTTCTCGATGCGCGGGCTTATCGTCGGCTCGGCCTGGTCACGATCAGGCACCCGGGCGGCGCGACAACCCGGGCCAATCATGTCATCGTGTCCAACTACGGCATCTTTGTCATCGAGGAAAACACAGAATCCGGCACTTTCCAGGCCAGCCCCGGCATCAACTGGACCCAATACCGAGGCGAGCAATCGCTCGAAATCCCCAGCCCGGTACGCCAGGTCAGCAATGAGGTGCAGGCCCTGCTCGAAGCCCTGGATTTGCCCGGCAGCTGCTTCCATCCGGCCGTGTTCTTCACCAGCGGCCAGGCCTACCTGAAAGGCGAAGTGCCGGACAACGTGATCGCCGAGGGCTTTACCGACTATGTCAAGAGCTTCAAGAAAGTGATGCTGTCGGACTCCCAGGTCGAGGACATCGTGGCCCAGCTCACGACTCCGAAGGCCCAGGCCAAGCCCGAACACAAGCCGCAACCTCACCCGCCAACTCAGCCTGCGCACTCCAAGCCGGCGCCGGGGCGGCATGAGCCAGCGCATCCAGCGCCGACGCCCGCCCCGAACCAGGCAAAAAACATCATTTACGGGCTGGCGGCCCTGCTGTTGGGCGCCCTCATCATGAGCCTGCTCGTGAGCTGGCTGAGCTGAATCCTGCCGCCCAGCGGCCAGAAAAAAGCCCGATGCGGCGAACGGCACCGGGCTTTTTTCTCATCGAGAGAATATTAGTCAGAACGGCACATCATCGTCCATGTCCTCGAAACCACTGTGGGTCGGTGCCGCAGCCGGGGCAGGAGCCGGACGCGGTGCCGGGGCGGGACGAGCCGCCATGGCCGGACGCGCGGCCGGAGCCGCTGCACGCGGGGTATAGGCCGGACGCTCGCCGCCCTCTTCCATGCCACCCCGGTCGCCGCCGCCCATGCCTTCGCGGCCACCGAGCAGCTGCAGCTCGGTCGCGATGATGTCGACCGTGTTGCGCTCGACGCCGGACTGGTCGGTGTACTTGCCGTACTTCAGTCGGCCTTCGATGTAGATCGGACGGCCCTTCTTGACATATTCGCCGGCGATCTCGGCCAGGCGGTCGAAGAACTGGACGCGGTGCCACTGGGTGTCCTCGACCATCTCGCCGCTGTTGCGGTCCTTGCGCCGGCTCGAGGTCGCGAGCGTGACATTGGCGACCGCCGCGCCCGAGGGCAGGTAGCGGATTTCGGCGTCGCGGCCGACATTGCCGACCAGGATGACTTTGTTGACGGATGCCATATTGGGGACCTCTCTAAGCAGTGTTCAGGGCTGGGATTGTGCAGCATTTGACCCGCTGGCAACAGGCTCGCAAGTCACGTTTTCGTGGCCCGCGCACGGCTGATGCAACTGGGCCAGGCCAGATCGGCAACGGCCTTGCGACACCGCAAAAGCACGTGATCGACCTTGACTAGTAGGAAGTAGCCGCCCGGGCCGCCTGGTCGTAACGACCGGACAGCGTGCGCAGCAGCTTGGCGAAGTCGCCCAGCTGGCGGTTTTCCTCCGCCGCGCCCGAGAAACCCGGCATCAGGCAGTCCTCGCGCACCTCGCGGTAGCGCATGCACAGGGCGGCGCCAGCGTCGGTGGTGGAGAAGAACACCTCCTTGCCCTTCTTCTGGCTGCGCACATAACCGGCCGCCATGAGCTTCTTGAGCGCGTAGGACACCACATGCGTGTCCTCGATGTTGAGCACAAAGCAGATGTCGGCCAGGCGCTTTTCCATCGCCCGGTGATTGGTGTGGTGCAGTACCAGCACATCCACCGCCGTCATGTCCTTGACGCCGGCCGCTCCCATGCAGCGGGTCATCCAGCGGTTGAAGGCATGGGTGGCAATGATCAGGCCGAACTCGAATTCGGACAGCTCCGGTGACTTGTCCGACACCAGGTGCGCCGAGGTGACGATGCGCTGCGGGTCGTTGGCGGGGACGCTGGCAGGGGTGCCGGGGGTGGGAGGGGCGGACATCAGGGGACAGCTCGGTAGACGGGGAAGATGGATGACTATCGTCTCATGTTAACCACAGCAGCAGATTACGGGTAAACCTTAGTGACAAAACGTCAACGTTTTATTAACATCTTGCCATCGATATGTTTTCAACACCGCTGACTGGCAGCCGCCGGCCGGCCCCTTCATCGTTAACGGAGTACAGCATGGTCAATGTAAAACAGTGGGCTACTGCAGGCCTGGCAGCCGCTACCTTGTCGTTCGGCGGCCAGGTGCTGGCGCAACAGAAATGGGACATGCCCACCGGCTACCCGGCGTCGAACTTCCACACCGAAAACATCCAGCAGTTCGCCAAGGAGGTCGGTGCAGCCACCGGCGGCAAGTTCAAGATCACGGTGCACGACGGTGGCTCGCTGTTCAAGGCCAACGAGATCAAGCGTGCCGTGCAGGGCGGCCAGGCCCAGATCGGCGAGATCATCATCTCGGGCTACTCGAACGAGAACGCCCTGTTCGGCCTGGATTCGATCCCGTTCCTGGCCACCAGCTATGCCGATGCGCAAAAGCTCTGGAAGATCTCGCGCGCCGCCACCGAGGCCGCATTGGCCAAGCAGGGCCTCAAGGTGCTGTACTCGGTGGCCTGGCCGCCGCAGGGCATCTTCAGCGTCAAGCCGATCCAGTCGGTGGCCGACCTCAAGGGCGTGAAATGGCGCGCCTACAACCCGAACACCAGCCGTATCGCGCAGCTGGTCGGCGCGCAGCCGGTCACGGTGCAGGCGGCTGAACTGACCCAGGCCCTGGCCACGGGCGCCGTCACCACCTTCATGTCGTCGAGCGCCACCGGCTACGACGGCAAGGTGTGGGAACAGGTCAAGTACTACTACGACGTCAGCGCCTGGCTGCCGAAGAACCTGGTGATCGTGTCGCAGAAGGCCTTCGACGGCCTCGACCAGCCGACCCAGGCCGCCGTCACCAAGGCCGCCGCCGAGGCCGAAGCCCGCGGCTGGAAGATCAGCGCCGAGAAGAACAGCTGGTATCTGGACCAGTTGCGCAAGAACGGCATGACGGTCGACGCCGGCAGCCCGGCCCTGCGTGCCGAGCTCAAGAAGATCGGCGACACCATGGTGGCTGACTGGGCCAAGCAGACTGGCGCCGAAGGCCAGGCCATCGTCGACGCCTTCCGCAAGTAAGCGCCAGCGGACGGCAAACCGACACCCCCTCCTGCGAGGGGGTTTTTCAATCCACTTTCGGAAAGGCAGGCCATGCGCCAACTGCTCGATCGATTCTTCAGCGCCACAGGCTATCTGGCCGGGCTCTTCATGGTCGGCACCCTGCTGTCGGTACTGGCCAGCATCCTGGGCCGACTGCATCCGGTCTTCGACCTGCCGGGAGCCGACGCCTATGCCGGCTACTGCATGGCCATCTCGGCCTTTCTGGCACTGGCGCCGACCTTGCGCCGCGGCGAGCATATCCGCGTCACGCTGCTGCTCAACCAACTGCCGGCCAAGGGCCAGCGGGTGCTCGACATCCTGTGCCATGCGGTGGCGATCGCCATGTCGGGCGCGCTGGCCTGGTTCTCGATCCGGCTGGTGCTGCAGTCGCGCGAGTTCCATGACATCTCCTCCGGCCTGGATGCCACCCCGCTCTGGATTCCGCAGCTCGGCATGGCCGTCGGCACCACGCTGTTCGCGCTGGCCTTCCTGGGCGACCTGATCCTGTTGCTGCGCGGTGAAGCACTGCGCGACCCCTCGGCCGGTGACGAACCGTCCCGCATCGAATAAGGACCTGTCATGGACATCACCATTACCGCGCTGCTGATCGCAGCCTTGTTCCTCATCCTGGGTTGCGGCGTCTGGGTCGGCCTGACGCTGACGGGCGTGGCCTGGATCGGCATGGAGCTGTTCACCAGCCGTCCGGTCGGCGACGCGATGGCCGTCACGATCTGGGGCGCTGCCTCGTCCTGGACCCTGACCGCGCTGCCGCTGTTCATCTGGATGGGCGAGATCCTGTTTCGCACCAAGCTGTCGGAAGACATGTTCAAGGGCCTGGCCCCCTGGTTGGAGCGCCTGCCGGGCCGGCTGCTGCACACCAACATCATCGGCAGCACCATCTTTGCCGCGGTGTCGGGCTCGTCGGCGGCCACCTGCGCCACCATCGGCAAGATGACGCTGCCAGAGCTGGCCAAGCGCGGCTATCCGGAGCACATCACCATCGCGACGCTGGCAGGCGCCAGCACCCTGGGCCTGCTGATTCCGCCCTCGATCATCATGATCGTCTACGGGGTGGCAGCCAACGTGTCGATTGCCCAGCTGTTCATTGCCGGCGTGCTGCCGGGCATCCTGCTGGCAGGCCTGTTCATGGGCTACACCATCGTCTGGGCGCTGCTCCACCCGGGCCAGATTCCGCCGGCCGGCCCGGCCATGAGCTTTGTCGAGAAGCTACAGGCCTCGCGCAACCTGCTGCCGGTGGTGGCCTTGATCGGCGCGGTGCTGGGTTCGGTCTACAGCGGCATCGCCACCGCGACCGAATCGGCCGCGCTCGGCGTGGTCGGTGCACTGGTGATTGCCATCGTCCAGGGCGGCATGGGCTGGACCCAGTTCCGCGACAGCCTGCTGGGCGCCACCCGCCTGTACTGCATGATCGCGCTGATCCTGGCCGGTGCCGCCTTCCTGACCCTGTCGATGGGCTATATCGGGCTGCCGCGCCAGCTGGCCGAATGGATTGGCGCCCTGGGCCTGTCGCAGCTGCAGCTGATCGTGGCGCTGATGGGCTTCTTCATCGTGCTGGGCTGCTTCCTCGACGGCATCTCGATCGTGGTGCTGACCATGGGCGTGCTGCTGCCGACGATCGAGAAGGCTGGCATCGACCCGGTCTGGTTCGGCATCTTCATCGTGCTGGTGGTGGAGATGGCGCAGATCACGCCGCCGGTGGGCTTCAACCTGTTCGTGCTGCAGGGCATGACCAAGAAGGAAATCACCTACCTGGCCAAGCACTCGATTCCGATGTTCCTGCTGATGGTGCTGGCCGTGCTGCTGATCTACTTTGTCCCCGGCATCGTGACCTGGCTGCCGCAGCAGATGGCGGGCTGAACCATGGACACACAGGACTTGCTGGCGCCGCGCTTGCTGGCGCTGGGTGATGCTGCCTGGACGGTGGAGTTCGGGCGCGAGATCAGTGCCACGCTCAATGCCCGTGTCATGGGCCTGGCCGAGCGCGTCGCGCTGCTGCGCCACGACGACCCACTGTTCGCCACGGTGAGCGATGTAGTGCCGACCTTTCGCTCGCTCAGCGTGCATTTCGATCCGCTGGCGACGGATGCCGGGGCGCTGGGCCAACGCCTGCTGGCGCTGGCCCGCGAGGGCGGCGAACAGGTGCGCGAAGGCCGGCGCTGGCGGCTGCCGGTGTGCTTCGAAGGCGACTTCGCCCCCGACCTGCCGCGGCTGGCGCAAGCCAAGGGGCTGACCGAGGCCGAGGTGCTGGCCAAGCTGCTGGAGGCGCAGTTCCGGGTCTACATGATCGGCTTCCTGCCCGGCTTCCCCTACATGGGCGGCCTGCCGCCTGAACTGGCCATGCCCAGATTGGCCAGCCCGCGCCAGCGGGTGCCGGCCAACTCGCTGGCAGTGGCCGGCGAGATGTGCTCGGTCTACCCCTGGGAAAGCCCGGGCGGCTGGAACCTGCTCGGCCGCACGCCGGTGCAGCTGTTCGACCTGAAACAGGCCGGGCAGCCGGCCATGCTGGCCGCCGGCGACCTGGTGCGCTGGTACGCCGTGTCACTTGACGAATACGAACGACTGCAGCAGCTGATTCCAAGCGGCGCGCTGCCGCGCGAAAGCTTCCTGCAAGCGGAGGAGCCAACATGTCCGGCATGATCGAAGTGCTGCAACCCGGCTTCGGCACCACGATCCAGGACCAAGGACGACGTGGACACCGGCACGAGGGCATCCCCCAATCGGGCTGGCTGGATGCCAGCTTGGCGGCAGCGGCCAACGCCCTGGTGGGCAACCAGGGCAGCGAAGCGGTGCTCGAACTGCGTGGCATGGGCACCGAACTGCGGGTGCAGACCGGCCCGGTGCGACTGGCGCTGGCAGGCGCGATTGCCGCCAAATGGCTGCGCGCCGACGGCAAGCACATCACCCTGCCCGCCTGGCAGAGCGCCACCCTGCAAGTGGGCGACCGGCTGCAGCTGGGAACCGCGGAAAGCGGCTGCGCCTACCTGGCCATCGCCGGTGGCTACCGCTTGCCACAGCAATTGGGCAGCCGCTCGAGTTACTGGCGCGCCGGACTGCAGGGTGTGCAGGGCCGCGCGCTGCGCCCCGGGGACCTGCTGCCATGCGGCGGATGGAACTCACCCGACCCGAGGGAATCGCGCAGCGCCACGCCCTGGACCTTGCCTGACGGCCCGATCCGGGTCATCCTGGGGCCGCAGCAGGACCACTTCGGCCCGGAGGCGATAGCGACCCTGCTGGGCCAGGATTGGGAAACCACACCCGAGCAGGACCGCATGGGCATGCGCTTGCGCGGCAGCGCACTGAGCCATGTCGATGCGGCCGCGGCCGACATCGTGTCCGACGCGGTCACACCCGGCGCGATCCAGGTGCCGGCCAACGGTCTGCCGATCGTGCTGCTGGCCGACAGCCAGACGGTGGGCGGCTACCCCAAGATCGCCACCGTCATCAGCGCCGACCTGCCACGGCTGGCCCACCTCAAGCCCGGCACGCGGCTGCGGTTCCAGGCCGTGAGCTTGGCCGAGGCGCGGCTGGCGCTGCAAGCCCAGCTGTCTGACTGGGAACGCTGGCTGGCCACGCGCGAAGCCTTCGTGCCGGCCGGCTTCATCGACCTCGACGCGCTCTACAGCAACAACCTCATCAGCGGTGCACTGCGCGCCGAAGCCTGATCCGGAGCATTGGAATGACCACCCGACTGATCAACCTCAACGCCGACCTCGGCGAAAGTTTTGGCGCCTGGCTGATGGGCGACGACCCGGCGCTGCTGCAGATCGTCAGCAGCGCCAACCTGGCCTGCGGCTTTCATGCCGGCGACCCGCTCATCATGCGCAACACGGTGCGGCTGGCACTGGCGCAAGGCGTCAGCATCGGCGCCCATCCGTCCTTCCCCGACCTGCAGGGCTTCGGCCGCCGCGCGATGCAGCTGTCGCCCGCCGAGCTGGAAGCGACCATCCTGTATCAGGTCGGCGCACTGCAGGCGATGGCGACTGCCGAAGGCGGACGGGTCAGCCATGTCAAGCCGCATGGCGCCCTCAACAACATCGCCTGTGCCGATGCGGCGGTCGCTGCCACGGTGGCCCGCGCGGTGCACAGCCTGGACCCGGCGCTGATCCTGCTGGCACCGGCGCATTCCGAGCTGGCACGGGCCGGCGAGGCCGCCGGCCTGCCGGTGCGCTACGAGGTGTTCGCCGACCGCACCTACCTGGACGACGGCCAGTTGATGCCGCGCTCGCGCCCCGGCGCCGTGCTGCACGATGCCGAGCAATGCGTGGAGCATGTGCTGGTCATGTTGCGCGAACAGGCCATCGTCGCGGCCAGCGGACACCGGCTGCCGACCCGCATCGACAGCATCTGCGTGCATGGCGACGGCCCGGAGGCCGTGGCGACGGCGCAGCTGATCCGCCAGGCGCTCGAACAGGCGGGCTACCGTCTGGCGGCACTGGACCGGGTGGGCTGAGCAGCACAGACCCACAGGCGCGCGCTGCCCTGCTGCCTCAATGCCGCACCGGCCCGGCCACGGCCGGCGCCTGCATCGGCCAGGCGATCAGCAACCAGAGCGCGCTGAGCGCGGCGCAGGCGACAAACACCCCCAGGCCGCCCTGGGTCTTGACCAGCCAGCCGCCGCCAGCGCCACCGACGAAGAAGCCCAGCGACTGCAGCGTGTTGTAGACGCCCAGTGCCGCACCGCGATGCGCGGGCGGCGCCAGCCTTGAGACCAGGCTGGGCTGGCTGGCTTCGAGCATGTTGAAGCCGGTGAAGAACAGGCACAGCAGCAGCGCGGCCCCGGCCAGCGAGGGCGCCTGGGCCATGGCCAGCAAGCCCAGTTGCACCAGCAGGATCAGCCCGATGGCGACCAGGAAGACCAGGCGCAGATGGCCCTTGCGCTCGAGCCGGAACAGCAGGCCGCCCATGATCAGGAACGAGATCAGCACCGCCGGCAGGTAGACCTGCCAATGGTCGGGCGCCGCCAAACCGGACTCGACCAGCAACGCCGGCACGGCCATCCACATCGACAGCTGCACCGCATGCAGCACGAAGACTCCGAAATCGAGCCGCAGCAAGCCGGCATGGGCCAGCACCTGGCGCAAGCCACCCCGACCGACCGGGCGCGGCAGGGCCGGCTCGGGCGGCACGACCCAGGCCACCACCGCCATGCCGGTCAGCGCCAGCGCCAGGGTCACGAGGAACAGGCCGCGCAGGCCGATCTGCGCCGCCAGCAGCGGCGCCAGCACCAGCGAGAGCGCGAACATCAAGGCGATGCTGATGCCGACCAGCGCCATCGCCTTGGTACGCACACTGTCGCGCGTGACATCGGCCAGGAAAGCCGTGACCGCAGCCGAGATCGCGCCCGCGCCCTGGATCGCGCGTCCCGCCACCAGCCACTGCACGCTGGGCGCCCAGGCCGCGATCGCGCTGCCGAGCGCGAACAGCGCCAGCCCGAGCAGGATCACCGGCTTGCGGCCCCAGCGGTCCGACGCCATGCCGAGCGGGATCTGCAGCAGGGCCTGGGTCAGTCCGTAGACGCCCATGGCCAGGCCGACCAGCGCGCTGTCGTCGCCGCCAGGATAGCGCCTGGCCTCGAGCGCGAACACCGGCAGCACCAGGAACAGCCCCAGCATGCGCAGGGCGAAGATAGCGGCGAGCGAGACACTGGCGCGGCGTTCGCCGGCAGTCATGCGATGGGGGTCGTTCTGGGTGTCGGGCACGATGGGGGTGGCGACCGGAACCAGGCTGGGCCTGGATCGGCCGCGCAGATGGCGGGCGAAGCCGCCATTTTCGCTCAAGCGCGGCTCAGTGGTTGCTGAGGGCGCTGCGATAGGCGCCACAACCCACCAGCAACTGCTCGCTGACCGGCAGCACGAAGGAGGACTTGCCGCGCACGTCGCCGGTCAGCGGGTTGACGATGTTGTATTCGATCCAGCCGCCGCCGTCCTGATCGACCCGCTCCCAGGCGTCGCGCAACAGGCGTTCGGCATCCACGCCCGGAGCGTCGTAGACCGAGCTGCCCGACTTGCTGCGATCGGCGCCCATGACGCGGTAGCGGCCCTCGCGGTCGAGCACGAAGATATAGAGGTCGCGGTCGATGAAGCGGCCATGGGGTTGGTAGAAATCCTCGCTGGCGCGCTCCAGGCCCCTGGCCCGGATGTGATCGAGCGCTGCCTGCGCCAGATGCATCGCGACATCGGCGGTACCCTGGGTCAGCGTCATGTACTGCACCGCCTGGGTCAGGTCCGACGTGCGGTCCATCAGCTGGCCGCAGCGGCTGCTGGTGCGATCCGCCATCGAGGCGTTCTGGTAGGTCACCTGGTCGATCTCGTCCATCGCCTGCGCCACTTCCTTCAGCGCGACGCTTTGCTGCTTGCTGGCGACAGCCATGCCGTCGATGCGCACGGCGATGTCGCGGATGCCGGTGACGACGCGCTCCATCACCTCGTTGACCGAACTGATCTCGGCGACCGAGGCCTTGACCCGCCCGGTCGAGGCCGCAATCAGCGAGCGCACCTCGCCGGCAGCCGATTGGGTGCGCTGCGCCAGGCTGCGGACCTCGGCCGCCACGACGGCAAAGCCACGCCCCGCATTGCCGGCACGCGCGGCCTCGACTGCGGCATTGAGCGCCAGGATGTTGGTCTGGAAGGCGATGCCGTCGATCACGCCGATGATCTCGTTCATGCGCTGCGAGGTGGTCTGCAAAGTACCCATGCCCTGCACGGTCTGCTGCATCAGGCCATGCGCCTGCTCGGTCTCGCGGTGCAGCACCTCGCCGACGCGGCTGATCTCCTGTACCGATTCGCCGTTGCGCGTCACGGTGTCGGCGGCGTCGCGCACGCTGGCCGTGGCCTGCTCGAGGCTGGCAGCCTGCGACTGGGTACGCTCGGAGAGCTGGCCGCTGTCGCCCACCAGCTGCTGCCCCATGTGGCCGAGCACGGCCGAAACGCTGCGCACATCGGCGACCAGCCCGGCCAGGCTGGCCAGCATGAGCTGGAACTTGGCGCCCATGGCGGCCATCTCGTCGCGGCCGGGAATATCGACCACGCCGCTCAGATCGCCCTGGGTCGCGCGATCGATCACCTCGTTGAGCGACTGCAACCCGCCCACGGTCGCATGGTAGAAGGCCGTCACAGCATAGGCCAGCAGCAGCATCACCAGCAGCGCGCCGGCGCTGACACCGATCAGCCGACGCACGGCCTGGTCGGCCCGGGACTGCAGCAGCTCCTGCAGCCGTTGTGCGGTGGCC
The DNA here is from genome assembly GCF_002980625.1 of Malikia spinosa. Lineage (GTDB taxonomy): Bacteria > Pseudomonadota > Gammaproteobacteria > Burkholderiales > Burkholderiaceae_C > Malikia > Malikia spinosa. The sequence goes on along the minus strand of NZ_PVLR01000006.1, from coordinate 53,906 downwards.
TGGCCGAAGGCCGCCTGCGCCTGCACGACCAGGGACACCTCGTCATAGAAATCGACGGGCTCGCCGCTCAAGGCGCCATAGCCCAGGGTCAGGCCGACCTTGCTGACCAGGCCATCGGCGGCAGACTTGAACTCGGTCCAGCCCTGGGGCGGCGGCTCGTCGGCACGCTGCAGCGAAACGATGCGACCCTCGACCTGGCTCAGCTGGCCGCGCAACACGTCGGTCTGGCCACCGCCCAGGCGCACGGCGGCATTGACCAGATCGGTGTTGTAGCCCTCGCGCTCCTGGCGCGCGAGCAGCAGCGCGCCCTCGTTGCGCAGGTGGCTGACGGTCTGGAACATCGGCAACAGGCGCTCGACGACGATGTCCTTCAGAAAATAGCCCGTGGCCGAGGCGTCCTGCAGCAGGCCCGAGTTCTCGCCGACCAGGGACATCAGCTGGCGCAGACGCTCCATCTGTTCGCCGTGGCGCGCGTACAGCGCATCGGCTTCGGTCACGTCATCGGCCGCAGCCAGCGACTCCAGGGCCTGGCGCAGCGGCGTCCAGTGCGGCGCCAGTTCGAGCTGGGGGTCGGCCTGCACGGCCCGATCCACCTGCGCCATGGCGGCCTTGAGCTGCTGGCGGGCCGCCGGCAGGTCCGACTGAGCCTTGGCATTGCCCTGCATCGCCAACCGCAGCCGGCCCTGATGCTGGCCGACCTGCTCCACCAGCTGGGTGATCTGCCGCACCACCTGCAGGCCAGCCAGTTCGTGCAGCGACTCGCGCCGGACATCCCAGTAGGACTTGGCCAGCAGGATGCTGACGAGCAGCAGCGGCAGCACCAGGGTGGCGCTCATGGCCAGCATCTTCACCGTCATCGGCAAGCGCTGCATCAGGGCAATGCCCGGGCCGAGAAGACGGGAAGGTTTGATCGAACGAGTCATGGGAGAGATCCTGGTAGCCACCAGATTCTCCCCCGCAATCATGCGGAAAACTGACAACGGGGGCTGGGGGAAACCCTAGGCCCGCGGCAGAAAATCCGCAATCAGGCCAATGCGGCTCGCATATGGTCGATCACGGTCTTGTAATCGGACTGGCCGAAGATCGCGCTGCCGGCGACGAAGGTATCGGCACCGGCATCGGCGACGCCGCGGATGTTGGCCGCCTTGATGCCACCGTCGACCTCGAGCCGGATGTCCTTGCCGCTGGCCTCGATGCGCTTGCGCGCCGCCTCGATCTTGCGCAGCGCGCTGTCGATGAAGCCCTGGCCGCCGAAGCCGGGGTTGACGCTCATGATCAGGATCAGGTCGATGTCGTCGATCACCCAGTCCAGCACGTCGAGCGACTCGGCCGGGTTGAACACCAGGCCGGCCTTGAGGCCGCGCGCCTTGATCGCCTGCACGCTGCGGTGCACATGGGTCGAGGCGTCGGGGTGGAAGCTGATCAGGTCGGCGCCGGCATCGGCGAAGTCGGCGGCAAGCGCATCGACCGGCTGCACCATCAGGTGGACGTCGATCGGTGCCGGCGTGCCGTCGGGCTTGAAGGCGTGCTTCTTGAGGGCCTTGCAGACCATCGGTCCGAAGGTCAGGTTCGGGACATAGTGGTTGTCCATCACGTCGAAGTGAATCCAGTCGGCGCCGGCGGCCAGCACATGGCGGACCTCCTCGCCCAGGCGGGCGAAGTCGGCCGAGAGGATGGAGGGGGCGATGCGGTAGGTGCTCATGCGCGAGATTGTGGCAGCTTTGCGCCGCTGCGCCAGCCACCCCGGCCAGCCCTGCAGCCGACAAAGCGCGCGAAGCTGGTTAGGATTGGCACATGCCCCAACACCAGTTCGCCGTCCAGGTCAGGCCCGAATACCTGCCCGCGCAGTCCTCGCCGATGGAGGACTCCTATGTCTTTGCCTACACGGTCACGATCTCGAACACCGGCTCGGTGCCGGCCCAGCTGATCGCGCGCCACTGGGAGATCGAGGACGCCTTCGGCGAAACCCAGATCGTCGATGGCTTGGGCGTGGTCGGTCGCCAGCCCCTGCTCCAGCCCGGCGAGGCGTTCCAGTACGCCAGCAGCGCGCGGCTGCAGACCGCCATGGGCATCATGAGCGGGCATTACTTCTGCGTCGGCGTCGACGGCCACCGCTTCGAGGTGGCGATTCCGACCTTCACGCTCAACGTCCCGACGGGTGGCCATGAAACCCATTGACGAGCCCGCCACCCTGCTGGCCACGCTCGATCCCGCCGCCGGCCGGGCCGAGCGCCACCTGTGGCTGATCGCGCTGATCGACTGGCTGCGCGGCCCCGAGGCCGACGTGCCGGCCACGCTCAAGCGACTCGGCGCCTTGCTCGATGCCGCCGAGGCCGACCCCGACTGGCTGGCGCGCTGGCGCCTCTGGTGGCGACGCTTTCGCCAGGATGTCGATCTGGCGCCGTTGCTGGCCGATTTCGGCTTTGCCTCGCAATCGGCCTTCATGACCGAGCTCGGACACCGGATCCGGCACAAGATGCTGCCGAGTTCGCCCGTGACCACCGACATGACCGAGCTGTTCGGCCTGCTGTTCCACGATCCGCTCGATGCACGCTGGCTGGGCGCCTTGTCGGCACGCCAGCTCGAACGCCTCGGCGCGCTGCTGGGGTCGGAGCCCGACCTGCCCGCCGAGAGTCGTGGCGCACCTGCAAGCCGCTTGAGCGACTGGGAGCAGACGCTGATCGATGCGCTGTCGTTCTGCATCGGCCAGATCAGCGCCACCGGCTTTCGGCCCGAGCTGCGCTCGCGCATGTCGGTCGAGGCGCGCCAGGCGCGCAGCTTCCTGGATCTGCCGATGGCGCTGGAAAACTTTCGCCGCGCCGCCGCTGCGCAGGGCGTGGCCAGCGCCGAGGCCCAGGCTCAGCTGCCCGAACTGCACCGGCTGCTGGACCTGGCGCGCCAGGCCGCCTATTCGGTCTACGCCCATCTCGAGGAGCATGGCATCTCGGTCGGCATCGTGTTCCGGCTGCGCCAGCTGCGCGAACGGGTGCTGCGGGCGACCACCCTGCTCGACTGCCTGCTGTCCGAGCAGCGCCCGCGCACGACGGCCCGTTTCATCGGCCAACTGGTGCAGGTCGGCCATGAGAGCCGCAGCATCCGCGCCCTGGTCGCCAGCAGCACCCAGCTGACCGCAGCGCGCGTGGCCGAGCGCAGCGCCGAAAGCGGCGAGCACTACATCACGCGCAACTGGGACGAGTACCGCGACATGCTGCTGCGCGCCGGCGGGGGTGGCGCCGTGCTCGGCTTCACGACCTGGTTCAAGTTCCTGCTCGGCGGCCTGGCGCTGTCGGCGTTCTGGAGCGGGCTGGCCGCGGGCCTGAACTATGCCGCCGCCTTCGTGCTGATCCAACTGCTGCACCTGACGGTCGCGACCAAGCAACCGGCCGTGACGGCGCCGGCCATGGTCGCCAAGCTGCGCGACCTGCGCTCGCGCGAAGGTGTGCTGCGCTTCGTCGACGAGGTCGCGCACCTGTTCCGCTCCCAGGTCGCGGCCATCATCGGCAACCTGGCGCTGGTGGCGCCAGTGGTGGCCCTGATCAGCGCCGCCCTGTGGCTGATGACGGATGCGCCGATGCTGACGCCCGAGAAGGCACGCCATGTGCTCGACAGCCATCAGCTGCTGGGCCCGACCCTGCTGTTTGCCGCCGTGACGGGCCTGCTGCTGTTCGCCAGCAGCATCGTCGCGGGCTGGGTCGAGAACTGGTTCGTGCTGCACAAGCTCGATTCGGCGATCGCCTACCACCCGAGCATCACCGGTCGGCTGGGCCAACGCCTGGCCCAGCGTTGCAGCCATTTCATGCGCACCCATATCTCGGGCCTGGCGGCCAATATCTCGCTCGGGCTGATGCTGGGGCTGGTGCCGGCCATCGCGGGGTTTTTCGGGCTCGAGCTCGAGGTGCGCCATGTGACCCTGGTCATGGGGCAGCTGACGGCCGCCGTGATGGCGCTGGGCTGGACGGTGTGGCTGGAGCCGGCCTTCTGGTCGGCGCTGGCCGCGATGCTGCTGGTCGGACCGATCAACCTGGCGGTCAGCTTCTATCTGGCCTTCCGGCTCGCGCTCAAGGCGCGCAGCGTCAGCGACGTCAACCGCCAGCGCATCCAGGGCGCGATCCGGCATCGCCTGCGCCGCGCGCCGCTGAGCTTCCTGTGGCCGGTCAGTGCCCAGCAGGAAACCCAGGCCCATGCCGACGTCGACATCGCCCCCCCCGAAACCCACGAGGACGAGCCACCCGATGGGCGAGTTTGAACTGATACGCCATTACTTCCAGCGCGCTGGCGCCAACCCGCCCGGCGTGGTGCTGGGCGTGGGCGACGACTGTGCGCTGCTGGCACCCGAGCCGGGCCAGCGGCTGGCGATCTCGACCGACATGCTGGTCGAGGGCCGGCATTTCTTTGCCGATGTCGATCCGGTCGCGCTCGGCCACAAGGCGCTCGCGGTCAACCTGAGCGACCTGGCCGCCATGGGCGCCCGCCCGCTCGGCTGCACGCTGGCGCTCGCGCTGCCGCGCGCCGACGCGACCTGGCTGGCCGGTTTCAGCCGCGGCCTGTTCGAGCTGGCCGATGGCGCGGCCTGCCCGCTGGTCGGCGGCGACACCACCAAGGGCCCGCTGAACCTCTGCATCACGGTGTTCGGCCAGGTGCCGCCGGGCCAGGAACTGCGGCGCAGCGGCGCGCGCGCCGGCGACGAGGTCTGGGTCAGCGGCCAGCTCGGCGATGCGCGGCTGGCGCTCGACGCGCTGCTGGGCGAGATCGAACTGGCGCCCGAAGTCCTGGCGCGGGCACGCCAGCGGCTCGAGCGCCCGACACCGCGGCTCGCGCTGGGGCTGGCGCTGCGCGGCATCGCCAGCGCCGCCGCCGATGTCAGCGACGGCCTGTGCGGCGACCTGGGCCATATCCTGGTCGCGTCGGGCGTCGGCGCCGAACTGGACGCCGATGCGCTGCTGGCCTCTGACGCCATCAGCGCCGACCTGCGCGCCCTGCCGCGCGAACGCGCGCTGCACTGTGCGCTGGCCGGCGGCGACGACTACGAACTGATCTTCACCGCACCGGCTGGCGCGCACGATGCCGTGCTGCAAGCCGCCTGCTCGGCGGCCACGCCCGTGTCCTGCCTGGGCCGCATCACGACTGAGCCCGGCCTGCGCTGGCAGGACGCCTGCGGCCGGCCACTCGATCTGGCCTGGGCCAGCTTTGACCATTTCGCCTGAATCCCCCTCATGAACCCGACTGAAACCGAACGTCCGCCGCGCGATGCGGCCTCGCTGGTGCTGCTGCGCGACGGCAGCGCCGGACTCGAGGTGCTGCTGCTGCGCCGCCACGCCGATTCCCGCGTCATGGGCGGCGTCCATGTCTTCCCGGGCGGCAAGCTGGACCCGACCGACTGCAGCCCCGATGCGCTGGCCGCGCTCGACCTCGAGGCCGAGCAACTGCTGGCACGCCTTGACGAGCCCGCGTTGACCCCGGAAAAGGCCGCCGGCCTGCACCTGGCCGCGCTGCGCGAAACCTTCGAGGAAGCCGGCCTGCTGCTGGCCGACAACGCCGATGCAGCGGCCAGGCAGGCGCTGGCGGATCGCCAGACCGCCGGCGAAGCGCTGGCCGACGCCATGGCCGCGCTGGGCCTGCGCTGGCAAGCCAGCGCCATCCTGCCCTGGTCGCGCTGGATCACGCCGCGTCACCCGGCCTCGGGGGCCGCCTTCGACACCCGTTTCTTCCTGGCCCGGCTGCCGACCGGACAGGAGGCCAGGCATGACGGCTACGAGACCACCGAGGCGGTCTGGCTGGCGCCGCGTCAGGCGCTGACGCTGCACGCCGAACACCGGCTCGAACTGGTTCCGCCCCAGCTCATGAGCCTGGTCAAGCTCGCGCGCCACGCCACTGTCGACAGCGCCTGGAACGAGGCGCTGGCCGCTCGTCCGCCACGCATCCAGCCCGAGGCCAGCGAGGTCGACGGCGAGCGCCTGCTGTACTTGCCCGGCGATCCGCTGCACTCGGTGCGCGAACGCGCACTGCCCGGCCCGACAAGGCTGCACTGGCTGCCACGCCGCTTCGAGCCCGTCGGCGGCTTCGCGGCCTGGTTCGACTGAACAAGATTCAAATTTCCATGGAAACCTCCTACAAGCCTTTCCCGAAAAGCGAGCCGGTGCTGCGCCCCGATCGCCGCTTCCTGTTCTCGCGCCTGTCGCACCTGATCGCGCTGGGCTTTGGCGCCGGCCTGAGCCGGGTGGCACCCGGCACCGTCGGCACGCTCTGGGCCTGGATCGCCTTCCTGCTGATCGACCGGCTCGGGCGGCCGGGCGACGCCGGCTGGGCGCTGATCATCGGCGCCACGCTGCTGGCGGGCTGGTGGGCCAGCGTCGCCACCGTCAAGCGCACCGGGGTAGCCGATCCGGGCTACATCGTGATCGATGAGGTGGTCGCGTTCTGGCTCGTGCTCTGGCTGGCGGCGCCGGTCGGTTTCTGGGGCCAGTTCTGGGCCTTCTGGCTGTTCCGCTACTTCGACGCCGCCAAGCCCGGCCCGGTGCGCTGGGCCGACCAGGCCTTCAAGGGCTGGGGCTGGCGTGGCGGCTGGGGCATCATGTTCGACGATCTGGTGGCAGCTGCCTGCACCCTGCTGCTGATCGCGTTCTGGCGCTGGCTCTGAACCCGCTCGAAACTTTTCACCCCTGACCGAGCATCGCCATGAGAACCGACGACCCCGAAATCCTGCAACTCTGCACCGACCTGGCGCAAGCGCTCAAGACACAAGGCGCCATGATGGCGACGGCCGAAAGCTGCACCGGCGGCCTGATCGCCGCCTGCTGCACGGGATTGAGCGGCTCAAGCGACTGGTTCGAGCGCGGCTTCGTCACCTATTCCAACGCCGCCAAGACCGAACAGCTCGGCGTGCCGGCGGCACTGATCGAGGCGCATGGCGCGGTCAGCGAGCCGGTAGCGCGCGCAATGGCGCTGGGTGCGGTCGCGCATTCACGGGCCCAGGTCAGCGTGGCAGTGACCGGCGTGGCCGGCCCGACCGGCGGCAGCGCCGACAAGCCGGTCGGCCTGGTCTGGTTCGGCTGGGCGGTGGGCGAGCAGGCCTGGACCGAATGCCAACGCTTCGACGGCGACCGCGACGCGGTGCGGGCGGCGACGGTCATGCATGCGCTGCAGGGGTTGCTGCAGCGACTGGCGACGGCCTGAGTCAGCGCCCGGCCGGCACGCGCCTCAGGGCAGCGGATGCAAGGGCTGCGCCGCGTGGTGCGGATGCTCGAGCCGGCGGATCACTTCCTTGACGATGCCGAACATCAGCGCCCGGTCCCGGCTCGGGTGATCCGAGAAATGGACCCGGGTCTGGCCGATCTCGGCGCCGTCGGGCTCGGTAGCGTCATCCGGGGTCACGAAGACCAGCGACAGCGCATGCTGCGCCAGCAGCGGCCCGCAAGCGGCCCAGTCGCGGGTCCAGGCCGGCAACGCCTGCGCGCCCGCCCAGAGCTTGCCGACGCTCTCGTAGCATTCCTCGATCTGCTGGTGGCCCAGCAGCTGCGCCAGCTGCCGCTCCTTGGCAATGCAGCTGCGGAAATAGTCCTGGTCGCTGATGCGCATGGCGTTCTCCTCCGCAATCGGTTTGCGAAAGATTGAACGCGCTCAAGACAGCGGCGTCAAGCCCGGGAGGGGCGCTGCTGCTGTGCGTGCCACGCTTCGTTCAGGCGGCTTCTGCGTCCTTGGCTCCGAGCCGGTCGATCAGCACCGCGCTGGCCTCATTGAGCCCGACCACCTCGACCGCGCAGCCATGGTGGCGCAACCGCTCGACCACCTTGTCGAGCGCAGCCACCGCCGTGATGTCCCAGAAATGCGCCCGCGCGAGGTCGATCCGCACCGGGCGCCGCTCGACATCGAGGATGTCGAAGGCCTCGATGAAGGCATCGGCCGAGGCAAAGAACACCTGGCCGGTGACGCGCCAGGTGCGCAGTCCGGTAGTCTGGTCGTCTTCGGCCTTCACCTCCAGCAGCTGCGAGACCTTGACGGCAAACAGCACGCCGCTCAGCAGCACGCCAACCCCGACGCCGGCGGCCAGGTTGTGGGTCGCGATCGTCACCACCACGGTCGCCAGCATGACCGCGCTCGAGCTGCGCGGATGCACCACCAGCGTGCGCAGCGAAGCCCAGTTGAAGGTCTCGGCCGACACCATCACCATGATCGCGACCAGCGCCATCACCGGCACCTGCGACACCCAGGGCTTGAGCAGCACCATCAGCAGCAACAGGAAGACCCCGGCAAACAGGGTGGAGAGCCGGCCGCGGCCGCCGTATTTCACGTTGCCGACCGCCTGGCCGATCATGCCGCAGCCCGCGATGCCGCCGAACAGGCTGGCCGCCATGTTGGCCAGCCCCAGGCCCGAGCATTCACGGTTCTTGTCGCTCGGGGTTTCGGTCATCTCGTCGACCACGGCGGCGGTCAGCACCGACTCGAGCAGGCCGACCATGGCAATCGCCAGCGCCGGCAGCGCGATGATGCGCAGCGTCTCGATTGATGCCGGCACCTCGGGCCGGCCGAAGCTCGGCAGCGCATCGGGCAGCCGGCCCAGGTCGGCCACCGTCGCCAGCGGCAGACCCAGCGCCGAACTCAGCAGCGTCAGGACCAGCACGCAGATCAGCGGCGGCGGAATCAGCGTGAAGGCACGCCCGGGCAGCAGCGGCAGACCGTAGATCAGCGCCAGGCCCAGCGCCAGCATGGCCCAGCCCATGCCGTTGGCGGCCTGCAGATGGGGCCATTGCGCGGCAAAGATCAGCACCGCCAGCGCGTTGACGAAGCCGGTGCGGACCGAACTCGAGACAAAGCGCACCAGCACGCCGAGCCGCAGCAGGCCGAACGCGACCTGCACCAGCCCGGCCAGCAGACCGGCCGCCAGCAGGTAGGCCAGGCCATGCGAGGCCATCAGCGGTGCCGCCACCAGCGCCACCGAACCGGCCGCGGCCGACACCATGGCCGGACGCCCGCCCGCGAACGCGATCACCAGGCTGATGACGAAGGAGGCGAACAGCCCGACCGCCGGATCGACGCCGGCGACGAAGGAGAACGCGATCACCTCGGGGATCAGCGCAAAGGTCGCGACCGCGCCAGCCAGCAGCTCGCGCGGGATGCTCGGCGCCCATTCGGCGCGCAGACGTTGCAGGGAATGCTTCATGGTTTCAAATGAAAAAACCGGCGCCACCCAGACAGGCAGCGCCGGCGTTCGAGCCGTGGATCAGGCCGGGGTCAGACCAGGTTCAGTGGGTCAGTTGGCGCCGCAGCATTTCTTGTACTTCTTGCCGCTGCCGCAGGAGCAGGGATCGTTGCGGCCGGGCTCGTCACCCTTGACCACCTGCTCGACGCGCGGGCCGATGCTCTTCCAGAGGTCGCGCAGGTCGTAGGCGGCCCAGATCGCGTCGCCATAGGCGTTGATGCGGGCCTGGCTCACGCTGGGCGGGCTGTCCTCGCCAAACATGCTGATGACCGGCTCGCCGTCGTCGTCCTCGGTCAGCGTGACGATGCGGTTCAGCGCATCCTCCAGCCACTCGCGTGCTTCCTTGTCGCGCGGGGCGGCCCATTCCTCGGGCCAGGTCTCGACCACGAACATGAAGCCCAGCGCCCAGACCTGGGCGAAATAGGGCAGCTCCTGGTCGGCCAGTTCATCGGCCATCTCGGCGCGCTCGGACTCGCTCATGGCTGCGACGGCACCGCGCACGTCCATGACTTCGGGCGCGTAGGCACGCGCGTCCTCGAGGTTGTCGACCTGGGCGTCGAGCGCGGTGACGACCTCGTTCCAGCGCCGGTTCCACAGCGTCAGGAACTGCTCGTACTGCTCAGGGCTGGCGAACAGCTCGGGGCCGAACTGGCCGCTGTCCTCGTCGCCCATCAGGGCGCCGAAATACTCGGCGGCCGGAATGTCGCGGCGGCAGCAGATCAGCGCGGCGATCGCGCCCTCGCAGAATTCCCATTGCGGGACTTCGTCGAGGCGCTCGCGCAGGCTGTCCAGGATCTGGTCGAGCGCGTCGAATTCCTGGTCGTTCATGGGCTCAAGGGCGGGAGTAGCGGTGTTCATGCCGGCAGTGTAACGGCCCGCCGTGGCGGCTGGCTAGGCAGGCGCCGGCGTTCAGGACTAGACTGGACCACAGCGCCGGCGTGGGACCTTGGGGCCAGCTGCCGGAGACAAGGAGCCCGCATGCCCGCCATCCGACTCACCCCCGCCGAGCTGCGCCTGCAGCTCGATCCCGCCCAGCTCGGCTTTGCCGACACAGCCGAACTGGCGCAGGAGGAACTGCCCTGGATCGGCCAGGAGCGCGCGCTGACCGCGGCCCGCTTCGGCCTCGGGCTCGACCACCCGGACTACCACCTGTTCGTGCTCGGCGACATCGGCACCGGGCGCTCGACCCTGCTGCAGCAGGAAATGCAGGCCGCCGCCGCCCGCCGCCCGGCACCGCCCGACCTGTGCTACTTGCACAACTTCGATGCGCCCGAGCGCCCGCGCGCGCTGCGCCTGCCCGCCGGCGAGGGCCGCCAGCTGCGCCAGCTGATGCTGCAGCTGGTCAAGACGCTGCAGACCGGGATTCCGAAGCGCTTTGCCGAATCCGACTTCAAGGCCGCGCAGGACCGGCTCGAACATGACTACGCCGAGCGCGAGGCCGTGGCCTACCAGGCGCTGTCGAGCTTCGCGGCGGCGCGCCATTTCGCGCTGCGGCGCGAGGACGGCCAGCTGATCCTGACCCTGATCGGCCCCGACGGCCAGGGCCTGACCTCGGCCGAACTCGCCGCGCTGGCGCAGGAAGAGCGCGACCGCTACGACCAGGGCGAGCGCGAGCTGCGCGGCGAGATCCTGCGCTTTCTCGAGCTGACCCAGCCGCTCGAGCGCGCGCTCGAAGCCGGCGTGACCGCGCTGCGGCTGCAGGCCGTCAAGCCGCTGCTCGAGCGCGAGCTGCAGGCGATCCGCCAGGGCCTGAAGAAGCAGATCAAGGACACGCGCAAGCTCGGCGCCTGGCTCGAACAGGTCGGCGTCGATCTGCTCGAGCAGCTGCACCTGTTCGAGAGCGGCGCGCCCGAGGACGAGCCCGAGCGCAAGGAAGCACTCGCGCAGGTGCTGGCGCGCTACCGCGTCAACCTGGTGGTCGACAACGCCGAGGCCCATGGCGCGCCGGTCATCATCGAGAACAACCCGCTGTTCCGCGCCTTGTTCGGCAGCATCGAATACCAGTCCGACAACGACGTGCTGGTGACCGATTTCTCGCGCATCCGCGCCGGCAGCCTGCTGAAAGCTCATGGCGGCTTCCTGATGCTGCACATGCGCGACCTGCTGGCCGACGAGCTGGTGTGGGAGAAGCTGCGCCGCTTCCTGCGCAACGGCCGGCTGCAGATCGAGGAGCCCGCGGTCGTCTATTCGGCCCAGGCCTCGACCTCGCTCGAACCCGAGGCGATCGATGTCGATGTCAAGCTGGTGCTGGTCGGCTCGGACGAGCATTACTACGCGCTGCAGGAGGGCGACCCCGAGTTCGCGCGCCATTTCCGCGCCAAGGTCGACTTCGCCGACAGCTTCCTGGCCAGCGACGCGACCCGGCGCGCCAGCGGCGTCTTCGTCGCCCATGTCTGCGCCCGGCTCGGGCTGCCGCATTTCTCGGCCGGCGCGGTCGCGCGCCTGATCGAGGACAGCCACCGCCAGGCCGAGGACCAGGCGCGCCAGTGCGCGGCATTCTCGCGTACCGAGGCGCTGGTGGTCGAGAGCGCGGCGGTGGCGCAGGCACGCGGCGCGCGCGGGGTCGAGGCCGAGGATGTCGCCGCCGCGCTGCAGGCACAGCGCCACCGGCACGACTACCTCGAGCAGCGCCTGCGCGAGACCATCGCCGACGGCGAGCGCATCATCGCGTTGAGCGGCCAGCGCGTCGGCCAGCTCAACGGTCTGACCGTGATCGACCTCGGCGACTACAGCTTCGGCCAGCCGATGAAGGTGACGGTACGCACCGTCGCCGGCACCGAGGGCCTGCTCAACATCGAGCGCGAGGTCGAGCTGTCGGGCCCGATCCACGACAAGGCGGTGCTGATCCTGCAGAGCTATCTGTCGGCGCTGTTCGGCCATATCGCGCCGCTGGCGCTCAACGCCTCGATCGTGTTCGAGCAGGAATACCACGGCGTCGAGGGCGATTCGGCCAGCTGCGCCGAGCTCTACGCGCTGCTGTCATCGCTGTCGGGCCTGCCGCTGCCGCAAGGCATGGCGGTCACGGGCGCGATCAGCCCCTACGGCGAGGTGCTGCCGATCGGCGGCGTCAACGAGAAGATCGAGGGCTTCTTCGCGGTCTGCCGCGACGCCGGACTCGACGGCCAGCAGGGCGTGCTGATCCCGGCGCGCAACCGCCGCCACCTGATGCTGTCACGCGAGGTCTGCGCCGCGGTCGAGCAGGGCCGGTTCCAGATCCACGGCGTCAGCCATGTCAGCGAAGGCGCCGAGCTGCTGCTGGGACGCCCCTTCGGTGCCGATCCCGGCCAGTCCTGCCCAGTCGCCCTGCCCGGCCCGGCCTGCAACCGGACGCATCCGGCCAGCTATCCCGAAAACAGCATCCTGGGCCGCGCCGAAGCCACGCTGCAGGCCTTCCGGCGCGCCTGCCTGCGCGCGACCCACCCCAAGGCCTGGCGCCGGCGCTGAAACAGCGGCGGCAACAGGCGCGGCGGCAAAACGGCCCGGGCTGGTTCATACTTCAGGCCCAGCAGCGGTCCGGCGCCCTTGCGCCACCGCCACCCCACCCACATCCCAGCCAGCCACGCCAGAAGAGACATGACCACCGAGCAACCGCACCCCGACCAGCAGCCCATGCATTGGAACGACATGTACCTGCTGGGCTACACGCCGATCGACGAGGTCCACGAGGAATTCGTCGGGCTGGTCGGCCGCATGCAACAGGCCGCCGATGCCGACCTGGCCGGCTTGCTGGCCGAGTTCACGCGCCATTGCGAAGAGCATTTCGGCATGGAAAACCGCTGGATGGTGGAAAACGACTTCCCGCCGCGCGACTGCCATATCGACGAACATGCGGCGGTGCTGGCCTCGGTGCACGAGGTCGGCGAACTGTTCGCCAAGGGCGAGCTCGGCGCCGACGTGGTGCGCGACCTGGTCGAGCATCTGGCCGACTGGTTCCCCAAGCATGCCGACCAGCTCGACTCGGCGCTGGCGCACTGGATGGCCAAGAAGCGCCTGGGCGGCAAGCCCGTGGTGCTGCGCCGCGGCCTGCAGCTGCGCTGAAGGCTCAAGGGCTGCTGCGCGGCCCGGTCAGCACCGGCATCGACTTGCGCTCGGCCTCGAGCTTTTCAACCGCCTGCAGCCGGTAGACCTCGTCGATCAGCTCGCGCAGCAGCGCGATATCCTCGGACTGGTCGTTCAGGCGCGTGCTCATGATGATCGGCGAGGTCGCGTTCGACTCGAGCAGCGGGCGGTAGACCACCTCGTCGCGGCGCAAGCGCTGGGCGCTGGCCGGCACCAGGCACAGCCCCATGCCGGCGGCAACCAGGCCGAGCGCGGTCTGCATCTCCTGCACTTCCTGCACCTCGGCCGGCTCCAGGCCCTGGTCGCGGAACAGCGACAGGATATGGTCGGCATAGCTCGGGCGCGGCTTGCGCGGGTAGACCAGCTGCGGGAAGGCCGCCGCCTGCGCCAGGCTGACCGGCCCCGATTCGCCCGCCAGGGAATGCTCGGTGGGTATGGCCAGCACCAGCGGCTCTTCGCGCAACACCTCGCGCCGCAGGCTGGGGTCGTCGAAACGCACGCGACCGAAACCGACATCGATCTGGCCGGCCTTGAGCGCCTCGCCCTGCTCGACCGTGGTCTTCTCGACCAGCACCAGCGGCACCTGCGGCCGGCGGGCGCGGAACAGGCGCGCGATGCGCGGCAGCGCGCCATACATGGTCGAGGGCACGAAGCCGATCACCAGCCGGCGATCGACCTGGGACAGGCGGCGCGTCATGGCAATGGTTTCGTCGAGCTGCTCGAGCATGCGCACCGCGCGGGCATGGAAAAAGCGGCCGGCCTCGGTCAGCGCCAGCGGCCTGGCCTCGCGGTCGAGCAGCTTGAGTCCGAGCTCCTCCTCGAGCTGCTGGATCTGTCGGCTCAGCGGCGGCTGCGAGATGTAGAGCCGTTCGGCCGCGCGGGTGAAACTGCGCTCCTGCGCCACTGCGACGAAATACTTGAGGTGCCGAAAATCCATCGCATACTTTCTGGGTATTGGATGATTCTAAAACAGTCTTTGATTTGGATCAGGGTTTGTTCATAAGATCAGCTCCGTAAGACAAGCAAGCCCCTGGAACGTAACTGACCGGACAAGAAGTCTGGCGGTCGCAGCAGCAGGGGAGCAGACGGTGCCGCGACGATGGTCACCGCAGGAGACAAGAACAGCGACAACGGGCCAGCGCCACCACCGGCGGTCTCGCGCCCGAATGCGTCCACCGTCACCTGCCAGCCGCGAAGCGTGCCGCCCGCACTGTCCGGCAGGGCCCCTCCTGCCAGACCTGCCCGCCACCCCAGCCGTTTCGGCCATGCCGCAGCGGACCAGAGCCACGAGTCCAACCGGAGATAATTTATGAGCCAAGAAAATCTGCGCGAGCGCCTGGAAGGCATGCTGGTCGATGACCACGACACCGGCCTGCACCGCGTCAAGCGTTCCGTCTTCAACGACCCGGAACTGTTCGACCTCGAGATGAAGCACATCTTCGAAGGCAACTGGATCTACTTGGCTCATGAAAGCCAGGTCCCGAATATCAACGACTACTTCACGACCACCATCGGCCGCCAGCCGGTGATGATCACGCGCAACCGCGCCGGCGAACTGAACTGCTTCATCAACGCCTGTGCCCACCGCGGCGCGCAGTTGGCCCGCTTCAAGACCGGCAACAAGGGCACCTTCACCTGCCCCTTCCACGGCTGGACCTTCAACAACACCGGCAAGCTGCTCAAGATCAAGGACCCGGAAAACACCGGTTACCCCAGCACCTTCAACAAGGAAGGCAGCCACGATCTGACCAAGATCGCCAAGTTTGCCAACTACCGTGGCTTCCTGTTCGGTTCGCTCAACGCCGACGTGCAGCCGATCGAAGAGCACCTGGGTGAATCGCGCAAGATCATCGACATGATCGTCGATCAGTCCGAAGAAGGCCTGGAAGTGCTGCGCGGCGCCTCGACCTACTGGTTCGAAGGCAACTGGAAGCTGCAGGCCGAGAACGGCGCCGACGGCTACCACGTGACCGCCGTGCACTGGAACTACGCCGCGACCCAGGCCGCCCGCAAGGAACGCGAAGCCGGCAACGACCAGATCAAGGCCATGAGCGCCGGCGGCTGGGCCAAGAAGGGCGGCGGCTCCTACTCGTTCGACAACGGTCACCTGCTGCTGTGGACGCGCTGGGACAACCCGGAAGACCGTCCGCTCTACCCGCAGCGCGAGCAGCTGGCCGAGCGCGTCGGCGCCAACACCGCCGAGTGGATGATCAACAACTCGCGCAACCTCTGCCTGTACCCGAACGTCTACCTGATGGACCAGTTCAGCTCGCAGATCCGCGTGCTGCGCCCGATCTCGGTCGACAAGACCGAAGTCACCATCTACTGCATCGCGCCCAAGGGTGAGAGCGCCGAGGCCCGTGCCCGCCGCATCCGCCAGTACGAGGACTTCTTCAACGCCACCGGCATGGCGACGCCTGACGACCTGGAGGAGTTCCGCTCCTGCCAGCAAGGCTACAAGGGCGGTGCCGCCGAGTGGAACGACATGTCGCGCGGTGCCGAGCACTGGGTGCGCGGCCCCGACGCCGAAGCCGACAAGATCGGCCTCAAGCCGATCCTGTCCGGCGTCAAGACCGAAGACGAAGGCCTCTACGTCGCCCAGCACACCTACTGGCTGGAGCAGATGCGCAAGGCGGTCGACGCCGAAGAAGCTGCCCAAGCCAACGCAAAATAAGAACCGGAGCGCCACAGCATGACTACCTCCTACGAAAACGTCTGCGCCTTCCTGTACCAGGAAGCCCGTCTGCTCGACGACCGCGAATGGGACGCCTGGATCGAGATGTACGATCCGCAGGCCGAGTTCTGGATGCCGGCCTGGGCCGATGACGGCGAGCTGACCACCAATCCGCAGACCGAGATCTCGCTGATCTACTACCCGAGCCGTGGTGGCCTGGAAGACCGCGTCTTCCGCATCCGCACCGAGCGTTCGAGCGCGACCATCCCCGACACCCGCACCTCGCACAACATCAGCAACGTCGAGATCGTCGAGCGCAACGGCGACGTCGTGAAGGTCCGCCACAACTGGTTCACGCTCAGCGTGCGCTACAACGTGACCGACACCTTCGCCGGCACCAGCTTCCTGACGATCGACTTCTCGGGCGCCAAGCCGGTGATCAAGTCGAAGAAGGTCGTGCTCAAGAACGACTACATCCGCCACGTCCTCGACGTCTACCACCTCTGATCCAGGCCTGGCCCCTTGGCGGGGCCAGACCGGATCCGGAGGCTACGGCGCCGGCCTCGCAGGGGCTGGCGCCGGTCTTTTTCCCCGGGCAACCCCGGCTTGCTCCACCCAGCAACCGAGAAATCATCATGCCGACTTACAAGATCGCCCTTAATTTCGAGGATGGAGTCACGCGCTTCATCGACTGCAAAGACAGCGAGACCGTGGCCGATGCCGCCTATCGCCAGAAGATCAACGTCCCCATCGACTGCCGCGACGGTGCCTGCGGCGCCTGCAAGTCCAGCTGCGAGTCGGGCCAGTTCGACATGGGCAGCAACTACATCGACGACGCGCTGACCGAGGAAGAACTGCAGCAAGGCTTCGTGCTGACCTGCCAGATGCGTCCGAAGAGCGATCTCGTCATCGGCATTCCCGCCTCCTCGGCCGTCTGCAAGACTGCCCAGACCAGCCTGAGCACGACCATCCAGGACGTGCGCCTGGTCTCCGACAGCACCATCGCGCTGACCGTGGCCGGCGACGATATCGCCAAGCTGTCCTTCCTGCCGGGCCAGTACGCCAACCTGCAGGTGCCGGGCACCGACGCGCACCGCGCCTATTCCTTCAGCTCGATGCCGAAAGACAACGCGGTCTCGTTCCTGATCCGCAACGTGCCGGGCGGCCTGATGAGCAGCTACCTGACCGGATCGGCCAAGCCGGGCGACACCCTGGTCATGAACGGCCCCAAGGGCAGCTTCTACCTGCGCGACATCGTGCGCCCGGTACTGATGCTGGCCGGCGGCACCGGCCTGGCGCCCTTCACCGCCATGCTTGACAAGATCGCGGCCGCCGGCGGCAGCCCGTTCCCGGTGCACCTGATCTACGGCGTCAACACCGACACCGACCTGGTCGACATCGACAAGCTGCAAGCCTTCGCCCAGGCCATGCCCAACTTCAGCTACGCGCTGGTCGTGGTCGACGCCAACAGCGCCCAGCCGAAGAAGGGCTATGTCACCAACCACCTCGAAGCCGGCCAGCTCCACGACGGCGAAGTCGACATCTACCTGTGCGGCCCGCCGCCCATGGTCGAAGCCGTCAACCAGTACCTGCGCGACCAGGGCGTCAAGCCCGTCAGCTTCCACTACGAGAAGTTCGCCGCCAGCGCCTGATCGCTGACCCCATCCAACAGCCCGTGCCAACGGGCTCTTTCATCTCCATCCGCATGACTAAACGATTCAAGAACAAGGTGGCCGTGATCACCGGCGCCGCCCAGGGCATCGGCCACGGCGTCGCGCTGCGCATGGCCAAGGAAGGCGCCCAGCTGGTGCTGGTTGACCGCTCGGAGCTGGTGTTCGAGCTGCGCGACCAGCTCAAGAAGAAGAAGGTCGACGTGCTGGCGCTGACCGCCGACATGGAAAAGTCCGCTGACTGCAATAAGGTCATGCAGCAGGCGGTCGAGAAGTTCGGCCGCATCGACGTGCTGGTCAACAACGTCGGCGGCACGATCTGGGCCAAGCCGTTCGAGCATTACCAGGAAAACGAGATCGAGGCCGAGGTGCGCCGCTCGCTGTTCCCGACCCTGTGGTGCTGCCACGCGGTGCTGCCGCACATGCTGGAGCAAAAGAGCGGCGCCATCGTCAACGTCTCGTCGATCGCCACCCGCGGCGTCAACCGCGTGCCTTATGGCGCGGCCAAGGGCGGCGTCAACGCGCTGACCGCCTGCCTGGCGCTGGAAACCGCCGAGCGCGGCATCCGCGTCAACGCGATCGCCACCGGCGGCACCGAGGCGCCGCCGCGCCGCATCCCGCGCAACGCGGCCGAGCAGACCGAACAGGAAAAGGTCTGGTACCAGATGATCGTCGACCAGACCATCAACTCCAGCCTGATGAAGCGCTACGGCACCATCGACGAACAGGTCAACGCGATCTGCTTCCTGGCCTCGGACGAGGCCTCCTACATCACCGGCATCACGATGCCGGTCGGCGGCGGCGACCTCGGCTGACCGCAGCACCTCCCAATCGCCAGGGCGGCAACACCGTCCTGGTTTTTTTCGCCCATTAGAGTAGAGAGACAAGAATGAAGAAAGTCGATGTCCATGACGTCATAGACCACGCGAAGTTCTCGGGCTTCCACTGGATGGTGATGTGCCTGTGCGCGCTGCTGCTGATTTTTGACGGCTACGACCTGTTCATCTTCGGCGTCGTGCTGCCCGCGATCATGAAGGAATGGAGCCTGACCCCGCTGCAGGCCGGTGCCCTGGGCAGCTATGCGCTGTTCGGCATGATGTTCGGTGCGCTGGTCTTCGGCACCCTGGCCGACAAGATCGGGCGCAAGAAGGGCATCGCGATCTGCTTCGCGCTGTTCTCGGGTGCCACCATCATCAACGGTTTCGCCAGCAGCCCGACCGAATTCGGCATCTTCCGCTTCATCGCCGGCCTCGGCTGCGGCGGCCTGATGCCCAACGCCGTGGCGCTGATGAGCGAATACGCCCCCAAGCGCCTGCGCAGCACGCTGGTAGCCGTGATGTTCAGCGGCTATTCGCTCGGCGGCATGCTGGCCGCTGGCGTCGGCATCTACATGCTGCCGACCTTCGGCTGGCAGTCGATGTTCTTTGCCGCCGGCATCCCGCTGCTGCTGCTGCCCGTGATCCTGTACCTGCTGCCGGAATCGGTCGGCTTCCTGGTGCGCCAGGGCCGGCACGAACAGGCCCGCGCCATCCTGGCCCGGATCGAGCAGAGCCGCGCGATCAGCAGCAACGACGAACTGGTGCTGCATGACACCAAGGGCGGCAGCGCCTCGGTGGTCGAATTGTTCCGCGAAGGCCGTCTGCTGCGCACCCTGTGCCTGTGGGTCGCCTTCTTCTGCTGCCTGCTGATGGTCTACGCGCTGAGCTCCTGGCTGCCCAAGCTGATGGCACAGGCTGGCTACAGCCTGGGATCAAGCCTGAGCTTCCTGCTGGCGCTGAACTTCGGCGGCATGGCCGGCGCCATCCTGGGTGGCTGGCTGGGCGACCGCTTCAACCTGTACAAGGTCATGATCGGCTTCTTCGCCGCCGCTGCGGTGTCGATCAGCCTGCTGGGCTTCAAGAGCTCGACCGAGATGCTGTATCTGCTGATCTTCATCGCTGGCGCCACCACCATCGGCACCCAGATCCTGCTCTACGCCGGCACGGCACAGTTCTACGGCCTGTCGATCCGCTCCACCGGCCTGGGCTGGGCCTCGGGCATCGGCCGCAACGGCGCCATCGTCGGCCCGCTGCTGGGCGGCGCGCTGATGACGGCCCAGCTGCCGCTGCAGCTGAACTTCATGGTGTTCGCCATCCCTGGCGCCGTGGCGGCGCTGGCCATGCTGGTGTTCAGCCTGCTGCAGCAACAGCGTGCCGTGGCACCGAAACCGGCTTACGCCGCCTGATCAAAGGACAGTCATGACCCAACTCCATACCGTCAAGCAAGGCCAGGGCCCCCTGGTCGTCCTGAGCCATGCGCTCGGCTGCGACCTGACCATGTGGGACGGCGTCGCCGCCGCGCTGCAGGAGCGCTACACCGTGCTGCGCTACGACCAGCGCGGCCACGGCCAAACGCCTGCGACCGAAGGCGCCTACAGCATGGACGACCTGGCCGACGACGCGGCCGAGCTGATCCGCGCCCAGGGCGTCGGCCCGGTGCATTTCGTCGGCCTGTCGATGGGCGGCATGACCGCCCAGGCGCTGGCCGCGCGCCACCCCGAGCTGGTGCGCAGCATCGTGATCGCCAACTCGGCCGCCAGCTATGACGCGGCCGCACGCGCCATGTGGCAGGCCCGCATCGACACCGTGCGGCTCAACGGCGTGCCGCCGATCGCCGACGGCGCGCTGCAGCGCTGGTTCACGCCCGAATTCCGCGCCGACCAGGTCAATGGCGGTGCCGAGCGCGTCGCCAAGCTGCGCACCGTGCTAGAGGCAACCCCCGCCCTGCCCTACGCTGCCGCCTGCGCGGCGGTTGCCGGCATTGCGCTCGATGAAGGCAACGCGCGCATCGCCTGCCCGACGCTGGTGATCGCCGGCAGCCGCGACGAAGCCACCCCGCCCGCGATGTCGCAGGCGATCGCCGACCGCATTCCGGGCGCGCAACTGGCCAGCCTGGACGCCGCCCACCTGAGCGCGGTCGAGCAACCCGAGGCTTTCGCCCAGCTGCTCGAAGGCTTCTGGGCCGGGCTGCGCTGAGCCAGTCCCGGGCAGCGGCCCGGGACTGAAGCCCAGCACGGATTGGGGTTCATGGCTACAGGGATATGATATATTCATCAATTACCAGCCTGACCTCTTTCACTACCCCTGGCCCATCGAAATGCCCTCCAACATCCGGCAGCGCAACCATGTGCGCGAAATCGGCCAGCAAGGCCCGGTGATCCTGTATGGCCATGGCTTCGGCTGCAACCAGCACATGTGGCACCGGATCACGGGGGCGTTCGAGGGCACGCACCGCCAGGTGCTGTTCGACTATGTCGGCAGCGGCCAGTCCGATCCGACCGCGTTCGACCCGCAGCGCTATGCCAGCCTCGATGGCTACGCCCAGGACATGATCGAGGTCTGCGACGCGCTGGGCTTGAGCGGCATCACGCTGGTTGCACATTCGGTCAGCTGCAACATCGGCATGCTGGCCTCGATCGCCCGCCCGGACCTGTTCGAGCGCCTGATCCTGCTCGGCCCGAATCCCTGCTTCCTGAACCATCCCCCGGACTACCATGGCGGTTTCGATCGAGCCGACCTCGAGGGCCTGCTGTCACTGATGGAAATGAACTACATCGGCTGGGCCAACTACCTGGCGCCACTGGCGACCGGCGCGGCAGTCGGTGATGCGGTCACTGGGACTTTCATCGACAGCTTCTGCTCGACCGATCCGGTGCTGGCACGCGCCTTTGCCGAAGCGACCTTCTTCGCCGACCACCGCGCCGATCTGGCCCGGGTCACCAAGCCCTGCCTGATCCTGCAGCACAGCGACGATGCGCTGGTTCCGGTCTCGGTCGGTGACTACCTGCACCGCGAGCTGCGCGGCAGCCAGCTGGAACGGCTCGACGTGAAGGGCCACTCGGCACACATGAGCCGACCGGAGCTCGTGATCGCGGCCATGCAGCGCTATCTGCCCAGCGCCTGAAGTCGGGAGCTGCGCATGGAAAAGGGCCTGATGCCGGCGTTCCTCGATCTGCCCTGCGCATTGCTGGTCACAGACCCCTCCGGCCGCATGCTGGCGCTCAACGACGAGCTGCTGGCAGTGCTGGGCGGCACGCGCGCGTACTGGGAGAGCGCGGGACTCGATGCGATGCTGCCGCCAGCCAGCCGCGTCTTCCTGCAGACCCATGTCTGGCCGATGCTGCTGCACATGGGCCGGGTGCGCGAACTGGCCCTGACACTGCGCACCCATGAGCAGCACGAGATGCCGGTGCTGATCAACGCCGAACAGACGCTGTACCAGGGTCAGCCGGCCTACTGCTGGGTCTTCTTCGTGGTCCAGGAGCGCCAGCGCTTCGAGGCCAAGCTGCTGGCGGCCAGCCAGCAGGCGCAGCAGGCCGCTGCCGAACTGAAAGCGCATTCGCTCGAACTGGCCGCCGCCAAGGAAACCGCCGAAGCCGCCAACCGCGCCAAGAGCGAGTTCCTCGCCAACATGAGCCACGAGATCCGCACGCCGATGAATGCGGTGATCGGGCTGTCCCGGCTGCTGCTCGAGACCGAACTCGATGCCCTGCAGCGCGACTACCTGGGCAAGATCCACGGCTCGGGCACCGCCCTGCTCGGCGTGCTCAACGACATCCTGGACTATTCGAAGGTCGAGGCCGGACGACTCGCGATCGAATCGCTGCCGTTGCGGCTCGACGAGCTGTTCGAGAAGGCCAGGATGCTGTTCTCGCTCAAGGCCGCCGAGCGCGGGCTGGCGCTGGAATTCGAACTCGCGCCGGGTCTGCCGCGCTCCTTGCGCGGCGACCCGCTGCGGCTGCTGCAGGTGCTGAGCAACCTGGTCAGCAACGCGCTGAAGTTCACCGCCAGCGGCGGGGTACGGGTGCGGGTCGATGCCATGGATGCCATCGATGGCGATCGCACCGACGCGGCCCTGCAGCTGCATTTCGAGGTGCAAGACAGCGGCATCGGACTCTCGCACGAGGAGATCGGACGGCTGTTCACGCCGTTTCACCAGGCCGACAGCTCGACCACGCGCCGCTACGGCGGCACCGGGCTCGGGCTGTCGATCAGCAAGCGCCTGGTCGGGCTGATGGGCGGCGAGATCGGCGTCGAAAGCCAGCCGGGCCAGGGCAGCCGGTTCTGGTTCACGGTACGGCTCGAGCAGATACCGGACGAGACACCCGCCGCAACCCTGCCGGCAGTCGGGACGCTGGCGGCTCCTGCTGCGGCCACGCCAGGCAGCAGCGCCTTGGCCACCACGCCAGAAGTCACAGCCCTGCGCGGGGCCCGGGTGCTGATCGTCGACGACAACGAAACCAACCTGATCGTGGCGCGGGCCTATGTCGGCAAGCTCGGCCTGCACTTCGAAACCGCCCGCGGTGGCCACGAGGCGGTCGAGAAGGCCTGCCGCGAGCGCTTCGACGCCATCCTGATGGACTTGCAGATGCCCGAGATGGACGGCTTCGAGGCGACACGGGCCATCCGCGCACACGAGGCAGCGCAGGGCGCAGCGCCGGTGCCGATCATCGCGCTGACGGCGGCAGTGATGCTCAAGGACCTGCTGGCGACCGAGGCCGCCGGCATGAACGACCATGTCTCCAAGCCGATCAACCGCCAGCAGCTCGCCGCGACGCTGAGCCGCTGGATTCCGGCCCAGCGCGGCTGATATCAGCCCGCGCCGGAGTTTCGTAACCCGAACAGGATCGACAGTCGCCGCCCACGCCACTACAGTTGATTCATCGACCGGCGCACAGAACTCATTGATGGCTGCGCCAGTCGAACCCACGAAGCCCGCCCAGTGCGGGCTTCGTCTTTTGCGGGGCAGCTCAGTCCAGCGGTGTCGCGCGCAGCAGCGCAACGAACTCGCGTGCCGCCGCGCTGCGCGAGGCGCCACGCCGCCACAGGATGCCGGCATGGCGCAGGATCTCGGGCTCGGTCAGCGCGATCGCTGGCAGGTCGGGCGCCTGGCGCGCCGCGCGTTCCGGCACGATGCTGGCCAGTTCGCCATAGCGGCAGACCCCCAGCAGCGACTCGACCGAATCCATCTCGACCGGTACCTGGGGCTCGATGCCGGCCCGGCGCAGGCTGTCGTCGATCAGGCGCCGGGTCGCGAAATTGCGCGGCAACAGCGCCAGCGGCAGGCCGGCCAGCTCGGCCATCGCCAGGCGGGTCCGCGCCGCCCAGGGATGATGCGGGCCGACCACCAGCAACAGGCGCTCCTCGAACAGCACCTCGGCCTCGATCTCGTCATGCTGGGCCGGGTGAAAGGCAATGCCGAGGTCGAGGTCGCCGTCGAGCAGCTGCTGCTCGATGGCACCGGCGCGCAGGTCCTGCACCTCGACCTTGACCTTGGGATAAGCCCGGTTGAAGGCCGCGACCGTGACCGGCACCACCGTGTTCAGGAAGGTCGGAAAGGCCCCGACCTTGAGCTTGCCCGACTGCAACCCACCGAGGTCGGCCAGCGCCATGCGACCGGCCTCGATCTCCTGCAGCGCGCGGCTGGCATAGACCCGGAACTCGGCGCCCGCCTGCGACAGCTTGAGCCCGCGCCCGAGCCGGTCGAACAGCGCGACGCCGAGCTCCTGCTCGAGCTGGCGCAGCCCGTGCGACAGCGTGCTCTGGGTCACGAACAGGTTCTGCGCCGACTGGGTCAGATGCTCGGTGTCGGCAATGTCGAGAAAGTAGCGCAGCTGCCGGATTTCCATGATCGTTCGATCATAGCGAATGATTTCATGGAAATAAATCATTTGTAGCCCAGTGGGCGTGGCTTTACGCTTGTCTGATTCACGAACCACTGTCCACCCAGACCCGCGACATGACCGTCTCCCATTCCATCGAGCGCATCGAGGCGCGCATCCTCGACATCCCGACCATCCGTCCGCACAAGCTGTCGTTCGGTGCCATCAGCCGCCAGAGCCCGGTCATCGTCCAGCTCTGGCTCAGCAACGGCGCGACCGGCTTCGGCGAGGCCGCCACCATCGGCGGCCCGTCCTGGAACGAGGAGTCGCCCGAATCGATCAAGCACGCGATCGACGGCTACCTGGCCCCGGCGCTGATCGGCCAGGACGGTGGCGCCTTCGGTAGCGCGCTGGCGCGCATGGACGCCTTCTGCAAGGGCAACTACTTCGCCAAGAGCGCGGTCGAGATCGCGCTGATCGATGCCTACTCGCGCACGCTCGGCCTGCCGGCCTACCAGCTGCTCGGTGGCAAGCGCATCAAGAGCCTGCCGCTGGCCTGGACCCTGGCCAGCGGTGACGTCAACAAGGACCTCGAGGAAGCCCAGCTGCGGCTGGAGCAGAAGCGCCACCGCATCTTCAAGATGAAGATCGGCGCCCGCACCCCCGAGCAGGACGTGGCCCATGTGTCGCAGATCGCGCGCGGCCTGCAGGGCAAGGCCACGCTGACGGTTGACGTCAACCAGGCCTGGGACGGCAGCACCGCGCGCCGCTTCCTGCCGCAGATGATCGATGCCGGCGTCACGCTGATCGAGCAGCCGGTGGCCAAGTGGAACGTCGAGGCACTCAAGACCCTGAGCGCCACGCTGGGCGACCGCGCCAGCATCATGGCCGACGAGACCGTCTGCAGCCCGCAGGACGCGATGATGCTGGCACGCGCGCAGGCCAGCCAGGTGTTCTCGCTCAAGGTTGCCAAGCATGGCGGCCTGCTGCGCACCAAGGAAGTCGCGGCCGTGGCCGAGGCGGCCGACATCGCCTGGTACGGCGGCACCATGCTCGAGACCTCGATCGGCAGCGCCGCCTCGGCCCAGGTATTCTCGACCCTGGGCAACAAGCACCATGGTTGCGAGCTGTTCGGCCCCCAGCTGCTGGTCGACGACATCGTGACCGAGCTGATGCCGATCGTCGACTTCGAGCTGCAACTGCCCGACGGCCCCGGCATCGGGGTCGAGATCGACCCGATCAAGCTCGAGCGCTTCGACCGCGCCCGCGCCGGCCTGACCGCCACCCATATCGACCTCGGCCACAAGCAAGTCGCCTGAGTCCCCCGTTTCAAACAAGGAAAAAAATCATGCTGTTTCTGGTTCGCATGGATGTCAACATCCCCCACGACCTGCCGGTCGAACAGGCCAACGAGATCAAGGCACGCGAAAAGGCCTACTCCCAGCAGCTGCAGCAAGACGGCCGCTGGAAGAACCTGTGGCGCGTGGTCGGCGAATACGCCAACTACAGCCTGTTCGATGTCGAGAGCAACGACGAACTGCACACCCTGCTGTCGCAGCTGCCGCTGTTCCCGTTCATGAAGATCCACGTCACGCCGCTGGCCCAGCATCCCTCGGCCATCGCCTGACCGGCCAGCCGCACAAGGACCGACCGATGAAAACCACTGCGCTCCTGCTGGCGCTCGGACTGGGCTGGAGCGGTGCCGTCATGGCGCAGACTTCGGCCACCGACTGGCCGACCAGGCCGATCCGCTGGGTCGTGCCGTTTCCGCCCGGCGGCGCGATGGACGCGATCGCACGCGCGCTCGGCGAAAAGGCCGGCAAGAGCGTGGGCCAATCGTTCGTGATCGAGAACAAGCCCGGTGCCGGCGGCAACATCGGCGCCGACTTCGTGGCCAAGGCGCCAGCGGACGGCCACACGATCATGATCACCTCGATCGGCATGGCCACCAACAAGCCGCTGTACGGCAAGCTGAGCTACGACCCGATCAAGGACTTCGCCCCGGTCAGCCTGCTGGCCGTGGTGCCCAACGTGCTGGTGACCAACAACACCCAGCCCAACGTCAAGAACGTGGCTGACCTGGTGGCGGCGGCACGCAAGGCGCCCGGCCAGCTGACCTATGCCTCGGCCGGCAACGGCACCTCGATCCACCTGGCCGGCGAGCTGTTCGCCTCGCTGACCAAGACCGACCTGGTGCATGTGCCCTACAAGGGCAGCAGCCCCGCCGTGTCGGACCTGCTGGGCGGACAGGTCAACTACATGTTCGACAGCGTGACCTCGGCGCGGCCGCACCTGCAATCGGGCAAGCTGCGTGCGCTGGGCGTCACCACTGCCAAGCGCTCGAGCGCCCTGCCCGACGTGCCGACGCTGGCCGAGGCCGGCGTGACAGGCTACGAGCTGTCGCCCTGGTTTGCCGTCTTTGCCCCCGCCGGCACGCCCAAGGCCACGATCGGCAAGCTGCAGGCGGCCCTGACCGATGCCATGAAGCAGCCCGACGTGGTCAAGCGCTTCGAGGCGATCGGTGCCGAGGCCATCGGCTCGACGCCCGACGAACTGGCTGTGCACCTGCAGCGCGAATCCACGCGCTGGAGCAAGCTGATCGCCGAACGCGGCATCCAGCTGGACTGAGGCGCCAGCGCAACAGCGACGACCCGCACCAGACCACGCCGGCCCCGGAGCTTTCCCGGGCCGGCGTGGTGCATTTTGCGGGCCGGCGAACCGCCGCTGGCAGCCTGCCAGGCAACCGGCCAGGCCCGTGCAACGTCATGCTCTACAGGTCTGACAAGAAACCCGGCCGAAGCCATAGATCCCTTCGTTACCAACAAGGGTTAACCCTAATCTTGTCGATCTGGCGGGGACAAATAGCCTTTTCATGCCTTTTGGGTATGGATCAAGTCTGAAACAGTCTTTGATTTCAACCGGCTGCTGACTCAGAATTGGCTCCGCAGACCAATCAGCCCAGCCACCGGCCAAAACCGGCCAAGGCGATTGCCTCAAGCCCCTCGTCTCGCGACGCCTACACACTCAGGAGATAACCGTGACCAAGAACGAATTCACCAAAGAGAGCCTGCTCGAGCTCGTCAACACCGTCAAGATCGCTGAAGGCGACGAGCGCGTGCGCGCCATCGTCGGCCGCATCACCGCTGACCTGTTCAAGACCATCGACGAGTTCAAGGTCACGCCCGACGAGTTCTGGGCGGCCTGCGACTGGATCACCCGCCTGGGCGCGCTGGGCCAGATCGGCCTGATCACCGCCGGCCTGGGTTTCGACCGCCTGCTCGACATCATGATGGACGAGGCTGACGAAGCCGCTGGCATCGCTGCCGGCACCCCGCGCGCCATCGAAGGCCCGCTGTTCGTTCCGAGCGCTCCGCAGTCCAACTACGAAGCCCAGCTCGACGATGACAGCACCCTGCGCGGCAAGGGCAAGGTCATGGTCGTCGAAGGCACCGTGTTCGACTTCGAAGGCAAGCCGGTCCCGAACGCCGTGATCGACGCCTGGCATTGCAACGAAGTGGGCGGCTACTCGCATTTCTTCCCGGGCATGAAGGAGCACGAACTGCGCCGCAAAATCGTCGCCAACGAGCAAGGCCAGTACCGCTTCCGCACCACCATCGCTCCGGGCTACGAAATCCCGCCGACCGGTCCGGTGCGCGAGCTGTTCACCGCCCTGGGTCGCCATGGCAACCGTCCGGCCCACATCCACTTCCACGTCGTCAAGCCGGGCAACCGCACCCTGACCACCCAGGTCAACATCCCGGGTGACACCTTCATCGACGACGACTTCGCCTTCGCCACCCGCGACGGCCTGATCCTGGACATCGAGCACGATGTCAACCCCGCTGGCTACGAGTCGCTCGGCATCACCGCTCCTTGCGAGCGCGCCCGCTTCGACTTCAAGATGCAGCAGGCCGTCACTGAAGCCGACGCCGACCCGCGCACCCGCGTCGCCAAGGCCCTGAACCAGTAATCGAAGTACCCGGAACCCGTTCCGGGTTCGATACAGCTCATGCACGCCGGCCCCGGTTCACCCCGGGCCGGCGTTTTGCATGTGGCGCCCGCTTCAGCGCGCGCCGCTGGCGCGCAGCAGCTGGGTGATGGTCTGCGCCGCCTCGCGCAGCGCCGGCAGCATCGCGCGCAGCATCTGCTCGGGATCGGTGCGGTTGGCCTGGCCCGAGATGTTGAGCGCCGCCACCACCTCGCCGCCCTTGCCGTAGACCGGCGCCGCCATCGAGAGCAGCCCTTCCTCGAGCTCCTGGTTCACCAGGCACCAGCCCTGCTCGCGCGCACGCCGGATCTCGCGCATCAGCTCGTCGATCCCGGTCAGCGTATGGCGGGTGCGGGCCTTGAGCTCGCTGGCGCGCAGCCGGGCCTCGACCTCGGCGTCGGGCAGGCCGGCCAGCAGCAGCCGGCCCATCGAGGTGCAGTAGGCCGGCAGGCGCGAGCCCACGCCCAGGTTCAGCGACAGGATCTTGTGCGTGTGGACCCGGATCACGTAGACGATCTCCTGCGCGTCGAGCACCGCGGCCGAACAGGATTCGCCGGTGCGGGTCGCCAGGGCCTCCATGACCGGCTCGGCCAGATTCCAGATCGGCATCGACGACAGGTAGGCAAAGCCCAGGTCCAGGATGCGCGGCGTGAGCCGGAACAGCTTGCCGTCGCTTTGCACATAGCCCAGGGTCTGCAGCGTCAGCAGGATGCGCCTGGCGCCGGCACGGGTCAGTCCGCTGCGTGCGGCGACCTCGCTGAGCGTCTGCTCGGGTGCCGCTGCACTGAAGGAGCGGATCACCTCCAGCCCGCGGGCAAAGGACTGGACATAGCTGTCGCCCGGCTGCGGAGCGGCATCAGATCGGGTTGCGGTATTTGCCATGATCAAAAAAAAGTTCTAGAATTCATTATACGAACACTTGTTCTTATGTAGAACAAATATCGACAGCACAAGACCCGCGACAGCGGAAACAGCGGACCTAACAGGAGCATCCCAGTGATCAACAAAATCTCCGCCTCGATCGCCGAGGCCATGTCGGGCATCCAGGACGGCGCCACCGTCCTGGTCGGCGGCTTCGGCACCGCCGGCATCCCGAACGAACTGATCGACGGCCTGATCGAACAGGGCGCGCGCGACCTGACCGTGGTCAACAACAACGCCGGCAACGGCGACACCGGACTGGCCGCGCTGCTCAAGACCGGCCGCGTGCGCAAGATCATCTGCAGCTTCCCGCGCCAGGCCGACTCCTGGGTCTTCGACGAACTGTATCGCGCCGGCAAGATCGAGCTCGAGCTGGTGCCCCAGGGCAACCTGGCCGAGCGCCTGCGCGCTGCGGGCGCCGGCGTCGGCGCCTTCTTCACCCCGACCGGCTTCGGCACCGAACTGGCCAGGCACGCCGACGGCACGCCGAAGGAAACCCGCCACATCAACGGCAAGGACTATGTGCTTGAGTACCCGATCCACGGCGATGTCGCGCTGATCAAGGCCGAGGCCGGCGACCGCTGGGGCAACCTGATCTACCGCAAGGCCGCACGCAACTTCGGCCCGGTCATGGCCACCGCCGCCAAGCGCACCATCGCGACCGTGCACGAGATCGTCGAGCTGGGCCAGATCGACCCCGAGCATGTCGTGACCCCGGGCATCTTCGTGTCCCAGATCGTCCAGATCGAGCGCGTGGCCACCCAGGCCGGCGGTTTCAAGCAAGCCTGAATCGAAAGACCAGAACCATGAGCAACTACACCAAGCGCAGCAAGCAGGAACTGGCCCAGCGCGTCGCGCAGGACATCTTCGATGGCGCCTATGTCAACCTCGGCATCGGCCAGCCGACCCTGGTCGCCAACTACCTGCCTGAAGGCATGGAAGTCGTGCTGCACAGCGAGAACGGCATCCTGGGCATGGGCGCGGCCCCGGCCGCTGGCGCCGAGGACTACGACCTGATCAACGCCGGCAAGCAGCCCGTGACGCTGCTGCCGGGCGGCGCCTTCTTCCACCATGCCGACAGCTTCGCGATGATGCGCGGCGGCCACCTCGACATCAGCGTGCTGGGGGCGTTCCAGGTCTCTGCCACCGGCGACCTGGCCAACTGGAGCACCGGCGAAGCCGGCGCCATCCCGGCCGTCGGCGGTGCGATGGACCTGGCGGTCGGCGCCAAGCAGACCTGGGTCATGATGGACCTGCTGACCAAGAAGGGCGAGAGCAAGGTGGTCCAGGCCTGCAGCTACCCGCTGACCGGCATCGGCTGCGTCAAGCGCATCTACTCCGACCTGGCCACGCTGGAATGCACGCCCGCCGGCCTCAAGCTGATCGACAAGGTCGACGGCCTAGAGCATGCCGAGCTCGAGCGCCTGCTTGGACTGCCGGTTTCTATCTGATACATTATTTTTATTTAACGGAGACAAAATGAATCAAGCCTACATCTGCGACGCGATTCGCACCCCCTTCGGCCGCTACGGCGGTGCCCTGTCCGGCGTGCGCGCCGACGACCTCGGCGCCGTGCCGATCAAGGCGCTGATGGAGCGCAACCCGCAGGTCGACTGGAGCGCCATCGACGACGTGCTCTACGGCTGCGCCAACCAGGCCGGCGAAGACAACCGCAACGTCGCCCGCATGTCGGGCCTGCTGGCCGGCCTGCCGGTCGAAGTGCCCGGCGGCACCATCAACCGCCTGTGCGGCTCCGGCCTCGACGCGATCGGCTCGGCCGCGCGCGCCATCAAGTCGGGCGAAGCCCGCCTGATGATCGCCGGCGGCGTCGAAAGCATGAGCCGCGCCCCGTTCGTGATGCCGAAGGCCGAATCCGCCTTCAGCCGCTCCAACGCGGTCTATGACACCACCATCGGCTGGCGCTTCGTCAACAAGCTCATGAAGGCCCAGTACGGCGTCGACTCGATGCCCGAGACGGCCGAGAACGTCGCAGTCGACTTCAAGATCGAACGCGAGGCGCAGGACCTGATGGCCTACACCAGCCAACTGCGCGCCGCTGCCGCGATTCAAGCCGGCCACCTGGCGCGCGAGATCTGCCCGGTCACCATCCCGCAGAAAAAGGGCGACCCGGTCGTGGTCGATACCGACGAGCACCCGCGCGCCACCACGCTCGAAGCGCTGGCCAAGCTCAAGGGCGTCGTGCGCCCTGACGGCAGCGTGACCGCCGGCAACGCCTCGGGCGTCAACGATGGTGCCTGCGCCCTGCTGCTGGCTGACGCCGAGACCGCCAAGCAATACGGCCTGACGCCCAAGGCACGCGTGGTCGGCATGGCCACCGCCGGCCTGGCACCGCGCATCATGGGCTACGGCCCGACCCCGGCGGTGCTGAAGGTGCTGGCGCAGACCGGCCTGACGCTGGAGCAGATGGACGTGATCGAGCTCAACGAAGCCTTCGCGGCCCAGGGCCTGGCCGTGCTGCGCGGCCTGGGCCTGGCCGATGACGATGCACGCGTCAACGCCTGGGGCGGCGCGATCGCCCTCGGTCACCCGCTGGGCGCCTCGGGTGCCCGCCTGGCCACCACCGCCATCAACCGCCTGCACCATGTCGGCGGCCGGTACGCGCTGTGCACCATGTGCATCGGCGTCGGCCAGGGCATCGCGCTGATCCTCGAGAAGGTCTGATCAGCCGCGCATCAGCGCCTCGATCTCGTCGCCGTCGACCGGCACGCCGCGCGTGATCAGCTCGCAGCCGGACTCGGTGACGATGGCATCGTCCTCGATCCGGATGCCGATGTTCCAGAATTCCTTGGGCACATCGGCCGCCGGACTGATGTAGAGCCCCGGCTCGATGGTCAGCGCCATGCCGGGACGCAGCAGGCGGCTCGGCCGGTCCTTGATCAGCTCGCCGCTGAGCGGGTCGCGCCGCTCGACGGTCTGCGCCGCGCCAGGCTCGACATAGCTGCCGACGTCATGCACATCCAGCCCGAGCCAGTGGCCGGTGCGGTGCATGTAGTGGCGGAAATAATGGCGCTGCTCGATGACGTCGTCGAGGTGGCCGACGTCATCCTTCTTCAGCAACCCGAGGTCGAGCATGCCCTGCGCCAGCACGCGCACCGTGGCATCGTGCGGATCGACGAAGCGCATGCCGGGCCGCGTCGCCGCGATGGCGGCCTCTTGCGCCGCCAGCACCAGGTCGTAGAGCGCGCGCTGCGGCCCGGAAAACTTTCCGTCAGCCGGGAAGGTGCGCGTGATGTCCGAGGCATAGCCATCGAGCTCGCAGCCGGCATCGATCAGCACCAGCTCGCCGGCGTGCACCGGCGCGATGTCGGCGCGGTAATGCAGCACGCAGGCATTGGCGCCGGCCGCGACGATGCTGCCGTAGGCGGGGTATTGCGAGCCATGCTGGCGGAACTCGTGCAGCAGCTCGGCGTCGAGGTGGTATTCGCGCACCTCCTGGCCGGCGCGGATCATCGCCGCGCTGCGCTGCATCGCGCGCACATGGGCCTGGGCGCTGATCTGCGCCGCGCGCTTCATGACGTCGATCTCGTGCGCGTCCTTGAACAGCCGCATCTCGTCGAGCAGCACGCAGAGGTCGCGCTGCGTGTCCGGGCAGCTGGCACCGAAGCGCGCGCGCGCCCTGACCTTCTGCAGCCAGCCGTCGACCTGGGTCTCGAGCCCGACATGGGTCGCGAACGGGTACCAGAGCTGCTGCCGGTTCTCGAGCAGCCTGGGCAGCCGCTCGCCGAGCTCATGCACAGAATAAGCCTCATCGACGCCGAGCGCGCTGGGTGCCGCCTGCGGCCCGAGCCGGTAGCCGTCCCAGATCTCGCGCTCGAGGTCCTTCGGCTGGCAGAACAGCGTGCTGTGGCCCTCGGCCGTGATCACCAGCCAGGCGCGCGGCTCGGTGAAACCGGTCAGGTAGTAGAAATAGCTGTCGAAGCGAAACAGGTACTCGCTGTCGCGGTTGCGCTGGCGCTCGGGGGCGGTCGGAATGATCGCGATGCCGCCGGCGCCCAGCTGGGCAGCCAGGCGGGCACGGCGGTCGGCGTAGATGGCCTGATGAGGAATTGCGCTCATGATGACAGTTGCTGATTGAGTTGGGCCAGGCGCTCGGGGGTGCCGACATCGGTCCAGTCCCCGAGCCAGAGTTCGGCGCTGACCTGGCCGGCGTCCATCGCCGAGCGCAGCAGCGGCGCCAGCGGGGCGGCAATACCCTGCGGGTTGCCGGCCGGGATCGCGCAGTGCGGCGCGGCAAAGCAGTCGCGCCGGTACAGGCCCAGGGTGCTGTAGGTGTAGCGCGGGCCTGGCGCGTCGGCGGCCAGGTTCAGCGCCAGCCCCTGCTCTGACAGGCCGAAGTCACCCTTTGGGTGGTGCGCCGGGTTCGGCACCAGCCAGAGATGGGCCAGCTTGCCGCTGGCGGCAAAGCGCTGCATCGCCGCGAACGAAAACTCGAAACCCGGCATATGGACATCGCCCGCGACCAGCCAGAAGCAATCGTCCAGCCCGGGCAGCGCACGCACGATGCCGCCGGCGGTCTCGAGCGCGCCACCGAAGTCGTGCGCCTCCATCGAATAGCTCAGTTCCAGCCGGGCCTGCGCTGCGCCGCGGTCTGCCGGCGGCCAGCAGCGGCCAAGGCGGGCCGGGATCTGCTCGCCGAGCCAGGCCGTGTTGATCAGCGCCTGGCGCCAGCCAGCCTGCGCCAGCGCCTCGAGGTGCCACTGCAGCAGCGGCTTGCCCTGCACGTCCAGCAGCGGCTTCGGAGTCAGGTCGGTCAGCGGGCGCATGCGCTCGCCGCGACCGGCGGCCAGCACCATGGCCTGAGCGCGGCCGGGGGCCGCAAAGGCGGAGGTCATCAAGATATCCAGAAATCGGCCAGGCCGGGACTGGTCATTTTGTCATGAGCCGGCGCCGAGGTCAGGACCGCCTCAGTCCAGCGTCAGCCGGAACACCGTCTGCGCCGCCCCCATCACGAAGTACATCTGCTGGCCCGTGATCCAGACCTGGTTCGGGCTGGCATCGATGCGCAGCTGGCGGGTCCGGGTCGCGGCATCCCAGCTGTAGGTCTTGCCCTGCTCGCCAAAGACCAGCTGGCCGGCCCCGGCGCCATAGAGCAGCGCCGAGTTCAGCGGCGAGACGACGCTGGTCTGCCCGAGCGCATGGGCCTTGAGGCTGTTGCCCGTGCTGCCGGTCTCGCGCCAGCCCAGCACCCCGTCCCGCAGCCAGAAGGATTCGCTGGCGCTGCTGGTGATCTCGCTGACCGTCCCGCCACCGACCGGCAAGCTCGTCAGTGAAATCGCGGTGCCGACCGCGCTGCTGCTGGGCGACTGCAGCCAGACCACGCTCTGGCCGTCGGTCTTGGGATAGATGGCACGCGCTCCGCCAGCACTGATCCGAGTCGAGCTGGCCGTGGCCGCCGACCACTTGAAGATGTCGTAGAACGCCGCCTGGTCGGAGCCGCCGGTCCTGGCCCAGTAGTAGAACTCGACCCCGTTGGCCCCGACAAAGAAATCGTAGTTCCAGTTGCCCAGATAGCTGGTGCCAGTCGGCTGGGGGATCTTGGTGAAGCTGCCGCTGGCCACATGGTGCAGGGTGTACCAGTTGCTCTCGCTGATCCAGATCACATAGCCCTTCCTGGCCACCGGGTGCAGGTCGGTGCTCTGGACCTGGTCGATCAGCTCGGTCGCTGCGGCGCGCTTGGCGTTCGAGAGGTTGCTCATGACGCCACCCCCCGTCCACTGGTAGATGCAGTACAGCACGCAGTCGCTGCCCTTGCCGTAGGCATAGACCAGGCCCTCGCTGAGCTGCCAGTCATTGGCATAGTTGATGCTGGCGGCCTGGGCCAGCTCGACCTCGGTCTTGGCAATCACATGGCGCAGCCGCACGCTGCCATCCACCGCGCGATACAGCACCCGGTCACCCTCGACCGCCAGCAGCTGGCCGCCGGCACCGATCGTGAACAGCTCTGGATAGGCCAGCGCGGCCGAGGTCACCGTCACCGTGCGCTGCACGACGGTCGACGCCTTGCTGCTGTCGGTGGCGCGCAACGTCAGCGTGTAGCTGCCGGGCGTGACGCCCGCCAGGCTGAAGCTGGTATCGAACGAGGCTCCGGTCGAATTCAGCAAGGCGTAGTCGCCCAGGCTGGCCGTCACGCGCAGCTCGCCGGACTTGTCGCTGCTAGCGCTGCCAGCAACTCTCAGGCTGCCGGTGACGAAAGCCCCATCGACCGGAGCTGCCAGGCTGACGATCGGCAGATTCGAGACCGGCACCGCCAGCGTCACGCTCTTCTTGACGCCGGCCTTGTCGGTGGCGGTCAGCACCATGCTGTGGTTGCCGGAACCGGCCGTGGCCGCATCGACCGTGAAGCGATAGACATCGTTGCTGCCGGAGCACCAGCGCGAACAGGCATTCGGCGCGCTCAGGCTGCCGACGTCCTGGCCGTCGAAGATGGCCGCCACCGTCGCGA
Organism: Malikia spinosa; assembly: GCF_002980625.1. Lineage (GTDB taxonomy): Bacteria > Pseudomonadota > Gammaproteobacteria > Burkholderiales > Burkholderiaceae_C > Malikia > Malikia spinosa. The sequence continues at coordinate 18,295 of NZ_PVLR01000006.1, read as the reverse complement.
TGCCGTATTCCGAACTGGCGCGCGTATCGACCAGGATGGTGCCAGTGGTGCCCGACACGCTCGAGCTCAGCGCCAGGTTCGAGTTCGAGACCGCCACCGTACGCCGCAGCTCGATGTAGGCGTCCGGACTGACCTGCACCTTGGCCAGCAGCAGGTGCTGGCCGTTGCCTTCGGCGCTGGTGTTCCAGTTCAGCGCCTGGGCGGCACCGCTGCCCTGGCCGAGCAGGCGCAGATCCGCATACCAGGACACCGAGGCATAGCTGCCGCCACCCGACAGCGCAAGCTGCACGCTGCCCGAGAGCGGCTGCTCCTGATTCAGCACGATCGCCGGTGGCGCAGCCGGCGCCTCGACACTGACCGATTCCTGGCCCTGGGCGGTGGACAGGACGGCCGTGCGATCCGGCAGCAGGGCCAGCACCCGGTAGACCGTGGCGACGGTGACGGCACGCTGCCATTGCACCACGCTGTGGGTGCCGCCCAGGCCCTTGATCGTCTCGATCGCACTGTAGCTGCCGTCGGCATTGCGCGACTCGACCCGGTACTGGGTACCCAGGGGATAGCTGTCGGTCCAGCTCAGCGTCACGAGATTGCTGCCGAGGTCGATGCTCGATGACAGCCGGGCAGCGCTGGAATCGACCCCGTCCGTGACCACCTGCTGCACGCTGGCTGTGCCGGCCTGAGCCGCCAGGGCAGCGACGACCCGGGCCTGCTGCAGGCGGTTAAGCTTGGCTCCCAGCTGGTCGAGCCACTGGTCATGCGCATCGCCACCGGTCGGATTGGCAGCAGTCGCCGCCGTCAGCGGACGCGCGACCAGGTTGTTCAGCGTGCTGATGTCAAAAGCCATGCTCAGGATCTGGCGCAGCTCCTGCTCAGCTGCGGCCAGGGCGGCCGCACTCAGGCGGCTGGCAGCCTGCGTCGGATCGAAGCGGTCGAAATAGCTGGCAGGGTCCTGGCCGGCGAGGCGCGCCAGCAGCATCTCGGTCACGGGGGTGATGTTGGCGGTGGCGCTGGACGCCGATCCGCTGCTGCTCAGGCTGTGCCAGCGGCTCTGGTCGCGCGGATCGGTCGCGCGCAGCACGCAAGGCAAGGTGCCGCCGGCAATCTGCAGCTGGAAGCGGCCGTCGGCGCTCGCCCTGGCAATGCCGCTGCCGCCCTGGCATCTGGCCTGGACCTCGGCCGCCGCAACCGCCCGCCCGCTGGCGACCGTGCCCTGGAGCGTCAGCTTCGCGGCGCCAGCGTCTGGCGAACCATCGCCATCCCCGCCACCGCCGCAAGCGGCCAGCGCAAGACAGAGCGCAGCCGCCAGGCCAGCCCATTTTTTCGACATCATCATCTTGTACTCCCTGTCAGGCCGAGCGCCGCTCAAGCGGGCGTCAAAGGCCTGACAGATACTACTTTGATAATTGTCTCAGGGCTACTGGCTGCGATGCTGGCGGGGATCGAACCCACGACCCTCGGCTCTCTGCTACACCGCTGGCTTAAGAAGTCCGTTTGTTGGCACACCTCCGCAGCATACGACGAGCATGGCTATCCCGCCGCCACCGTTACCCAAGCTCACCAGTGAGGAGGCTTGCTGGCTGGCTTCTTCTTGGTCTGCACGTTTTGGGGAAGCTGAGAGGCTTGCAGCTCGTCATCACGGATGTAGTGGCGAACCCAGTGGGCATGGGGAAGCAACCTCTTGTTCGCCGGAGCGGGCTTGCCTTCTGCATCCCCACCTCGCAGCGGAAGAATGACACCCACTTTCACAGCAGGAACATCCTCGCGGATCATCCGCAAGGCTGGCTCCATGTCGCTGTCGTTGGAGCAAACAACGACTTGATCAAACTCGCCTCGAACCGCATCACGGTAGAGGTTCAGGGCGATGTTCACATCCGTCTGCTTCTCCTCGATCATCCAGACGGGGGCTACGTCAGCCTTGCTCGGATTTTCGCCTTCACGGTAGACAGGCAAGGAGCTGGGCTCAAAGATGTGAAAACCCTGGATCACCTCGATCAACCCAGTATGCCGAGCACTCAGCGCTCGCAGATACTGTGTTTGAGCTTCTTCAGACGCCTTCCCGTGGCGGGCATACTTGGCCTTGACCGGGGAAGTGGAATATTTGACAGCGACAAGCTTCGTCCCCGGGTCTTGGGGAAGCAGGATACGGTCACGGAACAACGCTATGAGGTCGAGCCACTTGTAAGGAGTGCCCTTCAACCGGGAGTAGTAAAAGTTGTAGCCGTCAATGTAGAGAGCAGTTCTTGTCATTTTTTGCACCTACAAGTGAAAAGACCACCCAAAGATGATCTCTGGGTGGTCTTTCCGCCCTAAGCCCGAGCCAACTTAATGACACTGCGAAGGGATTTTAGAGTTGGATTATAACTCGTCCGTGGCTCTCCGGCAGACTAGCCCCATAGAGTGCCGCCACCACTTTGGCGCCAAAACATTGCACACCAACTTGGCGATATGCAGTTCGGATGCTCGACAGGATGGGATGAATTCGGAAGTCCTGCGGGAACGGCTAGACGTGCCCACCATACGCCACCACGGCGCATAAGAGGCTATGCCATGCCCGACCCTTTGTAGCAGAGTGATGTAGCAGGGGCCCAGAAACCAAAAAAGCTGTTGAAGAATCAACAGCTTTAAAGGATCTGGTGCGGCTGGCGGGGATCGAACCCACGACCCTCGGCTTCGGAGGCCGATACTCTATCCACTGAGCTACAGCCGCTTGCGGTGAACGCTAACTATCCATTCTAGCAGCCCGCCGAGGGGTGAAGGGCCCCTGCTTGGCTATAATTTGACAAGCACTCCCGGCCTTCGGGAGCTCACTCCTACCCAGTACAAGCCCCCGAGGACAACATGAGCGAATTTGCGAACGCGCTGCAGAACGGCCACCCCAACGCCCGCCGCGGCTGGACCCTGCCCATGATCGGAGCGGTCGGCTTGGCACTGCTGCTCGGTGGCTGCGGCAAGACCGACACCAAGACCATCCAGGAAGAGGCCGCCATGGCCCAGCGCCTGCAGCGCGTGGGCACGGTCGAACTGCAAGTCGCCACCGGTGGCGGCGAGCCCAAGACCGGCGAGCAGGCCTACCAGGCGCAATGCGCGGCCTGCCACGCTGCCGGTGCCCTGGGCGCCCCCAAGTTCGGCGATGCCGCTGCCTGGGCGCCGCGCATCGGCGCCGGCCTGGCCGCGCTGACCAACTCGGCGCTCAAGGGCAAGAACGCCATGCCGGCCCAGGCCGGCGGCGCCTTGAGCGACCTCGAAATCTCGCGCGCAGCGGCCTACATGGCCAACGCCGGCGGCGCCAAGTTCAGCGAACCCAAGGCCGAATAAGCCCCCGCAACAGGCCTGTCCAGGCCGGCTGCAACCACAGCAAAAGCCGACTCAGTCGGCTTTTGCTTTTTCAGCCTGCGAGGCGGCCTTAACCGAGCAGACTGGCCTGCGGACTCAGCACGAAGCCAAATCGTTGCGGCAGTTCAGCGGCCGGGCAATCCTGCGGCAGCCAGCGGCCCTGCTCCACCCAGTCGGCGGCCAGGTGCATGTCCTGGCTGTGCACCAGGCCCAGCCCGAGCTCGGTTTCGACGTAGAGCCTGCCCTGTTCATCGACCCAGCTGCTCAGATAGCTCGCCAGCTGTTCCGTGTGGCTGCGCAGCGTTCCATCGGGCTGCAACCGCCAGATCCAGGGTGCCGCCTCGAGCTCGACATAGACCCGCTGCGGCCCGTTCTGGAAGAACCAGCAGCCCTGCTCGCAATTGCCGTAATTGCGACCGATGAAAGCGATCAGCTTCTCATGCTCGAGCCGCTGACCACGTCCGGCCGGATTGCTCCCGGCAAAGGGCCCGATCCGTTGCACCTCATCGTCGCGCAGATGCCACTGGCCACGCGCATCCAGACCCAGCCAGCCGTAGCAGGCCGGCACCTCCGGCCATTTGGCCATCGCGGCCTTGACAATCTCGTCCATGGTTCATGCTCCTGCTGCCTCTGGCAGCGCTGACCTCGAGGAAAGCCCTCAAACAGGCTCCATCATGCCGGAACGGCTGACAATTCAGTGCAAGGTGTGGCTCTGCTCGGTGAGTTCAGCCATTCCTTCAGCATCTGCAGGACTGGAATGATGGGTAAACAGGCGCCAACCGGCTTCGGTCTTGGCATAGACATTGGTGGCCAGCAGATAGCCATGGCGCAGGCCTTCGCCCGTCATGACCTCCAGGCGCTCGACCACGCTGTGGATGCAGCAGCCTGGGGCATGGACGCGCTGCACCTCATGGACCTGCATGCGGACCCCGCCCTGGGCCAGCAGTTCGCGAAAGGAATCACGGACCGCCCGCAGACCCACCAGGCGGACACCGCCCGGATGGATGCAGACCACCTCCTCGTCATCGGCCCAGCAGGCCATCAGGCGCTCTAGGTCGCCAGCGCGCAAGGCGGCGTAAAAAGTTTCTTCCAGTTCATCGGCTTCGGCATCGGAGATCAAGGGGCTTCGCATGGCCGGATTGTGCCCTAGCCAGCAGACCGCAGAAAAGCAAGAACCGCCCGAAGGCGGTTCTTGTTGCAGGGTCGAAGCAGGCCGGAGGCTTACTTCTTCTGGCGGAACTTGCGCAGCGCAGCGATCTGGGCCGCCATGACAGCAAGTTCCGACTGGGCCTTGGCCAGGTCGACATCGCTCTTGGCGTTCTTCAGCGCTTCCTCGGCCGCACGGCGCGCCTCGTTGGCCTTGGCCTCATCGAGGTCATGACCGCGAATGGCGGTATCGCTCAGCACCGTGATGCACTTGGGCTGGACTTCCAGGATGCCACCGGCGACGAACACGAATTCCTCGCCGCCGTCTTCCTTCTCGATCCGCACCGCACCGGGCTTGATGCGCGTGATCAGCGGGATGTGACCGGGCAGGATGCCCAGTTCACCGGCTTCGCCCGGCAGCGCCACAAACTTGGCGCGACCGCTGAAGATAGCCTCTTCGGCGCTCACAACCTCGACTTGTATCGTGCTCATCATTACTCCTTGTTGAATCTGACTCAAAGCGAGTAGTCGGGTGTCTGGCTAGGCGCAGCGCACAGCCGTACTGAGGGTACGGCGAGCACTGCAACAACGCCAGACGCCCGAATACGAAGCTTTACGCCAGCTTCTTGGCCTTTTCGAAGGCTTCGTCGATGGTACCAACCATGTAGAAGGCCTGCTCCGGCAGATGATCGCACTCACCGGCGGTGATCATCTTGAAACCACGGATGGTTTCCGACAGCGGCACATACTTGCCCGGCGAGCCGGTGAACACTTCAGCGACGTGGAACGGCTGGGACAGGAAGCGCTGGATCTTGCGAGCGCGCGCCACGGCGAGCTTGTCTTCCGGAGCCAGTTCGTCCATGCCCAGGATCGCGATGATGTCGCGCAGTTCCTTGTAGCGCTGCAGGGTACCCTGCACCGAACGGGCGGTTGCGTAGTGCTCTTCGCCAACGACCAGCGGATCCAGCTGGCGGCTGGTGGAGTCGAGCGGATCGACGGCCGGGTAGATACCCAGCGAGGCGATGTCACGCGACAGCACGACGGTCGAGTCCAGGTGGGCGAAGGTGGTGGCAGGCGACGGGTCGGTCAAGTCATCGGCCGGCACGTAAACGGCCTGGATCGAGGTGATCGAACCAACCTTGGTCGAGGTGATACGCTCTTGCAGACGGCCCATTTCCTCGGCCAGCGTCGGCTGGTAGCCCACGGCGGAAGGCATACGGCCCAGCAGTGCGGACACTTCGGTACCGGCCAGGGTGTAGCGGTAGATGTTGTCCACGAAGAACAGCACGTCCTTGCCTTCGTCGCGGAACGACTCGGCGATGGTCAGGCCGGTCAGCGCGACGCGCAGACGGTTGCCCGGCGGCTCGTTCATCTGGCCGTAGACCATGGCAACCTTGGACTCGCCCAGGTTGTCGAGGTTCACGACGCCCGAATCGGCCATCTCGTGATAGAAGTCGTTACCTTCACGGGTACGCTCACCCACGCCGGCGAACACGGACAGACCGCTGTGCGCCTTGGCGATGTTGTTGATGAGCTCCATCATGTTCACGGTCTTGCCGACGCCGGCGCCACCGAACAGACCCACCTTGCCGCCCTTGGCGAACGGGCAGACCAGGTCGATCACCTTGATGCCGGTCTCGAGCAGTTCCTGCGAGGGCGACAGCTCGTCATAAGCCGGGGCCTTGCGGTGGATCGAAGCGGTCAGCTCTTGCGAGACTTCGCCGCGCTCGTCGATCGGGTTGCCCAGCACGTCCATGATGCGGCCCAGGGTGGCCTTGCCAACCGGGACAGTGATCGGAGCGTGGGTGTTGGTCACCAGCATGCCGCGACGCAGACCATCGGACGAACCCAGAGCAATGGTACGGACCACGCCGTCGCCGAGCTGCTGTTGCACTTCCAGGGTCAGTGCAGAACCTTCCATCTTCAGTGCGTCATAGACGCGCGGCATCTGGTTGCGCGGAAACTCCACGTCCACCACGGCGCCGATACACTGAACAATCTTGCCTTGAACTTGAGCCATGATTGAAACCTTAAATATTTTCTAATTCTGTGAACCCGGCCTCAAACGGCCGCGGCGCCTGCCACGATTTCCGACAGTTCCTTGGTGATCGCGGCCTGACGGGTCTTGTTGTAGACCAGCTTGAGCTCGTTGATCACGCTACCGGCGTTGTCGGTCGCAGCTTTCATGGCCACCATACGCGCCGACTGCTCGGATGCCATGTTCTCGGCGACTGCCTGGTAGACCTGGGATTCCAGGTAACGCACCAGCAGTTCGTCGATCACCGTGGCGGCATCGGGTTCGTAGATGTAATCCCAGTCGTGGCCCTGCTCACCTTGCTGCAGCTCGGAAACGTTCAGGGGCAGCAACTGCTGCACCACGGCTTCCTGCTTCATGGTGTTGATGAAGCGGGTGTAGCACAGGTACACCGCGCTCACGCGACCTTCGGCATAAGCATCGAGCAGCACCTTGACCGGGCCGATCAGCTTTTCCAGGTGGGGCGTATCGCCCAGACCCGTGACGTGCGAGACGACCTTGGCACCGATACGGTTCAGGAAACCCAGGCCCTTGTTGCCGATGGCGACCGCTTCCGCGGCCTGGCCCTGGGTCTGGAGGTCCTTGAACTGGTTCGTGACCAGGCGCAGCACGTTGGTATTCATACCACCGCACAGGCCCTTGTCAGTCGTGACCACGACCATGCCAACAGTCTTCGCGTCAGCGTTGACCTGCATGAACGGGTGCGTGTAGTCCGGATTGGCCCGGCTCAGGTTACCGACGATCTGGCGCACCTTCTCGCTGTAAGGCCGAGCCTGGCGCATGCGGTCCTGCGCCTTGCGCATTTTGGAGGCGGCGACCATTTCCATGGCTTTGGTGATCTTCTTGGTGTTTTCCACCGATTTGATCTTGCCGCGTATTTCCTTGCCTGCTGCCATTGATGCTCCTTAAACGAACGCTTGAAGCGCCGCTCAGTAAGTGCCGGTCTTCTTGAACTCGGCGACGGCAGAGTTCAGTTCAGCTTCGGCGTCCTTGTCCATGGCCTTGGCCGCTTCCAGCTTGGACAGCAGGGCAGCGTGCTTGTGCTTCAGGTGGGCGTGCAGGCCGGCTTCGAAAGCCAAGACCTTGTTGACGGCGATGTCGTCCATGTAGCCCTTGTTGACCGCGAACAGGGTCGCGCCCATCAGGCTGATCGACAGCGGAGCGTACTGGGCCTGCTTGAGCAGTTCGGTCACGCGGGCACCGCGGTCGAGCTGCTTGCGGGTGGCTTCGTCCAGGTCGGAAGCGAACTGCGCGAAGGCAGCCAGTTCACGGTACTGGGCCAGGTCGGTACGGATACCGCCGGACAGGCTCTTGACCAGCTTGGTCTGTGCAGCACCACCGACGCGCGACACCGAGATACCGGCGTTGATCGCGGGACGGATACCGGCGTTGAACAGGCTGGTTTCCAGGAAGATCTGGCCGTCGGTGATCGAGATCACGTTGGTCGGAACGAAGGCCGACACGTCGCCAGCTTGCGTTTCGATGATCGGCAGTGCGGTCAGCGAACCGGTCTTGCCCTTGACAGCGCCCTTGGTGAAGGCTTCGACGTAGTCGGCGTTGACGCGAGCGGCACGCTCGAGCAGACGGCTGTGGAGATAGAACACGTCGCCCGGGTAGGCTTCGCGGCCCGGCGGGCGGCGCAGCAGCAGCGAGACCTGGCGGTAGGCCACGGCCTGCTTGGACAGGTCGTCATACACGATCAGCGCGTCTTCGCCGCGGTCGCGGAAGTACTCGCCCATGGTGCAGCCGGCGTAGGCCGACAGGTACTGCATCGCAGCGGATTCGGAAGCCGAAGCGGCGACAACGATGGTGTACTCCATCGCGCCAGCCTGCTCGAGCGCACGCACCACGTTCTTGATCGAGGAAGCCTTCTGGCCGATCGCGACGTAGATACAGGTGACGCCCTGGCCCTTCTGGTTGATGATGGCGTCGATCGCGACGGCGGTCTTGCCGGTCTGGCGGTCGCCGATGATCAGTTCGCGCTGGCCACGGCCGACGGGAACCATCGAGTCGATCGACTTCAGGCCGGTCTGCAGCGGCTGGTCGACGGACTGACGAGCGATCACGCCCGGGGCGACCTTCTCGATCACGTCGGTCATCTTGGCGTTGATCGGGCCCTTGCCGTCGATCGGTGCGCCCAGCGCGTTGACCACGCGGCCGATCAGCTCGGGGCCGACCGGCACTTCCAGGATGCGGCCGGTGCACTTGACCGTGTCGCCTTCGGAGATATGCTCGTACTCGCCCAGGATCACGGCGCCGACGGAGTCGCGCTCGAGGTTCAGCGCCAGGCCGAAGGTCTGCTGACCGTCCGGGGTGACCGGGAACTCAAGCATCTCGCCCTGCATGACGTCGGACAGGCCGTGGACGCGGACGATACCGTCAGTCACGGACACCACGGTACCCTGATTGCGCACGTCGGCAGCGGGGGCCAAGCCTTCGATGCGGGACTTGATCAGTTCAGAAATTTCTGCGGGATTGAGTTGCATGACTCTTTCCTTCTTTCGTATAGGTTTGCGCTTCGGGACACACCGCGGCTTACGCCGTCAGGGCCGCTTTCATTTGTTCCAGGCGGGCTTTGACCGTCAGGTCCAGCACCTCGTCGCCCACGACCACGCGAACACCGCCGATGAGCTCGGGCTGCAGCACGAGTTGCAGGTTGAGCTTGCGGGCGAAACGCTTTTCAAGGACGCCAGCCAGATCGGCCAGGGCCGCGCTGTCGATGTCGTAGGCGCTGTAGACCACGGCATCCGAGGTGCCCAGCTGCGCATTCACAAGGGTGCGGAACTGGCGGGCAATCTCGGGCAGCACGGCCACGCGGCCGTTCTCGATCACGGTCAGCAGGAAATTGCGGCCGATTTCGGGCAGCGCCTGCTTGCAGACACCCGAAACCAGGTCGAACACCTGCTGGGCGTTGACCTTGGGGTTATCGGCAAATTGCAGCAGCTGCTCATTGCCAGCAATGGCAGCCAGCTCTTCGACCCACTGCGCGGCGGCAGCGGCGTCGGCCTTGGCGGCCTTGAACAGCGCTTCAGCGTAGGGGCGGGCAATGGTGGCAAGTTCAGCCATGGTCAACCTTTATGCGCTGGTCAAAGTTCGGTCTTCAGGCGGTTCAACAGCTCGGCATGCACGCCGGCGTTGACTTCGCGCTGCAGAATCTGCTCTGCGCCCTTGACGGCCAGGCTGGCGACCTGCTCGCGCAGGACTTCGCGGGCCTTGACCACCTGCTGCTCGGCATCAGCCTTGGCAGCGGCAATGATCTTGGCGGCTTCGTCATTGGCACGAACCTTGGCTTCGTCGATCGTGGCCTGAGCGCGTTGCTCGGCATCGGCGAGGCGGGTGGCGGACTCGTTGCGCGACTTGCTCAACTCTGCCTCGACACGCTTGTTGGCGACGGCCAGCTCGGTCTTGGCTTTTTCGGATGCGGCCAGACCTTCGGAAATCTTCTGCGCGCGTTCATCCAGGGCCTTGGCGATCGGGGGCCACACGAACTTCATCGTGAAACCCACCAGAATCGCGAAGACAATGATCTGCGCAAAGAGGGTTGCATTGATGTTCATCGCAACGCCTTTCTGTGTGTTATCGGGAGTTGAAACGCATTTGCTGTGACGCGCGCCCCGGCCTTGGCCGGAGCACGTCCTTCCTCACAGCAAACTATCAGGCGGCGATGACGAAGGGGTTCGCGAAGGCGAACAGCAGGGCAACAGCAACGCCGATCAGGAAGGCGGCGTCGATCAGACCAGCCAGAATGAACATCTTGGTTTGCAAGTCGTTCATCATTTCAGGCTGACGGGCAGAAGATTCGAGGAACTTGCCACCCATGATCGCGATGCCGATAGAAGCGCCAACAGCACCCAGAGCGACGATGAGACCACAAGCCAGAGCAACCAGACCCAGAACGTTTTCCATGATGAATCCTTTGAAATGAGAGGAAGGTTAAGAAAGAAAAGCTAAGAGAAACACAGTGCGCGGGTTACGCGAACTCAGTGCGCATCATGCGCTTGACCCAGATAAATCAGAGCCAGCATCATGAAGATGAACGCCTGCAGAGTGATGACCAGGATATGGAACAAGGTCCACACCGTGCCGGCGACCAGGTGCCCGACGAATAACAGGCCACCGCTGAGCGAGAGCGTGGCGTAGCCACCCAACAGCGCGATCAGCATGAAGACCAGTTCACCCGCGAACATGTTGCCAAACAACCGCATGCCGTGCGAAACAGTCTTCGCCAGGAATTCGATCATTTGCATCAGGAAGTTCACCAGACCCAGCGGAATGGCAAACAGAGGATTCTTGCTGGTACCGAACGGTGCGCTGACCAGTTCGTGCGACCAGCCGCCCAGACCTTTGATCTTGATGTTGTAGAACAGGCACATCAGCAGCACCGACACCGACAGACCCAGGGTGGTGGACAGGTCGGCGGTCGGGACGACGCGCAGGTAGGCGTGGTGCGGATCATGACCTTGTGCAGCGTAGACGCCTTCCCAGATCTTGGGCAGCATGTCCAGCGGCAGCATGTCCATGAAGTTCATCATGAAGATCCAGACAAACACGGTCAGCGCCAGGGGCGAGACCAGCTTGCGGCTTTGTTCGTTGTGGATCAGGCCCTTGGCCTGGTTTTCCACCATTTCGACCAGAATCTCGACGGCAGCCTGGAAACGGCCCGGCACGCCGGCGGTAGCCTTGCGTGCGCCCAGCCACAGCACGAACACCGTCAGCAGACCCAGCGTCGCCGCGACCACGATCGAATCGAGGTTCCAGTAGCTGAAGTCAACGATGCCCGACTGCTTGTCACCGTGGTTGGTCAGGTGCGTCAGGTGGTGCTTGATGTATTCGCCCGGGGTCGGGCCCACGCCTTCAATCGCCATGTTTGATTCAGCCATTAATAGTCACAAAATTTTCGACGTCCGAGACGCTCGGCGGGAACGCATCAAGAGTTCCAGCCAATACGCCTTGAGCGCCACCACCAGCCCAGCCACCAGGGCCAGCCAGCTCAGTCCGGGGACCAGCCTGGGGGCCAGCCACATCATGGCAAGCGCCAACAGGAGCTTGACCCCTTCCCAAAAGAACAATCCTGCCAACGACAACCCGGACACTCCGGGAAACAGCCGCTGCAACATCCTGGCCAGTCCGCTCGAAGTCAGGCCATAAGCCATCAGAGCCGTCGGCAACAAGATGCACGAGACACCGTAGACAACCGACCCGACCACTTCAGCCCGTCGCGTCAACAACCATGTCAACGGAACCAGCAGTAAGCCAAGCAACAGCTGCCACCGAACCACATCCCAGACCGATTCGCGCGGCTGACGCCTGCGCCACTCGGCAGCCTCATCAGCGCTCCAGCGCTTGAATTCTGGCTCAGGCACCTCATCTACTTCATCATCGTAGACAGGGCGGCGGTTTTCCGGCTCGTTCTTCATCACGCGTTCTCCACGCAAGCCAGGCCCAGCCTGCACCCCGCAAAGCCACTCATTATACGTAGCAACCCTTAGTGTGCGTCAAGTCTTTTGCACCTTCATGACAGTGGGGCGTCAACTTGCCGCATTCCTGTCTGGCAACGGCCACGCAGGCTTGGGATAATCAGCTTTTTACCTATCCTACCTTACGAATACGTGACAACCATGGACATCAGCCGCGACATCCCGCCGGAACAATCCCTGATCGAATACCCCTGCCATTTCCCGATCAAGGTCATGGGTGCCCAGGTGGAAGGCTTCTGCGCTGCGATCGCGCATGTGGCGACCCAGTTTGATCCCAGCTTCGACGCTGCCACGATCGAGCAGCGTCCGAGCCGCAGCGGCAACTATCTGGGCCTGACGATCAGCGTCTATGTCACCCACCGCGAACAACTCGACGAACTCTACCGCACCTTGACCACCCATCCGATGGTCAAGATCGTCCTGTGAACATGCCTGGTCTCGCGATCAGCCGACTGGGACGGGTCGACTACCTGGCCACTGTCGCGGCCATGCAACAGTTCAGCGCCGAGCGTGGGCCCGACAGCACGGACCAGCTCTGGCTCTGCGAGCATGCGCCGGTCTTCACCCAGGGGCTGGCCGGCAAGGCCGAGCATGTGCTGGCGGCGGGCGAGATCCCGGTGGTCCAGACCAACCGCGGCGGCCAGGTGACCTATCATGGCCCGGGCCAGGTCATGGCCTATCCCCTGATCGACCTGCAGCGCGCTGGCTACTACGTCAAGGAATATGTCTACCGGCTCGAGGAGGCCGTGATCCGCACGCTCGCGCACTGGAACGTGACGGGACACCGGGTCGCCAGCGCGCCAGGCATCTACGTCCGGCTCGAAGACCCGTTCTCGCACGCGGCACTGACCGGCCCGGCACCGGACGGCGACCCTTTCCGCGGCCTGGGCAAGATCAGCGCGCTGGGCATCAAGGTACACCGCCATTGCACTTACCACGGGCTGGCGCTCAACGTCGCGATGGACCTGGAACCCTACGCGCGCATCAACCCCTGCGGCTACGTCGGGCTCAAAACCGTCGATCTCCATACAATCGGGGTCCAAGCTGCGCCCGAGGACGTGGCCGAGGTGCTGGGCCAGAAGCTTGGCGCCCTGCTGTCCGCCTGACAGGCAATCACCCCACTAGCCGGAAAATCCAGATGTCGAGCAACCCCGTCGTCCACCAGGCCGAAGACGCCGCCAACTACAACGCCAGCGCCAAGCAAAAGAGCCACGCCAAGACGGCACGCATCCCGATCAAGATCGTGCCAGCCGAAACGCTCAAGAAGCCCGACTGGATTCGCGTCAAGGCCGGCTCGCCGACCACCCGCTTCTACGAGATCAAGGACACGCTGCGCGCCAACAAACTGGTGACGGTGTGCGAGGAAGCCTCCTGCCCGAACATCGGCGAATGCTTCGGCAAGGGCACCGCGACCTTCATGATCATGGGCGACAAGTGCACGCGGCGCTGCCCGTTCTGCGACGTCGGCCACGGCCGCCCGGACCCGCTCGACGTCAACGAACCCGAGAACCTGGCCAAGACCATCGCCGCGCTCAAGCTCAACTATGTCGTGATCACCAGCGTCGACCGCGACGACCTGCGCGACGGCGGTGCCGGCCACTATGTGACTTGCATCCAGAAGACGCGCGAGCTCTCGCCCAAGACCCAGATCGAGGTCCTGGTGCCCGACTTCCGTGGCCGGCTGGACAAGGCGCTCGACATCCTGGCCGAAGGCCTGCCGGATGTCATGAACCACAACATGGAAACGGTGCCCCGCCTGTACAAGGAAGCGCGCCCGGGTGCCGACTACGCGCATTCGCTCAAGCTGCTGCAGGACTTCAAGGCCCGCTTTCCCAACATCCCGACCAAGAGCGGCCTGATGGTCGGCCTGGGCGAGACCGACGAGGAAATCCTGGAGGTCATGCGCGACATGCGCGCGCACGACATCGACATGCTGACGATCGGCCAGTACCTGGCGCCCAGCGGCCACCACCTGCCGGTACGCCGCTATGTGCACCCCGACGTCTTCAAGATGTTCGAGGCCAAGGCCTACGAGATGGGCTTCTCGCACGCTGCCGTCGGCGCCATGGTGCGATCGAGCTACCACGCCGACCAGCAGGCGCACGCCGCCGGCGTCTGAAGACTGGCGCTGACCGGGAATCGAAGAAGGCCAGGTCGCAAGACCTGGCCTTCTTCATTGGAGCCGCAGCTTATTTCGGCTCTGTCGCCTTGGGGGCTGTGGAAGCCGGCAACGGGCCCTTGTAGCCGGTCGGTACCACCGTCACTTCGACCCGGCGGTTCTGGCTGCGGCCTTCAGCCGTCTTGTTGCTGGCGACCGGCTCGGACTCGCCCCGGCCATCGGCACGGATCTTGATCTGCGGCACGCCCTGGCTCACGAGATAGGTCTTGACTGAATCGGCACGCCGCAGCGACAGCTTGCGGTTGTACTCGTCGGTGCCGATCGAATCGGTATGGCCGACCACGATATAAATCTCGATGTCGGCACCCTTGACCTTGGCCAGCAGGTTGTCAAGCCCCCGCTTGCCTTCGGGCTTGAGCACTGACTTGTCGAAGTCGAACAGCGCGCTGGCCGGGAAGGTCACCTTGAGCGGCTGCTCCAGCTTGATGGCAACCGGCTTGGGCGCATCGACCGACTTGTCAACCACCGCGAGCTCGGGCGCATCGAAGGGGCAGAGTTCCTCGGGCGGCAGCAAGGGTTCGCGGTCCTGGCCGGCCTCCTTCAGGCCGGGCTGATCGGGACGCGCGACACCGAGCGCCGCCGTCAGCTTGCCCATGCTGGCCAGCGTGCGGGCCTGGGCGATGACCTCGTCGTAGCGCGCGTTGATATAGGCCCGATTGGCTTCGAACAGTTCGTTCTGCGTGTCGAGCAGATCCAGCAGGGTACGGTCCTTGTTGGCGTAGAACTGCTCACGGTAACCCTGCATCACCTTTTCGGTCGACAACTGGTGCGTCTGCAGGTAACCGAGCTGCTCGTTGATCTTGACCACATCCTGGAAGGCAATGGCCAGCGTCTGGCGCACATCACGACAGGCCTTTTCCTGCAGATCGCGCGCCTGGAAGCGGTATTCGACCGCCTGCCGCTCGCGTGCCTTGTCGTAGCCGCCGCGGTACAGGTTGTAGTTGAGCACCACCTCGGCCACCTGGTCGCGCCGGCTGCCATCGACGCCATCGACGTTGCGCCCCCAGCTGTCGCGGATGCGGAAGTCGACCCGGGGCCAGTAGGCGGCCTTGCGCGACTCGATGTTGGACTGGCTCGAACGCACGTTCTCGTAGGCAGCGTTGATGGTCGGACTGTTGGGCAGGCCGATCCGCATCGCCTCGGTGGCGCTGGCCGGAATGCCCTGGAGCTTGAGGCCTTCGGACAAGGCGGCGATCTTGGTCGGCGGCTTCTCGCCCATGATGCGCAGGTAGCGTGCGCTCACATCGTGCAGATTGGACACTTCAGTCAGCAGGTTGGACTCGGCCAATGCCAACCGGCCATAGGCCTGAGAGAGGTCGACCCGGGTGTCCCTGCCGGCACGGACCCGGTCTTCCAGCTTGACGTAGGTGAGCTTGTGCTCGAGGAAGTTGGCGCGAGCTTCCTCGACCAGTTCGCTGCGCCGCGCCACATCGGCGTAGGCCTTGACAGCCTCCAGGCTGATGTTTTCGGAGGCTTCGAGCAGTTCGTAGTAACGCACCAGCTTGGCATAGCCCAGGCGCTTGACCTCGTTGCGCGTGAACATGCCGTCGAACAGCATTTGGGTCAGGGTGACCGAGCCACCGGTACGGGTGTACTCCGTCTGGCTACCCGCAGGCGTAGCGCCCGGATAGTCCTTCCATTCGCGACCGACGCCCAGCGTCAGGTCGACCTGAGGCTTGTAGCCCGCCGTCGCGGCGTCGCCATCGGCCACGGCGCCGGTGTACTCACGCCAGCGCGCCTGCACCTCGGGGTTGGTGACGACCGCTTTCTGCGCTGCCGTCACCAGCGGGGCGGGCAGCAGGGTCTGGGCTTGAGCCCATGTCACTCCGCCTGTCATGACCAGAATCGCGCCAGCAATGGCACTCATTTTTGTACTTTTTTTCATTCTCCCACCCTTTCAGTTCTGCGCATCCATCACCCCATGCGCAAGATTACATGCCTACACATTTGACTCACTATATCAGTGGAGTCACTTTGCGAGTAGCCCCTTGTTGTTGTCAAGAAGACACAATTCTGGTGGCTCTCACCTGGAACAGACCCAGCCCGAGGCCGGTCCACGCGCACCATGGATGCCGGGTGAAATCCGACCCGGACGACGCCGGGTCGGACGGGCAAGGATGCGGTCAGAGATCCACGACCAGCTTGTTGGCGGCCAACAGGTTCGAGATCTTGCTCGCGTCGTCGGCACCGGCCAGCGTGACGCCCTGCAGAACGATGGACAAACCAAACGCAGTTGAGATAGTTGGATCAATCGTGACTTCGATCGTCGTGTTCCCCCCCGAGGTTGTGAAGTGCAGGTACTGCTCCAGGCTGCCGCTGGTCCCTGCTGCGGCCCCCTGATGCTCGCCCTGCAACAGGTCACGCAGGTCCAGTCTGTCCTGGCCATTGCCAAAGTCGGTGATGGTGTCGATTGAGCCGCCCGTGCCCTGGTCGTTGCGGCGCCAGACAAAGGTGTCCGCTCCATCACCCCCGGTCATCGTGTCGGAGTCCTTGCCACCAACCAGGAGGTCATCGCCGCTGAGACCGTCCAGGATGTCGTTGCCATCCTCTCCCAGCAACAAGTCGTTGCTGCCAGCAGTGCCGTTGATGGTGTTGCCTGAGGAATCACCGATCTGCGAGACCTTCAAGTCGATCGGCAGCGTGCCAGTGGCATGGTCGCCGTCGTTGTCGACCAGCGCGTAGCCGACATCGAGATGGAAATCCGCAGCGGGGGTGAGCAGCAGGTTGTAACGACCGTCATCCATGTCCACGGTGAACTGTCCCGTCCCCACCGTCACCTGCATGAGATGCGTACCGGCATCGAAGCCAATCAGGCTGCTCGGCCCTCCCGTGACGTCGATGCTGTTCGTGCTGGTGTTCCAAGCATAGGTCGTGCTGCCCAGGGTAATAGATTCGACATAGCCGCCGTCGGTCCCGAACGACAGGTATCCGAGCGAATCGACTGCCTGCCCGCTGGTGGAGGGATCGGTCATCGGACCGTCATCGTCGAAACTGAAGAACGATGAGCTCGAGTCGATCAGCACGATGGAGGAGTTGATGTTGTTTCTATCGCCGTCGCCATCTGTGCGAATGACCTGATAGTTCAGGTTCACCTCACCAGCGGTCATCAACAAATCGATCGATTCATCGTGCAGTGCCGTGTCGCCATGGCGGATCGCCTCGTACAAGGTGGTCTGCAATTCGTAGACCGCCGGATCACCGCTCGATGCGGTATTCACGATCTCGATCCTGAATACCGGATTGCCTCCGTTGGCGTCGCGGCCGACGATGACACCGCTCTCCAGGAATAGCGTGATCGTGCCGCCCGCCGTTGACGACAGCGTGGTTTCCAGGCCGCTGGGCGGGATGCCGGTAAAGCTCAATGTGCCATTGGTGGTGCCGGCCCCGTCTGCGCCATAGGCTCCCCCCACGTCAAACAGGTTGACCAGCCCCAGGCCACCACTGACCGAGGTGGTGACCCGCCCCAGCCAGCCCATGCCGTCATCGTTGTTGCCAGCGTCCGGACTCTCCAAAGGAGCGTAGCGGTCGGGACCGACGGTCTCGTCCACGCTGGACAAGGGAATGAAGATGGTGTTCTTGACCGTCAGCGTCGTCGTCGGGCCATCGTCCAGGAAGCTGATGGCACTGCCCAGGTTGATCGAATTCGAGCCCGTGTTGCTGTCACCATCCCTGTCGGTGATGGTGTCGGTACGCGTCAACGTGATCAGGTCAGCCGCACTCAAGGACTTGGCTTCGTTCGGCTGCGTCGTCGGGTGCACGATGGCAGTCACCTGGTCCAGCGTCACCAAGGCACCGCTGTTGCTGACCCGGAACGCCACCGTACCGGCCGGGTCCGGCGTGGTCGTGGCACTGCCCACACGGCCCACCACGTCGTTGCCTGACAGGTACAGGTAGATGTGGTTGCCCGTGAGCGTGTCCACCAGTCCACTGTCCGCCCCCACGCTCTTGATGCCGAGCGCAAAGGCCGAGCCCACCGTGCCCGCACCGTCCGCGCCGTAGCTCGGAGTGTTGCCAAAGCGGTTAGCGAAGCTCACGCTGACATTGGTGCCCAACAAGCTTTCATCCACCTGCAGCGAAGCCGCAGCCGGCGCGGTCGCGCTGACTGCAATGCTCGGGCCGTCGTCC
>NZ_PVLR01000059.1 GCF_002980625.1 Malikia spinosa | reverse complement strand
CCAAGTACAAGACCACCAACTTGAAGCGTTACAACGAGGCACTGAAGTCGCGCGGTGCGCTGATGATCTGGCTGGATCGCAACCTCCAGTGGTCAGGGCTGGCCAGCGGCAAGCGCGGCCGCCCATCGTTGTTCTCGGACGCAGCGATCCAGTTCTGCCTGACGATCAAGGGCCTGTTCGGTCTGGCACTGCGCCAAGCTATGGGCATGGTCGAAAGCCTGCTCAAACTCGCTGGCCTGTCCTGGACGGTACCGGACTACAGCACGGTCTGCAGGCGCCAGAAGACTCTCCAGGTTCGCATCCCGTATCGGCCCGCCGCACACGGGCTGCACCTGCTGGTTGACAGCACAGGCCTGAAGATGATGGGCGAAGGCGAATGGAAGCGCAAGAAGCATGGTGCCGAGTACCGGCGCCAGTGGCGCAAGCTGCACATCGGCATAGACGCGCAGACGATGGAGATCCGGGCGATCGAGGTCACGCCCAATTCGGTGGGCGATGCGCCGGTGCTGCCCAGTCTGCTCGGGCAGATCGACCCGAACGAGGCGCTGCTGTCGGTCAGCGGCGACGGCGCATACGACACCAAGGCCTGTCACGAGGCGATCGCACTGCGCCAGGCGCAGGCGATCATCCCGGTGCGAAAGAATGCCAGGAAACCCTGGAAGGAGAACCGCCCTGGAGCCAGCGCCCGCAACGAGATCTTGCGCGCGACGCAGCGCCTGGGTCGCGCGATCTGGAAGCGCTGGAGCGGGTATCACCGGCGCAGCCTGGTCGAGGCCAAAATGCGTTGCGTCAAGCTGCTCGGCG
>NZ_PVLR01000058.1 GCF_002980625.1 Malikia spinosa | reverse complement strand
CACGTTGGCCGTCGTCAGCGCCTGGATTTGCGCGGTCGAGAACTCCTGGACTTGGCTCACGGACAGATTAGCAATATCTGTAGACGTGAGAACGGCAACCTGTGTCGTGCTTAAAGAAGTGATGTAAGACATGCGCAGCCTCTTTGGAAAGCGTTAATTGACAGCAATCTGAACATGCTCAGCAAAACGCCTAGGCGAAACTACATCGAGCAAGTGGCGTTGCGGCTAAAGTTCAGCAAAGAAGCTGACATAAACCACATCAGTTTTTATATCGACACCATTCGGTGAAACTTGAGGGCCATCCACCGGATTTGCCAAAATAAAGACTAATTGATAGATATCACACGTTGAACAGGAAGTTCATGACATCGCCGTCCTTGACGACATACTCCTTGCCTTCGGCGCGCATCTTGCCGGCTTCCTTGGCGCCGGCTTCGCCCTTGTAGGCGATGAAGTCATCGAAGGCGATGGTCTGGGCGCGGATGAAGCCGCGCTCGAAGTCGCCGTGGATGACACCGGCAGCCTGCGGCGCGGTGTCGCCGATATGGATGGTCCAGGCGCGCACTTCCTTGACGCCAGCCGTGAAGTAGGTCTGCAGGCCCAGCAGCTTGAAGCCGGCGCGGATCAGGCGGTTCAGGCCGGGCTCATCCTGGCCCATCTCCTGCAGGAAGACCAGGCGGTCCTCATCGTCCATCTCGGACAGTTCGGCCTCGATCTTGGCGCAGATCGCCACCACCGGCGCGTTCTGCTTGGCCGCGTATTCCTGCAGGCGGTCCAGGAAGGGGTTGTTCTCGAAGCCGTCCTCGCTCACGTTGCCGACGAACATCGCGGGCTTGGCCGTGATCAGGCACAGCGGCTTGAGCAGCGCCTGCTCGGCTTCGCTGAACTCGATCGAGCGCACCGGCTGCGCTTCGTTGAGCGCGGCCAGGCATTTCTCGAGCACCTTGACCAGCGCCGCGGCTTCCTTGTCGTTGCCCGAGCGCGCCGCCTTGTTGTAGCGGTGCAGGCTCTTTTCCACCGTGCCCATGTCGGCCAGGCAGAGCTCGGTCTGGATCACCTCGATATCGGCGATCGGATCGACCTTGTTGGCAACGTGGATCACGTTGTCGTCCTCGAAGCAGCGCACCACGTTGACGATGGCATCGGTCTCGCGGATGTGAGCCAGGAACTGGTTGCCCAGGCCCTCGCCCTGGCTAGCGCCCGCGACCAGGCCGGCGATGTCGACGAACTCGACGATGGCCGGCACGATGCGCTCAGGCTTGATGATCTCGGCCAGCTGGTCCAGCCGCGGGTCCGGCACCTCGACCACGCCGGTATTGGGCTCGATGGTGCAGAAGGGATAGTTCTCGGCAGCGATGCCGGCCTTGGTCAGGGCGTTGAACAGGGTGGATTTGCCGACGTTGGGCAGGCCGACGATGCCGCACTTCAAGCTCATGGGGGTCCTTTGGAATTGAGATGCAAGCCCCTTCCCTTGCGCTGCCAGCTCGACTCCATGAGCCTCAGCCAGGCAGGAGAGGGCCCTGCAGTGTCGTGTCGGCGGTGTGGCGCGATGCCCTACCGGGCCATGGCTCGCGCGCGCCGACAAATGGAATGATTGTACCGACCGGACCTGTTGGCGCCTAGTCTTGTCCTAAGCATGATCCTGGGTCACGCGCCGGGCATTCGCCCTGCAGCCAGACAGCCAAGACCGGGCCAAGCCGTCAACACTCAGTCGTCCCAGGCATCCCAGCGGCCCCAGCCAGCCTGCCCCTGACGCAGCAGGCGGCCCGCACCCTCGCGCACGATGACATTCATGCCGAAGGTGACCGCTCCCAGCAGGCGACGATCCTGGCGATAGGTCTGCAAGGTGTCGCCGACTGCCGGATCGGACTTGGCCGTGACCGGATCGATATTGGGAATGGCGCAACGCGCGCAGGGCTTGACCGGCTGCAGCCGGACCTCGCCTCCCGCCTGCAGCGGGAAAACCAGCTCGGCCAGCCGGTCCTCGTCATGCGCATCAAGGCCACCGAGCACCAGATTGGGCCGGAAGCGCTCGATGCCGACCGGGTCCTGGCCCAGGGCCTGCAAGCGCTGGTTGAAATCGGCCAGCGAGGCACTCGACAGCAGCAACAGCGGAAAACCATCGCTGAAACGGTTCGGTGCCTCGACGCCGCGGGTCCAGCGCTCGGAAGACAGTCGGCGCACCGCGGGGTCGAAGCGCACCAGACGCAGATCCGCCTGCAGGAACTCGCTGCACCACTGCGCCGCCGCGTCGCCCATGTCCCAGGCCTGGACTCGATCGTCCCAGACCTGGACCGGCAGCCGCTGCGAGGCGGGGTCGAGCTCCAGTTCCAGCAGCAACGGCAGCATGCCCGGCGCGCTGAGCTCGAGCTGGCCGAACCGGAACGCCGGCTGGATCAGCGCCATGCGCGGCAATTCGCGCTGCGAGACGAACTCGCCTTGCGCGTCAACCACCATCCAGGCCCGATCCCATTCCAGGCCGGCCAGTTGCAACTCGGCCTGCTCAAGCCGGATGCCGGCGCAGGACTTGATGGGGTAGATCCACAGCTGCTCGATCTGCAGCGGCAGCATGTCGTCGGGGATGGAGAGCATATCGATATCGGGTCTTCATTCACACACCCAGCCATTGTGGGCCCTGCTCCTACAATCCGTCCATGAGCAAAAAGTACGACGTGGCCATCCTCGGCGGTGGCGTGGTGGGACTGACTCTGGCGCTGCTGCTGGCGCGCGACCGACTGCGCATCGCGCTGGTCACGCCAGCGCGGCCGACTGCGCCAGCCAGCCCCGACATCCGCGCTTATGCGCTGAACCTGGCCGCGCGCCAGTTGCTCGAGTCGCTGCGCGTCTGGCCAGAGAATGCCGACGGCAGTGGCCCATCTCCGGTGACGCCGGTCACTCGCATGTGGGTCAGCGACGCCAGCGCCAACGCCGCGCTGACCTTCGATGCGAGCGAAGCCGGCACCGACACGCTGAACTGGATCGTCGACGTGCCGGCGCTGGAAGACCGGCTTGCGCAGGCAGTGCGCTATCAGGGCGGCATCGAATGGCTGCCAGAGCGCCCGGCCGCCGCGCTGACCGTGATCTGCGAAGGCAAGCGCAGCGTCAGCCGTGAAGCCTTCGGCTTTCACTACGACAGCAAGCCCTACCCCCACACGGCAATCGCGGCCAGGCTGCAATGCGAACGGCCGCACGGCGGCGTGGCACGCCAGTGGTTCCGCGGCGACGAAATCCTGGCGCTGCTGCCCATGGGTGGCGCCAGCGGCCATGAAGTGGCGCTGGTCTGGTCGGTGCCGCACCCACGCGCGCACGAGCTGCTCGCGATGCCGCCTGCGGCACTGGCGCAAGGGGTCGAACAGGCCTGCGACCAGGCGCTCGGCGCCATGACGCTGCAAGGCCAGCCAGCCGGCTGGCCACTCGAACTCTCGCGCGCCGACCGCTGGGTCAAGTCCGGAGTCGCGCTGGCCGGCGACGCCGCACACGCGATGCACCCGCTGGCTGGACAGGGCCTCAACGTCGGCCTGGGCGACGTCGCCGAGCTAGCCCGGGTGCTGCACCAGCGCGAATACTGGCGCGAACTCGGCGACTTAAAGCTGCTGCGCCGTTACGAGCGCGCGCGCCAGGCCGATTTCTCCCAGATGGCGCTCGTGACCGATGGCCTGTTCGGCCTGTTCAGCGCGCCAGACAGCCGCATCCAGGCCCTGCGTGGCTGGGGCCTGCGCGGTTTCGACCGGCTGCAGCCGATCAAGCGCTGGGCCATGAGACAAGCCATGGGCGGCGCCTGACCTCCAGCCTTCCAGTGGCTTGCCCAGCTCACGCTCCACCACGGCCTCAACCTCTTTTTTCGCCATGAACCTCATCCGCCTGACGATCCGAACCCTGCTGGCCGCCACCCTGGTCACGCAAGCGCTCGGCGCTTCCGCCCAGGAAGCCGCGATCCGCAAGAACCTGGCCGAACGCCTGCCCAACCTGCCGCGCATCGACGAGGTCAGCAAAACCCCGATGCCCGGCCTGTACGAGGTCCGCGTCAACCAGAGCGACATCCTCTACACCGACGCCGAGGGCAACTACCTGCTGCAGGGCGAGCTGATCGACACCCGCACCCGCAGCAACCTGACCGAAGAGCGGGTCAGCAAGCTCAGCGCGGTCGATTTCAAGGCGCTGCCGTTCAAGGACGCCTTCACTATCGTGCGCGGCAACGGCAAACGCCGGATCGCGATCTTCGAGGACCCGAACTGCGGCTACTGCAAGCGCTTCGAGAAGGATCTGGCCAAGATCGACAACGTCACGGTCTATGTTTTCCTCTACCCGGTGCTGGGACCGGACTCGCAAGCCAAGTCACAGGCGATCTGGTGCGCCAAGGACAAGGCCAAGGCCTTCGAGGACTGGATGCTGCGCAACATCGCACCGACCCCAGCCAGCTGCGACAGCTCGGCCATCCAGCGCAACCTGGCCCTGGGCAAGCAGCACCGCATCACCGGCACGCCGACCAGCTTCCTGCCGGACGGCACCCGCCTGCCCGGTGCCGTGCCGCTCGAGAAGATCGAACAAGCCCTCGCCAACAGCAAGTGACCCCATGAGCCAGTCCATCGACCACCATCAACTGATCAAGACCCTGGGCCGAGCCGGCCTGATTCCCTTCGTGCTGCTGGCCCTGATGGTCTGGCTGCTGGTCGACAACGACCTGCAACCCTTCGTCGCGACGGCACTGGCCTGCTATGCCGCGATCATTGCCTCCTTCCTCGGCGGCGTGCACTGGGGTGCAGCCTGGGTGCATTCGGAAGCGGGCTCCTCGCACCGGGACGAACATCAGGTCCCCGCGCTCTGGTGGGGCATCTCGGCCTCGCTGCTGGCCTGGCTCGGCATCCTGATCCCGATCCTGTCGGGACTGGTCTGGTACATCGCGCAAGGAGAGCTCAGCATCGACGAAGTCAAGCTGCAGGCCCAGGCCGGACTGATCTGGCTCGGCCTGCTGCTGATCGCCTGCTACCTGATCGACCGCAAGCTCTATCCGAGCGCCGGCCTGCAGCATTGGCTGACGCTGCGCTTTCACCTGTCGACCGTGGCGGCGCTGAGCTGCTTCCTGGCTGCTGGCGCGCTCTGACATGAAGGCCCAGATACGCTACCGGGTCTCGGTACTGGACCCGAACCAGCACCTGTACGGCATCACGCTCGAGATCGACCAGCCTGCCGCGCGCCAGCGCCTGAGCCTGCCGGTCTGGATACCCGGCAGCTATCTGGTACGTGAATTCGCCCAGCATCTGCAAAGGCTGCAGGCCAGCATCGCCGGCCAGCCGGTCGCGCTCGAGCAGCTCGACAAGAACAGCTGGGAAGCCAGACTGCCTGCTGGCAGCGGCAAAGCCCCGCTGGAGCTGCGCTACGAGGTCTACGCCTTCGACGCTTCGGTCCGCACCGCCTTCCTGGACGCACAGCGCGGCTTCTTCAACCCGACCAGCCTGTGCCTGCGTGTACCGGGCCGCGAGCGGGAGCCGCATGCATTCGAGCTGCTCGACAACGCGCATACCGCGGGCTGGCAGGTCGCCACCGGACTGGCTCCGGCCAAGGTTGATGGGCGCGGCTTCGGCCGCTACCTGGCGCGCGACTACGACGAACTGGCCGATTGCCCATTCGAGCTCGGCCGCTTCTGGTCCGGCCAGTTCGAGGTCCGCGGCGTGCCGCATCGCCTGGTCGTCAGCGGCGCCGGCGACTTTGCCGACTGCGAGCAGCTGCTGCGCGACACGCAGCGCATCTGCGAGACCGAGATCACCTTCTGGCACCCCGACGGCGCAGCACCACCGTTCACGAGCTACCTGTTCCTGCTGCACGCCAGCCAGGACGGCTACGGCGGCCTCGAACACCGCAACTCGACCGCGCTGGTCTGCCAACGCAGCGACCTGCCGCGGCGCGGCTCTGCGCAGGAAACTCCGGCTACGAGCAGGCGCCAGGCCAGCGACGGCTACACCACACTGCTCGGGCTGATCAGCCACGAATATTTCCACACCTGGAACGTCAAGCGGCTGCGCCCGCGCGAATTCAAGCGCTACGACTACGACCGCGAGAACTACACCGAACTGCTCTGGTTCTTCGAGGGCTTCACGAGCTATTACGACGACCTGCTGCTGCTGCGCGCCGGCCTGATCGACGAATCGGCCTACCTGCAACTGCTGGGCAAGACCATCAACCAGCTGCTGCAGACACCGGGACGCCAGGTGCAAAGCGTGGCACAGGCCAGCTTCGACGCCTGGGTCAAGTACTACCGGATCAACGAAAACAGCCCCAACGCCACCGTCAGCTACTACGGCAAGGGCGCGCTGGTGGCGCTCTGCCTCGACCTGACGCTGCGTGCCGAAGGCCACAGCGACCTCGACGGAGTGATGCGGGCCCTGATGCAGCGCTGCGATGCCGGCCCGATGCGCGAATCCGACCTGCTGGCGGTGCTTAAGCAGCTGGGCAAGCGCCGCTACGACGCCGAACTGCAGGACTGGGTGCACGGCACCGACGAGCTGCCGCTGGCCGAACTGCTGCAGCGCCATGGCCTGCAATGGCTGCAGGAACCCGAGCCACTGGCACAGCGGCTGGGACTGCGCGTGAACGAGAGCGGCGGACTGACGATCAAGAACGTGCTGCGCGGCACGGTGGCAGAAGCCGCCGGATTGGCCGCCGGAGACGAATGGCTGGCCGTGGAACTGACCCCCACCGAGCCGGGCGCCGAGGCCCAGGCCTGGCGCGTGCGCAAGCTCGACGAGGTCGCGCTCTATGCCTCGGGCCGCAGTGCCTTGACTGCCCTGGTATCGCGCGACGGCCGGCTGCTGAAATGCCCCCTGGACTGGCCCCAGCCCCGCTACAGCATCAAGCTTCAGCGCCCGGCAGCAGCGCCGAACGCTGTGCCGGAGCGCCGCTGGCTGCAGGAATGAACTTTTTTCAAGAAATTTTCATGCACTTTGTCTAAACTGCATTTTTGTGCCTATAATTCAATCCTGTTGGCGCTTTAGCTCAGCCGGTTAGAGCGACGGAATCATAATCCGCAGGTCCGGGGTTCGAATCCCTGAAGCGCCACCAAAATTCAAGCCCACTGTTTCACGACAGTGGGCTTTTCGTTTCTGCGTGGCCATCTAGCCAATGGCACAGGGTTTTCGTGCCATTCGACCCAGTCATGGATTGCGCGTGTGGATCAGCCGGTCCGATAGGAATCGATCATGCGGTCTGCAGGGGATGCACCGACAAAGCCTTCCTAGGAGCCCTGGCCGGAAAGCCAAAAACCCTCGCTAAACCCTTCTGAGGGGCTGGCAAAGGACCAGGGAAGATAGACCGCGTGCGATGAACAGGCACAGAGAACGCTCATGGCAGCGCGCAACAAGTCACCGTCGGTCAGGACCTTGCACAGCTTGTGCCAAGGATTGCCCTCATCCGATCTGGCACCTGCTGCACCTCCTGCCTCAACGATTCCATTTCAGACGGCCTGAGCATGGATAAGGCAGCGCGATTCTGCCGGCGCTGCCAGCTTTGCTTACAGCCGCTAACACAAGT
>NZ_PVLR01000057.1 GCF_002980625.1 Malikia spinosa | reverse complement strand
CCCACGCCCAGGGCGGTGCCGAGCAGCTGGCCGGCAAAGCTCACGCCGCCCAGGCCGCCCATCGACTGCAGGCCGAAGATGCCGGCCGCGATGCCGCCCCAGGCACCGCACAGGCCGTGCAGCGGCCAGACGCCGAGCACGTCGTCGATCTTCCAGCGGTTCTGCGTCAGCGTGAACATGCCGACGAACAGCAGGCCGGCCACTGCGCCGACTGCCAGCGCACCGAGCGGGTGCATCAGGTCCGAGCCGGCGCAGACCGCAACCAGGCCGGCCAGCGGGCCGTTGTGCACGAAGCCGGGGTCGTTCTTGCCTGCGACCAGTGCGGCCAGCGTGCCGCCGACCATGGCCATCAGCGAGTTGACCGCCACCAGGCCCGAGATCTTGTCAAGCGTCTGTGCACTCATGACGTTGAAGCCGAACCAGCCGACGATCAGGATCCAGGAGCCCAGCGCCAGGAACGGGATGTTCGACGGCGGGTGGGCGCTCATGGCGCCGTCCTTGCGGTAGCGGTTGGCGCGCGGGCCCAGCAGCAGCACGGCACCGAGCGCGATCCAGCCGCCGACGGCATGCACCACTACCGAGCCGGCGAAGTCATGGAATTCGGCGCCGGTCAGCTGCTTGATCCAGGCCTGCACGCCGAAATGCTGGTTCCAGACAATGCCCTCGAAGAAGGGATAGACGAAGCCGACGATGACGGCGGTAGCCAGCAGTTGCGGCCAGAAGCGCGCGCGCTCGGCGATACCGCCCGAGATGATGGCCGGAATCGCCGCTGCGAAGGTCAGCAGGAAGAAGAACTTGACCAGCTCGTAGCCGTTCTTCTGCACCAGCGTTTCGGCGCCGACCAGGAAGCCGCTGCCATAGGCCACGCCATAGCCGACCAGGAAATAGACCACAGTCGAGACCGAGAAGTCGACCAGGATCTTGACCAGCGCGTTGACCTGGTTCTTTTGCCGGACCGTGCCGAGCTCGAGAAAGGCGAAGCCGGCGTGCATCGCCAGCACCATGATGCCCCCGAGCAGGATGAAGAGGGCATCCGCGCCCTGTTTTAGTGCGTCCATGCTTGTTTTTGGTGAAAAGAGTGGATTCTTGATGCAGATTTCGGCTTTTGTCCAGCCTTGCACCAAAAGCAAGCAAAAAACAAGCCAAGTCTGCGCAATATGCACAGATTTGGCGTTTGTTTCAGATTGACCCGCCGGCGCGGGCGACGTGCCTGGCTGGGCACCCACCGCGCCGACCGGTCAATGGTTCAGGCCAGTTCGGCGATCAGTTCGATCTCGACGCAGGCACCCAGCGGGATCTGCGCCACGCCGAAGGCGCTGCGCGCATGGGTGCCGGCCGCACCGAAGACCTCGCCGAGCAGCTCGGAGCAGCCGTTGGTGACCAGGTGCTGTTCGGTGAAGGTCGAGGTCGAGTTGACCAGGCTCATGACCTTGACGAGGCGCTTGATGCCGTCGAGGTCGGTGCCGGCGGCGCGGCAGGCATGTTCGAGTGTGCCCATCAGGTCGATCGCGACCGCGCGTGCGGCGGCGCGCCCCTGCTCGGTCGCCATGGTCAGGCCGAGCTGGCCGACCCAGGGCTTGCCGTCCTGCTTGGCGATATGGCCGCTCAGGAACAGCTGCTTGCCGCTTTGCACATAGGGCAGGTAGGCCGCAGCCGGCACGGCGACCGGGGGCAGGGTGATGTTCAGGGCTTGCAGGCGGGCGTAAACGCTCATTCGGGACTCCGATCAGGGGTAAATGGGTCGATTCTAAGGATTGCCATGCCTCAGCTGCCGAGCGGGCTCATGCACAGAGACCGGTCCAGATCGCCCCCGGGACGGTCAGAGGGCGGCGCAGCCGGTATCGGCGTGGCCTGGATCACGATCACGGTCTTGTCGTCGGCGCCGGCAGTGACCTGGGTGTAGTCGGCGAGGTCGCTGCGCAGGGAGTTCATGATCATCGGGGGCTTGGCGTGGCTGCGCTGGCCCAGGTCGAGGATGCGCTTGACGCGCTCGTCTCCATACGGAACATTCTCCGGATCAACGGCCTCGGAGATGCCGTCCGAGTAAAGCAGCAGCGTGTCACCGATTTCGAAGGCATCGACATGCTCCTCATAGACTTCGGACTCGTGGATGCCCAATGGCATGTTCCCGCCGATGAGGTCGATGATCTCGCGTCCGTCCTTGGGCGCCAGCAGGGTCGGCATATGGCCGGCGTTGACCCAGGTAACGGTCTGCGTGGCATTGTCGAAGCGAAGCAGTGTCATTGTCACGAAGGTCTCGAGCTGGATCAGCCGGGGCGTGATGTCGGCATGGATCGCGTTGACCAGTTCGGCCGGCGATGGCAGGCCGGCCAGGCACTTGGCGCACAGCCGGGCCAAGGCCTTGTCGTAGGCGCTCTTGATGCCAGCGGCCGTCATCGCGGCCTTCAGGCCCTTGCCCATCACATCCCCGGTCAGGACTTCGAAGGAGGTCGGACCGAGCTTGGTGAAGGTGTAGAAGTCGCCGTCCACTCCCTGCGAGGGTTCCGAGTGGTAGGCGACCGAGTAGCCTTGCAGGTCCGGCGGTGGGGTGCCGAACAGCAGTTGCTGCTGAATCGTTGAGCAGAATTCCATTTCGCGCGCGCGCCAGTCGGCGAGTTCCTGCTCGACCTCGATGCGGGCGGCCAGGCTGCGCTGCAGTTGCAGGTTGAGCGCCTCGAGTTCGCGCTGTTGGCGCGCCCGTTCGAGGTGAAGCCGGATACGCGCGCGCACGACCACCGGATTGAGCGGTTTGTGGATGAAGTCCACGCCGCCGCTGGCGAGCGCGAGCGCCTCACTGTCGGCGTCGGTCTTGGCAGTCACGAAGATCACCGGGATGTCGCGCGTGGCCGCATCGCGCCTGAGCGTGGCGCAGACCTCGTAGCCGTCCATGCCTGGCATCATGACATCGAGCAGGATCAGATCCGGCCTCTGGCCCTTGGCAAGCAGGTTCAGCGTCTGCTGGCCCGAAGTCGCTGCGCTGAGCTCGTAGTCATCTTGCAGCATCGCGATCAGAACCTTAATGTTGGCGGGGGTATCGTCAACGATCAGGACACGCGGGAGGGGGTGTGACAGACTCATGTTACTCCTTGTTTTGATTTATCAAGCGCTTCGCGGGACCGGTTGCAGGCGGTGTCAGGGCCGGTGGCGCTGGTGCTTGCTGGCGAAGTTCTGCAGTTGTTGTAGCGCGATTTCGAAGTCGAAGTTCGCGATCGCTTCGCCGATCGGGGCGTAGTCGGCTTGCCAGCGGGTGCCGGCCAGCAGCGCCTCGATCGCCTCGCTGCAGGGCTGGGACCGGACCTGGTTGCCTTCGAGCAGGTGTGCGAGCGCTTCGAGCAGGGGCGGCAGTTCGCCGAGCCTGATGCCGGCAGCGTCTGGCTCGTCTGGACTGGCTGGTGCGGCTGATGCCTTGGACAGGGCGGTACCGGTTGGCGCGCACAGCGCTTGGGCCGCATCTAGCGCTTGCTGCAGGCAGGCGTTGAACGCCTGCAGCAGGCGCTGATCGCCTTGCTTGAGGCCTTGCTCGAATTGCAGCGCCAGGCGGTGCAGCGCACCAGCACCGCACAGAGGGGCGAGCCCCTTGATCGTGTGCAGCAACCGCAGTGCCGGCCCGAACTCCTTGCGCGCGAGCATGGCGCTGAGCCGATCGGCGGCGTCCGAGAAGTCCTGCTGGAAACTGGCGAGCACCGTCCTGAGCAGGTCCTGGTCGCCGCCGAGTGCCTTGGTGGCTTGATCGAGGTCGAGGACCGGCTGTGCGATCTGCGTGGGCTGGCGACCGGCGTGCGGCGCGCGCAGGCGCAACCAGAAGCGCGAGCCGCGACCGGGCTCGGAGTTGACGCCGAGCTCACCGCCCATGCGCTGCGCGAGCTGGCTCGCGATCGCGAGTCCGAGGCCGCTGCCGCCATAGCGGCGCGTCCTCGAGCCATCGAGTTGCTTGAAGCACTCGAAGACCGTGCCGAGCTGTTCGGCGGCGATGCCGATGCCGGTGTCGCTGACCGAGAACTCGAGCAGCGTGCTGTCCTCGTCGCTCTCGAGGGCGTTGAGTTCGACCCGGATCTGGCCTTCGTGGCTGAACTTGATCGCGTTGTCGATCAGCTTGGACAGCAGCTGGCGCAGGCACAGCGGATCGACCCGGTAATGGGTTTGCGTTCCCAGCTCGCAGTGGCTTTTCAGTTGCAGGTGCTTGTGGCGTGCAGCGGCCTCGAAGACCGCGACGCAGTCGTGCAGCAGCCCGGGCAATGCGCAGTCGACCAGCTGCAGCGGGCCTTCACCGGCTTCGGACTGCGAAAAATTGAGGATGTCGTTGAGCAGGGCTTGCAGCTGCTGGCCGGAGTCGAGCAGGACCTGCAGGTGCTTGTGGCGGTCGGCCGCGCTGAATTCCTGGCTGTCGAGCAGCTGCGCCATACCGAGGATGCCGTTCATCGGGGTGCGCAGCTCGTGGCTCATGACCGCGAGGAATTCGGACTTGGCCTGGTTGGCTCCTTCGGCCACTTCCTTGGCGTCACGCAGGCGGATTCCGATCTCGTGCAGCGCAGCGAGGTCGGCGGTGCGCTGGATCAGGAGGTCTTCCAGGTCCTGCCGCTGCTGCTCGAGCTCCTGCTCGCGCGCATTGACGGTTGCAGCCAGCTGGTCGAGGGTTCTCGAGACCGCCTCGATCTCGTCACCGCTCTTGACCAGCATGGCTTTGGAGCTATCTTGCTGCTGGATTCGCTCGATCTGCAGGCGCAGTGCGGCCAGCGGTCGCTCCAGCAGGTGGCGCAGCACGAAGTGCGCCAGCAGCAGGGTGCAGCCGATCGCCAGCAGCAGCAGTCCCACCAGTTGCCGCTGGTTGCGGTTCAGCAGCTTTTCGCCCTGGGCATGGGGTAGCTGGGCGGTGAAATAGACCGTCCCGCTTGTGGTCGGCTTGCTGATGACGCCGATGAAGGTGTCGCGGTTCTCGATCAGCGCAATCGGCGGAGCCGTGAGGTTGGCGTCCAACTGCTGTGCGCGATCGGCACGCGGACTCACGAAGCTGGCGCTCATGGCATAGCCGAGATCGCGCGAAAAGCTCTCGAAGAAGCTGCGGTCGATGACCCGGTTCATCTCGATATGACCGATGATTTCCCCTGCATCGTCGCGCATTATGCTCAGGTGGGAGCGGATCAGCAGCCTGTCGTCGAGCGGGTGGTAACTGATGATGATCGTGCCATCAGGTCCGCGTTTCCGGTAGCTCGGGTGCTGCAGGCGCACCAAGCCGTTCTGGGGCGGCAGCGGGGCCGGCGCGTAGAGCAGCTCGCCTTCGTCGCGCTGCTGCGCGGCGGCCTGGCCGTCGGCGAACGTGATGTAGGTCAGCCGGTAGCGGCCTTGCGCCTTGCGGACATAGGCGATCAGCTCGCCGTGGCGGTCGTAGAGCACCGCGCTGTGGTGGAAGGCGAGCTTGGCATGCGTGAGCAGGGCGTTTGCGAGGCTCTTTTTTTCCTCGTCGATCAGGAAGCTGTTGTACTGGCTCTTGTCCTGGTATCGGTCGATCAGATCCATCGAGGCGATGAACTGCAGGTCCTGCTGCACGAAAGCCACGCCTTCGCGCAGCTCGGCCTCGGTCTGTTCGAGGTGCAGCGCGAGACGGTCGAAGCCATGCTGTAGCTGCTGCTGGGCCTGTTCGCGGAAATGGGCCTTGAGCACGCCGTCGAAGTAGAAGCCCAGGATCGTGGTCAGGAAAACGACAAGGCCGATCACCAAAGCCGTCAGCTTGGATTTGAGCTTGAACTGAATGATCGGCAAGGACATGGCTTGGCCAGAAGGTCAGCGGAAAACCGATTTTGTTGTTGAAATCGGAAATTTTATCTTGCCAACAAGTCGCAGCGCTGCGGCATCGGCCGTCATGTGCAAGTCTTGCCTGGAGGGCCGGCCGGTGGCGACCGAGAGGGCTGGGAAGTCGTACCGAGACTTCCCGTCAGGCGGCTTCAAGCGGGGGGCACGAGGTCCTGGTCCGGGTACTCCCCGGGCGGCGCCACCGTCACATCGACCTGCAGCAGGTGCGCGCCGCCGCCCTGGATCACGCCGCGCAGCGGCGAGACATCGCCGAAGTCGCGGCCCAGCGTCAGCGTGACATAGTCCTCGCCCGGACTCGGGCTGCCGCAGCGGTCGTTGGTCGGGTCGAAGTCATGCCAGGCGCCGTCGCACCAGACCGAGACCCAGGCATGGGAGGCGTCGGCGCCGATCAGGCGCGGTTGTCCTGGCGGCGGCTGGGTCAGCAGGTAGCCGCTGACGTAGCGTGCGGCCAGGCCCAGGCTGCGCAGGCAGCCGATCATGATGTGGGCGAAGTCCTGGCATACGCCCTTGCCCTGCGCCAGCGCCTCGAGCGCGGGCGTGTTGACCTCGGTGCTGGCGGTCTCGTACTTGAGATCGGTGTGAATCTTGCTGCACAGTGCCTCGCAGGCCTCCAGCAGCGGCCGCCCGGGCGTGAAGACCGGACGCGCGAAGGCGGCGAAGGCCTCGTCGCGCGGCACATAGGGCGAGGCGAACAGGAATTCGCTCGCGGGCAGGTAGCGCGCGCCGGCGTGGTAGCGAAAGCCCTCGCAGACCGCTTCCCAGGGCGGCGAATCGGGCAGCGGCGCGGGGGGGCGGGTCTGCACCAGGCTGTCGGCGCCGACATCGAGGGTCTTGTGCGCGCTTTGCAGCGCGAAGAAGCAGCGCCAGTTGCCGAAGGCATCGAGGCCTTGCTGCAGCTGGCTGGGTTCGGGGCTGACGCTCAAATGGTGCTCGAGCACCTGCTGGCCCTGCCATTCCAGCGGGCGCAGGTGGGCCAGGTGCTGGGCCAGCAGCACCGGGGTCTGGTAACGGTAGCGGGTGTGGTGGACGATGCGCAGCAGCATGGGGATCAGGCCATCAGGCTGGTGTTGACGCGGTCGGCGTGGCTGAAATAGCGCTGCGCGAGCTGGGTCGACAGCATCAGCATCGAGCCCTCGATCTGGCGCATCAGCGGCAGCAGCGGCGGCTCCATGAGCTGGTCCAGTGTCCAGTCGTCGGGGTCGGGCAGCAGGCTCTTGAGCTTGATCCCGTCCTCCTTGGCGCGCGGCAGCTTGGACAGGCGCGAACGCAGCGTCGACAGCACCCAGCCCAGCGAGCGCGGGTTGTCGCGGTTGACGATCAGCACGTCGAGCAGCGCGGTGCGGTCGCGCCGCTGCTGGTACTGGTAGTGGAAGGTGATCGTGCTGTCAAACAGTGCCAGCACGGCCTCGAAACCGTCGTCATGGCGCAGGCAGCCGCTCTCCATCGCCAGCGCCAGCGAGCCCGCCAGCGTGTGCAAGCGCTCGATGTGGCGGCCGATGCTGAGCATGCGCCAGCCGTCATCGCGCACCATGCGGTCGGTCTGCTCGCCGGTGATCGCGGTCAGCAGCCCGCTGGCCTCGTTGAGCGCGTCGAGCGCTTCCTGCGGTGCGTACTCGGCGTCGGCGCAGAGCAGGGCATGGCGCGCCGTGAACTGTGCGTCGACGCGCTCGATCAGCGCGCGCAGGTCGAGCGACAGGCGTTCGCGCACCTGGTCGGCCGACAGGCGCAGTGCGCGCAGGTTGTAGCCGACGCTGGTGGCGCCCGAGCCGACGCCGAGCTGCTGGATCAGCTGGCGCTCGAATCCGCGCACCGACTGGGCCGGATCGGGCGCATCGAACGGGACCAGGCCGTGGCGGCGTGCGGCCGTGCTGAGCCACTTCAGCAGGTCGGCGCTGTTGAGTTGTTCGCCCTGCAGCAGGCGCAGTGTCAGCCTGGCCAGCCGCAGGCTGTTGTCGGCGCGCTCGGTGTAGCGGCCAAGCCAGAACAGGTTTTCGGCCGAACGGCTCGAGACGATGCGCTTTTGCTGGGCATGGGCGCGCGCGTTGTGCGCATCGGGCAGCATGCTGGTGCGGTCGATCTCGCCCTCGGTCTGGACCCAGCAGTCGGCGCTGCTGCCGCCGCTTTGCATCGAGGCGATCGCCTGTCCGGGCGGCGCCATGCGCACCAGTCCGCCGGGCAGCACGCGCCAGGATTGCGGTCCGTCGCAGAGCGCGAACACGCGCAGCATGACCGCGCGCGGCACGATCTCGCCTTCGCGCCAGGTCGGCTGCTGGGACAGCGGCAGATAGGACTGCAGCGTGTACTGGTCGGGCTGCTTGCGGATGCGCTCGCGCAGTTCGGCCATGGCCTTCGGGCTCAGCATCGGGCCGATCTCGGTCTCGCTGCTGGTGCGCGGGTAGGTGCGCTTGACCACGCTGCGCTCGAGCCGGTGCAGGCCGTCGGCCAGGCTGGCGGCTTCGCCACACCACCAGGTCGGCAGCGAGCTCAGGTGCAGCTCCTCGCCGAGCAGCTGCCGGCTGATCGCGGGCAGGAAGCCCAGCATCGCGCTCGACTCCAGCGGCGCCGAGCCCGGCGCATTGGCCAGCATGACATGGCCGGCGCGCACGGCCTGCATCAGGCCCGGCACGCCGAGCGCCGACTCCGAGCGCAGCTCGAGCGGGTCCAGCCATTCGTCGCCCAGGCGCTTGATCAGCACGTCGACCGGCTCGAGCCCGTGCAGGGTCTTGAGGTAGACCCGCTGGTCGCGCACCGTCAGGTCGTTGCCCTCGACCAGTGGCAGGCCCAGGTAGCGCGCCAGGTAGGCGTGCTCGAAGTAGGTTTCGTTGTAGGGACCGGGTGTCAGCAGCGCGATGCGCGCGTCGGCACCCTTGGGACTGAGCGCGCGCAGGCCCTGCATCAGCGCCTTGTAGCTCGCGCCCAGGCGCTGGACCTTCATCGCGTTGAAGGCGTTCGGGAACTGGCGCCCGATCGTGATCCGGTTTTCCAGCAGATAGCCCAGGCCCGAGGGCGACTGGGTGCGGTGCGAGACCACCCGCCAGCGGCCGTCGGGACCATGGGCTAGGTCGACCGCGACCACATGCAGCCAGGTGTCGCCCGCCGGACGCAGGCCACGCATGGCGCGCAGATAGCCCGGGTGTCCCTGCACCAGCGCGGGCGGCAGGAAACCCTGCTCCAGCAGCTGCTGCGGGCCGTAGAGGTCGGCCATGATGGCGTTGAGCAGCCTGGCCCGCTGCAGCACGCCAGCTTCGATCTTGCTCCATTCGGCGGCCGGGACGATCAGCGGAAACAGGTCGATCGACCAGGGCCGCTGCTGGCTGTCCTGGTCGGCGTAGACGTTGTAGGTCACGCCGTTGTCGCGCAACTGGCGCACCACGCTTTGCTCGCGCCGGTTCAGGTCGGCCAGGCCTTCTGCGCCCAGGTGGTCGAAAAACTCGCCCCACTCGGGCGCCAGGCCTTCTGGTCCGTCAGCCGCGGCCAGGCCGCCGCGCAACTCGTCGCGATGCCCCGGTGCAACCGATTGGGCAAGCGAGAGCGCCAGGGCTTGGGGGCAGGCCGGGCTGGCGGGAGGACTGGGCAGTGGGATGGCGTTCAAGGTGAGACGGTGCACGAGCGACGAAGACAGCCGAAGTATGCCTGTTTCGCCGCCCAGTCCCATCCTTTTGACAAGCCTCAGCGCCGCAGGTCGAGCGTGAACGGGAACTCCCGGCTCGGTTGCGCCGGCTCGGCCTGCATCCGGCCCGGCGTGTGTCCCATCTGGAAGAAGCGCGCCAGGCGGCGGCTCTCGGCCTCGTAGGAGTTGACCGGGAAGCTGTCGTAGTTGCGACCGCCCGGGTGCGTGACATGGTACTGGCAGCCGCCCAGCGAGCGCTGCATCCAGCTGTCGACGATGTCGAACACCAGCGGCGCGTGCACGCCGATGGTCGGATGCAGCGAGGACGGCGGGTTCCAGGCCTTGTAGCGCACGCCAGCCACATAGTCGCCCACGGTGCCGGTGCTCTGCAGCGGCAGCGCGCGGCCGTTGACGGTCAGCAGGTAGCGCGTGTCGTTCCAGCCGCTGACGCGGACCTCGAGCCGCTCGAGCGAGGAGTCGACATAGCGCGCCGTGCCGCCCGAGGTGTTTTCCTCGCCCATCACATGCCAGGGCTCGAGCGCGTTGCGCAAGGTGAGTTCGATGCCGCGCGTCGCGAGCTGGCCCACCAGCGGGAAGCGGAATTCGAAATGCGGCGCGAACCAGGCCTTGTCGAACGGGTAGCCGAAGGCGGCCAGGTCGTCGAGCACATCGTCGAAATCCATCTGCACGAAGGTCGGCAGCAGGAAGCGGTCGTGCAGTTCGGTGCCCCAGCGCGCCAGCTTGCCGACCTGGGGCTGCTGCCAGAAGCGGGCCACCAGCGCGCGCAGCAGCAGCTGCTGCGCGATGCTCATGCGGGCATGTGGCGGCATCTCGAAGGCGCGCAGCTCGAGCAGGCCGAGCCGTCCGGTGGACGAGTCCGGCGAGTAGAGCTTGTCGATGCTGAACTCGCTGCGATGCGTGTTGCCGGTGATGTCGATCAGGATGTTGCGCAGCGTGCGGTCGACCAGCCAGGGCGGCATCGCTTCGCCGTGCAGTTCGCGGTTGCGCGCGATCTGCTCCAGCGCGATCTCGAGCTCGTAGAGCTGGTCGTTGCGCGCTTCGTCGACGCGCGGCGCCTGGCTGGTCGGGCCGATGAACATGCCGCTGAACAGATAGCTCAGGGAAGGGTGGTTGTGCCAGTAGGCCAGCAGGCTGGCCAGCACCTCGGGTTTGCGCAGGAAGGGCGAGTCCGAGGGCGTGGCGCCGCCGAGCACGAAATGGTTGCCGCCGCCGGTGCCGGTGTGGCGGCCGTCGGTCATGAACTTCTCGGCGCAGAGGTGGGTCTGGTGCGCGGCCTCGTAGAGGAACTCGGTGCGCTCGACCAGCTCGGCCCAGCTGCTCGACGGGTGGATGTTGACCTCGATCACGCCCGGGTCGGGGGTGACTTGCAGCAGCTTGAGGCGCGGGTCGCGCGGCGGCGGGTAGCCTTCGAGCACGATCTGGACGTCGAGCTCGACCGCGGTGGCTTCGAGCGCGGCCAGCAGGCTCAGGTAGTCCTCCAGGCGCTGCAGCGGCGGCATGAAGACGTAGAGGTGGCAGCTGGCGCCGCCATGGCGGACCTCGGCCTTCGGGCCGTTGGCGCGTTGCGGATCGCGCGCCTCGACGCACAGCGCGGTGCGGGTCAGCCAGTGCGCCGACTCGTGGCGGGCTGGCTGACGGGCCGCGTCGGCCGATGTCAGGCCGCTGGCCTGATCGTTGCCGATGCCGGTTCCAGTGCCGCTGTCAATGCCCGCCTCGAGCCCGGAACCGGCCTTGCCGTCCAGGCCTGAACCCTGGGCGGCCTCGTGCCAGCCGTACTCGCGGTTCTGCATCGCCACTACGCCGCCCTCGGCGAAGCCGCCGCCGAACTGGTGCGGCGCGTACTGCTGCAAGAACACCGCGCCTGCGGGCAGCTGGTCGCGCGCCACGCTCGGGTCCTGCTCGATGTGATAGGGGTAGTCGCGCGCGGCCACCCAGGGCAGCGAGTCCAGCGGCAGCCGATAGCCCATCGGCGAATCACCCGGGATCAGGTACATGCGCTCGTCGCGGAAGAACCAGGGGCCGGTGCCCCAGCGCGGCCCGCTGGCCTGGACCTCGTGCCTGGCCTGCAGCGGCAGCACATAGCCGACCGCCGCCTCGAGTCCCTGGCTGAAGACGCGGCGCAGGCGCACGCGCTCGAGCTCGTCGTCGAGCTTGGAGTCGAACGGGTCGACGTTGACCGGCAGCTTGCGTTCGCGCCACAGGTAGTACCAGCTGTCCTCGTAACCCGGGGTGATGAAGTCGGTTGCCAGCCCGAGCTTGCGCGCCAGCGCCTCGGTGAAGCGCTGCGCGTCCTCGGCCGTATAGCGGGCCGGGTCGCGCTCGTCGGCGAAGCGGGTCTGATCGTGCCAGACCGGCTCGCCGTCGGCACGCCAGTAGAGCGACAGCGCCCAGCGCGGCAGTTGCTCGCCCGGGTACCACTTGCCCTGGCCCAGATGGACGAAGCCGCCGCTGCCGTATTGATCGCGCAGGCGTCCGAGCAGCTCGGTCGCGTAGTTGCGCTTGGTGGGACCGAGCGCGTCGGTGTTCCATTCGGCCGCGTCGCGGTCGCGGGTGGCGACATAGGTCGGCTCGCCGCCCATGGTCAGGCGCACGTCACCCGCAACCAGATCCCGGTCGACCTGCTCGCCCAGCGCCAGGATCTCTTGCCACTGCTCGTCGCTGTAGGGCCGGGTCACGCGCGGCGACTCGTAGATGCGCGTGACCTGCATCAGGTGCTCGAACTCGACCTCGCACTCGTCGAGCGCGCCATCGATCGGCGCGGCGCTCGAGGGTTGCGGCGTGCAGGCCAGCGGGATATGGCCTTCGCCGGCCAGCAGGCCCGAGGTCGGGTCGAGTCCGATCCAGCCCGCGCCAGGCAGGAACACCTCGCACCAGGCGTGCAGGTCGGTGAAGTCGACCTCGGTGCCGCTCGGGCCGTCGATGGCCTTGACATCGGGGGTCAGCTGGATCAGGTAGCCCGAGACGAAGCGCGCGGCCAGGCCGAGCTGGCGCAGCAGCTGCACCAGCAGCCAGCCGGTGTCGCGGCAGGAGCCGCTGCGCTTGGTCAGCGTGTCCTCGGGCGTCTGCACGCCCGGCTCCATCCGGATCGTGTAGGAGATGTCCTGCTGCAGCTTCTGGTTGATGCCGACCAGGAAGTCGATCGTGCGCTGCTCCTTCTGGTCCACCTGTTTCAGGTAGGCCGCCAGCAGCGGCGTCAGTTCGGACTTGATGCGGTAGGGCGCGAGTTCGGCCTCCAGCTCGGGGCTGTAGCCGAAGGGGAAGTTCTCGGCGCTGGGCTCGAGGAAGAAGTCGAACGGGTTGTGCACCGCCATCTCGACCACCAGGTCGACCGTGACCTTGAGCTCGCGCGTCGGGTTCGGGAACACCAGCCGCGCCTGGTAGTTCGAGAACGGGTCCTGCTGCCAGTTGATGAAATGCTCGGCCGGTTCTATCTTCTGCGAATACGACAGGACCTTGGTGCGGCTGTGCGGCGCCGGACGCAGCCGCACGACCTGGGGACCGAGATTGACCGGGCGGTCATAGCGGTAGTGCGTGACGTGATTCAGAGCAACATGGATCGCCATCTGTAACTTTCAGGGATGGGAGGCTGGGGAATATGGACCGTCTCGATCGGAGGGATCTGGCTCACAGCATCCTAGCAAGTTGCGCGCCAGTCTGTATGACGAATCTGTTGATTATGGTCAAGGATTGACCGGGTCATGATCGCTCCGCTGCTCGGCGCGGTGACGGGGGTGGCGCTGCAGCTGCAGCAGCCCTCGCTCTGGAGCGCGCGCGCCTATCTGGGCCTGCTGCTGCTGGGGGGTGGGCTGGCCGGGCTGTCCTGGATGATTCGCCGCCGGAATGCTGGAAGTGGCGGACCAGGCGGGCTGGGGGCCCATCGTGGATGGACGCGGTCGGCAGTTGCCGGGGTCTGGCTGCGCCCTGCGCTTGCGGCCTTTGCAGCGCTGGCGCTGATGGCCGGCTCGACCGGCCTGCGCGCGCTCGAGCGCCTCGGCCAGGTGCTGCCCGCGGCGCTCGACGGCCAGGAGCTGCTGCTGGTGGGCTATGTGGCGGGGCTGCCGCGCCCAGGTGAGCGCGGCGTGCAGTTCGAGTTCGCCGTCGAGTCGGCGCGCTGGAACGGTCTGCTGGTCGATCCGCCCAGCCGGGTTCAGCTCGGCTGGTGGAGCCGCAGTGCAGAATCCGATGCCCAGGCCCAGGCCCAGGCCCAGGCCCAGGCCCAGGCGCAGCCAGCGAAGCCAACGAAACAGACACCGATCGCGCCGCCGACCCTGCTGCCCGGGCAGCGCTGGGAACTGGTCGCGCGGCTGCAGCGCCCGCATGGCCTGGCCAATCCGCAGGGCTTCGACCTCGAGCTGTGGCTGTGGGAGCAGGGCTTGCAGGCCACCGGCTCGGTGCGCGAGGGCCGCGCCCAGCCGGCGCCGCGGCTGCTGCCCGGCCAGGTCTGGTTGCCGGTGGCGCAGGCGCGCCAGGCGGTGCGCGCCGCGATCCAGGCCGCGGTGCCGGATGCGCGCGCCGCCGGCGTGCTGGCTGCGCTGGTGGTCGGCGACCAGGCCGCGATCGATTTGGTCACAGACATTAAAGTTCTGTTCTGGTAAATTGTTGATTTAATTTAATAATTAACTTTTCAGTAATTTTTCTATGACATTAAAGATCTGTTCTGCAGTCGGCGGTAACTGACAATAAAGTTCTGTTCTGAGGTAAGTGACTGGTCCGGCGAACCCAGTCTTGAGAGTAACTTCACCCTCGAAGAATGCTTGTATCCGCTAATATTTAAGCGGACACATGAACACAAAAATCGCCTAGCCGTCCAGTTGGACGTTGGTGTCGCTGCGGTCTGGACTCAACGGGCACATCGCCAACATGGTGCACAAGTGGATCATCCTGGTGCATTACCGACCCCAGTCGGTATCAGTACAAGCCAAGCGCATCCATTTCGACCAGATCTTGCACCAGATCGTGCGTCGTTTTCTCTTCGTCCGCCGCAGGCGGATGCCCTGAAGGATACTTGTGTCCGCTTATCTACACGCGGACACATGAACACCAACTTCGCCCAGCTCCCAGGCGGACGCCAGCGGGGTCCCCATGAGTTTCAAGCTTCTGTCATCGAGGCTTGCCTGCAACCCGGAGTCTCGATTGCCGCCGTGGCCTTGGCTAACGGCCTCATGCGGTGGCGATGTTATTTCAAAAAAGACGACAAAACATTCGTCTTAATTCAAAAATCACGACAACCGGTACCCCTG
This sequence comes from Malikia spinosa, assembly GCF_002980625.1. Classification (GTDB taxonomy): domain Bacteria; phylum Pseudomonadota; class Gammaproteobacteria; order Burkholderiales; family Burkholderiaceae_C; genus Malikia; species Malikia spinosa. The sequence continues at coordinate 35,242 of NZ_PVLR01000057.1, read as the reverse complement.
CCATGGCCTGTTCTGCAAAAAACACGACAGACGACCAGCTGCTCTCCAAAGACGAAACATTGACTTGGGCATGCCAGGGCAAGTGTGCCTGGAGACAATATTGGACAGCACCGAACTGGAGCTCCGGTCAGGAGCAGGCGGCCAGAACCCTGCCACCGATGACTGGCTTAGGTTGTGAGCTGAAGTTCGCCAATGGCCGCTTTCCGCGACTCAGCTTTCAGAAGCGAGCCCAAGGCGGCGCGCAACGCGAAAATCCAGATGCCGCCACAGGTGAAACTGTTGTGCCACCGCCACCGCCACCGCCACCGCCACCGCCACCGCCACCGCTTTCAGACATAGGTTCCTTCCTGTCGTCTATGTTGTGAATAGGCCTTGCCAACTCTGCGTTTGTGCAGCTAGCTTCTCGTCTTTTCCTTCCTGAGAAGGAGTCTAGACGTGATGACAGCGAAAAGGTTTTTATGAGACCCAGCTTTCATCAGGGTCTCATTTTTCGGGCTGCCCGAAAGACCGTGGAAGAAGAGATTGGGAGTATCATCCATTAGAATTGTCACATGCCAGCCGACCCCATCACCACTTGTCTTGAGCGTCTTACTGATTACCGTCAGTTCGAGCGGCTTTGCTGCGCACTTCTTTCAGATGCGGATTACCCGAGAATCGAGCCTCTGGGTGGCACAGGAGACGACGGCCTAGACGCCATCTTGCGAGACGACGGCCAGGGTGGTGTCATCGTGTTCGCGTTCACGGTGAACGAGAAATGGTTCCCGAAGCTGAAGTCGGACAGCACTCGGGTGGCTGAAACGCAGACGGGGGTAAGGAAGCTTGTCTATGCATGCACGTCGCACCTGTCCGCCGCCGAGAAGGAAAAGGCGTTCGCATACATCCGAGCAACCTACGGCTGGTCCCTAGACCTCTTTGACCTAGAGGGTCTGCGCGTGCTTCTCGTGAACCGCCTTCACCTCATCGCTCAGCATCCAAGCATCTTCGATCCGCGGTTCTTCCCGTCGGCGCCGCCGAACTTTGGCCAGGACTACCTGAGGCAGCACGCTAGGTTGCTCAATTGGTTGGATAATTCCGACGAGGAGCTCGCCACTGAGATTGATGCCGTGTGCTACAACGCACTCCGCGAGTTCGTGGTCGCCAGCAGCCGGGCAGAACTCGTTTGCTATGACCATGAGACGCTGACCGCGCTGAGGGCGCTTCACGGCGCCATCAAGAAGGTTTGGACGGCCATTTCAGACGCGCACTATATCCCTTCCGGCTGGCGGTGGAAGTTCGACAACATGGAGCGGCCGTACGTCGATATCCAAACGATCCTGAGAGCGAAGAAAGTCGAAATCGTTCTGTTGCTGGCGCAGATGCGAACGGCACTGCACGCATTTGTGGAGCTCTCGAGGCACTGACGACCCGCTGATCGATAGGCTTTCACTGATGTTTCCCTTGCGTTCCTTTGAAGAAGCTACATGCCATCGCTGCGGAGCAGCCGAATCACCGGCATAGCAGAAGGAGGGGCAGATCAGTTCAGAATCGCCGCGAACATGGTGCAAGGTAGTGCGGTCTGGCGCGTCAATGAGGTACTCATCCAGCCTCAGGGTTTCGAAATCTCTTCGGGGTGTGGGTCGGGGCAGACCGGAGCGGACCAACCTAGCTACATTGCAGGCGAAGAGCCGCGGAGCAGGTGGCGGTCCGTCCGGGCCTGCTGTTCGCTTGCGTCGAGCAGCTGACCCACCATGGCGAAGGCACAAGCGCTGCAGGACTGGCCCGCTACGTCACAGAGTGCGCTAATCGCTGCAGGCTGTGTAGATGGGCTAACTCGTGAGGAAACTTGAATCCCTACGCACTGGATACATAACCAGTCCCGGGTAAAATATGACTCAAAGGCGGAAAGCGGTCTGATTAGCTATTGATTGCGCGGCTAAGCCAACAACTGGTGCCAAGGGGACGGTCTCGTGCTGTAGAGCCAAGCACAAGGAGTCGGCAGAACAAGGAGCCACATGCACGCAGTGCAGTTCGAAATCTCGAAACCAATAGATGACTCGGCCTTCGAGGATATGTGCGCCCGAATTTATGGCGAGCTGTTCGGCGACCTGATGCCCAAAATAAACGGCAGGCGGGGGCAAGCTCAGGGTGGCGTCGACGTTTTCGTGAACTCGTCTGCCGGCCGGCTCGGCATCCAGTCCAAGCGATATGTTGATGGCGCGCTGACGCTTAAGATGGTCGAGAAGGAGCTCGAGCGAGCGGAGAAGAAGAAAGTACCCATCATCAAGCTCATCGTCGCGACTACAGCAGCTGCTGACGCGACGCTCTTGCACGACGTCCAAACTCTGTCTGACATACGAGTTGCGGCAGGGCAGTTTCCCGTCGAAGTCGAATTTTGGGATGACATCTGTCGCCATATTCGAGGTAATGGGAAGTTGCAGCGAGACTACGCACCCAACGCTCCTGGCGCAATGTTCCATGAACAAAGAGACAGCAATCTAGCTCTTCAAGCGACAGTGCTGAGGATTGAATCGAAGTTAGACATAGTCACCGGCCTGCCGGGCGCACGACCTGATTCCGTCAATAAATTCATCTCGAGCCAACTCGATGCCATCAATGAAATGTTGAAGGCTTGCCGTTTTCGAGATGGGCTGGAAGCTGTGACCCGCCTGGGGTCGGATATGGGGTTGCTCGACTTGCATCAGCAGGCCCGCTGGTATTTGCAGCGCGCGCTGTGCACTTGGCACTTGGAAGGTGGAAAGGCCGCAGTCAACGACTTTCTGAAGGCGGCTGAGCTCTATCCCGAGGATGAAAAGATGGCTGCGGCAGGTGTTCGCGGACTGCTGCTTGATGCTGACATTGCAGGCGCTGTCGCTGCGGGCCGCAAGTCGGTCGATAGATTTCCGACCTCTGTGCACGTTTGGATTGCGTACACGAACGCGCGCATGTTCAAGGGTGAGGAAATCAAGCTGACGGATGTGCCGGCGGCTATGCGTTCCAACTGCGATGTGCTGCAGACATTGGCGTTGGCGCGCAAGATGGTGGGCGACCTCGCAGGTGCCAATCAGACCATTGGGCCCGCACTCGATTTGCCTGAAGCGGGTTTTTTTGTCCGAAGAACTGCACTTGCGATGGCGCTGGAGGTTGCGACGGCGGACCCTATCCAAAGCGCGTTTGAACTTCGGCCAAATTCGAATCTAGAGGCATTGAAGCGGGCGATTTCGTACCTTACGCCGCGTAAGGAGCGACTCTGGGACATTCAAAGCACAGAGGCTCGTGCGGACACGCTGGTGCATCTGGCCTACGCGTACAACCTTTCGGGTCAAGCTGAAGAAGCATTAAAGCTCGTCGAGGAGGCCAGGCATGCCGATGCGTTGAGCCCGAAGCTTTTGTGCGTGACTCTAGATGCTTACAGACGGCTAGACCGCCTTGACGAGATTCTGGTCAAAGGTCGTGCCTGGCTGGACCAGCTTGAAGAGGAGGCGCTGATACTGGTCACAGAGGTCGCATCCGATGCTGGCGATGTCGCCCTTGTTGATGCGGCTATTGCTGCTATCCAGAGAGTCCCGTGCTCCGAGCCCAAGGTGCTCGACGTCATGCAGGCGATGCGGTGGAATGCGCTGTGCCGGTCGAAGGGCGGCAGGGCTCAGGCGACGGCGGAAGTCAAAGCGGTCAACTGGACCTCTACGGACAGCCTTCCACTCATCTGCGGTGGCGCGCGCATTCTTCACTTGGTGGGTGAAGACGCAGAATGCGATGCTGCGACTACCCGAGCAAAGGAGCTTGTTCCCGATTTGAGTCAGGGACCGGCGGCACTTCAACTCGCTGACCTGTACTACGCGGTGCGTAAGTACGCTGAAGCGGCGCGAATCTACGAGAAGTTTGCGCCGCTTGGGCACCGAACCGAGCTCCATGTTCGGCTCCTAGCTTGCTATGTTCGCAGCGGTGCGCGCAAAAAGGCACGTCAATTGCTGACGGCTTTGCCCGGTGATTGGGCTGCCGACGACCATGTCCGGGGGCTTGCGCTTGAGCTGGGGCAGCAGGCGGCTGACTGGGACTTTATTGTGCCGTTGGCGGACCGGCAGTGCGAAAGTGCTCCCAAGAGTTCTGGCGGTTGGCTGCTCAAACTCGTTCTGGACCTCAAGACCAAGAGGATGCTTCGCTTCCACCAGGATCTGGAAGCTTTGCCTGACGAACTTGAGGGGCCTCATCGACAAATCGCACAGCTTGCCTCGCTCGAGTTGAAGTACGACCGGCGCGAGTCGGGCATGTTGCGGCTGTATCGGCAGTTCCGCCGAAACATGGATGCACTCGAGGCAGCGTCTGGCTACTTCGTCGGCTTCGTTGCATGTCGGGCCAACCTTCCAAACATGGAGGAGTCTCTGCTGGCGGTCGTACCGGGTTCGACTGTTCAATTGCAGGATGAGTTTGGGGCTGTACTTACGATTTCCCTCGACCCGGAAAATTCGGAGTCTCTGCCGAACCGCGATGGGTTTTACCCGCATGACAGTGGCGAAGTCCAGGCGCTATTGGGTGCTGCTCTCGGAGCCGAAGTCGAGTTGCCGGGTGGGCTGGGCACTACGCGTGCATACACAGTTCAGAGCATCACTTCGGCATATCGACATTTGCTGCAGGTTGCGCAAGAACGTGTCCAAACGTCGATGTCGAAGGACTCAGTGTTCTTTTCTGTTCCGGTTCCGACCAAAGAGGATGGCGCTGACTTTTCGCATGTACACGCAGTGCTCAAGCGCCAGTCCGACTACTCAAAGATGGTCATGGACGCCTATCAGAATGGCCCTCTCACCTTGGGCATCGTCGCTCGAATGCTTGGTAGAAGCGTGGTCGACGTTGTCACCGGATGGCCAAACTCTGGCCCCAAGCTCTTTGTGTCTGGCGGCACTAGTGACGACCGTCAAAGCTCTGCCCAGCTCTTGGAGCGGCCCGATGCGACGTACGTGGTTGATGCTGTAACCATCGTGGAGCTCACGCGTATTGGCTGCCAGAGCGCCCTTGCAGTTCTGCCAAAGGTCTACTGCTCTACCAAGACGTTAGAAGTCCTGGAAGACAGTCTCGAAGAGGCGCAGTCGGTCGGCGAGAACGGTCACATGTTTGATGACGACGGGGAGATGCGCTTCGTCGAGTACAGCAGCCTAGACAAAGAGCGTCGCGTGGCGTTTCTGCAGGCTACAGTCGAAGCAGTTCGTGCGCATTGCGAAGTCCTTCCTGCCTACGGTCCGGAAGCACTGCCAGAGGGCCTGGAGAACGCGGAAGAGGCGCTTGAAGCGGAAGAGTATTCCGCGCTGCTGCTAGTCGCTGAACTGGATGCGACGCTGTTGACTGTCGATGGCCGGCTGGCACAACTGGCTACTGTCACCTTCAAGCGACCTTCGGTGTGGCCCCAGGTGCTGCTGATGCACGCGGGCAGCAAAGGGATGATTCGACCGAGAGACTACCGCCAAGCAGTGCTGCGACAGTTTCTTGGCAATCGCACCTTCGTGTCGTTGGCGGCATATGACCTGTTGTGGATGACCTTGCAAGGCGGGTTCACCTTGCGATATGGCGTTCAACGGCTCAAGGAGTACTTGGCAAGCCCTGACACTGAGTTCGTCAGTGCCGCTCGCGTGGTGTTCGAGTTCTTGAGCCTGCTGGCGGCCCATCACTCGCAAGTGAAAGCGTTTGCCGAACTTTTGGGTCACCTCGTTGAAGGTGCATTGCGGCATCCGAGTGCCAACGCGGAATGGTTCCTGGCCGAGATTGCAGACCTGACAGGGAACCTGGTTGTCTCCACCGCGGGCGAGGAGTCGCCTTACCCACCGCTTGAGAAGCTGCGCGAGGTGCGGCTTAACGCCCTAGGTAATGCCTTGGCCCAAGCCGTTCAGGCGGGTTTAGCCCTGTCAGCTCGACCAGACCAACGGCGGGCTGTGAAGCTGGATGCGCTCAAGTGCACGGTGACGCCGTATCTCATGTTTGATGGCAATGTACCCGAGCCGGAAACTGCAGTAATTGCACGGGTTGAGCCTCCGCAGTCGCCAGAGCCTTCCGGGCCCTAGGCGTCCACTGCGGAAGATCAAACCGTCTATGTGGCGCAGGAAGCGCGTGGTGCTGAAGTCGCGGCCCAAACGCCAGCACTTGCAAAGAACTTGGTTGCTCGTATAGGTAATTCGATCCCCACCAAGCCGACTAGACCATCAAGCCATGGAGATCTACAGCAAGCAGCTGAGTTCGGTCAGAGCGCGACGAACCTCTAGAGGTAACTGGGTCGTAAATCTAGCGAATGCTGGTTCTCATCACAGAACAGATTGACCGTTATCTGAGGTAGCCATGAGCATCAACGTTGCAGTGCTTGGAGGTTGCAACTGATTTTCCGCGTCCTGCTCTATCATTGAAGTTGAAAGCCTTCCTCTGGGCGTGCTGCACATCAAAGTGAAAGCGTTCCGGAAGGGCGCTCGAATACTTCCAGTCGCGCGGAAATGGCGCATCTCCGTGGTAAGGGCCATCGTCTTTCCACACTCTGTTGCTAAGGTCGATGAAGAAACGCTCTCGGTGTTTATCCCACTTTTTTAAATGCTGCATCCGAAATTGTTCCAAAGCCTCTCCTACTTTGGCAAAGAACCCATCTTCCTTGTTGAATGACTCGCTCATAGACCATATCGCCTCGACAGATCGTTCCGCAGAAAAGCCTCTCTGCGGCAGTGCTAGAGGAGAGCTCTTCACTATCGGATGGAGCGCGTTGCGCCACTCGATTTCTTCCTTGATTGCCCGTTCTATATCCTTGACAAGTGGTTCCGACTGAGTAGTAGCAGTACGCACGACATCCGACGCTAGCCAGCGAAATCTGAAATGCTCTCGTATTGCAGTTGCAATTCTCTGACGGTCGCGCCCGTCCGAGACGCAGAACACATGTGCGCCTCCTCGCTTGGCTGCATCAGCGAGTAAGTCTGGCAGTTGCTTGTCGGAGATGCCGGCGATCTTTGGATCTGACCCGGGAAAGACTGAGAAAGTCCAGTCAGGAACCTTGACTTTGTCCAGCGCACCTCGTACCTGCCGAGACCACCCCATGGGCACACCAGCAATCAGCGCATGCGGCATGATCAACTCCGTTGAGACCACGCCTTTGCGACTAGATCAAGCGGGATGCTTATACGCGCAAGATCCCCTTCCTTGAGCACGACCGCCAGTGCAGCAAAAAAATCTTGCACGTTGCTGGCCCCAGTCGGCCCCGGGGCTGTCCCTAGCGATTGGGTGGCGACTTGCTCTGATTCGAGAAACCAGACTGTCCTCCAAGGCACAGCCTTCTCCTCGCTCCAGCGCTTTAGCCGCTCAAGAAGCTTGCCCAATCGAAATTGGTGCCACTCCCGAGCCAGTCCATGGGCTCTGACGGCTTCCGAGAAAGAGTGGAGTGGCTTCGAATGGGTCAAGCTCGTTTCAAGGCTTGTTCTGAGTTGCTTTGAGCGCGTTTGGGCTACGAACTCTCGTCGGTCCTCTAAAGCCAAATCCCGGGTGGAGAATGGCAACACGACCGCATCAGCTGGAGTCTCAATCCCGGGCATAGGCCAAAAAACGCTGTCAGAACTGCGGATGTACAGTGGCCCGGCGGCGCCTTCCTTGGGGATGATAGTGAGTGCCTCAAAGAGATCCCTTCGAAGTACTGCGCTCTGTGGTGTATCCTTGGTCGCTGACAGCAAGGCCACCCGATCCCCTGGCACAACCAACATGTCATGACCAGGACGACGCTGAACGAATAGCAGATCCTGGAAATGGTCAAGAAAACTACTAAAAGTACTGTCTGGATCTGGGGGAAACGAAAGATTCGCATCTGCTGCGTACCGGGCAATGAGTTGCCTCAGTCGCGCCCCGGGTATCGGCCCTGCTGAGATCTCGATGCCTTCCTCCAGTGCTTTTCGAACGATCGGCTGCCAAAGCAATAAATTCATCTGGCCCTCCAATGGAAAAGGGCACAGAGTGCCCTTTTCAAAAAAATCTACCCCACATCGTGAAGACGAGCTACAAGGTGGCCGATTCATAGGTGCTGTGGGCAGCACATCTACGTTGATCCACGCTAGCCCTCACATGTCTTCCGGACAGGACAAAAATAGGTTGGCCCATACGGAATCGATTAAGTATAGCACACGAAATGGGAGTGCCTGACATGACTGATTTTGCTGGGTGGTGGCAATTTTTAATTTGGCCGGAAGAGGGTAAGCAGAGGTATCTGTTTGAGTGCCAATTTCATCATAATATATATTAAAATTAATAATTTGCAAGGTTGGCTACGCGGTTCCGTAACTATTCAGTCCCCGACATAGGGCATAGACACGGGTGACTTAGACGTAGGCCGCGGGCTTGATCGGCCCCTTGTCCGTCAGTTCAAAGCCTGCCTGGGCAGGTGTGATGCTGATGAGGCTTGCCAAACGGAGCAAAAGGCGGCAGATCATGGACTTCACACTGCCTCATCTCCCCATAACTGGCGGTGATGGTGACAGTATCCGCCGTTCGCAATTCTTTATAAATTGATATTTGTGATACTGCGCAGGACGGTTCCGTGTTGTGCCTCGAAGCTGCATGAGTTCTGACAAGACCCGGGAGAAACGCCCATCCAGTTGCCAGTACCTGAAGGTGGTAGTAAGCGTGGTTTCCTGGAAGTTAGAAGACCGGGTCACAGTCTTCCACGAGCTGCCGCTAGACAGTTTGAAAAGCATGAGGTTCAGTAGCTCTCGTCCGGAGTGGATGGAACGGTTGCGCTTCTTGCTGTCTAGCAAGGGCTTGATACGGTCCCATTCGAGATCTGTCAGTTCAACACGGCCGTCAGGCAGAACAGGTACAGGCGGTAAAGCGGCCAAGGCGGGCACTGTGCGTTCTTTAGCCGCCATGCGATGAAAAACATGTGTATGTTCTGCTCTGGTGACGGAGTCCTCGACGGGCACTGTGACCCAGGTAACGGTGACCTTGGTGACAAACAGACTCGACGCGACTTGTCGCCCATGGAGCACTAACCGGAACTGACCTTGCGGTAGGCGCAGGTCGAGCCGCCCGCTAAGTGAGTACAGATAGACGCTGTGAGCGCATCGATTGGCTGATGTTGACGAGAGCATCCAGCGCACGGGCTCGTAACGACTGGCGGCATCACGCTTGTTGAGATTCCTTTGCTCTGTGCCGTCCAGGACGATCGTGGGCGGATCGTTTGAATAGTCCACGAACCCCATCAAGTCGACATTGCCTGGTGTGAAGGCCAGCGGCATCAGCAGTTCGTGTGGCCGGAAGATCCCTCTCATGAGAGCAAGCGCCGGCACAAAAATGCTGGTTCCGTCAGCCAGCTGCGCTAGGAAGACCGAATGCCTGTTTGACAGTCCCGGCGGCAGCTCGATTCCGAACGCTTGCAGATACTCGTCCACTGCTACGCGGGACCACGTTTCCAGGTCGCCCTCATAGACCACCCGCGTTGACGCGCCTGTGCCGCACGGAACACCGCTGGTGGCCAGAGCTTCAGCTGCGACTTGTTCGACTTGGCCCGTACTTGAAAGCAACTCGAACATCCTCTGACCACCCGCTTGGCAGGCACCTATCACCCAGCTCATACGTATCTCCTAAGTTGGAAATACGTATAGGCAATACAGCGGGGCATGCTGTCGAGCATGGTCGCGCGCAAGATGGCGGTCGCATCTGACTCTCACCTGACCTGCTCAGTCCTTCCCGGATTGCGCAGAGGCTACGTAGGACGTCTGGATGAAAGAAGTGCTGGAAGAACTCGGAGTTGGGAATGGTAGGAGCAGGGTGCTCCTTGATATAGCACTTGGCGAGTGCTAGATTCTGTTCCGCAGCAACCGTGGCAACCCGGACTTCCTGCTTTATGACTGGTACGGCAGATGGGGGCAGGTCAGGTTAGCTCTTGTTGACACACGGCGGCGTGCGCTAATAAATCAAAGGCCCAAGAAGCATGATTTAGTCAGTGACACGAAACTCCGCGATGGACTCTCCATCATTAATTTGAATTATTTATTATGGGATGAAGTTATATGGTGTCATGTTGCCTGAATTAATCTGAAGAGAAGTTCCACATCTCCGAAATGCTTTTGGCTGAATTTGCGAATTTTATTGAAGATGTTTTTAGGCACATCGATCCAGTGTCTGCGGAGATTTGACCATTGAGGTAAGCCTTGGCTACGATGCCGGCAAACATTCCTTTTCTAGAGATTGGAATAGATTCGTCCAACCCAGGTAGATAATCAATTGTCTTGTTTTCGGCTGGGATCCACTCTTCAAAATCGACATCATTAACTCTGATTGATTGAGTTTCAATGCGTGTAACATTATGAACATGGTGGCGGGCAGCAGAAATACTAATGCCAAAACGGTGACTTACTTCTGTAATTGCGTCGCTCAAGTTGTTTGATTGTTTAACTATGGATTTGACTGCAGATCGCGGAGCCAAAAATGCAACAGCAAACGCATTGGCTCGCATCTCCACTGGATCTTTTGGAGGAAATGCTCCTGAATCAATTTCAGTGTAATCATCTACGATTACTTTGTTCAGTCGCTCATCGGGATCCCAAAGCAGGTGAGCAAGCTCATGGCATATAGTCATTCTTCGAATAGCGACATCTGAGTTTTTTCCTCGCTCATTAACAATAATACCTCGATAGGTGCCGTTAGCAATCGTCGCTCCAGCAAATCTTGGATCCAAGGTAATTTGAATTAGCGGGATATTTAGCTCTTCTTCGATCAATGCACGCATGCTATTGATGGGGGCATCAGGATCCATGCCTAAAAGCCTTCTAGTTTCCTCAGCAAGAAAGTAACCTTTTTCGTATGCTGGATAGAGGTAGTCCCCATTCCGGCGACTTGATGGTGTAACTAAATTGTGCATTGGCATGCCAATGAGCTCTGATAATGTCATTTGCTTTGATATTATCCATGCCGCCTCGGCCAAGGCCATTACAGTATTGCTGGAAAAGGATCTGGCATCCCTTGCTTCAGAGAGCGTTCTAAGTCGGACACCTAGCGTTTCATCGCTTCCTGCTGCGGGTCGATAGCCAAGAACCGTTTCATCGAGAGCCAATACTTGACACAGGTTATTGAGTGTTTGTATTGGAGTAATTTTCCCTGGAGTTTCGGCGTCTCGGATGATCTCGCTATTGATGTGTAAGAATTTTGCTAATTGATTAATTTCAAGCCCGAGCTGTTCGCGTTTTGTTTGAATTGTTTTTGCAGGCTCATGGAAAGACGGAATCAAGCTAACTACATCTTCATCCATTACTTGCTGTACCAAGTCACGACCAAACGCTTCCTCTGCTTGGAAACGGGTGAGTCTATGCCCTGTGGCGGCAGGATTATCTTTGGCCAACTGAGACTGACTGCGAACGAACATCACGTTATTGCTAACATCGATCGGTAAAATATTTTTTATTTTTGTATTCATTGTGGAAGCGCCTCCACAGGGATGCTTGCACCGAATCTGAAGCAGTATCCGGTACCTTCATCGTACCCTGTTGTCCATGTTCGGTAGCCAGAATTCGAGAATGCTTTAGCTGCGGTAGTCATTTCATTAGCATTTTTTGGTCCATAACGCCCTGAGCAGCCATTAACAATAACCTCTCGCTCGGTGATCCAGATAAGCTCTCCGCCGGTAAATGCAGGTTCGCCTCCAGTTAGATTTGTATGTTTTATTTTTCCATTCTCTAACTTATCTCCGAATTCACTTCGCTCTAATGCATAAACGCAATCTTTAAGTCGAATAATCCAGAGGTGAATTTGTTGCTTCATTTCTTCAGTTACTTCGGGAGTTACTGCAGGATGCGGAAGCGATTCTACCGGGTGTTGTATCACCGTCTTGAGTCCGTCAGATGGTTTCATTTGAAGCAACTCATCGTCGTACTTCTTCGTCTTAAGCTCGGGGTGACGTGGCTCACCAAGCAATGTGCGGATAGTATTAAAAGCATCAAGCATTCGATAGTCTCTGTATTCTTCGGAGTCCATAATACTACCATCAGGGCAAGCACCGTTACAAGAATGCTGGTTTCATCAGCCAGTTGAGCTCTAAAGATCGCATGCCGGTTTGACCGTTTCGGCAGCAGCTTGATTCCCAACGCTTGCAGATAAAAGTCCTCGGCTATGCAAGATCACATCACCAAACCGCCCTCATAGAGCACTCGCGTAGAGTGCACCTGTGCTGCACGGCACACCGTTGGTTACCAGAGCTTCAGTTGCGACCTGTTCGACTTGGCCCGTACTTGAAAGCACCTCGAACATCCTCTGTCCGCCCACTTGGCAGGCACTTATCACTCAGCTGATAACGTATCTCCTAAGTTGTAAATACGTATAGACAATTCAATGGGGCATCTTGTCAGGCCCCGCTAGCCAGCGCCGTGGGCCGAGTAGCGGAAGGTACCGGGCACTTCTCCGCTATGACCGTCGGTCATCCCGCCCGTACGTCGAGGGGACCTCAAAGCCATTGTACGTCATCACTTTGATAATTTGATTTTGTCGAGCGGCGTGGCCTGAAGTGCTTCCCAAAGCTCTCGCTGCTTGGCACGCTTGGTGCCGCGCTCGCGCCAGTACTGCCTCCTGCCCAGTTGGCGGTCCGACTGGTCCGATGACCGGAACGCCTGCACCAATGCATTGGTCAGTGGAAACAGCTCTCGGTTGTGACGGAACGAGGACCAGATGCCGATTTCCGTCAACATGGCTTCGACCGTATGCCGTTCTCGCTGAGCGGCGGCCCGCGCAATGAAAGTCTTCACTTTCGCCGCCGAGCGAAGATCAAGATGCGCGTAGTCCCTTGTCTTCTTGCCCGGACTGTCATAGTGCCCCTTAACCGTCACTGTCTCGGGCACGGCTTCAGACAAGAATGTCTGCATCAAGACATGCTTGACTGTGGTGAACGGAATGCCCGCCCCCAGGCGAACCATCAGCGCTGGCCATGATGCGCGAGCAGCTGGAGCGATTTCGCACCCAGCGTCGACCAACACAGGCATGGTGAAGTGGTCTATGAGGTTGGCGGCGAGAGAAACACCTGCGATGTCGCCTGAAGGCAAGATGAAGCCAAGTTCCAAGGCTTTCGCACGGTACAGAGCCAGTAGCGCATCGTCGTCGTGTTCGCGCACCGGCATGCTCAGCATCTTGACGCTGAGCGAGGTCAACGACGCCCAAGTGGCCAACTTGGCACGAAACGCCAAGGGTCTAGCCCTAGTCTCGTTTGGAAGCAAGATATTGCGGATCTGCGTTTTTCCGCGGACGGGTATGTCCGAAACCTGCAGAGGTATGCCGTGCCTGATGCAAAGGAAGGCCCCTGGCAGCAGGTGACTGCGATGCCAGTAAGTTTCACCGAACTTGGCCAAGTCTTCGCGGATGCACGCGCGGCAGACGCGGCGATAGGGCAGACCATGCGATACGTTTTTGGTAAGGGAACTGAGGCAGTCTTCCCCCGGGGTCGGACGTAGTGCCTTGGAAATCAAGGCTGCCCTCGTTGTCTTGGGCATGAAGTAGACCGTATAGGGGAACACGGTGTGTTCCAGCAGTAGCTCCTCAGGATCTACGCCGCACCAAGCACTCATCGCGCTGATGTGGGACGACATCAGGAACGAAGCGTAGGCGCGATTGCTACCGGCAAGCTCGCTCATCAGCCGCTTGAGTGAGAGGCCGGTCTGTCGGCAGCCCCGGGCGATGACGCTCCCGATGACTTCGTCAGGATAGGGCATGGGCAGCCAGGGCATCAGCTTTACTCGACGCTGCCGACGAACTCGTCGTGAAGAGGACGTGACCGGTACAGGGTCAGAGGTCAATGACGTCCTCGAGCCGTGGCGCCATGCCGAAGTCCTTCAGCTGCCTCAGCACCGTCACGTTGTTTGCCTGGGCGTGGGCAATCGCACGTCGGTAGTCGTTGGGACGCTCATCGAACTTGTTGACGGGCACTTCAACAACTTTACCTTTCCCTGCCTTCCCGCGAGCTTTCACCGGTTGTGGCTTGCTTAGTGCCGCAGCAGCCCGTTTGATGCCGGTCGCCAGGTTGGCGTCCGGGTTGGTACTCGCTACTTCGCCTGCGAGGCTTGTCGCTTCTTCCTCCCCGACCCCCATCGCCTGAAGCCCAGCAGAGAGTCGAGGGGCGAATGTTTCGTCGCTGGCTTTGACGCTGAACAGGGGAGACTTCAGCAGGTTCAGCTTTCGCTGTGCAGCCTCCAAATGCTGCTGCAAGTTGAGCGGCGCGATGTCATCAAACTGGTTCAGGAGCTCCAGGTTGTCATCTCGCAGTGCGGCGACCATCGGGTGCAGCAACTGGAACTCCTCACCGTAGACGTCCAGTATCAGCTCTGCGGTCAGAGTCTCGGTGCCATCCAGGATGGCACGTGCTTGCGCTGCGGCGAACAGTTTGATGGCAAGGTCGATGACGCCCTGAGAGCAGTCGAACATGTACCGGCTCAACAGCGGATCAAGCGCGACCGGGTTTCGGACCCACTGGAATTGCCAAAGAATCTCGAGGAACACATCCCACTCGCTTGGCGCGCTCGCTGTCCCAGGAAGAAGCCTGTCCCAGGGTGCGATCCCCTGGCCGCTAGAGCGGCGCGACTGTCGGAAGTCCGTGCCTAGAACCTTGGCGGCCTTGTTGGTTCCGATGAATAGTATCGGGACCTTCAGGTCGTTCGCTGCTGACACCAGCTCAGTCATGACCGTCTGGCTCCCTTTTTTCGAATTGGCTAGGTTCTGCACTTCGTCGCAGATGAGCAGGCCAACCAGGTGAAGGTTCATCACACGTGCGACCCCCCGCATCAGGGTATCTGCACCGGTCCGGCCTCTCTGCGCATACATGTCGTAGTAGTTGGCACCGGGAATGAGCTCGTCAATTTTCTGAAGAATGCCGTGAGCCAGGCCCTTTATGGAGGAACCATCCGAGGGCATCTCAACGTGCAGCACCGGGATCTGGTACAGGTTGTACTCGGGGTGGAAAATCACTTTCGGCAGGTGTGCGCACCAGCGCTGTACGGTCGTCGTCTTGCCCATGCCGGAGAGGCCGATCAGTGCGGTCGAGATTTGCGGCGTACGCGAGTTTGCTGTTTGGGCAAATGTCTGCCCTGCCATCTGCTTCTGGTAAATCGACTGAAAAATTGCCGCATGCCCTGGCGTCTTGGGCGCTCGCCCGACGTACCCCGTGCGCAGCATGGAGTCCAGCGCCCGGCAGAGCTCAGTATGCTTGAGCATCGGGACCATGAAGTTTTGCAGCGTCCCGATCATCATCATGCGCTCTGACGCAGACCACTGGCGCTGACCCGGGTCGTAGTCTGGCATTAACGTCAATGCCTCGAGTAGGCTCTCGTCCGTCATCGGCGGCGGCAGGGCTTCTACTAGAGGATTGCCCTTGAACTGCGGGAGCCGCTGCTCCAGGTAGTGGGCGGTGATGGTCTGGGGTGGTAGTTCGTGTTTCATGGTGGTCTGTGACGGAATTTAGGCACGCATGCGCGCCAGGATGGCTTCGAGCCGTTCCTGTTGAGTGCTGGGGGATCCGGTTGAGACTGGGGGTTTCTGTGCCTGTTCAGGGGCAGCGACAGCTGGCGTTACTTTCTGAATCCTGGCCTGCTCTTGGCGCTCGAGGGTCCGTTCTTCGTGGCGGGCTGGCTTGGTGTCGGCGCGGCGAGCCGAGCGTGATGTCTTGCCTACGGCTTTGAGGCGCGCCTCAGCGTTGTCAACAACTGGCTTGATTTTTTGGCGGTAGTCCAGGCTGTTCTGCATGCGCTCGTGCTCAGATTCCTGGCGTACTTGCTGGCGTAGCAGTTCGTAGTAGCGAACTTCTCCAAAGCTGAGCCCAGCGTACTTTTGACTCCGGTCTGTCAGGGTAGCCAAGTGAGGAGCCCCCCTGCCGTCCAAAGCGTGAACGTACACTTGGTCGACTAGCCGCGGGTCGTATGACACTACGGCTTTGAATCGACCCTTGCGCGCTGTCTCGAACCATTTTTTCGCAATCGCCTCGGGAAAGCTGTAGAAGCAGTCGAGGAACTCGACACCGCGCTCTGTCACCGTCGCCGTGTCTTTGCGCAGTAGTGCGAAGCGCACCCGTTCCTCTGGGAATCGAGTCAGTAGACCGGCGCGCGAGGCGATGCCGTGGTTCCACAACTCGATGGGGCTTGGACGGATGCCCGCCAGGAGCTCAGCCGGTGTCAGCTCGTAATCCAAGATTTCGCGACGGTTGTTCTGGATGATGGCGTTCAGCACCAGGTTGCCGAAATCCTTGACGGTCAGGCAGGCGTCTTTCTCGTAGTGCTTGCCGCGCCGCCGGGTCGCGTTGGACGGTGGATCGTATGCCGGGGTGACCGGGCGCAGCGTGTTGTGTATGAGGCGGAAGCCACACTCAACGAGCGGTTTCCAGTCCGGCCGCTTGCTCGGCAGGTTGGTGACGGTGACTTGCAGACCTTGAGCGATGTTGTCGCTCGCGTGAGAAATCATGTCGCCGCGGTCAGCCAGAAACTCTTGGGGAAAGACTTGGTGCGCCGGCCAGTCGCTCGGGTGGTACTCCACGCCATAACGTTCGCACAGGGCTCTCTTGTCTTCCGATATGCTGAGGATCGCCTGGAGTGCCGCGTTCCATGAGGCGTTTTCCAGGCCGAAGTAGAACCCGACGATCAGACGGGACTTGCGGTCAATGATGAGGTAGAGGGTCGCCTTGCCGATGATTTTTCTACTGTCTTCGCGCGAGACCAGGTAGACATCGGCGAGCGTCGCGTCGATTTCGTAGTAGTGACCGACGCCGGAGCAGTCGGCAAGCACGGTCCCCAGGACTTTGCGGTCTTCTCGCTCGAAATCGGAGTTGCCCTTCCGTTTGCGGAGCCGAATTTCGATGTTGTAGTGGGTGCGCAGGAAGTGCCGGAACTGCCTGAGGCTTGGGCGAGAGCCTGCCGGGCAGGCGTAAAGTTGTTGGTTCCCATCCTCGTACCTGTAGTGCCGTTCCACCAGTTCGGTGTAGGTGTCAACCGCCGTGACGCGGGCGTCCTTGAGGTACACGTCTTCGACGACTTGCTGCATGTACCGGATGTCGGTCGGCTTCAACTGGAAGACTGGTTGCCCGCCGGATGGCTTTCGACCGCGACCGCCCGTGATTTCAGGGTCTTCCTCGGCGGCTACATCCTGGCGCCGGCCCGAATTGCCAAAGTCGGGCATGAGGGCGAACTTGTCTTGTCCCCGCTGCCAGAATCGCCGCAAATCCTTGCGCAGGGTTACCGGCGAGCAACCCTGCGCTTGCGCGTACTCTGCGACCAACAGACTGCGCATTTTCGGCTCATACAGGTTCGCGCCATGCTGGTTCAGAAATGGTTCCAGGCGAGTCCAAGCCGCCTCGAGCTTGCGCAGACACGATTCGCTGTGCTCTTTGTGTGACACTTCTTCGACTGTGACGCTGCTCAAGTCGGCGACTTGCCTGTATGAGAGACAAACGGGCCAAGCCACGGGACTGTCCAGGCTGATGCACCAGGCCACGTCGCCGGGGATATCCGCTTCGAGCATTCGCATGCGGATGCCGTCGAGATCGAATACATCGTTCTTGTACAGCACAGTCAGACCCCACCGAAGGCACGGAGCTGGCCGGGACGAGATGTCATCATGACCGATCCCAAGGATTCGCGTGTCAGATCTTTGGACTCCAGATTGACAGACAGCGAAAGTTCCTGGATGAGCATGCGCGCCACCCGCAAACCGCTCCCAGCTTCAAGTCCGTGGCGCTCGTCGAAAGACTGGCAGTAATCAGCCAGGCTGATGTTGGCGTATGTAGGGGCCATCAGCTCCCGGCTCATGCGGCTGCACAAAGCGGCAAAGTAGCCTGGACGGGGCTCGACTTCGCCTGGCTTGAGCTGGGCGTCCCGTATCCATGCAATGTTCATCACTTTCTGCTTGGGTATTTGGGAGTGGTAGATCAGGTAGTGCTCGATTTCGAGCTTTTCGAAGTAAGTACGCTGAATTTCTAGTTTGGCCAGCGAGTTCTCTTCTTCGGCTTCCTCGTCACGCTTGGCGTTGAGGGCGACCAACCGTTTGCCCCCGTGCTCGACGACGGTCAGCAGAAAGTCGACTGTCATCACCGTGGGCACGCGCGTGCCGGGGTAACACGGGTGTTGAATCTTGAGCTCCTGCGCCACGGTCTGGCTCAGATCGCGGTCAAGCGGATACTGCTCGCGGATGTCGACGACAGACCGTGACCACTCAGCGGCCAGGAAGATGTCGAACTCGACGTCAGAAAACAGGTGGTGGATACGACCGGTTTTGAGTCCGAAAACGCGACGAGATCTGCCGCTACTGCTGAAGTCGGTGACTTCAAGCCATGGCTTGTAGCTCGCGCCGCTGCCCGACCCGTAGCCCTTGGCCAGGATTTCGGCGATCTTCTTTTCAGTCCAATTGCTTTGTCTCATACCTTGTTCCTTCGAGGGCCCACTCGTCATGCACGTCATGACTTCGGGACCAGACCTCGCCTCCGCAAAGTGCTGGGGGCATGAAGTAAAGCGCTGCTTTTGAAGTGGGTGACATTTTTGTCACCCGCCCAGGTATGATCCGCCAGCGCCTCCTGACAAAAAGTCCTAGTAAGAAGGCTCGATTTCGCCACGAGCCCGACCACAAAAAAATTCTTGAAGATGCTGCGATGCCGACAGAACCTGAACGCGACTCCTGGCAAGAGTTCGCCAGTGAGCTCTTGAAGGACGCTGTCGCCATGCGAGGTCTCAGCTACCCGCAGTTGTCGGCGCTGCTGGCTGAGAAGGGCCTGGACATAGCGCCCAAGACGTTGAGTCGCCGCATCAACCGCGGCACGTTTGATGCTGGCTTCTTTCTGCGCTGTCTGACGGCACTCGGGGCCGAGACCATCGACATACAGGGGGAGCGAGTGGCTGACGTCTGGCTCAGAGGCGATGGGGTGTGGAAGAGGGGCCGGTAGAAGGGCTGGGCATGACGCCGGATGGCCACGCCAAGCGATCACACCGCTCACCTCTAGTGGCGGCCTGCCTGAACTCGACAACACAGCACGACGTCGCATACACGTACCCCTTCATAAAAAGGGGCACCTGCCTCAGTGTGAGGAGGCGAGGGCATGCTCAATGCGGTAAACGCCCTTGAATCATAGGCCCGGAGTCCTTCCCTGAACAGTCCCTGGTCGTGATCTTGGTGAGCATCCCTTGGAATATCCGGAGGAGATCCTCTCGTATGGCGTCTTCTACTGGGATATTCCCCTTTGATGACCCCCAGGCTTGAGGCGCTGCTTGGGTTTCCTTCCCTCGGTAGTGCTGGTGTGCATCCTGGTGGGCGAGCTCAGCCATCCTGTGCCGAAGGTCAGCACAGTGCCTTTAGATCGTCGTCGTTGTGCATGTGCACCCCGGAGCCGCATCACTCGCCAGCCTTATCGTTTTCAGGGTGCTGGCTTCGCCGCCCTGTCTGGGTTCTCAAAACTATCCCGCAGTCCCAGTTCTCCCGCAGTCGCTGCCGTTATCACACCCCGTCCGACTGCGCGGCAGCCGGCCTTCAACATGTCGGCTGCAATTTGTATAGCTCAGGTCGAGGGGCATGTTCAATACAAAATGCCAATAGCCTGGCGGGTGTCCGTATGAAGGCCTACGAGTCAGACACATGGCGTCGTGGAGCAGTAAGGCCTGGTGCGCTGATAGAAACCACGGGTTTTCCGGTGCGACTTGTAGCGCTGGTGCGATGGCCTGAGCTTTGGCTTCATCTCGGGGACTGTGCTCCAGAGCATGGGTGAGGATGCCCGCCGTCGGACGCATCGGATGTTTAGCGCACCAAGTGGGTCATCCTGATGCACAAGAGACCCCGGCCCGCGCATGTCCAACTCTTGCGTCTAGTGAACCCAACGGACTGCTTCAGGCTGGTTGCAGCCAGTCAAGTCAGGTCTGGCGACCGGCAGCTATCTAGCCATCGGGTGACATCACGAGGTAGACGTCTTCTGCGCAGAGCTGCATTTCGATGCCGTACAGGCCCATCGATGAGGGTCCGACCGGAACTGTCAAGTTGGATCAGGGCCACGACTGGTTCTTGGGTATCCGTCCGGCGAACCCCACCTTGAAAGCAGCCTTGCCCTGAAGGATGCTTGTGTCCGCCAACCTTTACGCGGACACATGGACACCAACATCGCCCACCCCCCAGCCGGCCGCCAGCGCCGGCGCCATTCACCCGAGTTCCGGGCCTCTGTCATCCAGGCCTGCCTGCAACCCGGCGTCTCGATTGCCGCCGTTGCCCTGGCCAACGGACTCAACGCCAACATGGTGCGCAAGTGGGTCATCAATGCGCAAACGCCCTCCCTGCCAACATCGGCAGATCGCGCGCGATCCCGATTCCTATCGGTACCCGATCATTCGCTACCGTCAGCACCGGCTTTCGTGCCGCTGGCGTTGCCTGCTCCGTCTGCCGCGCCAGTGGGAATTCAAATTGACCTGAGCACGCCCGCTGGTGTCTCGATCAAGATGACATGGCCCACGAGTGCTGCAGAGCAATGCGTGACCTGGCTGCGGGAGTGGCTGCGGTGATCCGAGTCGACGCAGTCTGGCTGGCCAGCGAGCCACTGGACATGCGAGCCGGCACCGACTCCGCGCTGGCTCGGGTGGTGGCGGTCTTCGGTGCGGCGCAGCCGCACCATGCCTACCTGTTCGCCAACAAGCGCGCCAACCGCCTGAAGGTGCTGGTGCACGACGGCATCGGCATCTGGCTGGCCGCGCGCCGGCTGCACCAGGGCAAGTTCATCTGGCCGGCCGCTGGCCAGCCCAACGCCGGACTGTGTCGGACCCAGCTCGATGCACTCGTGCTGGGCCTGCCCTGGCAGCGCGTGGGCGAGGCCGGTGTCATCAGCGTGATCTGAACCGTCACGGCTCCAGCACCGTCTGGCAATCGGGGGATATGCCGATGGCTGCCATGCTGGCGAGCGGGCACACTTGGGTTCATGATCCTGGCCCCCGAGTCCCTGTCCGAACTCAGCGCCGAGCAGCTGCGCGAGATGCTCGGCCGGCTCATGGGCGACCTGGAGCACGCCAGGGGAGACCTGCGCCACAAGCAGGCGGTCATCGACAAGCTCACGCACGAGAATGCCGTGCTCAAGCGGCTCAAATTCGCCGCCCAGTCCGAGCGTTTCAGTCCCGAGCAGCGTAGCCTGCTCGAGGAGTCGCTCGATGCCGACCTGCAGGCCGTGGCCGAGGAGCTTGAGCAGCTCGCCCCTCCTGTGGCCGACAGGGGACAGGCCAAGCAGCAACCCAAACGCCAGCCGCTGCCGGCTCACCTGCCGCGACACGAGATCCGTCACGAACCCGACTCCACCACTTGCGCCTGCGGCTGCCAGATGAAACGCATCGGCGAGGACGTCAGCGAGAAGCTCGACTACGTCCCGGGTGTGTTCACGGTCGAGCGCCACATCCGTGGCAAGTGGGCCTGCGCGCAGTGCGAGACGATGGTGCAGGCGCCGGTCGAGCCGCATGTGATCGACAAGGGGATTCCGACGGCGGGCCTGCTGGCCCATGTGATGGTGGCCAAGTACGCCGACCACCAGCCGCTGTATCGGCTTGAGCCTATCTTTGGACGCGCCGGCTTTGCAATCCCGCGCTCGACCCTGGCGCAGTGGGTGGGCACCTGCGGCGTGCGGCTGCAGCCGCTGGTCGATGCCCTCAAGGCCGTCATCCTCAGCCATGGCGTACTGCACGCCGACGAGACGCCGGTGCAGATGCTCAAGCCCGGCAACGGAAAGACGCATCGTGCCTATCTGTGGGCCTACGCTGCCGGCGCCTTCGAAGACCTCAAGGCTGTCGTCTACGACTTCTGCGAGTCGCGTGCTGGCGTGCATGCGCGCGAGTTCCTCGGCGACTGGCAAGGTACCCTGGTGTGCGATGACTATTCCGGCTACAAGGAAGGGTTCAAGTCAGGCCGAATCATCGAGGCGGGCTGCCTGGCACACGCGCGGCGCAAGTTCTTCGACCTGCACGTGGCCAACAAAAGCCAGATCGCCGAATTCGCGCTTGAGCAGTTCGGCAAGATTTATGAGATCGAGCGCCTGGTCAAGGACCTGGAGACCGAGGAAAGAAAGACGGTACGACAGCAGCAGACCCGCCCCGTGCTCGACGTTCTGCACGAGTGGATGACACTGCAACGTCAGAAGGTGCCGGGCAACTCGGCCACCGCCAAGGCGCTGGACTACAGCCTCAACCGATGGTCTGCGCTGACGCGCTTCGTCGACGATGCGCAACTGCCTGCGGACAACAACTGGATCGAGAACCAGATTCGGCCGATTGCGCTCGGGCGCAACAACTGGCTCTTTGCCGGCTCACTCAGGGCCGGCCAGCGCGCGGCCACCATCATGAGCCTGATCCAGTCGGCACGCATGAACGGGCACGACCCGTATGCCTACCTCAAGGATGTGTTGACCCGGCTGCCCACGCACAAGGCCAGCCAGATCGAGGAACTGTTGCCGCACCGCTGGCAGGCCGCCAGCGACGCCTGCGCCTGAGCGTCAAGCTCATGCCGCGCTGGCGGTCAAGTATGGCGTTCGCCAGACGCTTACGTTCTTGGGGGCTGAGGCGCCTCTTTAGATCGCGGTAAGCACCGATCATGTCTCCAAGGCTGCCCTCTTCAGCACCTCATGCTGGCGCGGCCGGTCCGGCATCTGAGGGGCCACAAGTGACTTACGGGAGCTCTCGATTACTCGTGAGCTCGTCAACGCGTCGGCAGAGCAGGCCGGGTTTTTGCGGGCGATGTGACTGCAGCCTCGGTGCTTACATCGGCGAAGTCGAACGGGCTCTGCGGAATGCTTCGTTTGCTGAGCGGGTTGATATCCGCGTCCGGAAAAGCCATCGGCGCGTGGAGGAAATGCTGGTAAACCACCTTGCGCAGGGACGGGTCCCCGACCAGGCTGACCTGATGGTCGATGTCGGCGGCGTAGAACACGCGGATGGAGTAGCCCCTCAGTGCTGCTCGAGCCTGGGCGGCCGCAATCATGCCTTTGGCCTCTGCAGTCAGCTCGCCGGTCACCCATAGCTCGAACCAATGCTCAAGCTTCGACAGGACGTTGTCCTTGCGGGTCTGCGCGAGCACTACCGGAATGCGCTTGTTCAGCCACTTTTCGACTTCTTCGTCGCTGAGCAGATTGCCCGGCAGGATGCCCTTGCACTCGATGAAGCGGGCGTAGCGGTTCTTGAGGATGAGTAGGACATCGACCTCAGCCACGTCCTTGCCACCCTCCCGGTAAATCCTGTTCATCGTGATATCGGCCGGCGGTTCGGTTTGCCGGACGACATCGGCCACGACGTACTCGAACAGCGCGCCGCGCAGCGTGCCAACCGCGCCCTCTGCCTTGCCCAACCGCTCAAACAACTCGCTGAACAAGAGTGGGTCGATGGCCTTGTCCGCTGCTTCGCTGAGCGTCTGCAGCAACGTCAGGAGTGCCTTCGCGACCTCGGTGCCGAACAACGCTTCAGGCGTGGCAGGCACGATGCCGGCCCGTCGGATTTGGTTCAACGCTTCCTGTGAATAGCGGTTGGCGACGAAAAACTGCATGCAGCGGCCCACACTGCGTAATTGCCGCAGCGAGGTGCATTTGTAGAGAAACGGGCTGATGTCAGCCACGCCTACCACCTCAGTCAAGAGCACGTCGACCACCAAGAAGCCTGGCTTTGGCTTTCCCGGGTCGGACCAGTTGGCAAGCGGGCCCAGGAAGGAGGGCGCAGACAAATCCCAGATGAACTGTCCGACCGCCGGGGCACTGTCGGTCTCCGACGCCCGCAGCTTGAAAGAGTGGAAGCTGCCGAAGCCGAGCTTGGCCGCCCATTCTTGGATGGACTGCAGCAGCACCCTCTCGGCGATGAGTCGTGCACGCACCTCGGGAAAGCGGTCATCAAGGTAGGGCTCGCCACGGGCAAACGCGACGCACGGCCCGAGCCCGGGCATCTCCACGATTTGCAGCAACTCGGCATCCACGAGCCGCTTGACCACCTCGTCACCAGGAATCTGGCGCTGGCCACTGGATGTCCCTGCAGCGGCTGCGAAGTGGCTGGTAGGAATGATCCCGCCTCGGGCAGTCAGCGCCCTGATGGCGCGGGCGTACGCCCCGTTTCCTTCCATCAGGGCCTCGGCCAGGCGATCCCAGAACTTCGGGCTGCCGTATTGGCTCTCGAGGTACAAGAACTGGGCGCCACGATGCAGAACCAGTTTCACCGCGCGGACCGGAAGCGCGCGTCGCTCGATCCGCTTCCGCGCGGCAGCAGGGGTAATACTCAGGTTGGCTGCCAATGCCGTGGCGAGGACGCCGCTGGTCATCGGGCCGTCCGCCGCCAATAGAGCTGCAATCTCGACGCTCATGTGTCCGCCCCCAGGATGTCACACAGCGCTATTTATAACACAAACCTATATTATCCTTTGAGTCTGTTTTTTCGCAGAGTCTGACTCGAAATCCAATAAGATCAATATCTTACATTCGTCTCGCGGCCACATCGCCCGAGCCGCAATGTCACGCTCGTTAAACGCTAGGGCCTGTTCTGCTCTCTTCCAAGGCGAGCCACTTGGCGAAAACTGCTTCCAGCAGATCCTCGCAGGCAGCCGCGAAGGTCACGATCAGCGCCGGCTTCACCACCAAGCCACTGCCATCGCTGTATTGGATGTCGTCCGGGTACTGGTCCAGCAGGCGCTGGACCAACTGAGGTGGCGAGGATGGAAATTCACCGGCGTTGTGCACGATGGCGTTTCGGACGAGCCGATATGCCTCGACCCCATCCCAAAGTTTCTGTTCAATGTCTAGGCCGGCGATCTTGGTGATGACAATGCGAGCTTTCCTGAACGGGGAGTCTCCCGCCAAGTCCTTCAGCTCAAGTCCGGGTTGCGCGTCCCTCAGCATGGATCGCGCGATGGCAATGAGCCGGGTCTCAACGACGGTATACGTCAAAACCACCAGGCTTTGCTGCTGCTGATTCGGGAAGCGGCGCAGCATGAGCTCATGGGTGTCGTAATTGTTGTCGAAGTAGGCCTCTTGTTCAGCCGGTGACATCCGCTCAACGACGCTGTGCACGTGCGCGGTGTGCTTCTCCGACTCCGCGGTCATGAGCGCCGTCGCCAGACGAGCATTGGCACGCATGTCCTCGAGTTCGTATCGACTCACGCGCTGGTGTCCCAGTACGGCGAAGCGCTTCGTGTCGGTGGATTTGGCCATGTGCCTAGCCCCACAGGTTTTCGTAGTCTGCAGACCTTGAGGAAGGCGGCCGCTGGGGTCGATTGATGGCGACAGGCAGCGGCATCGGCGAGCTCACGCCGACCACCACGGCTTCGCCCTGGCCAAGGATCGGCAGGAATGTCGCAGCAGACGCATCCAGGTCGCCACAGGCCTTCTCGACTACGTTCCGATCCCGCTCGTTGATGAGCCTGTGGACGATGAACATGCCCATCTGGCTCAGCACATCCTCGGGGATGTCGCGTGGCCGCTGGGTGGCCAGCACGCAGGTCAGCGAATACTTCCGACCTTCCTTGGCGATCAACCCGAAGGCGTCCAAATCCGTCCTGGAGAATTCATCGCCGACCGACTTGTCGAGGAACTGGTGCGCTTCATCGAGCAGCGCCACCACTGGATTTGCCAAGAAGCGGCCCTGACGCGCCAGGCCAAGTAGATAACGCCCGACCGCGTTGGCGACCACCTCTCGGGCGTTGTGCTCGAAGGAAAGGAATTCCAGGCTTATGCGCAGCACACGCTGCGCGGGGTCAGCCAGGAATGCTTCGACAACGCCCGGTAGTGGTTCCAAGCCCGCCGGTGCGAACAAGCACTCCAGGTTGGGCGAGGCAAGCTCGCTCTCGATCCGAGACATGAGCGTCGCGCAGGCGGACTGTTCGTTTGGATTCGGTGCACCCCAATTTGCCGCCTGAGCCTGAAAGCCGGAGGGGTAGACGCATTCCTCCCAAATCTGGCTAGAGAGCTGTCCGATATCGAAGTACGTGCCCGGCCGCCTCAGCGCCAGCCCGTGCTGCACACAAGCCGCCTCGAACGGGTATCGCGGCATTCCAGACTTGCGAATCAGGCCGTTCACCGCCATGCCCTGAATCACCTGCGCGATCTTTAGGCTCCGCAGTGCTTCCTTGAGCTTCGGCGCCTGCACGCCGGGGCTCGGGCGCAACAAGACGAACAGGTCAGACTCCGTCAATTCCCAGTACGGGAAGCTCAGGAAGCGCCGCGGGTCGTTCTGGTCGACCTTGCGGCCACCGAGATGCACATGCGTGATACCAGGGTGGACCTGTGTTTGAAACTCGCCTGTCGCATCGAAAAGGATCGCCTTGCCGCCAAGCCGAACAATTTCCTCTACGAGAAGGGCTAGCGTCCAGCTCTTGCCACCGCCTGTGGCCCCAAGCACTGCACAGTGCCGGCCCAACAGTTGACTTGGTGAGAGCGATACCACGGTGTCCCGGGCATGCGGAAACCTGGCAAGGTTGATGCGCTGAGCTTCCGGCGTTGTGCCCGCCTCGACGACCTGCTTCACGACCAATGGATGGGCCGAAAACACGTGCTGGCCGATGCGCGGCGAGACAGGTACGCCCCGCAACGAGGTGCCGGTCTCAAGGTCAACAGCCGTCAGGAGTTGGACAATGCCCACAGGGTTGGGTTGTGCGTCTCGCTCATGCGTCGGTTCGACGGTCAAGCGGTCACGCTCCGGAAGCCTAGTCTCGATCAGGCGGCCAAGCACTGCGTGCTCTTCACCCTCTATAACGACGAACTCCCCGACCTGACCTCGCTGCAGTTGGTAACCGGCCACGTGGGTGCTGCCTGGACGCGGAGCGAACGGCAAGTTGACCTCGACCGTCGCCGGCCGAACCGTACAGACGGAGCCGACGTAGCGCTGCCTATCGAATGGAGAGACGACGAGCCCGCTCATACCGCACCGATATTGCGTAGTCGAGCAACGTGCCGCTCGAGGTCGGTTTCGGCTGCGAGGTCAGGCACGAAAGGCACCATTTGCTCGAATCCGCAGTTGAGCAGCGTGATCCGTGCGTCGCCGGCGGCGGCGAGGCTCTTCAACTGGCCCAAATACTTGTTGTTCTCGCACTCGCCAGGCCCATTGGCCTCTCCGTTGTTCCAGGGTGCTAGGCCTGGGCTCACCACCACGATCTTCATGGACAAGTTGGAACGGATGGCGGACATGATGGGCTCGGCCAGATGGTTGTCGTTGAAGCCGAAGCCCACGACGAGCAGCCCGGTATCCGGCTCGCGCACCGCGGTCTGGAACGCCCCAATCATCTCGAGATAAGGCTGCTCAAACGCCAACTCGTACTTCGAGTTCCGCGGGTAAATCAATACCGGCTTGCCACCTGCCGTCCACTTCATGATTTCGCCTGAGGGCTCCTGCCGCTGCCAATCCACGGACCCGTGGAGCTTGTAAAGGTGGAAGCAATTCGGAATCGGTTCGAAAGACTCGGTGTCGCCGAGGCGGCGCACCGTCTCGTAGCTGAAGTGGATTGCATCGAAAGTCGGCGGGACCGTGTGCGAGAAGCCGTCCACCACGACGTAGCGGCCCTGGCGGCCGGCCTCTTCATAGCAACGGTCGTAGTTGGTTGTGAACACCTTCATGCGCGACTTGCGCTGCGGGCGACGTGCTGCGCGCCGTAGGAATTCGGCGTGGACTGGCAACGGGTGGTTGTGCGCCAGGAAGTTGGTGGCGGCCATGATGTGCGCCTCAGCAAGGGCGACAAACTTCGTCACTTCATCCTTCTGGGCGCCGGTCAGGAACGATTCGGCGAGGCGGCAGCGCGACATCAGTGCCTCGATGTCGGTCTTAGCGGCAGGATGCCCTACCAAAGTAAGGAGCTGCTGGAAGTTCGGGCCGATCGGATTTACCGCAGCAGCAGCCGCGTCTTGCCGCGCGCCAATCTGCTGCCAGAGGTCCCACATGGTTGGCGCCTTCGGGCCGTTGGCGACGGCCGGCTGCACACAAAGCGATGTGCCCAAGCCGGCCAGCACGACGAGGTTACTGCAGCGCATGACGTCGGACAGCGAGCGCTTGGCTTCCGCCTTAGCAGGGTCTTCAGGAGCCGGTGCAGCCGGTTGTGCGGCCCTAGGGATGGGCGGAAGTTGCGGTACGGCTGTCAGCCACTCATCATTGGTCTTGGAACTCAGAACTTGCACGACGGGGCCTCCCAGCAAGCTGCCGGATGGCTAGCTTCGCGTTGCTTGTGCCTTATTGTGCATGAGTCAAAGCGGGCGCCCGAAGGCTCACTTCGCCACTAATGTCCGGCCATCAGGGCAGAGCAACGTGCGTAGCGACTCCATGGCACAGCAAAACGCTTGGAAGGTGTTGGGCGACGGCTTTCCTGCCCAGTGCGGACGTTTGCTGCAGTTAGTCGTTGGACTCCAATCGCTGCAATGCGGTCGCATGTGCCATTGAAGCAGCTCTTGATCGTGGCCAATGTTCCTTGGAGTGTCCAAAGACGCTTCGTTTGCTAGGGTCCCATCGTGGATACCACCTTGGTCCGCTGTTCTGCGGCTTCCAGCGCCTCACCATCGTGTTGACGCACAACACAGCTAGGCATCCACTGCAAGCGGAATGTTTTACGTCAGCCCGGTACGTCAGAACAGAACTTTAATGTCACTGGCAACTTTCAGAACAGAACATATTGTCATTTTTCGCCTAATTTGCTTATTTTTTGAGCAAATTAGGGGTTGGGTATAGGTTTTCCTCCGATGCAGCGTTGGACGACGAGGGTGTGGGCTCGTCGCATGGAACGGGCTGTGTAGTCGCTTTCTCCCTATGAGGACAGAACTTTAATGTCACCGGCGAAGCTCGAAAACCAGCGCCGTAGGACAGAACATATTGTCATTTTTGGGCCAGAACAGAACTATTTGTCACGGAACAGAACTTTAATGTCAGTCACCAGATTCGGCCGACTGGGAGGTCTTTCGCCTGACCGGCGTGGCGCATCTGGTCAGCATCTCAGGCCTGCATGTGACGATGTTCGCGCTGCTGGCCTCGGCCTGCGTCGGGCGCGGCTGGCGCGCGCTGGCCAGGCTCTGGCCCGGCCTGCTGTGGCGCTGGCCGGCTCCGACGGCCGCGGCGCTTGGTGGCCTGGCGCTGGCTTTTGCCTACGCGCTGTTTGCCGGCTGGGGCGTGCCGGCCCAGCGCACCGTGCTGATGCTCGCCTGCCTGACCTTGCTGCGCCTGAACGGCGCGCGCTGGCCCTGGCCGGTGTTGCTGCTGGCGGTCATGGTCGCGGTGCTGCTGCTCGACCCCTGGGCGTTGTTGCAGCCGGGTTTCTGGCTCAGCTTTGTCGCGGTCGGCGTGCTGCTGGCCTCGTCCTGGCTCGGACAGGCCGAGAGCAGCGGGCTGCGCGACTGGTTCACCGACCTGTTGCGCACCCAGGCCATCGTCAGCGTGGCGCTGGCACCGCTGACCCTGCTGTGCTTTGGCCAGATGTCGATCGTCGGCCTGCTGGCCAATCTGGTGGCCGTGCCCTGGGTCACCGGCCTGGTCACGCCGCTGGCCATGCTCGGCCTGCTCTGGGCGCCGCTGTGGCGGCTGGCGGCCTGGGGCGTGCAGGCCATGAATATCTGCCTGGAGTGGTTGGCCCGGCTGCCCTGGGCCGCGTTCGAGCGTCCCGAGCTGCCGCCCGCGCTGGCGCTGCTGACGCTGGCCGGCGCCGTCCTGCTGGTGCTGCGCCTGCCCTGGGCCCAGCGTGCCTGGGGCCTGCTGCTGTGCTGGCCCCTGCTGGCCTGGACCCCGCCACGCCCCACTCTGGGTGATTTCGAACTGCTGGCGCCCGATATCGGGCAGGGCGCGGCGGTCGTGGTGCGCACGGCGCGCCACACTTTGGTGCATGACACCGGACCCGGCCAGGGCAGCAGCAGTGCGGCGCAGCGGGTGCTGCTGCCGCTGCTGCGTGCCGGCGGCGACCGGCTCGACCTGCTGGTCGCGAGCCATGACGACCTCGATCATGCCGGTGGCCTGTCCGAGCTGCTGCGCCAGCATCCGCGTGCCGAGCTCTGGGCTTCCTATGACACCCGGCGCGCGACCGGTCGCGCGGCGCGTGCCTGCGCGGCCGGGCAGCGCTGGTCCTGGGATGCGGTGAGCTTCGAGTGGCTGCATCCGCAAGCCGGTGATGACGCGCTCGGCCTGAGCGACAACGCGCGCTCCTGCGTGCTGCGCGTGACGAGCGCGAGCGGGCGCGTGGCCCTGTTGACCGGCGACATCACGGCCAGCGAGGAGTCGCGCATCCTGCGCGACCAGCCCGGCTTGCGCACCGACCTGCTGCTGGCGCCCCACCACGGCAGCTCGACCTCGTCGAGCGAGGCCTGGCTCGATGCGCTGCGTCCGGGCTGGATCGTGATCCAGTCGGGCCACCTGAACCGATTCCGCCATCCGGCCCCCGAGGTGCTGCAACGCTTGCGCGCGCGATCCATCGCCTGGAGCAACAGCCCGACCTGCGGGGCCGCGAGCTGGCGCAGCGACGCGCCTGCGGCCCTGCTGTGCCAACGCCAGCAACGGCCGCGCTACTGGCAGGCGGGTGCCGAAGTTGCTGTTGACCTTGATCAATGATTTGATGCTGCCGGGCCGGTGATTGGCCCGTTACTTGCTAACATGGAATTGCCCAGATAAACGCGAGCCCCCCATGAGCCGACACCAATTCGACGAAATGTATGCCGCACCCGACCAGGTGCGTGAGCACTACCTCCAATACGCGCGCTGGCTCGCCGAGCAGCCTGACGATGTGATGCGTGCGCGCCGCGAGGAAGCCGAGATGATCTTTCGCCGCGTCGGCATCACCTTCGCGGTCTACGGCGCCAAGGACGAGGACGGCGCAGGCACCGAACGCCTGATTCCGTTCGACCTGATCCCGCGCGTGATTCCGGCAGCGGAATGGCAGTCGATGGAAAAAGGTCTGGAGCAGCGCGTCACGGCGCTGAATCGCTTCCTGCACGACATCTACCACGACCAGGAAATCCTGAAAGCCGGCATCGTGCCGCGCGAACAGATTGAGGGCAATGCCCAGTTCCGCCCCGAGATGGTCGGGGTCGACCTGCCGGGCGGCATCTACTCGCATATCTCCGGCATCGACATCGTGCGCGCGCCGGTGCCCGGTGGCGACGGCGAGGCCGACTACTATGTGCTCGAGGACAACCTGCGCGTGCCCAGCGGCGTGAGCTACATGCTGGAAGACCGCAAGATGATGATGCGGCTCTTCCCCGACCTGTTCGCGCAGAACCGGGTCGCGCCGGTCGCGCATTACCCCGACCTGCTGCTGGAGACGCTGCGCTCGGTCAGTCCCGCGCACACGGTCAATCCGACCGTCGTGGTGCTGACTCCGGGCATGTACAACAGCGCCTACTTCGAGCATGCCTTCCTGGCCCAGCAAATGGGCGTGGAACTGGTCGAGGGCCAGGACCTGTTCGTCAAGGACAACTTTGTCTGGATGCGTACCACCCGCGGCCCCAAGCGGGTTGATGTGATCTACCGCCGGGTCGACGATGATTTCCTCGATCCGCTGGTGTTCCGCCCCGACTCGACGCTGGGCTGTGCCGGCCTGCTCGACGTCTACCGCAAGGGTAATGTCATGCTGTGCAACGCGATCGGCACCGGCGTGGCGGACGACAAGTCGATCTACCCCTATGTGCCGCAGATGATCGAGTTCTATCTGGGCGAGAAACCTATCCTCAAGAACGTGCCGACCTATCTGGGCCGCAAGCCCGACGACCTCAAGTACATCCTGGCCAACCTGAAGGACCTGGTGGTCAAGGAAGTGCATGGCGCCGGCGGCTACGGCATGCTGGTGGGACCGGCCGCGACCCAGGCCGAGATCGAGGACTTCCGCCAGGCCGTGCTCGCCAAGCCCGAGGGCTATATCGCCCAGCCCACGCTGAGCCTGTCGAGCTGCCCGACCTATGTCGAGCGCGGCATCGCGCCACGCCACATCGACCTGCGCCCCTTCGTGCTGTCGGGCCAGAAGGGCGTGCAGATCGTGCCGGGCGGACTGACTCGGGTCGCGCTCAAGGAGGGCTCGCTGGTGGTGAACTCGTCCCAGGGCGGCGGCACCAAGGACACCTGGGTACTGGAAGCTTGAGGAAGAACTGAATATGCTGTCGAGAACCGCCGATCACCTGTTCTGGATGTCGCGCTACACCGAGCGCGCCGAAAACACCGCCCGCATGCTGGACGTCAATTACCAGACCGCGCTGCTGCCGCAGTCGGCCGCGGTGGCCAAGCTGGGCTGGGAAGGGCTGCTGCGCATCAGCGAGCTGATGCCCGCCTACGAGTTCCTGCATGGCGAGGTCAACAGCAAGGATGTGCTGGACTTCATGGTGCGCGACGCCTCCAACCCGTCGAGCATCGTGTCTTGCCTGATGGCGGCGCGCGAGAACGCCCGCGCGGTGCGCGGCGCCTTGCCGACCGAGGTCTGGGAGACCATCAACCACACCTGGCTCAAGCTGAGCCAGATGCTCAAGGACAAGGACTTCGAGCGCGACCCGGCCAAGTTCTTCGACTGGGTCAAGCACCGCTCGCACCTGTCGCGCGGCGTCGCGATCGGCACCATGCTGCGCGACGAGGCCTTCTACTTCTACCGCATGGGCACCTTCCTGGAGCGGGCCGACAACACGGCGCGGCTGCTTGATGTCAAGTTCCATGCGGTCGAGAGCGACTTCTACGGCGCCGCCTCCGAGCAGGACCAGGAATACGACTTCTACCACTGGAGCGCGATCCTGCGCAGCGTCAGCGCGTTCGAGGTCTACCGCAAGGTCTACCGTGACGTCATCACGCCTGAGCGCGTGGCCGAGCTGCTGATCCTGCGTGCCGACATGCCGCGCAGCCTGCACGCCAGTCTGCAGGGCGTGGTGGCCAACCTGGGCCGGGTCAGCAACTCGATCTCGGGCGAGACCGAACGGCGCGCCGGCAAGATGCTGTCGGACCTGCAGTACGGCAACCTCGACGAGATCATGGAGACCGGCCTGCACGCCTACCTGACCCAGTTCCTCGACCGCGTCAACGAGCTCGGCGGCCGCATCAGCCGCGATTTCCTGGTGCCGGAGCCGGTCTGAGCTACACCCTGCAAGCCCCCGTCGAGCACGAACTCCTGATCAAGAAGAGCCGCTTCCTCTCCTGCGTGCAACCGGTCGAGGGGCGGGCCGAGGCGCAGCTCATCGTGCAGGCCTTGCGTGAGCGCCATCCTGGCGCGGCCCATGTCTGCTGGGCCTTGCTTGCGGGTGGCCAGTCAGCCGCCAACGACGATGGCGAGCCGGGTGGTACGGCCGGGCGACCGATGCTGGAGGTGCTGCGGCACCAGGAACTCGAAGGCGTGCTCGCGACCGTGGTGCGCTACTACGGCGGCATCAGGCTTGGTGCCGGCGGGCTGGTGCGTGCCTACACCGACGCGGTTGCGCAGGCGCTGGCAGGAGCGGTCAAGGTCGCGCGCGAGCGCCAGTTGAGCTGGACCTGCCTGGTGCCCTATGCGCTCGAGGGTTGGGTGAGGCGCGAGCTTGAGCTCGGCCAGGCCCAGTTGCTGCAGGCCGTGCACGGCCACGTCGTCACCATCAGCCTGCGCGTGGCCCAGGCGCAGGCCAGCGCGCTGCGAGCACGCCTGGACGAGGGCGGCCAGGGTCGGCTGGTCTGGGTCGAGCCGCAGGAGTAGCCATGAACCCAGCCTCTACCGATCAGCCGCATGTTTTCAAGGGCCGACTGGAAGACTGCGGCGAGCTGTTTGCGGCGCCGGCGGATCAGAGTCTTTATGAGTCCATGCGCCAGGCCGGCCTCGACTGGCCGGTGTCGTGCCGCAACGGGACTTGTCGCAGCTGCATCGGGCGACTGGTCACGGGACAGGTGGCCTATGACATTCCCTGGCCCGGGCTGAGCCTGGAAGAAAAGCGCGACGGCTATTGCCTGTCCTGCATCGCCAAACCCCTGACTGATTTCGTGCTGCAACGGGCATGACCTGGCCTGCCTTCGTGAGTGCCGATCGAAGGGATCAAACAGTGCGACGCACAAACAAAAACGCCCGTCGCGGGTAGCGACGGGCGTCATGTATTGGAGCGGGATAAGAGACTCGAACTCTCGACCTATACCTTGGCAAGGTATCGCTCTACCAACTGAGCTAATCCCGCATCTGAATTTGGCTCCTCGACCTGGGCTCGAACCAGGCACCTACGGATTAACAGTACGGGTGACGTGCTGCTTCCCGCTCGGATGACGGGGCGGGAACCGTTGCCGGGGGCGGTTTCAGGGCAGGCCGTTGCCACCTTGATCGCGCTGCCGAGCTTCACCAGATGGCGACCATTGTCCCTTCATCATGCGTGAGGTCAGGCAGTCCTGACCTCGTTGAGCAAGTCGGGGTGACGATCCAGCAGCTTGAACAGCTTGACCAAGGCTAGCGGCGGCTTGGTCTTGCCATTTTCGTAGCGCGAGAAGGCATTGACGCCGCCGCCAAAGAGTTCAGCAGCCTGTCGTTGGTCAAGATCGAGCTTCCGACGCACCTTGGCGATGTAGTCGGGATCGACGTAGGCGGCATTCACTTGACGCTGAAACAAGCCGATCAGTTCGCTGTAGCGGTTACCGTGTTCACGGTTCAAGACGACTTCCCCGCAGGCGGGGCAGAAGTCGCCCGTCACCGCCGGAATGGTGGTGGTTTCACCCTTGTAGGTGTAGTGCATATCGCGCGTGTCGTGGATCAGTTCCGCCGCACCGCAGCATGGGCATTTCATGGTCACAGCTCCTTGAAGGAAACGATCAACACGTCATCAATGACGGTCAATTTCAGGTACACCTCATCGCCGCTTGCTGTTCTGGCATGGTACACGTCCTGCCAAATACGATGGTCGGCATGCGTCGTCATGCTCTTGTAGAAGTCGGCGGACGTCAGTGCCAATACAACGTCGCACATCCCGGCCAGATCGTTGATGCCAAGCTCACGCGCTCCGTTGTAGGCGGTTGCTGTAGCCCTGACCTGTCCAGCCTCTACCAAAGCTTTGATGACTGGCAGCTTGCAGTGAGGGATGCTTTTCTCTATGCAGTCATGATAACCTACTTGGTTATATTGTCAAATGGGTTAATGGCAAGGTTTGGATCTGGACGGAAGATGTAGAGGTCGCGGGAGAAAGAAAAATTCACCCGCCAGTCCGGACCCGCAGGCACGGATGGGAGTGGTGTCATGTTGATGGCGCAAATCGCCGTTACTGTATTAGCGTGTGTCTGGTCGAGACGTAGGGCATACCGCCGGGCGATGTGCCGCAGGGAGCCTGTAGCTGACCCTAGAGCGTGTTATGGACTTTCGCCTGTGCTGCATGGGGGCTGTCTGCCCCTATGCTTGCGGGATGAGC
>NZ_PVLR01000056.1 GCF_002980625.1 Malikia spinosa | reverse complement strand
CTGGGCCAACCCGACCGAGGCGGCCTCGATCGGCGCAGCGGCCTGCGGCGTGCTGGCTGTCCTGACCGGCGGCATGCGCTGGGACGGCATCAAGAAGAGCCTGATCGGCACGGCACACGCGACCGCCATGATCTTCCTGGTGCTGCTGGGCGCCGACCTGCTCAACTCCGGCCTGGCGCTGACCCAGCTGCCGACCGAGCTGGCCGACTGGGTCAAGAACTCCGGCATGCCGCCGCTGCTGGTGCTGTTCGCGATCCTGGGCGTCTACGTGCTGCTGGGCTGCGTGATGGACTCGCTGGCCATGATCCTGCTGACCGTGCCGATCTTCTACCCGATGGTCATGGGCCTGGACTTCTTCGGCATGAGCGTGCCCGACAAGTCGGTCTGGTTCGGCATCCTGGCGCTGATGGTGGTCGAGATCGGCCTGGTGCATCCACCCGTCGGCATGAACCTGTTCATCATCCAGAAGCTGGCCAAGGATGTGCCTTATATCGAAACGGCCAAGGGCGTGATGCCGTTCCTGGCGTCGGACTTCATCCGCATCGGCTTCCTGGTCTTCTTCCCGGCCATCTCGCTCGGCCTGGTCCACTGGATGGGATGAGCAGACGATGAGCAGCGAGCCGCGGGCCCAGCCAGCACTGAGGCGGCATTTCACCTACCGCCTCAATACCCTGAGCAAGCTCAACGACATGATGAGCCAGGAGCTCTACCTGGCCGGCTCGGGATTGAGCCTGCCGGAGGCGCGCTGCCTGGCCGCCATCGGCTCCCAGCCTGGGCAGCTCACGGTCATGCAGCTCTCTTTCGAGGCCAATCTCGACAAGGCCCAGGTCAGCCGCACGACCAAGCTGCTGGTCGAGCGCGGCCTGGTGTCCAAGCTGCCCAGCCCCGAGGATGGCCGCTGCGTGCAGCTCACGCTGACCGCCCTGGGCCGGCAATGCTGGGAGCGGGTGATGCCGCTGATCCAGCAGCGCAACCAGGAGCTGCTGCAATGCCTGAGCGAGGCCGAGCAGGCCACCCTGCTCGGCCTGTTCGACCGCATGCTCGAACGGGCGCGCCAGCAGCTCCGCAGCGACAGGCCAGGCGACTGAGACCGTCAGGGCCGGGCTGAAAAAAACCGCCCACAAAGGGGCGGCAAACTTTTGGAGCCATCCAGAAACGTGACGGTCAGAAGCTGTGCTTGATGCCCATCAGGTAGGTCGCCTCTTTCTCGTCCGACTTGGCCAGGTCGGAGTCCACCTGGCCAATCTCGGCAAACACCATGGTGCGCTTGCTTAGGGTGTACTCGCCACCCAAGGCCACCGCCTGGGTCGAGGTGCCACCCTTGAACTTCTGGTCTTCATAGCCCAGCTTCAGACGGGCGGCCGATGTGATCGGCACGCGTACCGCCGTGCTCCAGCGCTCGGACTCGGGCGTGGAGCCGTAAGCGTCCACGTTGGTGTAGGTCAGGCCGAACTTGGCAACGCCGAAGTCATAGGCACCGCCGACGGTCAGGACGTCCTTGCCTTCAGCGTTGTCCTTCGATGAAGGTGCCGTACCGGCATTCTTGGTAAAGCCGACGCCCAGGGCCAGGGGACCGCTGCGATAGCGCAACGCCACTTCGGTGGTGTTGACCTTGTTGCTGGTCATCTCGGCCTTGGGGACATAGGAGATGCCGGCCTTGAAGCCCTGGATTTCAGGGGTTTCATACATGAGGGTGCCGTTGTAGCGCGTCGGCGCATCCAGCGGGCCCCCATAGACGGTGGCACCCAGGCCCAGCGGAGTGTAGACATCCAGCGCCGGACGCAGCAGGAAGTCCACCGGACCCCAGAACCGGCCCATCGAGACCTCGCCAAACGCACCGCTCAGGCCCAGCTTGGTGTTGGCGAAATAGTCGTGGCCGTTGCCGGTGGACCCGGTATCCGGGTTGAAGCGGTAGTTCAGCAGCACGTTGGCCTTGAGGCCACCGCCCAGGTCTTCTGTCGTGCGGATGGTGTAGTGGTTACCCGCCGCATCGAGGTTGTCGATGCCGGTCTTGGAGGGCGTGCCGTCGGCTTTGGCCGAAGACTGCTTCAATCCGATCACCACGCCACCCGAGAGGATGGCGTTGGATTGGGCCATGGCGCACGAGGTTGCGAACAAGGCCAGCAAGGGAAGAATACTTTTTTTCATACATGTCTCCTGTCGATGTTTTCTAGCGAGAAATTCAGATGGATATTTGAGAAGTCACATGAATCAACCACCCTCCATGAGTTGAGAACCTATCTCCCTGTGAAATTCGGCTTGCGCTTTTGCGCAAACGCCTGGCGCCCTTCCAGGAAATCCTGACTGGCTGCGCTCAGGTCCTGCCTTTGCCTGATCACGGCCGCCTCGTCGGTGCCGGCCGCGATCTCCCTGATCGAGCGCTTGGTCAACTGGGCGGCCAATGGCGCCAGGTCCCTGATCTGCGCGACCAGGGCAGCGAGCGCTGTCGTCCAGGACTCGGCCGGTAGGACAGCCGTCAGGAAGCCGATCTGCTGGAGCGCGGCCACCGGCAGGGCTTGCGCGGTCAGGAAGGCCCGCAGCGTCATCGACTGGCCCAGCCTGGCGACATAGCGCTGCAGGCCGGAACGGTAGTAATGCAGGCCGAGCGCTGCGGCCGGCATGCGCAGCTCCGTCCCCTCCAGCGCCACACCGATGTCGCAAGCCAGCAGCAGGTCGGTCGCGCCGCCATAGACGCTGCCGTTGAGGGCGCAGACCGTGATCGGCCGCATCTGCGCGATCGCATCGGGTATCTGCTCGAACAAGTCGGGATCGGAACCCTCCTCCTCGAAGCCACCGAGGTGGTAGCCGGCACTGAATACCGGCCGGCCCTGCCCTTGCGTGTTGGCCGTGAAGACCACCACGCGAACCGTCTCGTCAGCGTTCAGCGTTTCGACATACCGAAGCAGTTGGTGCAAGTCGCCGTTTTCAAGCCGGTTTCTTTGCGCAGGGCGGTTCAGGGTGAGGGTGGCGATCCCATCCTCGATGACGAGAAGGGGGCTGCTTGAAGCGGGGGCGGTGGTTTCCATGGCGGCCTGCAGCTGCTTCAATTCCAGCCGTACACCGTCATGGTGGACTCGCCCCGGCGCAGCCGCTGCAGGATGGCGGCCTCGTCGGCTTCGCGTTTCAGACTGGCGGCAACGACCTCGGCCGCCTGGGCTTGGGGAATGACCACCACGCCGTCGCTGTCGCCCACCACCAGATCCCCGGCGTGGACCACCACCTGGCCCAGGGTGACGGGATAGTTGATCCAGCCGATGGCGCCGAAGTCCTTACCGGTGCCCTGGATGCACAGGCCGCGGGCAAACACCGGAAAACCAAACTCACCCAGCAGCGCACCGTCGCGTACGCAGCCGTCGATGACCAGACCGGCCAGGCCGCGCACCTGGGCCATGGTGGTCATGATCTCGCCCCAGTAGCCATGCTCGTAGGCACCGTTGGCATAGACCACCATCACATCGCAGGGTTGCGCCAGCTCCAGGGCCCGGTGCAGCCACAGGTTGTCGCCCGGCGGCGAATGCACGGTCAGCGCCGAACCGGCGAACTTGAACTGCGGCGCCACCGGCTTGATCGCCGACGGCAAGGCGCCGATCTTCTTGCCGGCTTCATGCAGGGTGGCCGTCGGCAGCTGCGCGGCCTGGGCAATCAGTTCGGCCGGCAGGCGCGCCACATCGAGCCGGGTGGTCAGGGCGGGGTCGTGGCGTTTCATGCGCCCTCCCGGGTTTGCAGGCTGTGGTACTTGTTGAGCTGGCGTGCTTCATCGAGGCGCATGCCACCACGCGCGGCTTCGCGAATGCGGCTTTCAGCCGCCTCGATTGCCTCGGCCACCTCCAGCACACGGTCCTCGTGCTCCTTGGGGATCACCACCACGCCGTCGGTGTCCCCCTTGAGGATGTCACCCGGCGCGACCCGGGCGCCGCCGATGTTGACCGGCACCCCGGTGGCCTCGACCTGCACCCGGTCCTTGCCGGTGCGCATCCAGTGATCGATCGAGAACACCGGATAGCCCAAGGAGAGGCACAGGTGGGTGTCGCGGTTGATGCCGTTGATGACGGTGCCGGCAATGCCGCGCCGGTGCGCGATCTCGGTCAGGATGTCGCCCCAGACCGTGCAGTCCTCGCGGCCGTTGTTGTCGAGCACCACCACGCTGCCAGGAGCGACGTCGTCGATGTAGTCGCCCACCGTGCCGCAGGGCTTGGCGGCCGGCCCGTACTTGAGCGTCCAGGCCCGGCCGGC
Source organism: Malikia spinosa (assembly GCF_002980625.1). Taxonomy (GTDB): domain Bacteria; phylum Pseudomonadota; class Gammaproteobacteria; order Burkholderiales; family Burkholderiaceae_C; genus Malikia; species Malikia spinosa. Next base: position 22,132 of record NZ_PVLR01000056.1, on the reverse strand, counting down.
CATGCGGAAGTCGCTGCTGCGCGGCTTGATCTTGTAGCACTGGCCCAGGATGCCCAGCTTGTCGAGCGCATCGCTCAGCGTGGGAGTGTCGAGTTTGGCGGCGCGCGCCACGTTCTTGTCTTGGATATCGCTCATCTTCATTGCTCCAGCATGTGTTCGTAGTTGCCACCCATCACCTGGCCGATCGGCGTGCCGGCCAGGATGGCCTTGGCCATGGCGGCCTCCTTGGCGACGATGGTCTCGGCGGCCTCCAGCACGCGCTCGATCTCGGCCGCGGCGATCACGATGACCGCGCTGCGGTCGGCCAGCAGGTAGTCACCCGGCTGGACCGTGACCTGGCCGCCCTGCTCGGCGCCAAGCGTGACGGGCACCTGGGTGCCGAGCTCGACCACCCGGCCGCGCGCGGTGCGCGAGGTCAGGCTGCGGCTGTAGATCGGAAATTCGTAGCCGATGGCCTCGTCGACATCGCGCAGCGGTCCGTCGGCCACCACGCCCGCAATGCGGCGCATCCTGGCGCCCAGGGTCAGCAGTCCGCCCCAGCAGCCGGCTTCCAGGCCGCTGCGCTGCTCGACCACGATGATGTCGTCGGGACCGGCTTGCTCGATGGCTGTACAGCCCAGGTGCCTGGGCGGGCCCGGCGGTGGCTGGCCGGGTCCGACCTTCATGGTCACGGCACGGCCGGCAATGCGGCTGTTGCCGCCAGGGCCGGCACTGCGCAAGGGCAGCCCGGTGACCGCGCCGGGCAGACCCAGCTTGTCAAGGGCGTCGGAAACCGCGCAGGCATCGAGCCGGCGCAGGCGTTGGATATTCGGGTCAGTCATGTCTAGGGCTCCTGTGGTTCAGGCAAGGGGTTTCCAGGCGGCAAAAGCCAGTCCGGTGCCGGTCAAGGCCGGGGTGCGGTAGCCGGGCAGGTACTCGACCCAGTCCAGGTCAAGATCGCGCGCCAGCTCGCCGACCACCAGCCAGTTGCGGATTTCGGAGCTACCGGCTTGCAGCAGCTTGGGGTCGAGCGCCGCCAGGGCGGCACTGTCCTTGTTCCGGATCGCGTCGAGCACCTGCCAGTCGAGCGCTTCATCGACCACGAAATGGCTCAGACCGCCAGAGGCGATCACGCCCACGCGCAGGTCTTCGGGCCAGGCCGCGATCAGCTCGCGCAGCGCCTTGCCTAAGGCCACGCAGCGGCGCGGCGTCGGCTGGTTCGGCGGATCGAAGGTGTTGAGGATGACCGGGATCACCGGCAGCTCATGGTCTTTCAGCAAGCGGCGGTGCACGAACTGGAAGGCATGGCCCTCGAACTGGCCCGGCGTCAGGCCGTCCATGGCGGTGATGTCGAAGTCGCGCTCGCAAAGCTGGCGGATCAGCCATTCGGCCAGGTCCTGCTTGACCGGGTAGTCGCGGTCCTGCTCGGGTTCGTGGCGCCACATGCGCGCCGACTTGACCCAGCTGTCGCTGGGACTGGCGGGTTCGCGCGCCGTGTTGCGGATGGTCGCGCCGTAGTAGATCGCGATCGCCGGGTTGTTGCTGGTGTGGAACAGCTCGGTCTGGTCGTCGCCCACGATCAGCAGCAGATCGAGCCGCGCCGCCTTGATGCGTTCGTGCAGCTGGTCCATCGCGGCTTCGGCGGCGTCGTAGCGCTCGGACATTCTTTGCGGCGTGACCATGGCCTCGCTGCCGGGCGGTGCTGCTGCCAGCAGCGCGGCGTAATCGGTCTTGTTGCCCTGCTTGTCGTAGTAGTGGGCGTTCTTGGGGTCGATCAGCTTGAAGTGGTGCTGCCAGTCCTCGCGCTGCGAGACCAGCATGATGCTGTGCGATGAGCCAAAGGCTGCAACGAGTTGTGCCATGTCAGGGTCCTGTGAATCAATGGGCGGCGCAAGGGGCGGTAACGGATCGGATCGGGTCACACCACGAAACGGGTGCGCAGTTCGGCGATCTGGGCCGGGCTGTAACCCAGGCCGGTCAGGATCTGCTCGGTCTGGTCTCCCTGCCGGGGCGCGGCAGTCAGGGGGCCGCTCTGGCGCGGGTAGCGCGAGAAGTTCATCGGCAGGCCAACGACCTCGATGTCCCCGAGTTCGGGGTGCTGCATCGTGCGGGCGATGCCCAGATGCTTGACCTGCGGGTCCTCGAACATCCGGTCCACCGAGTAGATCGGGCCGCAGGGCACGCCCGCCTTGAGCAGGATGTCGGTCCACTCGCCGGTGCTGCGCTGCCTGAAAGCCGCCGCCACGGCCGAATTGACCCGGGCGCGGTTCTGCACCCGTTCGGGATCGGTGCCAAGACCTGGCTCGTCGATCAGCTCGGGGATCTCGAGCGCGACGCACAGGCGCTTGAACATCGTGTTGCCGATCGCGGCCAGGTTGATATAGCCGTCACGGGTCTGGAACACGCCGGTCGGCACGGTCAACGGATGCTCGTTGCCGGTGGTGACGGGCACCTTCTTGTCGATCAGCCACTGCGCGGCCTGGAAGTCGAGCATCGCGATTTGCGACTCGAGCAGCGAGGTCTGCACCCACTGCCCCTCGCCGGAGACTTCGCGCTCGAGCAAGGCGGCCATGATGGCCTGGGCACAGAAATGACCGGAGCACAGGTCAGCGATCGGGATGCCGACCCGCATCGGGCCGTCCTCGGGCCGGCCGGTCACGCTCATCAGCCCGCCCATGCCCTGGGCGATCGAGTCGAAGCCCGGCCAGTTGGCATAGGGGCCGTCCTGGCCAAAGCCCGAGATGCTGGCATAGACCAGCCGCGGGTTGATCTGGCGCAGTTCATCCGGGCCGATGCCCAGGCGGTACTTGACGTCGGGCCGGTAGTTCTCGATGAAGACATCGGCGGTCTTGACCAGCTCGTGCAGGATGGCCAGCCCGGCGGGCTCCTTCATGTTGAGGGTCAGGCTTTCCTTGTTGCGGTGCAGGTTCTCGTAGTCGGCGCGGTTGTGATCGCGCCCGCCGATCATGTCGTCGCCCCCCGGTGCACCGGGCGGGATCTCGAGCTTGATGACGCGCGCGCCGAGGTCGGCAAAGGTGCGGATGGCGGCAGGGCCGGCCCGCACGCGCGAGGCATCCAGGATCGTCAGGTGCGACAGCGGGCCCTTGCGAGCGGTATCGGAAGCATTCATGGCAGCGGTCTCCATCAGGCCGGGGTGAACATGGGCACGGCTTGGCCGCCTTGCGCGGGCTTGAACCGGACCCGAACGGGGTCGCCGATGCGGACCTGCGCCGGGTCGCAGTCGACCAGGTTGGTCATCAGGGTCACGCCCTCGTCGAGGGTGACGAAGGCCAGGGTGTAGGCCGCGTCGCCCTGCCCCATGGTGCTGAAGGAATAGACGGTTCCGGTGCCCAGGGCGTCTTGCCAGACGGTGTCGCTGCTCAGGCAATGCGGGCAGATGTCGCGCGGGTAATGGTGGAACTGGCCGCAGCTGTTGCAACGCTTGACCAGCAGTCGACCCTCGTCGGCAGCGCTCCAGTAGGCCTGGGTCTCGGGCAAGACCTGGGGTGCAGGTATTTTTCTCATGTCAGACACGCTCCAGAATCAGGGTGCCGGCGGTGTGGCGCGAGGCCAGTGCACCGCCAATGCCGTTGGCCAGGGCCAGCGTGCAGTTGGGTACCTGCACGGCCGGGTGCGCCTCGCCACGCAGCTGGCGCACCGCTTCGATGACCTTGGTCATGCCGCCACGGTTGGCCGGATGGTTGTTGCACAGGCCGCCGCCGTCGGTGTTGAACGGCAGCTTGCCGACCCCCGAGATCAGGTTGCCGTCCATCACGAAGCGGCCGCCCTCGCCCTTGCGGCAAAAGCCCAGGTCTTCGAGCTGCATCAGCACCGTGATGGTGAAGCTGTCGTAGAGCGAGGCGTACTGGATGTCCGCCGCCGTCAGGCCGGCTTCGGCAAATGCCAGCGGGCCGGACCAGGCCGCCGCCGAGTAGCTCAGGTCCATCTGCCCGCCCATGCCGTGCTTGAGCGCTTCACCGGTGCCGCGCACCATCACCAGGGGGCGGCCGCTCTGGCGCGACAGCTCGCGGGCAATCTCGGGTCTGGCGACGATCAGGGCGCCGCCGCCGTCACTCATGACGCAGCAGTCCAGCCGGTGCAGGGGATCGCTGACCAGCGGCGAGCCGACCACATCGTCCACCGTCACCACCTTGCGCAGCATGGCGTTCGGGTTGTGCTGGGCATGGTGCGAGGCAGCGACCTTGATCCAGGCCAGCTGCTCAGCCGTGGTGCCGAATTCGTGCATGTGGCGCTTGGCCACCATGGCGTACAGGTTCTGGGTCGCGGGGCCATAGGGCAGCTCGAACGCCAGCTCCGGGGCGTCCGGGTCGGGTGCCTTCAATGCCGTCTTGGGCGGCCCCTTGACCTGGCCTGCCTGGGCAGCCGCCGCGGCCGCCGCCCTGGCCTCCTCCATCATGGCGCGTGGCCGCCCGGCCAGGGTGACGAGGGCGATGTTGCAGCGCCCGGCTGCAATCGCCTCGGCCGCATGCGCTACATGCAGGATCGGCGCCGAGCCGCCGCACTCGGTCGAATCCACATGGCGCAGCTTCAGGCCCAGGTACTCGGCCACGGTGGCGGTGCCCAGGCCCGGCGCGTCGCCAGCACAGAAATAGCCGTCGATGTCGCTCTTGCTCAGACCCGCATCCTCCAGCGCGCCCTTGGCCACGTCGGCATGCAGGCGCAGCACCGACAAGTTAGTCGCCAGACGCGTCGGGTGCTCGTAGGCACCGACAATGGCCGCCTTGCCGTTCAAGCTCATGGTGTGGTTCTCCGTGACAGCCATCTCATTGCTCGGGCGTGAAGCCAGTGGCCTTGATGACCGGGCCCCAGTAGGCCAGCTCCTGGCGCTGGATCTGGTCCATCTCGGCGGCGGGGCGGAAGTCGGGACTCAGCGTGGCCTTGTTGATCAGGGTGTCGCGCACCTCGGGCAGGTCCAGCGCGTACTTCAGCGCGTTTTGCACCCGCTCCAGCATCGGCCTGGGTGTCTTGGCCGGGGCCCACATGCCGGTCCAGGCATCGCCGGCATCGACCTTGATGCCCTGCTCGATGAAGGTCGGCACCTCGGGCAGCAGCGGCGAGCGCTTGGCACCGAACACGCCCAGCAGGTTGACTTTTCCCGCCTTCTGGTGCGGCAGGATGTCGCCGGCCGTCATGATGCCGGCCGGCACCTGGCCGCCCAGCAAGTCGGAAACCAGCGGACCGTTGCCGCGATAGGGCACCACCTGCAGGCTGGTTCCGATGATCGTGCCCAGCTGCACGCCGGTGAAGTGGGTGTGACCGCCTGCCCCCGCGGAGCCGAACGTCGTGTGGTTGGGGTTGGCCTTGACCCAGGCCACATAGTCCTTGGCGGTCTTCAGGCCGGCTTGCGCCTTGACGGCCAGCACCAAGGGGTAGGAGGCAATCATCCCGACCGGGGTGAAGTCGGTCAGCATGTCGTAGCGGAGCACCGCGGTCGGGTACAGCAAGGTCTGGAACACCGGCGTGGCGTTGGGCGCGATCATGTAGGTCAGGCCGTCGCTGGCTGCGCCCTTGAGGGCCTGGGCGGCGATGCGCCCGCCCGCGCCGGGCTTGTTCTCGACAATGATCGTGTGCTTGAGCACGGTGGACATCTTGTCCGCCAACAGGCGGGCCATGGTGTCGGTCGATCCTCCGGGCGGGAAGCCAACCAGGAACTTGATCGGCGGGTCGGACTGGGCCTGTACGCTGAGGGCGCTGCCGAGCAGCATGGCTGCCGTCAGAGCGGTGAAGATTTTGCGCGTGATCATCTTTGTCTCCTGGTTGTTTCTTGTCGGCAAGCGGTTGTCAATGGCGGTGATGGGTGGCGATGCGCTGCAGGTGCCAGGCGGCATCGCCAAACAACTGGCCAATGACCATCAGCCTCTTGCTGTAGTGACCGACCCGGCATTCGTCCGTCATTCCCATGCCGCCGTGCAACTGGATGGCGGCCAGGCCGATCTGGCGCCCCTGCTGGCTGGCAAAGGCCTTGGCCGCTGACACGACGCGACGGCGTTGTGCCGCGTCATCGCCCTGCACCGCCGCCGCTGCGGCACAGGCCATCGACTTGAGTTGCTCGAGCGCGATCGCCATGTCGGCCATGCGGTGCTGCAGCACCTGGAACTTGGCCAACGGGGCGCCGAATTGCTTGCGGGTACGCAGGTGATCGGCGCTGTGGACCAGCAAGGCTTCGACGGCACCGGCGGCCTCGGCACACAGCGTGGCGTTGGCGGCATCGAGCACCGCCTCGATCGCGTCGGCCGCCTGGCCGGGCTCACCAAGCAGTTGCCCGGCGCCCAGCTCGACCTGGTTCAGGCTGATGTGGGCGGCGCGGCGACCATCGAGGGTGTCAAAGCCCTGCACCTGCACGCCAGGGGTGTTGGCATCGAGCGCGAACACGCTGAGACCTTGGCGATCGGCGTCAGCGCCCGAGGTGCGCGCAACCACCAGCAACAGGTCCGCCGTGTCGCCATGCAGCACCAGGGTCTTGCGACCGTTGAGGAGGTAGCCCTGGGCGCTGCGGCTGGCCCGGGTCTGGACCCGTTGCCAGTCGTAGCGGGCCCCCTGCTCCTGCAGCGCCAGCGCTGCCTGGCGCTCGCCACTGGCCAGGGCGGGCAGCCACTGCTGCTGTTGCGACAGCTTGCCCAGGCGGGCCAGCAACTGGCCTGCCAGCACGGTATGGGCCAGCCAGGCGCCACCGCCCAGGGCACGCCCGAGCTCCTGCGCCACCAGCATCAACTCCACGGCGCCCTGTTCGCTACCGCCCAGGTCGGCGGCAAAGGGCAGGCCCAGCAAGCCGAGCTCGGCCATGGCTTGCCAGCGCTGGCGGCCTTGTGCCGCCGTCTCGGGGTTGCCCCGGTGCTCGGCCGGATACTCGCCAGTGCAAAAGCGCTGCACGGCGTCGCGCAAGGCCAGGTGATCATCGTTCAGGGAAAAATCCATCGTCTTGTCCTCGTTGGCGGTTCAGTAGGCGTCCAGCGTGGCGCGGGCGATCAGGTTGCGTTGCACCTCGTTGGTGCCGCCGTAGATCGTGACCTTGCGCGAATCCAGGCAGTTGGCTGTCAGCGCGACCAGGGCTTGATCGACCGCGGCCTGGTCGAGGTGCTCGAGCTCCTGGGCCGCCAGCGAGAACGGCACCGCATCCGGGCCGGCGATGTCGACCAGGGTTTCATAGATGGCCTGGCGCAGTTCGGTGCCACGCACCTTGAGCATCGACGCCTCGACGCCGGGGGTGCGGCTTTGCTGGTGCGGGCTGAGCAGGCGCAGCGCGGTGAACTCGAGCGCCATCAGCTCGACCTCGAATTGCGCCAGCCTGGCTTGCAGCAGCGGGTCATCGCCCAGGCCTTGCTGGCGGGCCAGTTGGTGGGCTCGGGCCAGCTGCTGCTTGCAAGAGCCGATGCCCGCGATGCCGGTGCGCTCGTGGCCCAGCAGGTATTTGCCGTAGGACCAGCCCTGGTTCAGTTCACCGACCAGGTTCTCCACCGGCACGCGCACGTTGTCCAAATAGCACTCGTTGAGGTCGGTGCCGCCTTCGAGCATGCGGATCGGCCGCACGGTCAGGCCGGGCGACTTCATGTCGATCAGCAGGAACGAGATGCCTTCTTGCGGCTTGCTGGCGTTGGGATCGGTGCGCACCAGCGCGAACATCATCGAGCACCAGTGGGCGTAGGAGGTCCAGACCTTGTGGCCGTTGACCACGAAATGCCTGCCGTCCGGCTCCAGCACGGCGGTGGTTCGCACCGCCGCCAGGTCCGAGCCCGCGCCGGGCTCGGAGAAGCCCTGGGCCCACCAGGTGTTGCTCTGGCGGATGTCGGGCAGATACCGGCGTTTCTGCTCCTCGGTGCCGAAAGCCAGCAGCACCGGGCCCAGCATCTGGATGCCGCTGGCGATGATGCGCGGGGCGCCGCCGAGCTGGGTTTCCTCGTCAAAGATGTATCGCTGCACATGGGTCCAGCCGGGGCCACCGTGCTCGGCGGGCCAGCTCGGCGTGAGCCAGCCGCGGGCCTCCAGGATGCGGAACCAGGTCACGTAGTCCTCGTGCTCGATCCGCAGGCCCAGCTCGACCTTGCGCTTGATGTCCGCCGGCAGCTGCTGGCGCACGAACTCGCGCACTTGCAGGCGAAAGGCGTCTTCCTCGGGGGTGAATTGCAGTTTCATGCTTGTCGTCTCCTGGTCCGGTGACTGGGGTATCGGGGTCAGGCCGGCCGGGCCACGACCAGCGCATCGAGAGCCAGCACGGCGGGGGCCGAGCCGCAGGGGTAGGCCAGCAGCGGGTTGATGTCGATTTCGCTGATGGCCGGGTTGGCCCGCATCTGCGCCCCCAGCAAGGCCACCACCTGAGCAATCGCAGCCAGATCAACCCCGCTGGCGCCACGGATGCCCTGCAGCACCGCGGCAGCCTTGAGGCGACCGAGCTCGACCACGATGTCCGCTTCGGCCATGTCGGCCGGAATCAGGCGCACATCCTTGAGGGCCTCGATCCAGATGCCGCCCAGGCCCACCAGCACCACCGGGCCCCAGTCCTCGTCTCGCTTGGCGCCGACCACCAGCTCGAGTCCGCGCGGCCCCATGGCTTCGACCAGGGCGCCGTCGAGCTGGAGTTCGGGTCGGTGTCGGGCCACGTTGGCAAACAGCTGCGTCCAGCCATGGCGCAGTGCGGCTTCGTCGGCCAGGCCGACCAGCACGCCGCCGACATCGCTCTTGTGCGGCAGTTCGCTGGCCTGGGCCTTGAGCACGACCGGAAAGCCGATGCCTTGTGCGATGCGCACCGCCTCATCGACATCGCGGGCCAGGCCACCGGCAGGCACCGGCAGGCCAGCGGCCTGGAGCCAGGCCTTGCCCTGGTATTCGGCAAAGATGCCGTTCGGCGGCACCACGCCAGGCAACGGCAGTGCGGGTGGGTGGGCGGACTGGGCGCGTGCGGCGCGTTGCAGCGCCTCGCCATACTGGGCCACCCGCTTGAGCGCCCGCAGCGCTCGGTCTGCAGAGCGAAACAGGGGCAGGCCGCTGGCGTTGATGGCCTCGATGAAGAAGGGCTCGACCGGGCTGTCGTCACCCGTCAGCACCAGCACCGCCGGCTTGCTGGCCCTGGCCACCGTGGGAACGATATGCTCGGCCTTGTCTTGCTGCGCCACCACGGGCCCGACGGGTATCGCCAGCACGATGCTGCCAATGCCCTCGTCCTCGAGCAGGGTCAGCAGCAGCTCGCCGACGATGGCGGGGTTGCGCACGCTCACGGTGGTGTAGTCGAGCGGGTTTTCCGCCACCGCGTAGGCCGGCAGCATGGCGCTCAGCTTGTCGACCACCGGCTGGCTCAAGGCCGGCAGGTCCAGGCCAAGCTCGTCGCAGAAGTCCAGGGCGATGTTCTTCATCGCGCCCGAACCGGTCATGAAGGCGGTGCCTCCGGCGGGTGGTTGCGGGTAGCGCAGCAGCACCGCGGTCACGTCGAGCAGTTCATCGAGGGAATCGACCGTCACCACCGCCTCGCGGCGCAGGCAGGTCATGGCGGTGGCATGGTCGCCGGCCAGGGCGCCGGTATGGGACTGCGCCGCCTCGCGGGCCCGGGCACTGCGGCCCGGCATCAGCAGCACCACCGGCTTGCCGACCAGTCGCGCCTGTGCCGCCAGTTGCAAGAAGCGTTGCGGCTGGCGGATCTGCTCCACGTAGACCGTGAGGGTGCGGATCTGCGGGTCGGCAATGTAGGCCGCCAGCACGTCTTCCACGCAGACCGACACTTCATTGCCGGTGGAGAACACGCAGGCCACCGGCACGCCCCGGCCCAGCAGCGCGTCGCGCAGGTTGGCGGCCATGAAGCCGCTTTGCGCCACGATGCCGACGCCCGGACGGGTTTCACGCTCACGCGCGGCCAGGGGCTCGAAGGTGATCGGAACGCCGGCGGCCAGGTTGCTGAACCCCATGCAGTTGGGTCCCACCAGCGTGATGCCGGCTTCGGCGGCGACCCGGGCCAGTTCGACCTGCTTGGCTTGGCCCTGCTCGCCTGCTTCCGCATAGCCAGAGGCAAACAGCACGGCCGCATGGCACTGCCGCGCGGCCAGCGCCCGGACCGCATCGAGCACACCGGCTTCGGGGATGGCCAGCACCGCCAGGTCAATGCCGGCCGGCAGCTCGTCTATCGTCTTGACACAGGCGCGGCCGTTGATTTCCGCACTGCTGCGGCTGACCAGGTGCAGCACACCGTCGTAGCCATAGCGCTCCAGGTTGCCCTGGACAAAGCCGCCAAATGAGCGCGGATCGGCCGAGGCCCCCACCACCACGATGGAGCGTGGCTTGAGGATGCGGTTCATCCGGGGCAAAACCGTTTCGGTATCCGGGGGGGAATAAGCCATGTGGGAACAACCTCTTTCTTGGGCAGGAACGTTGACCGATAACATCTGGAGCACAGATTGGAGCGGATTCTGGCATACAAACTTTGATCCAAAAAATACCAGATCGCGGTTTTTGCTGCTTCCAAGGGTTTTCACTGAGTCAATCGGTTGATTTCAGGTCAGAAACCTGGCTCAAAAAACGCAAATCAATCTTATTTTTAACATTTCTATCCATTGACAGCACAAGAAACAGGCAAAACCTCACCCAACAGGCGAATCACCCCAGTGCCAGGGCAGAAATCTGGCATTCCTTGAAAAACAATTTGAATACCACGATAAAAAACGGGTATATTTGGAACGCGTATGGAAAACACCACCGACCTTGATGCCGCCTCGGCTGAACCGAGCTTCCCGCTTGCGAGCGAGGAAGGCCGCCCGCGAGGGGGGCGCGCGAACGAAATCCGGCTCGCTCTGCAAGAAGAGATCGAGAGCGGCAAGCTGCCTCCGGGCAGTCCGCTCGACGAGCGCGCACTGGCGGCGCGCTTCAATGTCTCGCGCACCCCGGTGCGTGAAGCCTTGCAACAGCTGGCCGCCCACAACCTGCTGCGCATCGCGCCGCGCCAGGGTGTCTATGTGTCACGGCTGTCGATCAGCCGGGTGCGCGCGATCATGGAATCGGTCGGCGAGCTCGAAGCCATGTGCGCCAAGCTGGCCGCGCGTCGTGTCGATGACGCCTTGCGCGCCGAACTCGATGCGACGGTGCAGAAATGCCAGGAAGCCGCGATCGAAGGCAGCACCGAGGAATACGCCGCCGCCAACTCGGCCTTCCATGAAGTGATCTACGTCGGCAGCCGCAACAGCTACCTGGCCGATCTGATCCGCGGCGCCCGACGCCAGATCCACCGCTACCGCCTGCGCGACTTCGTGACCCGGGCCCAGATCAGCCGCTCGCTGCAAGAGCACCAGAAGATCGCACGCGCCATCCAGGACGGGGACGAAAGCGCCGCCGCCCAGTTGATGCTGCTGCATGTGCCTTCAGGCTCGACCGGCTTCTCGGAGTTCCTGGCCCGCATGCCGATGAGCCTGTTCGATCCCGACTCGAACGAGTCCTGAGTCTTTTCAACCGCCACCCCCACCCCGCTACCCTGCCATGGCCCACCCACCCCGCTCGATCGATGTTCCAGGCGCCTCGCACAAGGCGCCGATTCCAGCCGCGGCCCGCGTGGCCAACATCCTGTGTACCTCGGCCGTGTCCGGCAAGGACCCGGCCAGCGGGCAGCTGCCCACTGCTGTCGGCAGCCAGGTGAAGAACGCCTTTGCCAACCTGCGGGCCGTGCTGGCGGCGGGCGGTGCCAGCCTGGACCAGGTGGTCAAGTTCAGCATCACCCTGCATGACGACAGCGTGCGCGAGGCGGTCAATGCCAAGTGGCTGGCCGCCTTCCCCGACCCGCAGGACCGGCCGGCGCGCCACATCACCGTTCATCCCTTGCAGCACGGGATGCTGTTGCAGCTGGAAGTGATTGCCGTAGTCCAGTAACCCCCATAACACCACAGAGGAGACACCCCCATGATCATCGATTCACATGCCCATATCCACATGCCGCCGGAGAGCTTTCGCTTCATGGCGGAATTGGTGGGCGGCCGCGCCAACCCCTACACCCTGCCCAAGATCCCCGAGGCCTCGATCCGCAAGGTGGCCGAGGACCAGATCCGGATCATGGATTCGGTCGGCACCGACATCCAGTTCATCTCGCCGCGTCCCTACCTGCAGATGCATTCGGTCAAGCCCGGCAAGGTAACCGAGCTCTGGTCGCAGCACTGCAACAACCTGATTGCCGAATTCGTCAAGATCGCACCCGACCGCTTCCGTGGCGTCGCCGGCCTGCCGCAGTTCATGGACGAGCCGCTCGAACAGCGCGCCATCCCCGAGCTGCGCCGCTGCGTCAACGAGCTCGGCTTCGTCGGCTGCCTGATCAACCCGGACCCGACCGAAGGCCTGGGTGATCCGCCTGGCATGGGCGACGCCTACTGGCACCCGCTGTACCAGGCGATGGTCGAGCTCGACGTGCCGGGCCTGATCCACTCGGCCAGCAGCTGCAGCGACCGCGAGTCCTACACCCTCAAGTTCCTGAACGAGGAAACGATCTCGATCGTCTCGCTGCTGGGCGCCAAGACCTTCGATACCTTCCCCGAACTCAAGATCGTGGTGGCGCACGGCGGCGGCGCCATTCCCTACCAGATGGGTCGTTTCCGCTCCTGGAACGTGCGCAAGGGCGAGAAGGAAACCTTCGACGAACAGCTCAGGAAGCTCTACTTCGACACCTGCAACTACAGCAGCGAAGCGATGGATCTGCTGCTCAAGGTGGCCGGCACCGACAACGTGATGTTCGGCACCGAAAAACCCGGCACCGGCAGCGCCAGGGACCCCCTGACCGGGCGCGACTACGACGACATGAAGCCGGTCATCGAAGGCCTCGGCTGGCTGACCGAAGAGCAGAAGAAGAACATCTTCGAATGCAACTGCCGCCGCGTCTACAGCCGCGCCTTCCGCCAGGACGAAGACTGCTAAGCCCAGCCCCAGGAGACAAGACCATGCCCTTGACCAAAGAAGAAAACGATCTGCTGTGCCGGGTCGAAAACGGCGCACCGATGGGCGAGATGATTCGCCAGCATTACTGGCTGCCTGCCGTGCCATCGTGCAAGCTCGAAGCCGACGGCGCCCCCGTGCGCGTGCGCCTGCTGGGCACCCGGCTGGTGGCCTTTCGCGCCACCGATGGCAGCGTCGGCGTGCTCGACGAGCAATGCTCGCACCGCAAGGCCTCGCTGGCGCTGGCCATCAACGCTGACAACGGCTTGCGCTGCATCTATCACGGCTGGAAATTCAACGTCAGGGGCGAGGTGGTCGAGGCGCCGAACCACACCGGCAACCAGGAACAGTTCTGCAACCATGTGCGGGTCAACCGCTACACCACGGTGGACCGTGGCGGCATCGTCTGGGTCTGGCTGGGCCAGGGCGATACCCCGCCGCCCTTCCCCGACCTGCCGTTCATGGACCTGCCGGCCAGCCAGCGCTCGGTCACCAGCGTGGAGGTGCCGACCAACTGGGTGCAGGGCGTCGAGGCGTCGATGGACTCGTCCCATGTCGGCGTGCTGCACGAATCGACCACCCAGATGGCCGCCGGCGGCGGCAACCAGCGCCTGCTGATGACCAAGGCGCTGGCGCCCAAGCTGGAGTTCGAGGAGCGTCCCTACGGTTACCGCTACGCCGCGCTGCGCCAGCTGGCCGACGAGCAGGTCTATGCCCGGGTCAACAACTTCGTCATGCCCTGGTACGGCATCATCTGCCCGCCCGACGCCAACAGCCCGACCACGGTGTTCTTCTCCACCCCGGTCGATGACGTGACGCATCGCGCCTGGTTCGTGCACTTCAACCCCCGGCAGGAGCTGGGCATGACCATCATGTCGGCCAGCCCGGATGTCTGGAACTTCCCGCCCTTGCCGCCCGGCGAACCGAGGGACAACTGGGGCCAGAACCGCGACCTGATGAAGCGCGGCCACAAGACCGGTTTCCCGCAGCACCTGGGCACCGAGGACTTCGCGATGTTCCTCAGCCAGGGCCCGGTCTACGACCGCAGCGACGAGCAGCTGTGCTCGGCCGATGGCGCGGTGATCCGGGTGCGCCAGTTGCTGCTCAAGGCAGCGCGCGAGTTCATGGCCGGCAAGGCGCCGACCCAGGCCCATCACCCCGAACTCGACTACCGCAAGATCCAGTCGGTCGGCGGCGTCATTCCCGCCGGCACTGACTGGCGCGCGCTGGCCGACGCCTGAGCGCCACCCGACCCACCGGCTCGCTGCCTGCCCACCCGACCCGTCAGAGGCCGGGGCAGGCATCGACTTGGCCTGCTTCGCCCCCTAGGAGACCCCCATGACACTGAAACGCCGCCAGCTCCTGTTGTCCAGCGCCGCCCTGCTGCCTCTGCCCGGCCTGGCATTGGCACAGAACAAGCCGGTTATCCGCTTGCTGGTGGGTTTTCCCGCCGGCGGCGCCACCGATGCCATCGCCCGCGTGGTGGCCGACCGGCTGCCCGGCCTGCTGGGCCAGCCGGTGATCGTGGACAACAAGCCGGGCGTGGGCGGGCGCATGGCCGGCGACATGCTGCTGGCCGCCCCCGCCGATGGATTGACCTTCATGGTGGCCCCCAATGCCACGCCGACCTTCCAGATGCTGGTGTTCAAGGACCAGATCAAATGGAACAGCCTGAAGGACTGGGTACCGGTAGCCAGCTTTGCCTCCTATCCGCTGGGCATGGGGGTGGCGGCCAACCTGGGGGTCAGCAACGCCAGGGAATTCGTCCAGTGGGTGAAGAAGAACCCGGGCAAGTCCAGCTACGGCACGCCGGGCCTGGGGGGACAGAACGCCTTCCTGGGCGTGCAGTTTGCCAAGGCCGCCGGCATCGACCTGCCCGTCACGCCCTACAAGGGTTCGCCACCGATGGTCACCGACCTGGTCGGCGGCCATGTGCCGTCGGCCATCAGCCTGCTCGACGGCATGATGCCGCATCACCGCGCGGGCAAGATCCGGATCATCGGCGTCTTCACCAAGGAGCGCTCGCCGCTGATGCCTGAAATCCCGACCTTTGCCGAGCAGGGCATCGACGTCACCTCGGGCGAAGGCTGGACCGGCATCTGGGCCAGGACCGGCACGCCCAAGGCAGAAGTGCAGCGGATGGAAAAAGCGATCCAGCAAGTGCTGCAGATGCCCGAGGTCAAGGAGGTGATGAGCCAGCGGCTGATGGTGCACCCGGTGTTCCGCAGCGGCGCCGAACTCGATGCCCTGCAGCGGGCCGAGCTGGCGCACTGGGAACCCGTGATCAAGAGCGCCGGCTTCAAGCAGGAGTAAACCGGTCGTCTCGGACGCCTTGGGCGCCGACCACCCAGCATCGAAAGGATTCATGTGACCGCTTCCCCCCTTCTGCAAGTGCGCGTTCGCGCACTGACCTACGAGGCCCAAGGCATCCTCGGCATCGAACTGGTGCCGCTGTCTGCAGAGAATCCCCTGCCGGCGTTCAGCGCCGGCTCGCACATCGACCTGCATCTGCCGACGCCGCAAGGCCCGCTGATCCGCAGCTACTCGCTGCTCAACGACCCGCGCGAAACCCACCGCTACTGCATCGGCGTCAACAAGGACGCGCGCTCGCGCGGCGGCTCGGCCTATGTCCATGCCTCGCTGCGCGCGGGCGACATCCTGACCATCAGCGCGCCACGCAACAACTTCCCGCTCGACGAAGCGGCGCCGCACCAGGTGTTCATCGCGGGCGGCATTGGCATCACACCGATGCTGGGCATGCTGGCGCGCGCCCAGGCCCTGGGTACGCCCTGGACGCTCTACTACACGGCGCGTACCCGGGCTCATGCCGGCTTCCTGGACCTGCTGGAGACGGCCGCCGGCGCCGGCAACGGCCAGGTGGTGCTGAACTTTGACCAGGAGCCCGGCGGCCGGATGCTGGACCTGCCGGCCATCGTCGCGGCCCTGCCCGCTGGCGCCCATCTGTACTGCTGCGGCCCGCTTCCGATGCTGGAGGCCTACGAGAAAGCCACCGCCGGCTTGCCGGCCGCACGGGTGCACAAGGAATATTTCGCTGCCAAGGACGCCCCTGCCACCGAGGGCGGCTTCACGGTCGAACTGGTGCGCAGCCGCCAGTCGCTGCAGGTGCCCGCCGGCAAGAGCATCCTGGACTGCCTGATCGAGATCTGCGCTGAGCCGCCCTATTCCTGCCGTGAAGGCATCTGCGGCACCTGCGAGGTCAAGGTACTCGAAGGAACGCCCGACCACCGCGACCTGGTGCTGAGCGACAGCGAACGCGCCGCCAACGACCGCATGCTGGTCTGCTGCTCCGGCGCCAGGAGCGCCAGGCTGGTACTCGACCTGTAAGCATCCGCAAAACAAGAACTGGAGACATAACCATGAGCGAATCCCTCGTCAGCTACGCCCTCGAAGGCAATATCGCCTTGATCGGCCTGAACCGGCCCGACAAGCGCAATGCCATCAACGACCCCCTGGTCGACGAACTGCGCGCCGCCGTGCTGCGCGCCCATGAAGAGGCCGATGTGGCGGTCTTGCACGGCCACGGCAGCAACTTCTGCGCCGGGCTCGACCTGGCCGAAGCCCTGGCACGAGCCACTGGCCAGATCAAGCCCGCGCGCAAGCGCCGGCGCCACAACTGGCACGAGGTGTTTGACCTGATCGCCCGCGGCCCGATTCCCTTCGTGGCGGCGCTGCATGGCGCGGTAGTCGGCGGCGGACTCGAGCTGGCCATGGCCGCCCATGTGCGGGTGGCGGACGAGACCGTGGTCTGCGGCCTGCCCGAAGGCCAGCGCGGCATCTTCGTCGGCGGCGGCGGCACGGTGCGCATCCAGCGCGTGGTGGGCACCACGGTGATGATGGACATGATGCTGACCGGGCGTCTGCTCAATGCCGCCGAGTCGCTGCAGGAGCATGTCGTGCGCTATGTGGTGCCGGCCGGCACCGCGCTGGCCAAGGCGCGGGCCATCGCCGAACGCATCGGCCAGAACAGCGTGGAAACCAACTGGATGATCATCAACGTGCTGCCGCGGGTGCAGGACCTGTCGCACGACGACGGCCTGTTCCTGGAACAGCTCAACTCCGCCCGTGCCCGTCCGCCCGAAGCCGAAGCCCGCCTGCGCGAATTCGTCGACGGCAAGGCCAGGAAACTGCAGGAAAACCAGGCCTGAAATGACCCATTCCATCATGAGCCACTACGACCTGTTCCACGTCAGCGACGAAGACCGAGCCCGCGCCCAGGCCCACGCCAGGTTCGCTGCCGCCGAAGCCGCCAAGATTCCCGACATCCCGGCCGACCTGCCCTTGCGCCCGATCCAGCGCGTCGCGGTGATTGGCGCCGGCACCATGGGCGGCGGCATTGCGATGTCGCTGGCCAACATCGGCCTGGCAGTGACGCTGATCGACGCCCACCAGGAAGGCCTGGAGCGCGGCCTGGCCCGCATCCGGGACAACTACGCCACCACGGTCAAGCGCGGCAAGCTGAGCCCAGCCGAGATGGAGCAGCGCCTGGCCTGCATCAGCGGCAGCATCGAGATGGCTGCGGTCAAGGACGCGGACATGGTGATCGAGGCCGTGTTCGAGGACATGGGTCTGAAGCAATCCATCTTCCGCCAGCTCGACCAGCACTGCAAGGCCGGCGCCATCCTGGCGACCAACACCTCGGGCCTGGACGTGGACGAGATCGCCGCCGTCACCCGGCGCCCGCAGGACGTGGTGGGCGCCCATTTCTTCAGCCCCGCGCATGTGATGAAGCTGCTCGAGGTGGTACGGGGCAGCAAGACCGCGCCCGATGTGATCGCCACGCTGATGGAGCTGGGCCGGCGCATGGGCAAGATCTCGGTGCTGGCGCGCATCTACCCCGGCTTCATTGGCAACGCGCTGTTTCGCCACTACACCCGCGAAGCCCATTTCGCGCTCGAGGACGGCGCGCTGCCGCACGAGGTCGATGCTGCGCTGAAGAGATTCGGCTATGCGATGGGCATCTTCGCGGTGCACGACATGGCCGGCAATGATGTGGGCTACCAGACCCGCAAGGCGCAGCTGGCGACCCGGCCGACCGACCGGCGCTGGAACGACCTGATCATGAAGCTGTGCGACCTGGGACGGCTGGGCCAGAAATCCGGCCAGGGCTGGTACCGCTACGAAGCGGGCGACCGCACGCCACGGCGCGACCCCGAACTCGAACAGTTTATCGTCGAGGAATCGGCCCGCATGGGCATCAGCAGAAAACCCATCAGCGAGGACGAGATCCTGCAGCGCTGCCTCTACGGCATGATCAACGAAGGTGCCAAGCTGCTTGAACTCGGCATTGCGCTGCGCCCGAGCGACATCGACATCACCTATCTGACCGGCTATGGTTTTCCGGCCCACCATGGCGGACCGATGTACCTGGCAGACCGCATCGGCCTGGATCGGGTGCTGGCTGAAATCGAGCGCCTGCATGCCGAGTACGGTTACTGGTGGACGCCGGCGCCGCTGCTGAAAAAGCTGGTCGCGCAAAAGCGCTGCTTTGCCGACTGGCAGGCCGCCTGACCATCCATCGCCAACCTGCACATCATTCGGAGCATCGACATGGACCTGGGGATTCAAGGCCGCAAGGCCATCGTCTGCGCCTCGTCGCAGGGCTTGGGCCATGCCTGCGCGCTGGCACTGGCGCAGGAAGGCTGCCTGGTTGTCATCAACGGGCGCAATGCCGAGAAACTGGCCCTGGCCGCGCAATCGATCCGGGCAGCGACGGGTCAGGCGGTCATGACCGTGGCCGCCGACCTCAACACCGAGCCAGGCCGTGCAGCCTTGCTGGCAGCTTGTCCGGAGCCTGACATCCTGGTCAACAACAATGCCGGGCCGCCGCCCGGCCAGTTGTCCGACTGGGACCATGCCGCCTGGACCGGCGCGCTCGAGAGCAACCTGCTGAGCGCGGCGCTGCTGCTGCGCGAGGTGTTGCCGGGCATGCGCAGCCGCGGCTTCGGGCGGGTGGTCAACATCACTTCCGCGATGGTCAAGACCCCCCATGCGGCCATGGGCCTGTCGACGGCGGCACGCGCCGGACTGACCGCGCTGTCCAGGGCGCTGGCACGCGAGGCCATCGTCGACAACGTCACGATCAACAACCTGCTGCCCGAGCGCTTCGACACCCCGAGGCAGGAATTCATGGCGCAGCAATTGATGGCAACCGCAGGCATTGACCGCGCCAGCGCACGGCAACGCATTGCAGACAGCTTGCCCGCGCGCCGATTCGGCCGGCCGGAGGAATTCGGTGCTGCCTGCGCCTTCCTGTGCAGCGCCAACTCCGGCTTCATGACCGGGCAGAACCTGCTGCTTGACGGCGGCTCCTACTGGGGTCTGATCTAGCATGAGCGCCTCCCACACCGCCCCATCGGCACTGGCACCGTTCAAGGCGCCTGCATTCAGGAATCTGTGGCTGACCTGGCTGGTGGCCAATCTGTGCATGTGGATGAACGATGTCGCTGCCGCCTGGATCATGACCTCGCTGACCCCTTCTCCGGTCTGGGTCGCGCTGGTGCAAAGCGCAGCGACCCTGCCGGTGTTCCTGCTGGCCCTGCCCAGCGGGGCGCTGGCAGATGGGATTGACCGCAAGAAATACTTCATGCTGACCCAGATCTGGGTGGCAGCGGTGGCCTCGGTGCTGGCCGTCGTCACCTGGCTGGATGGGCTGACGCCCGAGCTGCTGCTGCTGCTGATCTTCGCCAACGGCATCGGGCTGGCAATGCGCTGGCCGGTCTTCGCCGCCATCCTGCCCGAGCTGGTCAGCAAGCCGCAACTGCCTGCGGCGTTGGCACTCAACAGCGTGGCGATGAACGCATCGCGCATCGGCGGCCCCCTGCTCGCTGGTGCGCTGATCGCCATCGCAGGCAGCGTCTGGGTGTTCGCACTCAACGCGGTGCTGTCCCTGGCGGCGGCGCTGGTGATTGCACGCTGGAAGCGTGAGCACCAGCCGCATCCGCTGGGTCGAGAACCCCTGCTGACGTCGATGCGCGTCGGGCTGCAGTACATCGCGCAGTCCGGGCGTCTCAAGGCCGTGCTGCTGCGGATCTGGATCTTTTTCCTCAGCTCATCCGCCCTGGTCGCCCTGCTGCCGCTGGTGGCGCGCGGCATGCAGGACGGGAGTGCCGGGACCTTCACGCTGCTGCTGGCAGCCATGGGCAGCGGCGCCATCGCCTCGACGATGCTGCTGGCCCATTTGCGGCACCGCTACACCCGGGACGGACTGCTGCTGCGCGCCGCGCTGCTGCAGGCGGTCTCGATGCTCGTGATGGCGCAGACCCACAATCTGTGGATCGCCCTGCCGGCGATGTTCCTGTCCGGGATGACGGTGGTGACGACTGCCAACATGCAGACGGTGTCATTCCAGCTGTCATTGCCCGACTGGGTGCGTGCACGCGGCATGTCGGTCTACTTCATGACCTTGATGGGCGCAAGTGCCTGCGGCGCCGCATGGTGGGGACAGCTGGCGGCGTGGACCGGGTTGTCGGCCAGCATCAGTGTGGCGGCCGTGACGGGAGTTGCCGCCATCGCACTCGTGATCCGGCTGCGACCGGAGGCGGAGACGCTGGAGGATCTGAGCCCGCGGCGCCTGTTCCCGACACCGCAACACCCTGCGCCGCCGCCGAGTGGAAAACTCTGGCTCAGCATTGAATACCAGGTGGACCCGGAGTCTGCCGCCGAATTTCGCGAGTTGATGCTGAGCCAGAGTCGTGCGGCCCGGCTCAGGCAGGGCGCGCTGTCCTGGGAGCTGATGCATGACATCAGCGATCCGGGCAGCTTCATCGAGGTCAGTATCGAACGCTCGTGGACCGATCACCTGCGCCGGTTCGAACGCATCACGGCTGCCGATGCCGAGCTGCACGAGCGCAAGCTGGCGTTTCACATCGGGTCCGAGCCACCCTGCGTCAAGCGCTACCTGATCGAAACGCGCGCTTGACAGGGTGGCAACCGGACAGCAGGCAGCGTAGTCAGGGGCCAAGCCATCTGGGCGCTGGATCAGACGGCGCAGCCACTGCACCGGCCGCATGGAAGTCGGCCTGGCCGCACAAGCAGAAAAGGCATCGCCAAGCGATGCCTTTTGCATATCAGGAGGCTGGGCTCAGAGCGCCTTGACCAGCTCCGGCACTGCCGTGAACAGGTCGGCTTCCAGGCCGTAGTCGGCGACCGAGAAGATCGGTGCCTCGGCGTCCTTGTTGATCGCCACGATCACCTTGGAGTCCTTCATGCCGGCCAGATGCTGGATCGCACCCGAGATGCCGACCGCAACATACAGCTGCGGCGCGACGATCTTGCCGGTCTGGCCGACTTGCAGGTCGTTGGCCGCGTAGCCGGCATCGACTGCCGCGCGGGAAGCACCGATGGCTGCACCAAGCTTGTCGGCCAACGGCGTGATGACTTCGTTGAACTGCTCGGCACTGCCCAGGGCACGACCACCCGAGACGATGATCTTGGCTGCGGTCAGTTCCGGGCGGTCGTTCTGCGCGATCTCGCTGCGGACCCAGGCGCTCTGGCCGCTGTCAGCCACAGCTGCCACAGCTTCAACGCTAGCGCTGCCACCCTGTGCCGCTGCCGCGTCGAACGCCGTGCCGCGCACGGTCAGCACCTTGATAGCGTCGGCGCTCTGCACGGTCGCGATGGCGTTGCCGGCGTAGATCGGGCGCTCGAAGGTATCAGCCGAGACGACCTTGGTCACGTCGCTGAGCTGAGCCACATCAAGCTGGGCCGCGACGCGCGGCGCGACGTTCTTGCCGCCCGCCGTGGCCGGAAACAGGATATGGCTGTAGCCGGCTGCGAGGCTCAGCACTTGCGCGGCGACGTTCTCGGCCAGGCCGTGCGCCAGGCTGGCACCGTCGGCGTGCAGCACCTTGGAAACACCGGCGATCTGGGCTGCAGCGGCAGCAGCGGCGCCGGCATTCTGGCCTGCGACCAGCACATGCACATCGCCGCCGATCTGCGCGGCAGCCGTCACGGTATTGAGGGTCGCGCTCTTGATCGAGCCGTGGTCGTGTTCTGCGATGACGAGGATGGACATTAGATAACCTTTGCTTCGTTCTTGAGCTTGTCGACCAGAGCCGCCACGTCGGCGACCTTGATGCCGGCCTTGCGGCCCGCCGGCTCGGCCACTTTCAGCGTCTTCAAGCGCGGCGCAACGTCCACACCCAGGTCCGCCGGCTTGACGTTCTCCAGCGGCTTCTTCTTGGCCTTCATGATGTTCGGCAGCGTCACGTAGCGCGGCTCGTTCAGA
>NZ_PVLR01000055.1 GCF_002980625.1 Malikia spinosa | reverse complement strand
CACGCTCAGCGGTGACCTGGGGCTGAAGAAAACCAGTCAGAGCGTGACGCTTGCCAAGCAGCCCGGTTCGGTTCAGGGCGAAGTGGTGCAGGTCGACGTGCTGACGCTGGGCGGCCAAGGTCTCTCGGCATTCGTCGGACTCAACGGCAGCAGCCCGGATCGCCTGGGCCTTAGCCTGAGCGGTGTCGATTTCGGTCTGGCGTTGATCAGCGAGAAGTCGTCCTCCGGATCGGGCGCCGGCAGGCAGTGGACGACGCTGCAGGCCAGCGCAACCCAGACCGCCTTCGTTGGTCTGGGATCTGACTTGAATATCAGCGCCTCGGGCATCCAGATCGAAGTCAACAAGGTCGAAGTCGGTGCCGGTCCTGTCATTGACTATGGCACGGGTGCGACCAGCCTGAGCGTGGCGACGGCGCCAGACAGCGCATTGAAGCTGAGTCTGGATGGAGCGAAGGGGGAACTGCTGCAAGCCAGCGGCCATCTGTCGCTTGACGTGTACGGTTTTGTCCAGGTCGCGGGGGATTTGGCCGTTTCGAAGCGCACAGAGACGGTGACTCTGGCCAAGAAAACGGCATCCGCTGCCGCCGAACAGGTGGCCGTCGACGTGCTGACGATAGGAGGCACCTCGCTTGACCTGTTTGCCGGTGTCAACGGTGGTACGGCCGATGCCGTCGGCCTGCAACTCGACAACGTCGATTTTGGCCTTGCACTGCTGAGCGACAAGGCAAATGCCACCCGCAGCTGGACTGCGCTGAATGTGCAGGCGAGCAGTGTCGGCTTTGTCGGCCTGTCCGATCTGCTTCCGACGGCCAGAAACATCGCCGTCGAGATCAACCAGGCAAGCCAGGCAGGCGATCAGGTCATCGATTTCTCGGCCAGGGGACTGAGCGTGAACACGGGCAGCGGCAAGGCGGTCAACCTGGATCTGGATGGATCGGCAGGCGAGTTGCTGCGTGCCGAAGGCGACATCACGCTCAAGCTGTTCGATTTTGCCTATGTCAGCGGTCGCATCGGTTTCGAGCGCTATACGCCCGCCTCCGACCTGGTTATCAAGACGGCTTCCGGTATCGGTACCTCGGTCAAGGCTCAATCGATGCTGGCCGTGACCGGCAGCCAGATCACCGCCTTCGTCGGCTATGCCGATGGTGGATTCGACAGCGACAAGACGCTGGCCGAGCAGTCTGATCGTCTGTACGGTTTCGGCGCATCCCATGTGGATTTCGGTCTGTTGCTGACCAAGTCGGCCGGTCAGTCCTACACCGCCTTGAAAGCAGACCTGGGCAGTGCGGCGATCTACGGCTTTGACAGCAGCGACTTCGAGCTGTCGGCACAGCATCTGATCCTGGAGATCAACTCGACTGCTGGAGACGGCAGCACGATCGATTACCAGCGATCGTTCAACGGTGGCCTCAAGCTTGGCTCGACTGGCGCAATCACGTTGGATTTCGCTGGCGGCCAGCGCATGGGTCTCTACGCACAGCAGGCGACGCTGTCGATCTCGAAGTTCCTGTATTTCAGCGGTGCCATCGGCTTCGAGAAGGCGGATTACGGCAATCAGCTCAAATCCGGTCTGTCCCAGACCGTCCCGGTGCTCGGTGCCAAGGGCTTCGCCATCGGTGGCAACAACATCACGGCTTTCGTCGGCTATGCCGAAAACGGTATCGACAGCGGCAAGACCCTGGCACAGCAGGCCGATGGCCTGTACGGTTTCGGCGTCGATGGGCTCGACTTTGGCCTGCTGAGCGTCAAGGACCAGGCAGGAACGAGCTACCAGGCGCTCAAGGCCCACGCTGACCAGATGGCAGTCTATGGCTTCGATCCCGCCGATTTCCAGCTGTCGGTATCGGACCTGAATATCGAATACAACAGCGCCAGTGTGGTCGGCCGCGAGATCAACTTCACGCCGGAGGGTTCCGGCAACCTGGAACTCGCGACCGGTGCGGCTCCGATCCAGCTCGACTTCAAGGGCAAGCGCCTGGGGGTTTTTGCGGGTCGCGCCACGTTGCAGATTTCCGATTTCCTCTATGCGCAGGGTGCGATAGGTTTCCAGAAGGGTGACTTCGGCACCTTGCAGGCCGGAATGACGCCGGTGACCAGCGCCAAGGGCTTCACGATCGGTGGCTCGAACATCGACGTCTTCATCGGTTACGCGAGCAACGGTTTCGACCGATCCCGGCGCTTTGCCGAGCAGGCCGACTCGCTCTACGGCTTCGGTGCAGAAGGCATCGATTTCGGGCTGATGCAGCTTCAGGGTGACAGCGGCATCCGCTACACCGCGGCCAAGGCACATGCCGACAGCGTCAAGCTGTACGGCTTCGATTCGACGGACTTCGAGCTGTCGTTGAGCAGCGTCGATTTCAAGATCAACACGGCCAGCAGCGGTCCGGCGCTCGACTTCAAGACGGGCTATGACCTGCCAACCGGCGCGCAGTCGGTGCGGCTGGACATGTCGGGCAAGACCATCGGGGCCAGCCTCAGCAACGCCACGCTGCATATCGGCGATTTCGTCCATGTCTCGGGCTCCTTCGCATTCGAGAAGGGCGGTACCCTGGCACTGAGCGCCAGGACCGTCGGTGGCGTCCATCTGCCTGTGCTGGCAGATGCCTTCACCCTGGGAGCCAGCCATGTGCAGGCCTTTGTCGGCGTGGGCGGCCCGTACCGCACCGACTCCAACCTGGACGGCCGCATCACCACGGCCGACGCGGTCGCCAATCCGAACGCCATCGGTCTGGTCATCGACGACTTCAGCTTCGGCCTGGGCCTGTTCCAGGACCGCGTGCTCGGAACGAAATTCACGGCACTCAAGGCCAGCGCCAATCTGATTGGCCTGCAGGGACTGGGCGAGACCATCAAGTTCAGCCTGCAGGACGCGCAGATCGAACTGAACCAGTCGAACGACGACCGCTACATCCTCGACTTCACCCGCTCTGATACCGGTGCCGCAGTGCCGGGCGTCAGCATTTCCACTGGCGATGCATCCAGCCCGGTGCTGCTGGACTTCAGCAGCGAACTGATCCAGGCCAGCGTCGGCTACGGTCAGGCGCAGCTGGCCGGCTTCATGTCGCTCACGGGGGGCTTCACGTTCCAGCGGCGCACGATCGACCGCATCGGACTGCACGGTCTGGGCCTGGATCTGACGCTGGGCGCCGACGCCCTGGTGGTGGCTGGCCAGGACGTCCAGGCCTTCGCAGGCTTCAATGGTCCCTACCGCACCGACAGCAACCAGGACGGCAAGATCGATGCGACCGACGCGGTCAACGACGAGGCGATCGGTTTCGCGGTCGACAACCTCGACTTCGCCCTGGCCATGGTCACGCCGACTCTGGGCGGCGGCACCCGGATGCCGGGCAACCTGAATTTCTACGGCTTCAAGGCCAGCGCCGACAAGATCGGTCTGGTCGGCACCGACCCCTTCCTGACGCTCGACGCCAGCAACGTCGTGTTCGAGCTCAACGGCGCGACGATGCAGGACATCCCGCTGCCGTCGGTCTATGCGGATTTCTCGGTCATCAACGGCGGCAGGGGCCTGGACATTCCGATCGGCAGCAACCCCTCGGCGCTGAACCTGAATTTCAACTCGAACTCGATGCGCGTCGCAATGGATGCGACGCTCGGGGTGTTCGACCTGTTCACCCTCAATGCCGGGATCGACTTCAAGTTCGAGCTGCCCAGCTTCGATCTCGGTGCGAGCCTGGATCTGTCGCAGATCGCGCAGCCCGACTTTGCGCTGCCAGAGCTGCCGGCCTTCGATGCCAACATGCTGCTGCCCAGCATCAGCCTGTCCGATCTGGGCGACAAGCTACTGAGCTCGATCGACCTGTCCGCTGCGCCCTCCTGGATCAGGGATGGCCTGAAAGCGATCGAGAATGTCGATATCCGGATCGGCATCGCTGGTGTGACCGGCTCGATCACGTTGCCCGATCTGAGCATCGACCTCGACAATTTCGTCCACCTGCAGGGCGACTTCAAGCTGACGCTGGGCACCAGTTTCCAGGCCGACATGGCCACCGGCCTGCCCAAGGATCTGTCGCTGATCGAGGGCCTGCTGGGCGACACCGCCAACTCGATGCTCGACGGGCTCAAGTCCGTCGGCAGCCTGTCCGCCGACTACGGCACGCTCAAGGGCGTCACGTTCAAGGGCATGACCCTGGCCGCCAGTGACGTCAGCATGTTTGTCGGACTGGGAAGTCCGGATTTCACGCGCGACCTCGCGGCACAGTCCGGCCTGGTCGGCTTCGGCATGCGCAATCTCGACATCGCGATCGGCTCGTTCAAGGCCGAGCTGCCGAAGTTCCTGAAGGCTGAAAGCGTGTTCTCGATGACCGCCCATGCCGACGAGCTGGGCGTCTACGGTTTCGGCGATCTGCTCGAGATCCAGGCCAGCGACATCACGGTCGATGTCAACGTCGGCGGCAAGGCGCTCGGCGGTCTGCTGCGTGCGATGCCGATCTACTCGAGCCTTGTCGACTCGAACAACAACCGGGGCCTGAGCATTGCGACTTCCGGCACCCCGGTGGTGCTGAATTTCAACGGCAACGAGATCATGGGCCTGGACATCGGACGTGCGGACATCGCCGTTGCGGATTTCCTGTTCCTGAACGGCTCGCTCGCTTTCCGCAAGGGTGAAATCTATGACGTCACCGTCGATACCGGTGGCCTCAAACCGGCACTCGAGCAGATCGGTGCTGGCACCGGTGGTGCCGTCCCCGACTCGTTGGAGACCCAGGTCAACACGCTGACGCTGGGCGGCGCCAACCTCACCGGCTTCGCCGGCGTCGGCGGTCCGTACCGCTACGGCGACGACCTCAACCAGGACGGCATCGCCGACCAGATCAACAGCGGCTCGATCGGCCTGGAAGTCACCAATGTCGACTTCGGCTTGGCGATCATGACGCCCACGCTGATCGATGCGATCCCCAGCCTGGCGCAGTTTTCTCCCCAGTTCATCAGCGCCAAGGCCAGCGTCGGCTCGGCATCGATGGTCGGGATTGATGAGAACCTGTTGTCGGTCAAGGCCAAGGACGTCGAGGTCAACATCAACACGATGATGATTCCCACCGCAGTGCCGGCCTTCAACGCCGCGCTGCAACTGTTCGGTCCGCCATCGATCAACTACCAGCAGAGTCCCAGTTTCAAGAACTACAGCGAGGACAGCAACGCCAACGGCCAGCTCGATGCCGGCGAGGACGGGAACCAGAACGGCCGGATCGACCGCGCAGGCTTTGCCTTGCCGGCGGGTGGCAACAACGCCGTCTTCATCGACTTCACTGAAGAGATCGTCCAGGCCAAGGTCGGCTACGCCGAGATCAACCTGGCGGGCTTCGTCCAACTGTCGGCCTCGATGGCGCTGACCAAGCGCGGATCGGAAACCGTGACGCTGTCCAACGGCGAGACGACCAGCGTGACAACGCTGGCTCTCGGCATCAATGACGCCAACGGCTTCATCGGCATGCCTGTCGGTGGCAGTGGCTACTTCCGGGACAGCAACAACGACGGCTACATCAACGCGCAGGACCAGGTCAACGACTCGGCCGTAGGCCTGGCGATCGAGAACTTCGACCTCGGCCTGGTGGTGGCCAAGGAACTTCTCATCGGCCCTGGCGGCCTGAAGGTCGGCGCCTATATCGCTGGCCGTGCCGAAATCGATCAGATCGGCATGGTCGGTGTTCCGGGGGCGACGATGCAGGCGCAAGACATCGCGCTCGAGATCAACACCGGTGCCCGCTTCACGCTGGGCGCCGGCCAGTTCGTCAAGGATGCCAATACCGGTGCGATTTCCTTCGATGCCGGCCTCGACGTCTCGGTCTCCTTGGTCACGATAGATTTCTCCAAGAGCAGCTGGCAGGATGGCAGCGGCGTGCTCCATCAGGGAGGCTACGCGATCGAGACCGGCAATCCGGACCAGCCCATGGTGCTGAGCTACAGCGAGCAGTTCCTGCGCGTCTATGGCCAGGCCGAGCTCGATCTGTTCAAGCTGGCCAAGCTCGATGGCCAACTCGATTTCCGCTTCAGCCAGAGCGAGGGCCTGACCGCGTTCGCCAATGTGACGGTGCAGATCGGCCCCGACAGCTTCAACGTCAGGAGTCGCGCGACCGGTCTGTTGGTGGTCAATACCGGTGGCATGGCGTTGCGGCTGGATCTGAGTTCAGGCATCGACCTGGGCCCGGTGGCCAATCTCGACGCCCAGATGCAGCTCAGCCTGAACACCTTTGGCCGGGACATCACTTACGAGGTACCGCAGGACTTCCGTGCCAAGACCGGCTTTGATCACTTCACCGTCAGCGCCTATCCGCCCGGTAAGGATTCGAGCTGGAGCGGCCCCTATGTGGCGCTGATCGGTCAAGGCAAGCTCGATCTCCTCGACGGGACACTCAAGCTCGGGGGCGACTTCTCGGTGATCGCCTCCGAGGTCCAGGGGGCCGTGACGCTCGAGCTGGGCGTGACGGCCACGCTCGACGTGCCGCTGGTCAAGCCGCTGGGAGTCACAGGCACGCTGGGACTCGTCGCCGATGGCGGGCAGACGGGTCTGTACGGCAGCCTCGAAGTCGGCGGCGCGAACGCCGACAGCACCCTCATCGATGGCGGCCTGTTCTCGGTCAGGGGTCAATTCCTGCTGCAGATCAACACGACCGGCAGTGACAAGAAGGTGCGTGGTCGTGATCCCGCGACCGGCTCCTTCTACGACAGCAACGGCAAGGCGGCCGAAGTCATCGTCGCGGCGCAGACGCTGCGCCTGTCGGGCAAGGCCAGCATCAATGTCGGACCCGTGGTGCTGCGCGGCGGAGTCGACCTGCTGATCGATCACAACGGCATGCAAGCGGCGATGGATGTCGTGCTGGACATGGGCCAGTTCGGCGAGATCGGCGTCAAGGGGGCGGCAGCGATTGGCAGCGACGCGAACCATTCGCCGTTCTTTGCGCTCTACGTCGAGACCCAGGTCAGCTTCGGCATTTCGGTGCTCAACGTTGCAGCGAATGCCAAGCTGCAGATCAATACCAGTTCGCTGGCTTACACGACGCTGCCTGACAGCGCGGGCAAGACCGTCACGGTCGCGGGCAATACGCTGTTCGATCTCAGCCTCAAAGGCAAGCTCAAGCTGCTGGCCTTCGATGTCAATTTCGACGGCGGCGTCAGCGTCGTCAACGAAGTCTTCACGTTCAAGTTCAACGGCCAACTCGACTTCTTCGGTGCGCTGAAGATCGACGTCGGCGGCTTCGTCAGCTCGAACGGTCAATTCGAGGTCAAGGGCAATGCAAATATCGACATCAATCTCGGTCCCTTGCACCTCAACGCCGGCATCAGCTTGCTGCTGAGCAGCCGGCCGCGCTTCGGCGCTGCGGTCTGGGGTTCGCTGGACTTCGAGCTCGACCTCGGCCTGTTCTCGGTGGACATCACGCTGGCCGGCTTCCGCGGCGAAATCGACATCACGCCCGCTGCGGCCTACATGTCGGCGAGCGCGACCGTGATGGGCATCACCGTCTCGGGCAGCTACAAGTGGAGCCTGGGCGCGCCGCCCAACATCAGCCATCTCGACAGCGACGGCACGCTCTACCTGCACATGGGCGACGCCGCCGGCCGCTACGGCAGCGGTGATCTCTATGACGACATCGTCAACGAGTCCTACAGCATCACGGCCAACGACGACGGTTCGCGCATCACCGTCGAATCGCTGGGCGAGCGCCGCGAGTACAGCTCCTCCGCGGTCAAGAAGATCGTCGGCTACGGCGGCAAGGGCAGCGACTCGATCTATGTCAGTCCCGACGTGCAGGCGCTGCTGGACTTCGATGGCGGGTCGGGCAACGACAGCTTCATCATTCTGGGCGGAGCCATTGCCAGCAACATCCGTGGCGGCGCCGGCAAGGACGAATTCGTCAGCGGCAACGCCAGCGGCCTGAACTTCTGGGGCGGCGAAGGCAACGACAAGTTCATCGGTGGCGAGGGCGCCGACCACATCGACATGGGTGCCGGCGAGAACACGATCTCGGGTGGCGGCGGCAACGACGTGATCCGCGTCAGCGGTGCGCTCGACAGCGTCGATGGCGGCGCCGGTGACGACCGGATTCTGGCCAGCACCGCGGGCGTGCTGCGCCTGAGCGGCGGGGCGGGCAACGACCGCCTGATCGTCGACGATTTCGTCTCGATCGCGCCTGTGCAGCTCAACGACCACGAGCTGGTCGTCATCAGTCAGTCCGGGGTCAGGCGCACCGTCGGCTTTGACGACACGCTCGACCGCATCGAGCTCAAGGACGGTGCGGCCACGACCGTGCTCAAGTCGGGCCCCGCCGCCAGCTGGAACCAGACCGACCTGATCCTCGATGCCAGCGGATTGCTCGACGTCACCCAGGCCAGGCTCAACGCGCCGAATGCGCTGTTCAGCGTGCAGGCGACAGGCATCAACGGCACGCTCAACACCGATCTGGGCGCGCTGAGCGTGGTCAACCTGGGAACGGCCGGCGCATCATATGACGACATCGTGCTGCGCGAGAGCAACGACCTGCGCATCGTCGACGACGCTCGCGTCCTGGGTGGCCTCTACTCCCGAGCCGGCAACATCGACGTGCAGCTCTCCGGCCGCGAGGCCCTGCTCTCGCTCGACTCGGGCGCCATTGCGAGTGTCACCGGCAACATCGCGATCGTCGCCGACGACGTCGATTTCGCCTCGGGCGCGAACCAGGTGTCGGCTCCGGGCACGCTGCTGATCCGGACTTACTCGGCCGATCAGGGCTACCGCCTCGGTGGCGCCGCCCAGTCCAGCTACGGCGTAGACAATTCGCCGGCGGGTGCCACCGGCTTCCTCGAGCTGGGGATGCGCGATCTGTCCGCGCTCAGTGATGGCTTCAGCAGCCTGTCGATCGGCCACCGCGCCAGTGGCGTGCTGATGCGCATCGGCGACGTCGAGGATGCCCGGGTCGCCGAGCACGATTTCTCGGCCCGGCTCGATGATCTGGTGACCCTGCAGGCCGATCGCGTCGAGATCGTCGGCGACGTCCAGTCCAGCCAGCGGTTGACGATCGAGGCTGGCGCGCTTCAGATCGCGCGCCAGAACGTGCATTCGCCGCTTGGCGCGGCGGATTCCGGCCTGCTCGCCGACGAGTTGGTGCTCAAGGTCGACGAGCAGATGCTCGTGTCGGGCTGGGCGATCGCGAACCGGCTGCTCGATATCCAGGTGACTTCGAGCACCGGTGAGGGCGGCTTCATCACCTACGGCAGCGAGATCAACAGCCTGAGCGCCGACAAGGGCAGCACGATCCAGACGCTGGCCAGCGACAGCCTGGTCAGCATCGTGGCTTCGCATTCGATCCGCAGCGCAGCCGGCATCTTTGCCGGCACCGACAACGGCAGCAATGCCCGCATCGATCTCCGTGCCGGTACCGGCCTGGTGCTGCTCGAAGGTGGCACGATCGCGACGCGGCAAGACCGTGGCGCGATCCGCCTGGAGGCGGCCGACCATATCCAGCTGCTGTCGGGCGCGGCCATCGTCTCGGGCGCCAGGTTCGACGAGCAGTCCCGGGCCTACCTGACGGGGCGCGACTCCACGCTCGAGATCAGGACCAGCGGCCAGCTGACGCTGGACGGCTCGCTGACCGCTGCCGGCGCGATGACGCTCGACGTCGGTCGGGTCAAGGACAGCTTCGCCGATTACTTCAATACCCTGCCCGGCAAGACCTACCGTGTCAACGGTCAGCCGGTCGAGATCACTGCGGCAGCGGACATCGCAGCCGTCGTGGCCGGCCTCAACCAGGGCCAGGTGGACGCCGCGCTGCAGGCGCTGTTCACCGGCGGCGAGCTGGTGCTCGACGCCGCCCAGGCGCAGGCGGTTTCCGTAGCCAGCTATGTCGCCTTTGCCGATCTGCCCGAAGCGACCAAGACGCAGATCGCACTGGAGCAGGGCTACCAGATCCATCCGGCGGGCGGCTTCTTCAATCCCAAGACCGGCAAGTTCCTGACCGACTTCGCGAGCGGGCCTGTCATCGGCTACGACATCGCCCAGGTCGACTGGAGTCAGGCGGGTGGTGCGCCAGTCAGCGGCACGGCATTTGCCGCTCTGACCGTGGCGCAGCAGCAGGCGGTGGCCAAGTTCCTGGGCTATTCGATGCACAGCGGCACCGTGTATTACAACGCGCAGGCTGCCGCCGGCAAGCAGGTGCTCGCAGACTTCGTTCAGGGCCTGTCGGCCGATTACAGCAACGCGTCGATAGACTGGGCCGCCGCGGGAGTCGCCGCCCCCGACGCCAACACCGACTTCGAGGATCTCAGCGCGGTGCAACGCCTGGTGGTCGCCAACGCCCTGGGCTACTCCTACGACTACAACCTGATACCGATTGACGCGTGGGCCAGCGAGCCTTTTGACTACAGCACGATCTCCAAGGAGGACTGGGTCGCCGCATCGACGCTGAACTACGCCGTCGCGATCTCGAACCAGCAATGGGGCGCGGTTGCCAAGCCGGTCTCGGGTACGCTCTACTCCGAGCTGACGGCCGAACAGCGGGGCGTCGTCGATCAATCGGTCAGGTTCGTTCCGCTCCAGACCGACAGGCTGACGCTGTCGGGCAGCTTTGAAGCAGGCAACCGACTGTCGTTGACGATCAACGGCAGCGAGCTCGTCTACACCGTTTCCAGCTCTGACATTGGAGCCAGCAGCGCAGACACCCTGGCCAACATCGCCAGCGGACTGGCGCTGGCCCT
The DNA here is from genome assembly GCF_002980625.1 of Malikia spinosa. Lineage (GTDB taxonomy): Bacteria > Pseudomonadota > Gammaproteobacteria > Burkholderiales > Burkholderiaceae_C > Malikia > Malikia spinosa. The sequence goes on along the minus strand of NZ_PVLR01000055.1, from coordinate 17,564 downwards.
TGCCAGCACGCAGTCCGAGTTCGTCTCGGCCTCCAGCTCGGGCGCCCTGCTGCGGGTTCAATCGGTGTCGGCGGACAGCCGTTTCACGCTCAGCGTGGGCGATGCCCGCGTCAAGGTCGAGCACAACCCGTTCGACGAGCTCGGCAACGACCAGCAGTTGCTGGTCGCCTCGCGCCTGCGCCCGGCGCTCGAGGTGCAGTACAAGGATCTCAGTGCGGCACAGCAGGGCGCGGTCGCGAAGGCGATTGCAGGCGCCGAGGCCGATGGTCACGAGACCCAGTTCTTCAATTACAGCGCACGACCCGGTTTCAAGCTGGTCACCCAATTCACTCAAGGGGCGCTGACCCACTACCGCAACGCCCAGATCACATGGGGTGCTGCGGGATCGCCGGCCAGCGATGCCTCGTTTGACAGCCTGACGCAGGCGCAGAAGGATGTCGTCGCGCGCTCGCTGGGTTACGAGCGCCACGACGGCCTGAACTTCTTCAAGGCAGACGCCAAGCCCACCGAGATGTGGGTGACGGGCTTTGCCGAGGGCGGGGGGGGCTACGATCTCAGCCAGATCGAATGGGGCGGTACCCGCCAGCCAGCCGAAGGCACCGGCTTCGAGGGCCTGACCGTGGCCCAGCGCGCGGTCGTGCTCAATGCGCTCGGCTACGACATCATCGAGCGCGAGGTCTATGTCCAGGGTGCAGGGGCGCAGGCGAAGGTCGTCGACGCTTTCATCGAGGGCGAGGACTACCAGAGCAGCGACCAGGCGTTCTGGGCCAAGGTGCAGCCGCCCGCCAGCGGCGCTGCCTGGGCGGATCTGACGCTGATCCAGCAGGATCGCGTGTTGTCCCAGCTGGGCTACAGCCGCTGGAACGGCCTGGTGTTCCACCAGGCCGGCGCCGCCAAGGCCGACCAGTACCGCCTGAGTTTCGAGGCGGGGGCCGACTACCTCAATGCCAACATCCGGTGGAGCCGCACCGAGGTGCCGGCATCCGGCACCACCTTCGAGAACCTGACGAGCGAGCAGAAGGCGCTGGTGTTGAACCAGTCCGGCTTCGAGCACTACACCAGCACCGTCTACTACAAGGCCGACGCACCGGCAGGCAAGCAGCTGGTAAGCAGCTTCACCGTCGATTATTCCGATCCGGATGCGCCGGCGGCACCGACCCAGCGCTGGCTGGTCAGTGACGGCACGAATCGCTACCTGGTCTACGGGTACGACAAGGAGAACGATGGCGTGATCGACGCGCTGCAGGTGCAGCAGCCGCATGTGCTGCTCGGCCAGCGCGGCGCCGGCTTCCTGTTGACCGGCACCATCACGACGCTGCAGGAAGACGCCGATTTCGTCATCGACGTCGCTGACGACGCGCTCGTCGTCGGTGGCAGCATCAAGCTGCTGGGAGCCGGATCGGATCTGGTCATCAGGTCCGATCGCAGCGTCTACTGGCAGGGCGAGGCCGAGGTCCACGGCAATATCACGCTCGAGGGCCGCGGGTCTCAGCCGGCGGGTTCCCCGCTGGATGGCAGCAGTGTCTACCTGCACGCCGCGTCCACGCTGTCGAGCGCGATGGCCGGCACCAGCATCTCGATCAGCGGTCGCGACGACGTGGAAATCCATGGCACCGTGATCGCCGGTGGCGTGCGTGGCAGCTCGGGAATCGAATGGCTGGGACCCGATTCCCAGGTCACGATCCAGGCCGGCCAGCAGATCGTCGTCAACAACGCGGTGGCGGCGGCCAAGTCGGTGCGGCTGCTCACCACCGGCGGCCCGGCGGCCGATGACGACGGCATCGCGGTCAGGCTCGACACCGCCGCCGGCCTGACCGCTGCCGGCTGGACCAGTGACGACTCCGGCGGCCTGGTCGAGGTTCGGGCCGTCGGCCACGCGGTATTCGGCGGCATGGTCCTTTCGGGTGGCCAGGCCGTGCAGCAGTTCAACGCTGCCGGCCGCTTGACCGGAGAAACCATCACCTGGTCGGGCGAGGCATCCACGATCCGTCTGACCGCCACCGGCCAGCTGAACCTGGGCCTCGAGACGAGCACCGCCAGCGGCAGCATCGAAGTGGGGGCTCGCTTGCGCGCCAGCTCGCTGATCGAGCTGTCAGGCGGCGCCAATGCCGACCATGTCGGTGTGCGTCTGCCAGGATCGGCCGTTGTCGCCGTGAAGGACGCCGACGGCGTGCTAGTCATCAATTCCGCGCAGGACGCCTGGCTGATGGGCCAGCTGCTGTCAGGCGGCGAGGTGATCGACAGCTACGATGCGGCCGGTTACTACCTCGGCAGCACGATGCGCCACTCCGGCGGCGACTCGGTGATCCGCATCAGCGCCGACGAGCAGATCCGCCTCGGGCGCGATCTGCTCGCTGGCAAGACCATCGACGTGCGTGGCGGCCGCAGCAGCCACCAGGCGACGGCGGACGATCCGTGGGGTGACGAGGGCCTGGTGCTGGGGGGCAACGTCCAGTTCCGCACCTGGCAGGAAAACAGCAGCATCACGCTGTCGGCCGCTGGCGACATGTCGGTGCTGACGCCGACCTGGACGCAGGAGATCGTCGCCGACGGTTTCGCCGAATATGCCGATGGTCATCTGAGCGCTCCGGCTTCGTTGCGCATCACGGTCGAGAACGGCAGCAACGACTTGCAGGCCGACATCGTGTTGGGGTCCAGCCGCAGTGGCGGCCCGCAGGGCCTGGCCTCGCTGGTGCAGGATCTGCAAGCGGCCATCGATGCGACGGCGCTGGCCGGCAAGATCACGGTCCGTCTCGACGATGGCCGTCTGATGCTGACCAGCAATCACGAGCTTCGCATTGCCGCGGCCAGCGGTGGCGCCGAGCGACTGGGCTTCACGCAGATCGCCGCGGCCAATCCGACGGCTGGCAGCACCGTTTCCGCGCGCTCTTATGCGATCGATGCCAGCGAGCGCGGCTCGGTCGTCAACCTCGGCAAGGCGAATGCGCCGGCCGGGATCATCACGATCGCGGGCGCCATCCGTGCCTACAGCGGCATCAACATGTACGCTGGCAGCGGCGTGACGGGCCAGCTCGGCGTCGACTTCACGGCCACCAGCCTGATCGAGACGCTCAGCGGCTCGATGGTGATGAGCCCCGCAGGAACGGCGGTGATCGAGGGCGAATTCATCGCCCGCGGCGCCCATGCCGACATCATCATCAACGGCACCGGATCGCTGGTGCTCAAGGGCAAGCTGACGGCAGGGCGCGACATCCTGGTCAGCGCCGGAACGCGCGAGCAGGCCGGCGATGTCAGTCTGCGCACCTACAGCACGGCGACCTTCAAGACGCTGACCGAGGGCAGCCGCATCTCGCTGTCAGGCGTCAACGATGTGCTGATCGGCAACACGATAGGCAAGTCGGCCCCGGGACTGTCGCTGCTGCAGGTCGGCTCGCTCAAGGGCAACCTCAGCATCCTGTCCGGCTCCGAGGATTCCTCGGGCTGGCTCGAAAGCGGCGGCTCGATCGTGCTGTCCGGCAAGAACGTCGATATCGCCGGAGTCGTGCGCAGCCAGGCTGCCACCCCGGCGAGTTACGACTACGAGCTGCTGATCAACGCCAGCCATGACGTCCGGCTGCATGGTGCGATCGGCCTGATGGGATCGATGCAGGTCAATGCCGGCCACAGCATCGATGTCAGCAACATGGCGATCAGCGCGCAGGCGCCGGGCCATGCGATCGAGCTCAATGCCGGCGATGCGATCAACCTGGGCGCTGCGCTCGGAAGCGGTGGCGCGGTCATCATCGAGGCCGATGCCCGTCTGCTGCTGAAGGCCAAGGGGCTGGTGACGATTGCAGACACGGCCGAGCTCTACAGCTCGGGCGACGGCAGCGTGATCGAGATCTCCGGCACCGCGGTTCGCCTGCAGGGCGGCGTGTTTGCCGGCCAGGATCATCCTTTCAGCTACGACCCGAAATCAGACCGCATCGTCTTCGATGCGAGCGCTTCGGCCAGGATGAGCGGAACAGCGGCAGCGCTGAACATCAGGGCCCAGCGTGACCTGATCGTAGGCAACATGGAAACTGGTTTCGGGGGGCAGATCCACGCCACCGGATCGATCCGGATCCAGTCGGGGACTGCTGCGTCGGGCATCGGTTTCTCGATGACCGACAACAGCGGCATCACGCTCGATGCGACCGGTGGCGGCGCCTGGAGCGGCCAGGCCGAGCAGCGGATCGACCTCATCACCGATGGCGATCTGCTGCTGCGCGGCGCGGTCATCGCGCGTGGCCCCGGCGCGGACATCTGGCTGCAATCGCGCTCGCTGATCGATGTCGGTGGTCTCGTTCGCGCCAGCGATCAGCTGACGCTGCGCGGCGGCACCGACTCGAGCCACCTGGGCGTCTGGGTGCAGGAGATCGTGCTCGACGAGAACGACAACTACCGCTCGGGCGGCACGCTCGACACGGACGCGGGGGGGCGCATCGACGTCGAGGCCATCGACGGCATCACGGTCGCTGGCGTGATCGGCCAGCGGGAGTCGACGGGGGCCGCGCTCGGCCAGGCCAAGGTCGGCAACATGCGCCTGAGCTCGCTGGGCGGCGACATCAACCTGATGCGCAACGTCAACGTGCGCGACGCGCTGGACGTGCAGGGCAAGAGCGTCAACCTGCTCGCAGGCAGCTATGTCTACGCGACCGGAGCCGGCTCGACGCTCTATCTGCAGGCGCGCCAATCCCTGCTGCTGTCAGGCCGTGCCGTGGCTGCCGGCCAGGATCCGGCGATCGCGAAGGCAGACGCGCTGCTGCACCTGGTCGCACCGCAAATGACGGTCAACGGCACGCTCGAGGTGACCGGCAGCGCCGGCCTGGTGCTGTTGAGCGCTGGCAGCCACGCGACGATAGGCGGCACCGTCAGTTCCGCCGGCGACATCATGGTCCGATCGGGCGTCGACATGGCCTGGACGCGTCAGCGCATGGAAGCCGCCGTCTCGCGCACCGAGCTGGCGAGCGGCGACATCCTGATCCAGGGCCAGGGGCTGCTGAAGGCGGAAAAGGGCAGCGTCACCTTGCTCGCAGGCGGTGCCGTGACCCTGGATGCCGATGCCAGGGTCTCGGGCATCGAGCAGATCCTCAAACCGGTCTACACCACCACTGAAGAGACGGTGCAGGTGGTCATCGGAACCACCCGGGTGGTGGCAGGCACGGTCCTGGTGCCCAAGATCTCCTATGTCGAGACGGAGGTGACCGAGCAAGTCGGCACCAAGCTCGTTCCGGTCGGAACCCGCCAGGAGACGATGGACGTCACGCTGACGCAGGTCGGCTACTACAACCCCGATCCCCGCACCGGCGCAGACAGCAAGTTCCGCGAGGTGCTGACCGAAGGCATCGATTACTTCAACGACAGCACCCGGGCGACAGATCCCCGGCTGGTGGTCGACTGGAGCAACGCCGGCGATGCCACCGAAGCGAACAAGAACCGCTCCGCCACGGCGCCGGGTGGCGACTACACCCAGAGCAATTACAAGAGTTTCAACGAGCTCGACGAGGCGCAGCGCTGGGCCGTGTTCAACACCACCGGCTACCGGCCGCTCTACCAGTTCAGCTATCAGAACTGGGCGCTTCAGCAGACGATCGACGGCAAGCCGAGCACGCTCAATGAAGGCGCTGTCGGCACCGATGGCAAGGTCGTGCAGCCGACGTGGAGGAACAACGCGCAGCAGGTGTTCTATGTCGATGTCGCCGGCTGGCGCGACAAGTTCATCCTGATGCCCGAGGGGGCCCAGGAGGACATTCTCAGCGCCGCCTTCCAGGGCGAGGCCCAGTACCTCGTCGGCGACACGGCAGCCGACGGCCAGAACAGCGGCCAATGGATCACGCTCGATCAGTTCAACCAGGCCAAGGCCAGCAAGCTGAATGTGGGCGAATGGGTTGGCAATTTCCACGAGAACGCCAACGTCCTCTATCAGCAGACCAGCTCGGTATTCACCAGCCAGTCGGGCGTCGAGGCGCAGGACTACGACAACCAGTCCGGTGAATGGAAGGTCAGCTATTCGAGCTCCGGCCAGCGCTTCTATCAGCTGTCGAACGGCTTGTTGCCAGGGATGCCGTCCAGCGTCACCCTGTCTCTCAACCAGCGGCCCACGTGGGATTACGGGACGCAGGTCCAGACCACCAGGGACCTGACGGGCACCCTCGACAACGGCAAGCGAGCCACCAATGCGGTGACCGGGTCGTCGGAATATGTCGATGCCTTCGCGGCCGGGGACGTGCAACGACTCGATCAGCTCTCTGGCTGGGTCGCGACCGAAGACAAGGTGGTGGGTCACGCGCTGGGCTTCGGCGGCAGCGGCAATTTCCTGATTGATTTCCTGTCGCCCGACTACTTGCAAACCATCAGCCGCGACAGCTCGTCGCTGCGCGAGCACATCAATTACGGCGGCCGTGTCTACGGCATCAACACCGGCCAGGTCTCGTTCGTCGGCAGCAACTGGAATGACATCACCTCGGCGGTGACGCTGGGTGAAGCGACGCACCACATCGTTCTCTACGAGCACAAGGACTTCCGCGGCCGGTCGCAGACCTATTACTCCAACGACTCGTGGCTGGGCGACGACATCGGCAACGACATCGTCAGCTCGATCAAGCTCTATGGCTACCGCTACGAGGATTTCAAGGACTACCTCTACGCCTGGGAATCGAAGTCCAAGCCGATCTACGACCAGCGTGTCCAGCTGTCCTACAGCGTGTCCAAGCAGGTGCAGCAGGTCAGCGACTACCGCCCGGATATCAAGACCAGCAAGCAGCTGGTCAAGGTAGAGCAGATGCAGGAAGTCACCGTCTGGCAGGATGTCTCGCTGTATGGCCCGCAGACGCAACTGGTAACCAAGATCACCGGATACGACACGGTGATCGGTCGTGGCAGCGCCGCGGACGACTCGATCCATGCCGGCAACGTCGTGATCGACGCAGGCAGCAATGTCGCGCTCAGCGGCAAGGTGACCGCGCTCGACGGCCTCAGCGTCGGTGCGCAGGCGCTGATCCGCCTGAGCGGCAAGGCCGCCAACGACGGCAGCGGCCAGATGGCGGCTCAGCTGTCGGCCAACCAGATCGATCTGAAGGCCGGCTCGACGCTGCGGCTGGATGACTCGACGCTGCTGTCCGGCACGCAAACCGCTACCCAGGGCGCCGCCCGGATCAAGCTGGATGCGGGTCAGTTGCTGGAGCTCGGCGGCGAAGTCAAGGCCGCGGCCCAGGCCACGCTGGCGAGCGTCTCGATCGAATCAGGCAGCCAGGTCCTGCTCAGCGGCCAGGTCGAGGCCGGCGCCGTCACGGTCCTGGCTGGCACGGACGCCGCCGGCGACGGCGCGATCGTTGCCGACCAGGAAACGGTCATCACCGCGCTGACCGGAAACCTGATCCTGAAGGCCGGCCACTACGGCGGCGACATCCGCCTGGACCAGACCACGCTGAACGCCAGCGGTGCCGCCCAGACCGTCGAGCTGACGGCTGCCTCCGGCGGCATTCACCAGACCCAGCTGGCGAAGTCCGGTGCAGGCATGGCCATCACCGGCAGGGTCGATGCCGGCCATCTCCGCGTGCTGGCAGAGACCGGCATCACGCTGCAGACCAGGACACCGACCATCGATCTGTTGCAGCTGACGGGGGCGGGCCAGATCGATCTGGTCAACCTCTCGGATCTGACGGTGCAGCGGGCACAGGCTTACGACGGTGCGATCCGGCTGCGCAACTACGGCGCGCTCACGGTGACCGAAGCCGTGACCCTGGGTAGCAACGATGCCAACGACATCGTGCTGACCACCTACCGGGTCGGCGTCGCGGCGGCTGACCTGAGTGTCGGCTCCCTCAGCAACAGCGGGCGCGGCGACATCGAGCTGCATGCCGCAGGCGTGCTGCGCCAGATCGACGGCACGCAGTTGCTGGCCAACCAGCTGAGCGTCTTTGCCGAGTCTCAGGACGCGATGGCCTCGATCGAACTGGTGAACCTGAAGATCAACGTCGACTCGCTCAAGCTCGCGACGGCCAGTGCCGGATCGGTCCAGTTGACCCAGGGCACGAGGGATCTCGATGTCGGCGACGTCGAGCTCGCCAACGGCAGTCTGGACATCGAAGCCAGCGGTTCGGTGCAGCTCGGCGACATCAGGCTGTCCAACCTGGAAGGCAGCAAGCTGTACCTCAAGGCACAGCAGGACATCCTGCTGGCCGGACGGATCTCGGCCGGCATCTACCTGAGCGACCTGGCCGCCACGCCGCTGTCTGCAAACGGCGAGCTCGCCACCCAGCTCAGTTCCGCCGGAGACATCGAGTTGATCTCCAGCGCAGGCCGCATCGTCCAGGCCGTTGGCAAGCAGGATGTCAGCCTGGTCGCCGATCTGCTGACGCTCGATGCCGCCCAGGGCATCGCGGGCCTGCAGGTCGCGATCAATCGCCTGGACGCGGTGACGCAGGCCGGTGACCTGAGCCTGAGCGAGCGCGACGGCTTGCTCGAAACCTCGCAGGGCTTCGAGGTCTTGCGCGCGACCACGGCCAAGAGCCAGACTGCCGGCGCCATCGACAGCGTCGTCGCGCTGACGGCGCAGTCGACGCTGCGCGTCGGCGTGGCGGGCCAGCTGAGCGCCGACATGATCCGACTGACCAGCAGCGACGACTCGGTCACCGTGAGCCAGGGGGCTGTGATCGACCCGAACGGTGGCGTCGCCTTCGTGGCGCGCAACAATGTCAACCTCGACCGCTTCATCGAGGCGCCGACCTGGCTGGAATACCGCGCCGGCAACGGCTTCAGCTTCGGCGTGGCCGGGACCAATCCCGACGGCAGCATCAACCGCGGAACGATCACCGAGACGCTGCCACAGCAATTGAGCGCTGACACGCTGATCCTGGAGACCGGCGGCACCTTGAGCTTCAACGGCAGCCTGACCGCAGGCAAGCGACTCGAGCTGATTGCCGGCGAGGATGTCTGGCTCAGCGGCAGTGTCCAGGCCGGTTACGGCAGAACCGAGATCGCGGATCTGGCGATCACCGCCAAGGGCCTGAGGCAGGTGACGCGCCAGCTGTCCAGCGTGGCGTCCGTCACGCAGGACAGCGGTTTCATCAATGTCCGGCTTGCCGAGCTGCCCGCCAGCAACTTCGAGCTGCGCGCGGCGCGCGACATTGACCTCGAGCTGGAGGCCGACCTGACGCTGTCCGGCTTCGTCGGCGGCCTGAGCGGGTTCGAACCGGCGGACAACGTGACCTTGCACATCGGCGGCCGGTTGACCCTGGTCGGTGGCATCGTCGCAGCCGACCAGCAGATCACGGTGCAGGCCGCCCGGGTGGCCAGCAACGGCGCTTCGGTGTTCCTCGCCGACAGCCTGGATGTCATCGGCCGCGGGCAAGGCGACATCGAACTCAATACGCAAGTCAGGCAGCTGTCAGTGAACTCGACCCAGGATGGCGACATCCTGGTCAACGAAGCCGACGCGCTGATCATCGATTCGGTCGTCGCGCGCAGCGGCGCGATCAAGATACGCGCTGGCGGCGATACCTATGTGCGCGAGGTCCGGAATTTTGCCGATGCAGCCGGTCAGGATATCGATGTTCGTTCGGGCGGCAGTCTCTATGTCGACCTGATCGAGGCCGCAGCGTCCGCCGGCGTGAACAAGAACCACGGTTCGGTCACGGTCGAGGCCGTGGGCAAGGTGCTCGAATGGGAGGCGCTGCTGCGCGACAGCGATGGCGCAGTCGTCGGCCAGGCCTACGACCAGGCTTCCGCCGATCTGTATGGCCGCAGCGTCACGATCATCGGCGCGACCCCGCAGCGCTACCAGCTGCTGCAGGCGGCGACCGATGTCGGCATCAGCGACGAGGTCGAGGTGATGGTCGTCAAGGACGTCACCGCAACGACCGAAGGCCGGCAGATGAGCCATGCCGCGACGCAGAGCCTGGGCGGAGCGGTCACTGAAATCAGCACCGAAACGGTGCTGGCTGCCGGCCGCGATGCCGCACAGCGCAACCGCATCCAGTTCAGCAGTCTGCTGCAACCCGGCTGGACCTATTCGGTCACGATCGACGGCCTGAGCACTTCGGTTCTCAGCGTCGCAGGCGAAGACCTGACGGCCCTGCTCAGGCGACTGGGCAGCGGGGTCGAGCAGAACCATGCCGGCCTCAAGGTGACGGTCGATGCGCTCGACTATGCATTGATCCTGGATGCGAAGCAGGCCAACCAGCCCTTCAGCCTGGACTCGGTGACCGTCACCGAGATGATCACGACATCGGTCGGGACGCTGAGCAAGGACGGCAGCACCCCGCTCGTCGCGGCTGGTGTGACCGAGACCCAGCGCAGCCTGGTCGAGTTCGATCCGGGCACCAGCGTCAGCCGCGGCCAGCGCTACAGCGTGATGCTCAACGGCCATGACTACACCGTGTCGGTCGGCGACAACGTCTCGCTGTGGATCGGTGGCACGAACCCAGGATCGATCACGCTCGCGGCAGTCGCCAGCGGCGGCGGCACCCAGCAGCTTGCGCTGGAGCTTGCGCCGACCAGCCTGCCCGGACATCTGGTCAAGCTGAACGGACTGACGGTTCAGGCCGGCACCCAGTATGTCCTGACCGTGGATGGCCGGTCGTTCGACTTCACGGCCAAAACTGGCGACACGGCTGGCACGCTGGCCACCGCGCTGGCCAAGCAGCTCAACGCCGGCGCTGTCACGGCCCAATCGATCAGCGCCACCGTGACTGATGACTGGACTTCGGTGGCAGCGGCGCTGGAGTCGCTGATCGAGGTCGGCGAGGCCGTCTCCGTGCTGCACGCGCGTTCGATCGATTTCAACGGGGTTCAGACCACGGCGACCTCGCTGCCGACCTACACGCTGAACGTGGGAGCCGATCAGGTCAGCTACTCCGCCACGACCCAGGACATGGAGGATGCCGATGTTCCCACGCTGATCGCCAAGCAATTGGCCGTCCAACTGGCAGAGCTGAAGTCTGCAGACGGTTCGACGCGCTACCGGGTGGAGGTCTCGGGTGGCGTGCTGTGGATCGTCTCGGGCGCTGACAATGCAGCGATCTCGATCACCAGCAGCCATCCGGCCGATACGCTGTCCGTGCCCAGTGCGCAGGATTCGGCCCGCCGCCTGATGATCGAGGCCCTGGCCGCCAACCAGGCATTCACCGTCAACGCGGCGGCGATCACGCCGGCTGCCTCGGTCGTCAACTCCGGTCGCATACCGCAGCAGATCGCCGACAGCACGCAGCCCCAGATCAGCAAGCTGTCGTTCGCTGACAGCACCCAGGCGGGGATCTCGTACACGGTGGTCATCGACGGCAAGGCCTATGCGGTCCAGACCGGCGAGAACCTCTACTTGCAATTCACCCCGCAGGTGGCTGAGGCGACCCTCCAGCTGACTGTCAGCGACGAAGCCGGCGTGACTGTCACCGACCCGGCCGTCCAAGGCTGGCTCGGAGGCCTGCGCGTGACCCCGACAGGCTCCGCGTTGCCACGCACGCTCGACCTGAGCGGCCTGCCGGTCAAGAGCGGGCATGTGTTCAAGCTCTCGGTCGGCGCAGTCGAGGTGTCCTATCTGGTCACCAGCGGCCAGAAGGCGATCGACGTGCTCAACGGCTTGTCGGCTGAACTGGCCAAGAAGAACCTGACGGCAACGCCGCTGACGCTGACGGTGAGCGAGGCGCTCGTTGGCCTCAAGCGCCTGATCGAGGCCGATGGCGCCTTGAGCGCAAACATCGCGGGCGGCGAGCTGGTGCTGACGGCGCTGGCGAACCAGCGGCCGTTCGAAGTCAACGCTGTCTATGCCAGCCCGCGTGGAGCGCTGGTTGGCGATCCTGCCGTCCCGCGGGTGGCCGCCGGCAGTGAGGCCAGGCAAATCAGCGAACTGGACTTCGCCGACCTGTCTGGCGCGGGCAATCCGCTGACCGAAGGCGTCCGCGTGTCGCTGCGGGTCAATGATCTCGAATACGCCGTCACGGTCGGCCAGCAGGGCGTCAGCGCGGATTGGACATCGATCTTCCAGCAGCTCAAGAGCCAGATCGAGTCCGGCGTGACGACGGCCTATGATCAAGACCAGAAAGCGGCAAAGGCAGCCAATCAGCCGTTCAGTGGCACCTTGATCACGGTGACCGGCGACGCGGCTAGCCGGACGCTGACGCTTGCGGCCCAGACGGACAACGTCTCGTTCACGGTCGCGAACGCCCTGGTGTCCTATCCCTCGGTGTCTGACGTCGTGCGGGCCATCAACCAGGCCGGCACCACGCCGCTGATTGCTGCGGGCCAGGCGCAAGCCCAGGTCAGCCGGGTATCGCTGGCCGGTGCCGCAGGCGACGGCTTGAGCTACACGGTTGTCGTCGATGCGGTGGCGTACCAGGTCAGCGCTGCCTCGCTCGACACCGTGCTGCAGCAACTGGCCCAGCAGCTCAACGCCGGCAGCGTGGTCACTGCCGCGGTCGATGGCAGCGATCTGGTCCTGACGGCCAGGCAGCCCAACCAGAGTTTCACGCTCTCGGCTTCCAGCAGCGACAGCCGGATTTCCATGCTGAATGTCGCGGGCGACCATGTGCTGGTCGTGCCGGAGCGCCCGACGGGCAACTATGGCATCAACGTGAGCGGCAGCCTGACGGTCGTCAACCTGGATACCAACGACCGGGAGACGATCACGCTGCAGGCCGGCAAGTCGCTGCTCGTGGGCTCGGCACTCGACGTCGGCCCGACGGGGGCGATCACGCTGTCGGCCGGAGCCGGCATCACGCTGGGCAACCAGGTCACGGCAGGCAGTCTGACGGTCACCGCCGGCGGCCAGCTGACGATGAAGACTTCGGTCAGCAACATGACGCTGAACCTGACGGGGGCTGGCAGCGGACTGACCGTCCTGCAGCAAAGCAGTGACAGCCCGAACCTGACGATCAGCTCGCTCAAGCTCGATGGTGGCGACATCGATATCGTGGCCAACGGCGATGTCGTGATCAACACGATCGAAGGCCGGGCAGGTGCGATTCGCATCATCTCCAAGACGGGCAAGGTGGTCATCAACCACCTGACCCTGGGTGGCGCGCTGAGCATCTCGGCCGCCAGCGAGGTGGTGCTCGGCAGTGCGCAGTCCATGATCGATGCCCGCTCGCTGAGCATCGTCGCAGGCAAGACGATCACGGTCCACGAGGCGAACGAACTGACGATCAGTCGCCTGGAAAGCCTTGAGCGCGAGGCTGTGACCGTCGTGGCGGGCGGCAGCCTGGTGCTTGACGCGGCCATCCTGGCCGGTCAGACCCATGCGGTGTCGCTGACGACGACCCAGGGGGCGATCAGCGTGCTGCAGGGTATCGAGAGCTACGGCGGCGCAATCACGCTGCAAGCGCAGCAGGGACTGTCGCTGGCGGACGCTGCCGACCTCACTTCGTCCAGTGGTGACATCACGCTGGATGCCGGTCAGGGCGAACTCAAGATGTCTGCCGACACCGAGGTCAAGACCGGAACTGGTGCGCTGCGCCTGTCCGCTCTGGAAGCGGTTACTATTGGCAGCCTGAAAACATTCTCGCAAGCCGATCTCGTCATCGCAGGCCAGGGCGTCTTCGTTGCCGCCGAAGACATCACCGACATCATCGCTCCCCATGCCACGCTGAAGATCCGTTCTTCGGGCGGCATCGGGACGCTTCAAAACTCGATCGAAACCCAGGTAAAAACCATGGACCTTTGGAACACCGGCTTGGGGGCTATCGCTGTCGAGGAAGTCGACAGCGTGACCATCCAGCAAGTTGCCCAGCAAGCGGGCGGCGACGTGAGAATCGGCACTCAGGCCGGCAACATCGAGTTGCTGGATGTCGGCAAGGGCATCTCGGCGACGACCGGCAACGTCAGCCTCTATGCCGGCCAGGGTGCGATCCGCATCGCAGGCGACGGCATCGCGACACAGGGCGGCGCGGCGACTCTGGTCGCGGAACGGGGCGATATCGTGCTCGACGCAGGCATACGCGTTGCCGGTGCCGGCCATATCGCACTGACAGCCTCGGACGGTTCGATCCTGACGACCTCGGCCGCCTCGCACTGGTTGACCGATGCGGCGGGCTTCGATCCAGATGTCCAGTGGGTGATGGACAACGGGCACTTCAGCGTGGACGCGGCTTCCGGCCAGATCGTCGCGAGCGGTCTCACCGACGCCCAGGCTGACCAATACCAGCTCAGCAATGGCGCTGTGCTGCGCTCCGCCGGTGGTGCCTACCTGCAGACCCGCGCTGGCGAGTTGACGCTGCTGGCCAGCGGCAAGATCGGCGAGCAGGTTCCCGGCTTCACCTTCAGTCCGCTCGCGATCTATGCGGATGCCGAGACGGTCAGCGCCGCCAGCAGCACCCGCGCCAACGTCTCGGTCCTGACGACCGAGGCGGTTCAGGTCGGCACGGCGCTGGCGAATGCCAGCAGCGGCTCCCGCGGTGGCTCGACCGGCATTGCCAGCCTGACCGGCAAGCAGGTCTACAACTCGGCGGTCGATGCCGGTGGTGACGACATCTCGATCGCCTCCAACGATATCGACATCAAGGCGCCGATCAGGAGCGCGGGTGCGACCCTGTCGCTGCGGCCTACCGATGCCACCACGCCGGTCGTGCTCGGCGAGCTCTCGGACAGCCAGAGCGGCAGCGGCCAGTCGACGCTCAACCTCGACTACTCGGATCTTGGCAATATCGGCAGCGGTTTCGGCCAACTCGTGGTCGGCGCCGCGGGCAATTCGAACCCGATCTATCTGAGCGGCTCGCAGGGCATCACGCTGAACGCTGACACCACGCTCTACTCCGATGGTCCGGGTGGATCGATCACGATCGCCACCAACGTCAAGGCCACGGCGCTGACGGTCTTCGGTTCTGGCGAGACCACGCTGCTGGCCGGCAATGTGACCGCCAGTGCGGGATCGCAGATCTACAACGATTCGATTCGCGTCTCGGGCAGCGTCGGCATCACGGCCAGCAACAACATCGTTTTTGGTCGCTCGGGTTACGACTACTTCGTCGTCGGCGACAGCACCTCGACGACTGACAAGCTGACGCTGAGCGCAGGAGGAAACGTTTCCTTCATCTCCCCGCTGACCACCAGCCGTGAGTCGGGGACCGACTATCTCAGCGGCCTGACCATCAATCAGGCCAATGACGTGACCTTCCTTGATGAGGTGGTGATCAATGGCGACATGAGCATCAATGCGACGGGCACCGTCACGTTCAGCAAGGGCGTGAGGCTGCTCAATGGCGGCAGCCTGAGCATCAATGGTGCCAACCGCATCTATTTCACCAATACCAGCAGCATCCAGCTCGACGGTGGCGGCAACCTGCTGCTCGAAGGCGATGAGATCGACCTCGGCATGAGCACCGGATCGGTGGTCGGCAGCGGCAGCGTGACGCTGCGCAGCGCGACCCAATCGCTGGCGACGGCGATCGGCTCGCCCGAAGGCATCGGCAGCAACGACACGCTCAACCTCGACATGGCCGAGCTGCGCACGCTGGCCGATGGTTTCAGCCGCATCATCATCGGCCATGAAGCCAACGGCCATGCCGCGACCACGGCCGCCGCCGGCAGCGTCACGCTGGGTGCCAACAACGATGGCGCCAACCCGATCTTCCGCAGCAATGTCAGCATCTATGGCGGATCGATCACGGTCAGCGATTACAGCTACGACAGCTGGATTGTGCGTGCCGCCGCCGGCAAGTCGATCCAGCTCGACGCGGTCAACAGCATCGACATCTTCAACGAGATCGAGGCCGATTCGATCGAGTTGTATTCGGCGCAGGGCAGCATCGCGCAGGCGGACAACGCCAGCGACGGGAAGACCGGGGAGGTGCTGCGTAGCCTGGATCTGAAGGTCCAGGCGGCCACGGGCATCAACCTGGGCTCGGTCGAAACGACCTTGATTTCCGCGGTCAACACGAACCAGGGCGACATCAGCGTGACGGTCAACGGGGCACGAACCAGTGCGCCGCTGGGTCGTTTCAGCTCGGCACAGATCAGTGGCGATGTCGGCATCGTCAATCTCGCACAGACTTGGGCTGGCGGCAGCGGAACCATCGAACTGACCGCCAAGGGCGGCAGCGTCACCGTGCTGTCGGGCCTGGTCAGCAATGCCGCTGCGCTGGCGCTCAACGGTGTCTCGACGAGCGGCATCGACAACGCCGGCAGTGGCGCCGTGCAGCTCGAAGCGCAGGGCAGTGGCAAGAACCTGATCGTCAACCAGAACATCGTCAGCCGAGGCGCGCTGGCCCTGACGGCTGCCAACGACATCACGACCGCAGCCGGTGTCAGCCTGACAGCCAGCGCCAATGCCAGCAACATCGCGCTGACGGCCACGGCCGGTGCGATTGGCCTGGGAGGCCACATCGTTTCCGGAGCAGCTGGCTCGACCGGTGGCCTGGTGGCCCTGCAGGCAGGCGGCGCGATCACGATGGCCGACGGCACGGGCATTGAGTCGCTGGGCAGCGGCGGTCGCGTCAGTCTGCAAGCCGGCGGCGACGTCCGCCTCAGCAAGCTGAGTTTTGGTGCCAGCGCGGTTCTCAACAGCAGCAACGGCGCGATCATCGACAACCTCAGCGGTGATGCGCCGAACCTGATTGGCGAGGCCAGCGACCTGTCGCTGCAAGCCGCCAACGGCATCGGTGCCTCGGGCGCCGCGCTGCGCACCCGAGTGGCGACGCTGGGCGCGACTAACACGGCAAGCGGCGGCATCTTCATCGTCGAAGACAACGATCTGGCGATCAAGACCTTGCCGCTAGCGCTGCTGGGCATGAGCGCGGCCGGCATCAGCGCGGCCTCCGGACAGGTTTCTCTGGTGCTCAACAGCGGCAAGCTGACGGTCTCCGGTGCGATCAGCTCTGGCGCGACCGGTGTCGGGAGCGGCAACGTCCTGCTGCAGACGCTGGCGGGCGACATCGACATCGAGGCCGACGTCAGCTCCAGCGCCGGCAACCTGTCTGTGCTGGCGAGCGGTGCCATCGACATCGGCAGGACCACCGGTGGGGTCAGGCTCGCCACGCTGGCCGATGGGCAGACGGTGGATGTCCAGGCCGCCAGCGGTGCCGTCACGATGGGAGCGACGGCCGCCATCTCCACCAGCAACGGCGCAATCCGCGTCCAGGCTGCGACCGACCTGGTGCTCGGCCAACTCAATGCCAGCTCCGGTGGCGCCAATGACAAGCGCAGCATCAGCTTGCTTGTCGCCGGCTCCATCAGCGACGCCGATGCCAGCGCTGCGGCGCAGACGGTCAACGTCACCGCCGGCAGCCTGCGCATGGAGTCTGGCGCTGCCGTGGGTACGGACATAAACGCCATCGAGCTCAATGTCGGTACCGTGGCGGCGCAGTCCACGGCGGGTGGGATTTACCTGTCTGAAGCCAACGGCCTGACGGTTGGCAATGTCGCTGCCGTGTCGGTCAACCGCGTCGGCAGCAACGGCGTGGCATCCGCGTTCGCCGACTCGCAGGCGCTGGTGGGATTGACGGCTGGCACGAATGGTCCGGTCGTGCTGCGCAGTGGAACTGCTGCAAGCGGAGCGCTGACGGTTGATGCCGCCATCACGCTGTCTGGCGCAAGCAATCTGTTGTTGAGTGCCAATGGGGCGCTGACGCTCCACGCGGGCGTGCTGAGCCAGG
>NZ_PVLR01000054.1 GCF_002980625.1 Malikia spinosa | reverse complement strand
GGGGGCGGCGGGGGGGGGGAGCCGCTCTCAGCGAACAGGCTGCAGCCACGCTGGCGCGCATCGAGACGCTCTGACCGCATTCAGCCATCGGCAGGCTCGGCAGGCCCGGCGGGTGCTGCGCCTGCGCCAGCGTGCTGCTCGCGTTCAGAAAGTCTCCCACTCATCCTCTTCATGGCGCGCGGCTTTCGGGGTCGGCTGCGCGGCCTGAGCCGGCTCGGCGCTCTGGGCTGGCTGCGCGGTTTTCGCGGGGGCGCTGCGGCGCTCGACCGGCAAGGTCTGCGCTGGCTTGCGCTCGCTTCTGACCTGCAGCGGGCTGCCGAGCTGGACCGGGTCGATGGCCCGGCCAGTCTCGCCCGGCCTGAGCTTGAACGCGGCGACCGCCTGCACCAGGCTTTGCGCTTGCTGATTCAGCCCCGAGGCCGCCGCCGCCATCTGCTCGACCATCGCGGCGTTTTGCTGCGTCGAATGGTCCATCTGCATCACGGCCTCGCCGACCTGGGTCACGCCCTGGCTCTGCTCGGCGCTGGCCGCGCTGATCTCGGTCATGATCGCGGTCACGCGCTCGATGCTCGAAACCACGCTGTCCATCGTCGCACCGGCCTGATCGACCAGGGCCGAGCCCTGATCGACTCGCTCGACGCTGTCGCTGATCAGCTGCTTGATTTCCTTGGCCGCCGTGGCGCTGCGCTGCGCCAGGCTGCGCACCTCGCTGGCCACGACGGCAAAGCCGCGACCCTGTTCGCCCGCTCGCGCGGCCTCGACCGCGGCGTTGAGCGCCAGGATGTTGGTCTGGAACGCAATGCCGTCGATCACGGTGATGATGTCGGCGATCTTCTTGCTCGATTCGCTGATGCCGCGCATGGTGTCGACCACCAGCGACACCACCTGACCGCCCTGCGCGGCGACACTCGAGGCATTCTGTGCCAGCTGATTCGCCTGGCGCGCGTTGTCGGCGTTCTGCTTCACCGTGCTGCCGAGTTGCTCCATCGAGGCCGAGGTTTCCTCCAGCGCGCTGGCTTCCTTCTCGGTGCGCGAACTCAGGTCGAGGTTGCCCTGGGCGATCTGCGCACTGGCCGTCGCCACCGCCTCGGAACCCGAGCGTACCTGGCTGACAACTCGCCCGAGACCCGCCTGCATCTCGCCGAGCGCCTGCAGCAGCTGCCCGGTCTCGCTGCGGTCGCCGGCCTCGATCGGGTGCGTGAGGTCGCCCGCCGAAACCGCGCGTGCGACGGCCACCGCCTGCCCGATCGGGCGCGTGATCGCGCGGATGATCCAGGTCGCGAGCAGCAGCGAGGCCAGCAGCGACAGGCCGCCGACGATCCAGGTACTGGCCTTGACCGCCAGCACGGCCTCCTCGGCCTGCTCGATCGATTGCGCCGTCATCTCGTCCTGAACCTTGGCTTCCTCCTGGATGGCGCTGAACAAGGCGGCTTGCACCGGCCTGAGCTGTCCGATCAGGAAGGCGATCGCCTCGTCGCGCCTGTCAGCGGCGACCAGGGCCAGGAAGGCATCGACCTCGGCGCGGTACTTGTCGCGGCGCACGAACATGTCGGCGAGCGCGGCCCGGCCTTTCTCGCTCGTGATCAGCCGGTCGAGCTGGGCGCTGATCTCGGTGATCTGCTGGCGCGAGACCAGGATGCGCTGCCCTTCGGCCTTGACCGTGTCGGCTTCCTGGAACAGCACCATGTTGCGCAGCGCGCGCGCCTGGATGTTGATTTCGTTGTTGAACTTGCCGAGCTCGGCCTGGGTGACCATGCGGCGTTCGGTCACTTCGTTGAGTGCCGCCTGCATCGCATGGGTCTTGTGCAGGTTGATCGCGCCCATGAGGACGGTCATCAGCAGCATCAACCCGAATGCCAGCTTCAGTCGCGTGGCGATCGTCATGTGGTTCATCATGGATTTTCTGGTGACTTTTTTCGAAAAGGCGAATTGTTGGCCGCTTCGACCCGGTCCGGCTGCCCAAGAGCCGGTACGGCCCGCCGCCGTACATGGGCGGCAGGCTGGCAGTTCTCAGTCGGCCAGGATCTCGCCCAGCGCCTGGACCAGCTGCGCGCATTGCGCGTCGGTGCCGATCGTGATGCGCAGGAACTGGTCGATCCGTGCCTGCTTGAAGTGGCGCACGATGATGGCGCGCGCGCGCAGCGCGGCCGCCAGCTCGGCGCCGTCGCGCGCCGGGTGGCGTGCAAAGACGAAGTTGGCGCCCGAAGGCAGCACCTCGAAGCCCAGCTGTTGCAGCTGGGCCACCAGGGTCTCGCGGGTCGCGATCACCTGCTGGCAGCTGTGCTGGAAGAATTCCTCGTCCTCGACCGATGCCAGGGCGCCCGCCAGCGCCAGCCGGTCCAGCGGGTAGGAGTTGAAGCTGTTCTTGACCCGCTCCAGGCCCTCGATCAGCGCCTTGTGACCGATCGCGTAGCCGACGCGCAGGCCGGCCAGCGAGCGGCTCTTGGAGAAGGTGTGCACCACCAGCAGGTTCGGGTACTGGTCGACCAGTTTGATGGCGCTCTCGCCGCCGAAGTCGACATAGGCCTCATCGACCAGCACCACCGCATCGGGGTTGGCCGCGACGATCTGCTCGACCGCGTCGAGCGCCAGCAGGCGGCCGGTCGGCGCGTTCGGGTTCGGGAAGATGATGGCGCCGGCCTTTTCGCCCGTTCCGTCACCCCGCGGCAGGTAGTCCTCGACCCGGATCGTGAAGTCGTCCGCCAGCGGAATCTGCCGCTGCGCCACGCCATACAGGCCGCAGTAGACCGGATAGAAGCTGTAGCTGATGTCGGGGAACCAGAGCTCGCGCTCGTGCTTGAGCAGCGCCTGGAAGGCATGGGCCAGCACCTCGTCCGAGCCGTTGCCGACAAAGACCTGGTCCGGCTGCACCCCAAAGCGCTGGGCCAGCGCGGTCTTCAGCGCGTCGGCATTCGGGTCCGGGTACAGGCGCAGGCTGTCGTCGGTCGCCGCGCGGATCGCCGCCAGCGCCTTCGGCGACGGGCCGTAGGGATGTTCGTTGGTGTTGAGCTTGACCAGGTTGTCGAGCTTGGGCTGCTCGCCCGGCACATAGGGGGTCAGGCCGTGTACGACGGCGCTCCAGTAGCGGCTCATGCGGTGATTCTGCGGTAGGGAATGGACCGGCCCGGACAGCCGCTTGCGCGGCCTTCCCGTCAGAGTGCGACAGGCCCGCGGGCAGCGGTCGATCGGGCTGACGATGGTATCATGAGGCCCATTTTTCTAGTCGGCGCTACCCGCGCCCAAGTGCGCCATGCGGCAAGCCGAAGTCACCCGCAATACCCTCGAAACCCAGATCACCGTTCGCATCAACCTGGACGGCAGCGGCCAGTCCAAGCTGCACACCGGTATCGGTTTCTTTGACCACATGCTGGACCAGATCGCGCGTCACGGCCTGATCGATCTCGACATCCATTGCCAGGGCGACCTGCACATCGACGGCCACCACACGGTCGAGGATGTCGGCATCGCGCTGGGCCAGGCCTTCGCCCAGGCGGTCGGTGACAAGAAGGGCATCCGGCGCTACGGCCATGCCTATGTCCCGCTCGACGAGGCGCTCAGCCGCGTGGTGATCGACTTCTCGGGTCGGCCTGGCCTGCACATGGACTGCAAGTTCACTGCCGGCTCGATCGGCCAGCTCGACACCCAGCTGGTGTTCGAGTTCTTTCAGGGCTTCGTCAACCATGCCCTGGTGTCGCTGCACATCGACAACCTCAAGGGCCACAACGCCCATCACCAGTGCGAGACCATCTTCAAGGCCTTCGGTCGCACCCTGCGGGCCGCGCTCGAACTCGACCCGCGCTCGGCCGGCGTGATCCCCTCGACCAAGGGTTCGCTCTGATTTCCTTCGCCCGCGTTCCGGAACCGACAAGATGAACCGACAGACAGTGGCCGTGGTCGACTACGGCATGGGCAACCTGCGCTCCGTCGCACAGGCCGTGATTCACGCCGCGACCGCGGTCGACCATGTGGACGTGGTCGTGACCTCCGACCCGCAGGTGGTGCGCAACGCGCATCGCGTCGTGCTGCCCGGCCAGGGTGCCATGCCTGATTGCATGATGGAGCTCGAGCGCTCCGGCCTGCGCGACGCCGTGCTCGAGGCCGCCGCCGCCAAGCCGCTGTTCGGCGTCTGCGTCGGCATGCAGATGCTGCTCGACCACAGCGAGGAAGGCCCGACCGACGGCCTGGGCCTGATTCCGGGTCGCGTGATCAAGTTCCAGCTCGACGGCCAGTACCAGCCCGATGGCAGCCGCTTCAAGGTGCCGCAGATGGGCTGGAACCGCGTCTTCCACCAGCTCGGACGCGGCGACTCGCATCCGGTCTGGGCCGGCATCCCCGACGGCGCCTACTTCTACTTCGTGCACAGCTTCCACGCCCACCCGCAGCAGCAAGCGCACAGCGTCGGCGAAACCGACTACGGCAGCCGCTTCAGCTCGGCCGTGGCGCGCGACAACCTCTTCGCGACCCAGTTCCATCCGGAGAAGAGTGCCGACCAGGGCCTTGCGCTCTATCGCAACTTCCTGCACTGGAATCCCTGATTTTTTCGTCCCTCCTGAACCCGATACCGCCATGCTCCTGATCCCTGCCATCGACCTGAAAGACGGCCAATGCGTGCGCCTCAAACAAGGCGACATGGACCAATCCACCGTGTTCGGCGAAGACCCCGCGGCCATGGCCCGCAACTGGGTCGCCAAGGGCGCGCGCCGCCTGCATCTGGTCGACCTCAACGGCGCCTTCGCCGGCCAGCCGCGCAACGGCCAGGCTATCAAGGCCATCCTGAAGGAAGTCGGCAACGAGATCGACGTCCAGCTCGGCGGCGGCATCCGTGACCTCGACACCATCGAGCGCTACCTCGATGCCGGCCTGCGCTACGTCATCATCGGCACCGCCGCGGTCAAGAACCCGGGCTTCCTGCAGGACGCCTGCACCGCCTTCCCGGGCCACATCATCGTCGGCCTCGATGCCAAGGACGGCAAGGTCGCGACCGACGGCTGGTCCAAGCTGACCGGCCACGAAGTCGCCGACCTCGGCAAGAAGTTCGAGGACTACGGCGTCGAATCGATCATCTACACCGACATCGGCCGCGACGGCATGCTGTCGGGCATCAACATCGAAGCCACCGTCAAGCTGGCGCAGGCGCTGACGATTCCCGTGATCGCCTCCGGCGGCCTGTCCAACCTCGACGACATCCGCAACCTGTGCGCGGTCGAGGACGAGGGCGTGCAGGGCGTGATCTGCGGCCGTTCGATCTACAGCGGCGACCTCGACTTCGAAGCCGGCCAGAAACTGGCCGACGAACTGCGCTGCTGATGCCATGAGCGCGCGCGCCACCCTGGTACCTGAAGCCTTCGCCGGCCTGAACTGCTGGCGACTGGCCTTGCCCGGTGGCGACCGCCTGCTGGTGTCCGAGCAGGGCGGCCATCTGCTGTCTTGGATCGCGGGCGGGCGCGAGCGCCTGTTCCTGAGCCCGCGCAGCGCGCTCGATGGCAGCGCGCCGATCCGCGGTGGCGTACCGGTCTGCTGGCCGCAGTTCAACCAGCGTGGCGATCTGCCCAAGCACGGCTTCGCGCGCCATCTGCCCTGGCTCACCACCGCCTATGACCTTGGCTCGGATGTGGCCAGCCTGGAGCTCACGCTGTGCAGCAGCGAGCGCACGCGCGCGCTCTGGCCGCACGAGTTCGAGCTTACGCTGACACTTCATCTCCAGCCTGGTCGCCTGCGCCTGACGCTGGGCGCGCGCAATACCGGTGCCCAGCCGCTGGCCTTCACCGGTGCGCTGCACAGCTATTTCGCCTGTGACGATGTCACCCAGGCCAAGTTGTCCGGCCTGCAGGGCCGCCCGGAATGGGATTCCCTGACCGATGGCCATGCCCAGGGCGCCGAACTGCTGCGCTTCGACGCAGAGTTCGATCGCGTCTACTCTGGCGCTGCCATTCCGATGCGGCTGCAGGACGGCGCGCATGGCTTGCACATCAGCCAGAGCTTGTCCTGGTCCGACACCGTGGTCTGGAACCCGCATGTCGCCAAATGCGCCGCGCTGGCCGACATGGAGCCCGATGGCTGGCGCCGCATGCTCTGCGTCGAAGCCGCTCAGGTGTTCGAAGCCGTGACATTGGCACCCGGCCAGACCTGGCAGGGCTGGCAGCAGCTCGAACTCGCCTGAACGCGTCGCCCCCAGCCGGCGATGGCCGCCCGGTGCTGCGACAATAGCGCCATGCTTGCGAAACGAATCATCCCCTGCCTCGACGTGACCGGCGGCCGCGTGGTCAAGGGCGTCAATTTCCTCGAACTGCGCGATGCCGGCGACCCGGTCGAGATCGCGGCCCGCTACAACGAGCAGGGCGCCGACGAACTGACCTTCCTCGACATCACCGCCACCAGCGACGGCCGCGACCTGATCCTGCACATCATCGAGGCCGTTGCCTCCCAGGTCTTCATCCCGCTGACCGTCGGCGGCGGCGTGCGCGTGGTCGAGGACGTGCGCCGGCTGCTCAATGCCGGCGCCGACAAGGTCAGCTTCAACTCGGCCGCGCTGGCCAATCCGCAGGTGATCCGCGACGCCTCGGCCAAGTACGGCTCGCAGTGCATCGTGGTCGCGATCGACGCCAAGCGTCGTCTGCCCGAGGACGAACTGCGCCTCGGTCTTGACGGTAAGCCGGTCGGCCCGGGCTGGGATGTCTACAGCCACGGCGGGCGCAAGAACGTCGGCCTCGATGCCGTCGCCTGGGCCACTCAGATGGCCGAGCATGGCGCCGGCGAGATCCTGCTGACCAGCATGGACCGCGACGGCACCAAGTCCGGCTTTGATCTGGCGCTCACGCGCGCGGTCAGCGACGCGATCCCGGTGCCGGTGATCGCCTCGGGTGGCGTCGGCAACCTCGACCACCTGGCCGACGGCGTGCAGCAGGGCGGTGCCGATGCGGTGCTGGCCGCCAGCATCTTCCACTACGGTGAATACACCATCGCCGAGGCCAAGCAGCGCATGGCCGCGCGCGGCATTCCCGTGCGCCTGTGAGGACGACAGAGATGAATTGGCTGGAACAGATCAAGTGGGACGACAAGGGCCTGGTGCCCGTGATCGCACAGGAAAACGCCAGCGGCGATGTGCTGATGTTCGCCTGGATGAACCGCGAGGCGCTGCAAAAGACCGCCGAGCTGGGCCGTGCGGTCTACTTCAGCCGCTCGCGCAACAAGCTCTGGTTCAAGGGCGAGGAATCCGGCCATGTGCAGACCGTGCACGACATCCGGCTCGACTGCGACAACGATGTGGTGCTGCTGAAAGTCACGCAGCAGGGCCATGAGCCCGGCATCGCCTGCCACACCGGCCGCCACAGCTGCTTCTACCAGAGCTACCAGCCCGGCCAGCCCGGCAGCGAAGGCCAAGGCGAATGGCAAAGCGTCGACCCGGTGCTCAAAGACCCCGAAACCATCTACAAATGACGAATTCCACCGACACCCTGGACCGCCTCGCGGCCGTG
Organism: Malikia spinosa; assembly: GCF_002980625.1. Taxonomy (GTDB): domain Bacteria; phylum Pseudomonadota; class Gammaproteobacteria; order Burkholderiales; family Burkholderiaceae_C; genus Malikia; species Malikia spinosa. The sequence goes on along the minus strand of NZ_PVLR01000054.1, from coordinate 60,872 downwards.
ATCGAATCGCGCAAGCCCGCCAACGGCGGCGACCCCGAGAAAAGCTATGTCGCGCGCCTGCTGCACAAGGGCCCGGACGCCTTCCTCAAGAAGGTGGCCGAGGAAGCCGGCGAAACCGTCATGGCCGCCAAGGACCTGCAATATGGTGCCGGCGATGCCAAGGCCCTGGTCGGCGAAGTGGCCGACCTCTGGTTCCACAGCATGATCACGCTGGCGCATTTCGGCCTCAGCCCGGCCGACGTGGTGGCCGAACTGGCACGCCGCGAGGGCCTCAGTGGCCTGGAAGAAAAGGCGCTGCGCAAGGCCCAGGCACGCGAGCAGGGCGAGTAAGCCAGGCCCAAGCCAGACTGGACCAGACCGAGAACGACACATGACCGACGACGACCGCAACGAACGCCTGCGCAGCCTCAGCAACGTGGGGTTGATCAGCTATCTGTTGCACCTGATCGTCGCCGTCGGCGCGCTGATTCCGGGCGGCCAGTGGGGACCGACGCTGCTGATCGTGGCGCTGGTGCTCGACTTCGTCAAACGTGACGATGCACGCGGCAGCTGGCACGAAAGCCATTTCCGCTGGCGCATCCACACCGTGCTCTGGGCCCTGCTGGCCTACCTGCTGACGCTGCCGCTCTGGCTGCTCATCCTGCCCGGCTGGCTGGCCTGGACCGTCATCTCGGCCTGGTTCGTCTACCGCATTGTCAAAGGCATGTTCCGCATGAACGCGGGCCAGCCCATGGAGTTTCCTCAATGAACGCATCCCCTGACTGCATCTTCTGCAAAATCGTCGCCGGCCAGATCCCGAGCCGCAAGGTCTACGAGGACGACGAGCTCTACGCCTTCCATGACATCAAGCCCTGGGCGCCGGTGCATTTCCTTGTGATCCCCAAGCTGCATATCCCGTCGATGGCCCAGCTCGAAGCCGGTCACGCGGCGCTGCTGGGCAAGATGATGGTGCTGGCGCCCCAGCTCGCGCTCGAGCAGGGCTGCAACCCCTATCCGGCCGGCGGCTTCCGCGTCATCGCCAACACCGGCGACGAGGGCGGCCAGGAAGTGCATCACCTGCACCTGCATGTGATCGGTGGCCCGCGGCCCTGGGCGCGCGGCTGACTTGATTTCAAGAAACCGTCACCCCATATGGGGATAATGAAGGATTGCCGTGCGTGAACCAATCGCGTGCGGTGGAATCCAAACCGATTGATGGGGCGCAGTCCCCGCTCTGGAGTTCACAAAATGGGTAGTTTTTCCATCTGGCACTGGCTGATCGTCCTGCTGATCGTCGTCATGGTCTTCGGCACCAAGAAGCTCAAGAACCTCGGCTCCGACCTCGGAGGCGCGGTCAAGGGCTTCAAGGACGGCATGAAGGACGGCGGCAACCAGGCGGCTGACGACAATGCCGCCGCCCAGCCTGCTTCCCAGGCCGCCCCCCAAGTCACGCAGCATGCGGCTGCCGACAAGTCCGCCATCGACGTCGAAGCCAAGACCAAGGGCTGAGGCCCGCTACTGAACCCGAATGATCGATCTCGGTATATCCAAGCTCGCGCTGATCGGTGCGGTGGCGCTCGTCGTCATCGGCCCCGAGAAGCTGCCGCGCGTCGCGCGCATGGTCGGCACCCTGCTTGGCAAGGCGCAGCGCTATGTCGCCGACGTCAAGGCCGAGGTCAACCGCTCGATGGAGCTCGACGAGCTCAAGAAGATGAAGGACAGCGTGACCAGCGCCGCGCAGGATGTCCAGTCCTCGATGCGCGAGGTCGGCAGCGAGTTCGAGCGCAATGTGTCCGGCGGCAGCGACCCGGCCCAGTCCCATGACTCGGCCTATGACCAGGCCTACCAGCCCGCGCCCCCGGTCTATCGCCATCCGAAGAAGAACTTCCGGCTCAAGCAGAAGGCCGTGCCCCAGTGGTACAAGGCCCGTCAGGGCCTGCGCAGCAAGGCCCAGTCTGGCGCGGCGCGGGTAGCGCGCTTTCGTCCCAAGTCCCGCTTCCAGTGACCCCCTGATCCATGTCAGACAAGCAAGAACCGGCTGACGAGCTCGCCGGCAGCGAACAGCCCTTCGTCCAGCACCTGATGGAGCTGCGCGACCGCCTGCTCTACTGTCTCTACGGTGTCGCCATCGCCATGGCGCTGCTGGCGGTCTGGCCCGGTCCCTCGGGCCTGATCGACCTGATCGCGGTGCCGATCCGGGCCCACATGCCGCCCGATGTCAAATTGATCGCGGTCGGCGTCTTCACGCCCTTCTTCATCCCGCTCAAGGTGTTGATGATGAGCGGCCTGCTGCTGGCGCTGCCCTGGGTGCTGTACCAGATCTGGGCCTTCGTCGCCCCCGGTCTCTACAGCCACGAGAAGCACTTTGCGCTGCCGCTGATCATCTTCGGCAGCCTGCTGGCCTATGTCGGCATCGCCTTCGTGCAGTTCTTCGTGCTCGACAAGATGTTCGGCTTCATCCAGGGCTTCACGCCCGACAGCGTCAACGCGACGCCCGACATCGCCTCCTACGTCGAAGCTATCCTGTCGCTCTATCTGGCGTTCGGCCTGGCGTTCCAGGTGCCGATCGTCGTGATGCTGCTGGTGCGCTTCGAGCTGGTCACGGTCGAGAAGCTCAAGGCCTTTCGCGGCTATTTCATCGTGGTCGCCTTTGTCATCGCGGCGGTCGTGACGCCGCCCGACGTGATCTCGCAGCTGGCGCTGGCGGTGCCGATGTGTCTGCTGTACGAGATCGGCATCCTGGGCTCGCGCTGGTTCTCGCGCGTCAGCCGCAACCCCGAAGCCGACGCCGAGCAGACCAAGTCCGACTGAGCCTGAGCCACAGTCTGCGGCCCGGCCCGGCCCAGCACCGCACCGCACCGCACCGCACCGCCCGGGTCTTGCCGGCTTCCGGTTGCTGGTTATTGCTCGCGCGGCACGGCTGCCTTGCGTTGCGCCGGCACCACCTGCAGCAGCTGGTGCGCATTGCGGCGCACGACCTCTAGCCTGGCTGGCTGGCCTGGCGTCAGCGCCGCCACCGCCGCCAGCAGCCCGGCCACATTGCGCACCGGTTGTTCGGCCACGCTGACGATCACGTCGCCCGGGCGCAGCCCGGCCTGCGCCGCCGGACCGTTCTGCAGCACGCCGGTGATCATCACGCCTTCGCGCAGTTCGGTGTCGAAATAGGCTGCCAGCTCGGGCGTGAGCGCCTGCGGCTCGACGCCGATCCAGCCGCGCGTGACCTTGCCGTCGCGCAGGATCGCCTCCATGACCTGGCGCGCGATCGAGGTCGGGATCGCGAAGCCGATGCCCATCGAGCCGCCCGAGCGCGAATAGATCGCGGTATTGATGCCCATCAGCCGGCCCTGCGCATCGACCAGCGCGCCGCCCGAGTTGCCCGGGTTGATCGCCGCATCGGTCTGGATGAAGTTCTCGAAGGTGTTGATGCCGAGCTGGTTGCGTCCCAGCGCGCTGACGATGCCGCTGGTCACGGTCTGGCCGACGCCGAACGGGTTGCCGATCGCCAGCACCACGTCGCCGACCGCGAGCTGCTCCGAGTCGCCGAGCGTGATCACGGGCAGCCGTTCGAGGTCGATCTTGAGCACCGCCAGGTCGGTCTCGGGGTCGGTGCCGATGATTCGTCCCGGCGCCTTGCGGCCGTCGCTGAGCTGGACCTCGATCTCGTCGGCGTCAGCGATCACATGGTGGTTGGTCAGCAGATAGCCGGCCGGGCTCACGATCACGCCCGAGCCCAGGCCGGTCTGCGGTTGCGACTCGGCCTGCTCGCCGTAGAAGAAGCGGAACCAGGGGTCGTTGGCATAGGGGTTGCGCGCCGGTGCCTTGCTGGTGCTGATGCTGACCACGGCTGGCGCGGCCGCCCGTGCCGCGTGGCGGTAGCTGCTGCCGGCCGCTGCCGCAGCGGGCGAGGTGGATTCGAGCACCGGTACCACGGCCGGGCGCTGCCCCGTTTCCAGCCATTGCGGCTTGAGCGTGGCGACCACGAACCAGAGGGCAAGCAGCAGCGTGACCGATTGCGAGAAGAGCAGCCAGTAGCGTTTCATGTGCAGACAGGATTGTTGATATGGATCAAGCAAGGAAGAGCCGGATTGGGCTGAAATGACCTGGTAAATCCAAGGTTATTGACGGAGCCAGCATGAAAGCAATTGTGGACCTTTTTTCGACCGACTATGGTCTGATGAGCATCGCGGTGATCCTGTTCGTGATCTTCATGTCGATCTGGTTTTCGCGCTTCTTCAAGCGCAAGATGGACGAGTCGGTGCAGGAGCAGCAGCGGCTGCAAGCCAAGCAGCGCGTCCCACGCTGAACCGTGGCGCCCCCTCGGGGGCGCTTGGTCAGTGGGACTGTCACAATGCGGTTTGAGTCCAGCCCAAGCCCGAAAATGACCGCATCGTCCGCGCCCGCCGTTCCTCCACTTACTGAGCCAGCCGTCCCGGCTGCCTCTGCTGCCGGTTGCAGCCTGACCGATCTGGTCGCGGCCTGCGACGGCCTGCTGCAGCCGGCCCTGTTCAAGGACTACGGGCCCAACGGCCTGCAGGTCGAGGGCCGCGCCGATCTGCGCAAGATCGTCAGCGGCGTGACCGCCAGCCGGGCCCTGATCGAGGCCGCAATCGCTGCCGAAGCCGACGCGATCCTGGTCCACCATGGCCTGTTCTGGTGCGGTCAGGACGGCCGCGTGACCGGCTGGATGAAGCAGCGCCTGGCGCTGCTGCTGCGCCACGACATCAGCCTGCTGGCCTACCATCTGCCGCTCGACGCCCATGCCGAGCTGGGCAACAACGCCCAGCTCGGGCGCCAGCTTGGCTTTGCACCGCCCGATGGCGCGGCCTGGGGGCGTTTTGGCGAACAGCAGCTCGGTTTCCTGGGCCAGGTCGAGCCCTGCAGCGGCCCTGAGCTGGCCCATCAGGTCGAGCGCGCGCTCGGTCGAGCGCCGCTGCTGATCGACGCCTGCCCGCGGCCGATCCGGCGCGTGGCCTGGTGCAGCGGCGGCGCCCAGGGCTATTTCGAGGCCGCGATCGCGGCCGGCGCCGACGCCTTCCTGACCGGCGAGATCTCCGAGCCGCAGGCCCATCTCGCGCGCGAGTGCGGGGTCGCCTTCCTGGCCTGCGGCCACCATGCGACCGAGCGCTACGGCGCGCCCGCGCTGGCGGCTCAGGTCGCCGCGCAGCTTGGCCTGCAGCACCAGTTCATCGAAATCGACAACCCCGCATGACAGCAACACTCCCGATCGCCATCACCATGGGCGACCCGGCCGGCATCGGCCCGGAAATCATCGCCCAGCTGTTCCGCCAGCAGCCCGAATGGTCGCAGCGCTGTTTCGCGGTCGGTGACCTTGCAACGCTGCGCCAGGCCGCGGCCGTCACCGGCGGCCTGCTGCCGGTCGCGGTGATCGAGCAGCCGGCCGATGTGCTCGGGCTGCCGCCGCGCTGCCTGCCGGTGCTGCCGGCGGTCTGCATGGCCGAGCTGGTGCAATGGGGCCGGATCGACGCGCGCGCCGGTCGTGCCGCCGCCGACAGCATCGCCTGGGCTGCGCAAGCCGCGCTGCGCGGCGAGGTCGGCGCCGTTGTCACCGCGCCGATCCACAAGGAGGCGCTGGCCGCGGCCGGCATCCAACATCCCGGCCACACCGAATTCCTGCAGGCGCTGGCGGCCGCGCATCTGGGCTGCCCGATCGCTGAGCTGCCGGTGCGCATGATGCTGTCGAACGACGAGCTGCGCACCGTGCTGGTCAGCATCCATGTCTCGCTGCGCGACGCGCTCGAAGCGGTGACGACGGCCAATGTGCTGCAGACCCTGCGCATCACGGCCACGCATCTGGCGCGCCAGCTCGGACGCGCGCCGCGCATCGCGGTCGCCGGCGTCAATCCGCATGCAGGCGAGGGCGGCTTGTTCGGCCGCGAGGAAATCGAGCAGATCGCACCCGCGGTGCAGCAGGCGCGGGCCGAAGGGCTCGATGTCAGCGGACCGCATGCGCCCGACACCGTCTTCATGCGCGCCCGCACGGGCGAGTTCGATGTCGTGATCGCGATGTACCACGACCAGGGCCTGATTCCGGTCAAGTACCTGGGGCTCGAGCATGGCGTCAACAGCACGCTCGGCTTGCCCTTCGTGCGGACCAGTCCCGACCATGGCACGGCTTTCGACCTGGCCGGCTCGGGCCGGGCCGACCCGTCCAGCCTGATGGCGGCGGTGCGGGCCGCCATGGGGGTCTGAAGCCACTGCTGCCGCTGGTCGTGCCCGGCTCCCGCCTCGCCCAAGCGGATGGCGGCAGCGACTCAGCCCTTTTGCTTGAGGCTGTCGCGGATCTCGCGCAGCAGCAGCACGTCCTCGGGCGTGGGCGGCGCGGCGGCGGGCGCCGGTGCCGGCGCGTTGCGCTTGAGGCGGTTGATCTGCTTGACCATCAGGAAGATCGCCAGCGCCAGGATCAGGAAGTTCAGCGCCACGGTCAGGAAGTTGCCGTAGGCGAACACTGGCACGCCAGCCTTCTTGAGCTCGGCCAGGGTCAGTGCCACTCCGGGTGGCGGGTCGCCGAGCAGGATGAACAGGTTGGAGAAGTCCAGGTTGCCGACCAGCATGCCGACCAGCGGCATGATCAGGTCATCGACCACCGAACCGACGATCTTGCCGAAGGCACCACCGATGATCACGCCGACCGCCAGATCGATCACATTGCCCTTGACTGCGAAATCGCGAAACTCCCGCATCATGCCCATGGTCGTGCTCCTGTTGCGCAAACTGTCTATTGCACAGTCATGGTAACGGGTTTTCCGTTTTCCCTACAGTGCGCTCCGGTACAATGCCATGTTGACCAGAGCTGGCTTGCCGGTCGGCTCCCTTGTCCTTCCCAGTCATTGAAAGATCCCCATGAGCGAAGCATCCGTCGACAACGGCCGCCGCACCTGGCTCATCACCTCGGGCGCCGTGGGCGCAGTGGGAGCCGCAGCCGTCGCCGTCCCCTTTGTGAGCAGTTTTCAGCCCTCCGAGCGCGCCAAGGCCGCCGGCGCTGCCGTCCAGGTCGACATCTCGGCGATCCCGCCGGGGCAGAAACTCATGGTCGAATGGCGCGGCAAGCCCGTCTGGATCATGAAGCGAACCGCCGACCAACTCGCAGCGCTCGAAAAGCTCGACCCCGAGCTGGCCGATCCCGAGTCCAAGCGCAACGCCTATCCGACACCCGAATACGCGAAGAATCGCCACCGCTCGATCAAACCCGAGGTCTTCGTCGGCATTGGCATCTGCACCCACCTGGGTTGCTCGCCTTCGGACAAGTTCCAGACCGGTGCCCAGACCTCGCTGCCCGACAACTGGCAGGGCGGCTATCTCTGCCCCTGCCATGGTTCGACCTTCGACCTGGCCGGCCGCGTCTTCAAGAACAAGCCCGCGCCCGACAACCTCGAAGTGCCGCCGCATATGTATCTGTCCGACACCGTTCTGCTGATCGGTGAGGACAAGAAGGCCTGATTAGAACCAATCTGAGGAACATCATGGCAGCTGAATTCAAGGAACTTCCGGCCAACGCCCCCACGGGCGAGAAGGTCGTCAACTGGTTCGAGAACCGCTTTCCCTCGGCATTTGCTGGCTACAAGCAGCATTTGTCCGAGTACTACGCGCCCAAGAACTTCAATTTCTGGTATTTCTTCGGCTCGCTGGCATTGCTGGTGCTGGTGATCCAGATCGTGACCGGCATCTTCCTGGTCATGAACTACAAGCCGGACGCCAACCTGGCCTTCGCCTCGGTCGAGTACATCATGCGCGATGTGCCCTGGGGCTGGCTGATCCGCTACATGCACTCGACCGGCGCCTCCGCCTTCTTCGTCGTGGTGTACCTGCACATGTACCGTGGCCTGATCTACGGTTCCTATCGCAAGCCGCGCGAGCTGGTCTGGGTGTTCGGCTGCGCCATCTTCCTGGCGCTGATGGCCGAAGCCTTCATGGGCTACCTGCTGCCCTGGGGCCAGATGTCGTTCTGGGGCGCCCAGGTGATCGTCAACCTGTTCGCTGCCGTGCCCTTCATCGGTCCGGATCTGGCGCTGCTGATCCGCGGCGACTTCGTCGTCGGTGACGCCACGCTGAACCGCTTCTTCAGCTTCCACGTGATTGCCGTGCCGCTGATCCTGCTGGGTCTGGTGGTCGCGCATATCCTGGCGCTGCATGACGTCGGCTCGAACAACCCCGACGGCATCGAGATCAAGGCTCCGAGCGCTCCGAAGGACGCCCAGGGTCACCCGCTCGACGGCATTCCGTTCCACCCCTACTACTCGGTCCATGACCTGCTGGGCGTTGGCGTGTTCCTGATGGCCTTCTCGGCGATCATCTTCTTCGCGCCCGAGTTCGGTGGTTACTTCCTCGAGTACAACAACTTCATCCCGGCCGACCCGTTCACGACCCCGCTGCACATCGCGCCGGTCTGGTACTTCACGCCGTTCTACTCGATGCTGCGTGCCATCACCAGCCAGATGATCTACGTGCTGATCGCCGTCGCCATCATCGGTGCACTGCTGGGCGTGGCCAAGGCCAAGCTCGGCGCAGTCGGCAAGGTCGCCATCCTCGGCGCCACTGCCGTCGTGATCGCCCTGCTGCTGTCGATCGACGCCAAGTTCTGGGGCGTCGTCGCCATGGGCGGTGCGGTCGTGATCCTGTTCTTCCTGCCTTGGCTGGACTACAGCCCGGTCAAGTCGATCCGCTATCGTCCGAGCTGGCACAAGCTGGTCTACGCCGTGTTCGTGATCAACTTCCTGATCCTGGGCTATCTGGGCGTGCAGCCGCCGTCCCCGGTCGGCGAGCGCGTCTCGCAGGTCGGCACCCTGCTGTACTTCGGCTTCTTCCTGCTGATGCCTTGGTGGAGCCGTCTGGGTACGCCCAAGCCGGTCCCGAGCCGCGTGACCTTCAAGCCGCACTGAGCCCAACCGTCTACAGGAGTTACAAGATGAAAAAGTGGATTGTGGGCTGCGTGATGGCCCTGGGTCTGGCCGGTGGCGCGCTGGCCGCTGGTGCCGGTTTCTCGCTGGACAAGGCCCCCGAGCTGAGCAAGAAGAGCGAAAAGGAATACCAGGCTGCGCTGCAGAATGGAGCCAAGCTCTTCGTCAACTACTGCCTGAACTGCCACTCGGCAGCCTTCATGCGCTTCAACCGCCTCAAGGACATCGGTCTGAGCGAGCAGCAGATCAAGGACAACCTGCTGTTCACGACCGACAAGGTCGGCGAGGTCATGAAGTCGGCGATCAACCCGCGCCAGGCCAAGGAATGGTTCGGTGCCAACCCGCCTGACCTGACCGTGATCTCGCGCTCGCGTGCCAGTGCTGCCGGCAGCGGTCCCGACTACCTCTACACCTACATGCGTACCTTCTACCGCGACGACAACCGTCCGACCGGCTGGAACAACCTGGTGTTCCCGAACGTGGGCATGCCGCATGCGCTGTACGAGTTGCAGGGCGAGCGCAAGCCGATCTTCGACGAGCACCACAAGGTCACTGGCTGGGAGCAGGTCAAGCCCGGCCAGTTGAGCCCCGAGGCTTATGACGCCGCGATCGGCGATCTGGTGGCCTACATGCAGTGGATGGCTGAGCCGGCACAGCACCAGCGCACCCGACTCGGCGTCTGGGTCCTGCTGTTCCTGGGCCTGTTCACCTTCGCGGCCTGGCGCCTGAACAAGGCGTTCTGGAAAGACGTCAAGTAACGACCCTCTGGCCCATGACTTGGGCCGGATAGACCGCAGTGGCTGGCCGCTTCAGGCCCGCCACTGTTTTTTGCTTTCTGATTGAGGAGTTTTCGCCATGATGGTTTTGTACTCGGGCACCACCTGCCCTTACTCGCATCGCTGCCGTTTCGTGCTGTTCGAGAAGGGCATGGACTTCGAGATCCGCGACGTCGACCTCTACAACAAGCCGGAAGACATCGCGGTCATGAACCCCTATGGCCAGGTGCCGATCCTGGTCGAGCGCGACCTGATCCTGTACGAGTCGAACATCATCAACGAGTACATCGACGAGCGCTTCCCGCACCCGCAGCTGATGCCCGGCGACCCGGTCGACCGCGCCCGCGTGCGCCTGTTCCTGCTCAACTTCGAGAAGGAACTGTTCGCCCATGTGTCGGTGCTCGAGCAGCGCGGCATCAAGGCCAATGACAAGTCGGTCGAGAAGGCCAAGGCCCATATCCGCGACCGCCTGACCCAGCTCGCGCCGGTGTTCCTGAAGAACAAGTACATGCTGGGCGACAACTTCTCGATGCTCGACGTCGCGATCGCTCCGCTGCTGTGGCGCCTGGACCATTACGGCATCGAGCTCAGCAAGAACGCCGCGCCGCTGCTCAAGTACGCCGAGCGCATCTTCTCGCGTCCGGCCTACATCGAGGCGCTGACCCCGTCTGAAAAGGTCATGCGCAAGTAAGCGCTGCCAGCTTTGGAAATGTCAGCCATGAGCCAGGATGATCTGCCTTCCACCCGTCCCTACCTGATCCGCGCCATTCACGAATGGTGCTGTGACAACGGGTTCACGCCCTATATCGCGGTGGCGGTCGATGAGTGGGTCCAGGTGCCGCGCGAGTTCGTCAAGGATGGCGAGATCGTGCTCAACACCAGCTATGACGCGACCGGCAACCTGCGGCTCGGCAACGACTTGATCGAGTTCAAGGCCCGCTTCGGTGGCGTCGCGCGCGAGATCCGGGTGCCGATCGACCATGTGCTGGCGATCTACGCGCGCGAGAACGGCCAGGGCATGGCCTTCCCGCCGCCCGAACGCGAGTCGGCACAGGCACAGTCCGAGCAGCCACCCCAGGATGAGCCGCCACCAGCTGGCAGCGGCCGTCCGGCACTCAAGCGGGTGAAGTAGAATATCGCTGTTGCCGCCTTAGCTCAGCTGGTAGAGCACCCGCCTTGTAAGCGGTAGGTCGTCAGTTCGATTCCGACAGGCGGCACCAAGCCATAAGAAAAGCCCTCCAAGGTCATGTACCTGGAGGGCTTTTTCACGGCTGAACCTCAGACAGCTTGAGCCGTGAATCGAACCAGCAGCAAGGCAATTGCAACTGGACGATGGGGTTGAGCGACAGCCGTCTGGCAGCCGGCTCAAGGGCCTGTTGGCATCAGCAGCGTTGCATCAGGCCAAGACAGCGGAAGAAATGTGTTTCGCAGGCCGGGCAGCGGTAATGTTTGGAAGCTGGGATCAGCTTCATCAGCGGTGCACGCTGGATTCGCTCAAGCGGCGACTGGCACATCTTGCATTTAGGGGTATTTAATGGGGATTTGTTGTGCATTTTTACACTCCTTGAGCATTGACTTTATTAGTCTTTGTCTAGGAGAGTTTTGGCGGACCCCTTCGCAATTTTGAATTGCTGAACAAAATTCAGCCTGTCTTCAGCTTGGCATGCTTCGCTGTTTTATGCTCTTGCCATGGCCCAGCATCGAGTCCACCCTGTCGTGCATCCGGCCCTGATCGAGGTCCATGTGGAGCAGATCGAGCAGCTGTTCTACTCGATCGATCCCTCGCCCTTCCACACCCGCGACCTCGATCCGCAAGCGCATGACTACATCGTCGCCTGCGCCCGCGAATTGCCGCGCGAGCTGCCGCTGGCACTGGTGATCCACCTCGACCGTCCGCTGACGCAGGAGCAGGACCTCGCGCAGCTCGAAGGCGCGATCCGCAGTCATTTCGCGGCCAGTGCCAGCGCGAACCGGGCCCGGCTGCGCGAGCTGTTCCGGCGTGGGCGCATCAGCCTGCTGATCGGGGTCAGCTTCCTGTCGCTCTCGATCGCGCTGGGCGAGTTCAGCCAGGACTGGTTGCCCAAGGGCAGCCCGGGCGAAATCGTGCGCGAGAGCCTGCTGATCGGTGGCTGGGTCGCGATGTGGCGGCCGATGGAGATCTTTCTCTACGACTGGTGGCCGCTGGCGGCCCGGATTCGCCTGCTGGACCGGCTGGCGCGGATGTCGACCCGCCTTGTCCAGCGCCGCCGCCGGTCAGCAACGGCCGCCACCGAGCAGGCGGACTGAAGCGCGCCAGCCTTTCAGCGCACCCTGACCTTGAAGCGCAGTCGCTGCACGTCAAAGCCGCCGCTGCGCAAGGCTGCCAGCAGCGCGGGTGCCAGCTGCCTGAGCTTGCTGCCGACGGCCGGGTTGCTGACCAGCAGGCACCAGGAATCCTCGTCGACCGGTCCGGCCTGGACCTGGGCCCGCAGCCCGGGTTGCATCAGGGGCCGGATCAAGGTCAGCATCTGCTGCGACTGGCGGATGCGTGCGGCCACCTTGGCCAGTTCGGGGTTGGCCTGGAAGGCCTGTTGCAGGCTGAAGAGACGCGATGAGGTGGCCATGTGCCGTCATTATCCGGCAGCGACCGCTCGCCTCATGGCGGCGCCATATTGCCCCGCTAAAATGCAGCCACACGGTAACCATCCGACCGCAGCCTGGTGCGTTTCCAGGCGGACCCGATTCCCAACCAGCCCTCGCCAGGACTTCTGTCTGCCGCGGGGAGCGATGCTCGTATGCCCATCCAGTTCCTGACCAAAATCTTCGGCAGCCGCAATGACCGCCTGCTCAAAACCTACCGCAAGACGGTGGCGCGCATCAACGGCCTGGAGTCGCAGTTCGAACAACTGAGCGATGCCGAACTGCAGGGCAAGACGGCCGAGTTCCGCCAGCGCCTGGCGCAGGGCGAGGCGCTCGACGCGCTGCTGCCCGAAGCCTTCGCGACCGTGCGCGAGGCCAGCAAGCGCGTCATGAAGATGCGTCACTTCGATGTCCAGCTGGTTGGCGGCCTGGCGCTGCACCACGGCAAGATCGCCGAGATGCGCACCGGCGAGGGCAAGACGCTGACCGCGACCCTGGCGGTCTACCTCAATGCGCTGACCGGCCAGGGCGTGCATGTGGTCACGGTCAACGATTACCTGGCTGGGCGCGACGCCCAGACCATGGGCAAGCTCTACCACTGGCTGGGGCTGTCGGTCGGGGTCAACCTGCCGCAGATGTCGCGCGAGGACAAGCAGCTGGCCTACCTGGCCGACATCACCTACGGCACCAACAACGAGTACGGCTTCGACTATTTGCGCGACAACATGGTCTACGAGGCGGCCGACCGGGTCCAGCGCAAGCTGAGCTATGCCATCGTCGACGAGGTCGATTCGATCCTGATCGACGAGGCGCGCACGCCACTGATCATCAGCGGCCAGGCCGAGGACCAGACCTCGACCTACCTCGCGATCAACCAGCTGGTGCCGCAGCTGGTGCGCCAGGAGGGCGAGGAAGACCCGCGCACCGGCGAGGGCGTGACCCAGCCGGGCGACTTCACGGTCGACGAGAAATCGCACCAGATCCACCTGACCGAGCAGGGTCACGAGAATGCCGAGCGCATCCTGGCGCAAGCCGGCCTGCTGCCTGAGGGCGCCTCGCTGTACGACCCGTCCAACATCGTGCTGATGCACAACCTGGTGACCGCGCTCAAGGCCCAGCATCTGTATCACCGCGACCAGCATTACGTGGTGCAGAACGGCGAGATCGTGATCGTCGACGAGTTCACCGGCCGCCTGATGACGGGCCGGCGCTGGAGCGACGGCCTGCACCAGGCGGTCGAGGCCAAGGAAGGCGTGCGTATCCAGCCCGAGAACCAGACCCTGGCCTCGATCACCTTCCAGAACTACTTCCGCCTCTACGGCAAGCTGTCGGGCATGACCGGCACCGCCGACACCGAGGCCTACGAGTTCAACGAGATCTACGGCCTCGAGACCGTGGTGATCCCGCCGAACCGCCCGAGCCAGCGCAAGGACGAGCTCGACCGCGTCTACAAGACGACGCAGGAGAAATATGTCGCCGCGATCGCCGACATCCGTGAATGCCACGGCCGCGGCCAGCCGGTGCTGGTCGGCACCTCGTCGATCGAGAACTCCGAGATCATCGCGGCGCTGCTGGAACAGGAAAAACTGCCGCACGAGGTGCTCAACGCCAAGCAGCATGCGCGCGAGGCCGACATCATTTTGCAGGCCGGCCGTCCCGGCGCGATCACGATCGCGACCAACATGGCGGGCCGCGGCACCGACATCGTGCTCGGTGGCAACCTCGAGAAGATCCTGGCTGCGATCGAGGCCGATGCCAGCCTGGACGAGGCGGGCCGCGCCCGCGCGATCGAAGCCGCGCGCGCGCAGTGGAAGCTCGACCACGAGCAGGTCAAGCAGCTCGGCGGCTTGCGCATCATCGCGACCGAGCGCCACGAGAGCCGCCGCATCGACAACCAGCTGCGCGGCCGTGCCGGTCGCCAGGGCGATCCGGGCTCGAGCCGCTTCTACCTGAGCCTGGACGACTCGCTGATGCGCATCTTCGCGGGTGACCGCGTGCGCGCGATCATGGACAAGCTCAAGATGCCGGAAGGCGAGGCGATCGAGGCCGGCATCGTGACGCGCAGCATCGAGAGCGCGCAACGCAAGGTCGAGGGCCGCAACTTCGACGTGCGCAAGCAGCTGCTCGAGTACGACGACGTGTCGAACGACCAGCGCAAGGTGATCTACCAGCAGCGCAACGACATCATCGACGCGCTGGATCTGAGCGCGCAGATCACGTCGCTGCGCGAGGGCTGCATGACCGAGGTCGTGCGCGCCTTCGTACCGGCCGAGAGCGTCGAGGAGCAGTGGGACCTGGCCGGTCTGCAGCAGGTGCTGGCCGCCGACTGGGGCCTGTCGCTCGACCTGGCCGCACTGGTGTCGGCCGCCAGCGAGATCACCGATGCCGAGATCCTGGAGCAGGTGCTGCAAGCCGCCAATGCGGCCTACGAGGCCAAGGTCGCGCTGGTCGGGCGCGAACAGATGGGCGGCTTCGAGCGCGTCGTGCTGCTGCAGCATATCGACTCGAACTGGCGCGACCACCTGAGCGCGCTCGACTACCTGCGCCAGGGCATCCACCTGCGCGGCTATGCGCAGAAGCAGCCCAAGCAGGAATACAAGCGCGAGGCGTTCCAGCTGTTCGGCATGCTGCTCGACACCGTGCGCAACGAGGTCACGCGCCTGCTCATGAATGTCAAGATCCAGTCGCCCGAGCAGGTCAGCCAGGCCGCCGAGCAGCTCGAGACCCAGGCCGAGCGCCTGAGCCATGTGACCTACACCGCGCCGACCGAGACCGGCGAGCCCGAGACCCTGGCCGACTCCGGTCTGCTGAGCGCGCCGGACCAGGAAGTGCCGCGCGTCGGTCGCAACGATCCCTGCCCCTGCGGCAGCGGCCTCAAGTACAAGGCCTGCCACGGCAAGCTGAGCTAAGCTTCGCCAGGGCGGCGGCGGCCCGCTGCCCGCCTCAGGCTGGCACGGCGGCTGCAGCGTCCGGTAGCAGCGCCGGTTCGGGCGTGGCGGTGGGTAGGGCAGGGGGCATCGCGCTCGCAGTCCCTGCGATCTTGAATGCCGTGACCGCCCCCACCAGGTCCCCGGCCTGGGCCTTCAGGCTGTCGGTGGCAGCCGCCATCTCCTCGACCAGCGCAGCGTTCTGCTGCGTGGTCTGATCCATCTGCGAGATGGCGCTGTTGACCTGATCGACACCCTGGCTCTGCTCCTTGCTGGCCGCGCTGATCTCGTGCATCAGGTCGCTGACGCGCTGGATCGCGCTGACCAGTTCGGTCATGGTCGTGCCGGCGTGGTTCACCAGGGCGCTTCCTGCCTCCACGCGCGCCACGCTGGCGCCTATCAGTTGCCTGATTTCGCGCGCGGCCTCGGCGGAGCGGCCCGCGAGGCTGCGCACTTCTGCGGCCACGACGGCAAAGCCGCGGCCCAGTTCGCCCGCACGGGCCGCTTCCACGGCGGCATTGAGCGCCAGGATATTGGTCTGGAAGGCAATGCCGTCGATGACGCCGATGATGTCGGCGATCTGGCGGGAACTCTCGTTGATTTCGCTCATGGTGCGAACCACATCGCCTACCATCTTGCCGCCATGGCGCGCCACCCCGGACGCCTCGTTCGCCAGCTGGCTGGCCGCGCTCGCATGGGCCGCGTTGTGTCGCACGGCGGCAGTGAGCTGCTCCATCGAGGCGGCTGTCTGCTCTATCGCGCTGGCCTGCTGCTCCGTGCGGGCCGACAGGTCGTGGTTGCCCTGGGCAATCTGCGCGCTGGCCGTGGCCACGCTTTCCGAGCCCTGGCGCATGATCGACACCAGCCTGGACAGGCTTTGCTGCATCTGCTGCAGCTGCGCCATCAGGCTGTCCTGGTCGGCCGCCCGCAGGTCGATGCTGACGCTGAGATCGCCCTGTGCCACGCTCTGGGCCAGCTTGACGGCATCATGGGGCTCGGCTCCCAGTTGGTGCGTGATGCTGCGCGTCACCAGCGTGCCCAGTCCGATCGAGAGCAGCACGCAGGTGCCGATGGCGAATCCGATCCACAGGCGGGTCCTGGCATGGACCGCTTCCACATGCTCGTACACCGTTCTGGCCGTGTCCAGCTGCAGCTGTACCAGCGAGCCGAGCACGCCTTGCAGGGGGTCCAGCGCCGGATACATCTCCCGGGCCGCGAACTGCCTGATCGCCTCTAGGTCGCCGGCCTGCAGCAGGGTTTCGAGCGTGGCGACGGCCGCATCGGCCACGGTCCGCCGTTGCTCGAACTGCTGTACCAGCCGGTTTTCCTCCGCGATCATCTCGGTCCCCAGGTAGTCGGTCCAATGCTGCCGAATCTGCTCGCGCGCGTGCTGGATGATGCGCACGCCTTGCGCCGCGGTGAGGGCCCCGTCGCGCACCTTGTGGGCGGTATCGACCACATCGACCGCATACAGATCGGCGACCTGCTTGAGCTGCTGCAGCGGCACCACCCGGTCCTGGTAGACCGAATTCAGTCCCTGATTGGTTTGCTGCATGCCTGACAGGCCCAGCATGCCGACGGTTGCTATCAGCAGCGACAGCAGTGCCAGCAGCAGGGCAAGTCGTAGCGATATTTTCAGATTACTGAGACCCATGGAATTTTCTGACACATAAAAGAGAGGGAATCTAATCAATGCAAAAATCATTCCATGAACTGAAAATGCACCTGAACCGGGATCGCTGGCCCCGCGCCAGTGCCTGGGAGTCAATTCTGGAGCAGTAGTGTCCGCACCAGATCAGTGAACCGATGCACGCGGCCCGGTCAGGCTGGCAGTGCGCATGAAAAAGGCCGGAAGCCTCCCGTGGGATGCTTCCGGCCTTTTTGTCCGTTGCGGCGCGTGGCCGCAGCGGAGCGGCGATTACAGCAGGCTCTTGAGCAGCTTGCCGAGTTCGGACGGGTTGCGCGTCACGGTGAAGCCGCACTCTTCCATGATGGCGAGCTTGGCGTCAGCGGTGTCGGCACCGCCCGAGATCAGCGCGCCGGCGTGGCCCATGCGCTTGCCGGGAGGCGCGGTCACGCCAGCGATGAAGCCGACGATCGGCTTCTTCATGTTGGCCTTGCACCACATCGCGGCTTCGGCTTCGTCCGGGCCACCGATCTCGCCGATCATGATGACGGCATCGGTATCCGGGTCGTCATTGAAGGCGCGCATCACGTCGATGTGCTTGAGACCGTTGATCGGGTCGCCACCGATGCCGACGGCCGAAGACTGGCCCAGGCCGACTTCGGTCAGCATGGCAACGGCTTCATAGGTCAGGGTGCCGGAGCGCGAGACGACGCCGATGCGTCCCTTGCGGTGGATGTGACCGGGCATGATGCCGATCTTGATCTCGTCGGGCGTGATCAGGCCGGGGCAGTTGGGGCCCAGCAGCAGGGTGCGCTTGCCACCGGCGGCTTCCTTGGCCTTCATGCGGTTGCGCACTTCGAGCATGTCCTTGACCGGAATGCCTTCGGTGATGCAGATGGCCAGGTCCAGGTCGGCTTCGACGGCTTCCCAGATCGCGGCAGCAGCGCCTGCCGGCGGCACGTAGATCACGGACACGGTCGCGCCGGTCTCGGCGGCGGCTTCCTTGACGGTGCCGTAGATCGGCACGTCGAGGATCTTCTCGCCGGCCTTCTTCGGGTTCACGCCAGCGACGAAGCAGTTCTTGCCGTTCGCGTACTCGATGCACTTCTCGGTATGGAACTGACCGGTCTTGCCGGTGATACCCTGGGTGATGACCCGGGTGTCTTTATTGATGTAGATCGACATTGTGCTTGTCCTAGTCAGTTGGGGACAGAGCTAAAGATCTGTCCCCAAGGTCATTCGAATCAGTTCTAGTCAGTTGGGGACAGAGCTGAAGATCTGTCCCCAAAGTCATTACTTAACCGCTGCGACGATCTTGGTCGCGGCTTCGGCCATGGTGTCGGCAGCGATGATCGGCAGACCCGACTCGGCCAGCATCTTCTTGCCCAGCTCTTCGTTGGTGCCCTTCATGCGCACGACCAGCGGCACGTTCAGGTTCACGGCCTTGCAGGCGGTGATGACGCCGGTGGCGATGGTGTCGCACTTCATGATGCCGCCGAAGATGTTGACCAGGATGCCCTCGACCTTGGGGTTCTTGAGCATGATCTTGAAGGCTTCGGTGACCTTCTCGGGGGTTGCGCCGCCGCCGACGTCCAGGAAGTTGGCCGGCTCGCCGCCGAACAGCTTGATGGTGTCCATGGTGGCCATGGCCAGACCGGCGCCGTTGACCAGGCAGCCGATGTTGCCGTCCAGGCTGATGTAGGCCAGGTCGAACTTGGAAGCCTCGACTTCAGCCGGATCTTCCTCGTCGAGGTCGCGGTAGGCGACGATCTCGGGGTGGCGGAACAGGGCGTTGGCATCGAAGTTGAACTTCGCGTCCAGCGCCGTCACATTGCCCTTGCTGTCGCGGTTCAGCGGGTTGATCTCAACCAGCGAAGCGTCGGTGTCCATGTAGCACTGGTAGAGCTTCTTGAACACGTCCACGGCCTGAGCGGTGGAGTCGGCCGGCATGCCGATCGCGTCAGCGATCTTCTTGGCTTGCTCGTCGCCCAGACCGGTCAGCGGGTCGATGAATTCGGTGACGATCTTCTCGGGGGTGGAGTGGGCCACTTCCTCGATGTCCATGCCGCCTTCGCTCGAAGCGATGAAGGCCAGCTTCTGGGTCGCGCGATCGGTCACGATCGAGACGTAGTATTCCTTCTGGATGTCGGCGCCGTCTTCGATGTAGAGGCGACGCACCTTCTGGCCTTCAGGGCCGGTCTGGTGGGTCTTGAGCTGCATGCCCAGGATTTCGCCGGCCAGACGCTGGACGTCCTCGATCGACTTGGCGACCTTGACGCCGCCGCCCTTGCCACGGCCACCGGCGTGGATCTGTGCCTTGACGACCCAGACCGGGCCGCCCAGCTTCTGCGCCGCTTCGACGGCTTCCTGCACGGTGAATGCCGGGATGCCGCGCGGGACCGGCACGCCGAACTGGCGCAGGATTTCCTTGCCTTGGTACTCGTGAATTTTCATGAATTGCTCTCAGTGGAGTCGGTCGATTAACACGTCCGGAGTGTCGGCATCTTGCCTTACGCCAGTCCAACACCGGCGGCGAAATACCTGCGATCGAGACGCAAGAAAACACGAATGTATCATGATGGAATGCTAGAAAGCTGGTACCAAGCTGACGACCTGGCGGTTCGCCAGCCTGCATCAGCCCTTGAAATGACCCTACGGAGAATACAGATGCATCAGGTTTTCATCGATGGCGAGGCCGGCACCACAGGCTTGCAGATCCGCGAGCGGCTGGCCCAGATGCCGCAGGTCGGCTTGCTCAGCATTGCCCCCGAGCGGCGCAAGGACCCGGCCGCCAAGCGCGAGCTGATGGCCCAGGCCGACCTGGTGATCCTGTGCCTGCACGACGACGCCGCGCGCGAATCGGTCGCGATGATCGACGCGATCAAGGCCGAGGGCGGCCGCGCGCCGCGCATCATCGACGCCTCGACCGCGCACCGCGTCGCACCGGGCTGGGTCTATGGCTTTCCCGAGCTCTGCGCCGGCCAGGCCGAGGCGGTGCGCAGTGCCGACCGCGTCGCCAACCCGGGCTGCTACGCCACCGGCGCGATTGCGCTGTTGCGCCCGCTGATCGAGGCCGGCCTGCTCTCGCCCGAGCATCCGGTCTGCCTGCCGAGCGTGAGCGGCTACACCGGCGGCGGCCGTCCCATGATCGAGGCCTACGAGGCCGGCACGGCGACGCCGTTCGAGCTCTATGCCCTCGGGCTGGGCCACAAGCATATTCCCGAGATCATGGCCTGCACCGGCCTGACCCGGCGTCCGATCTTCGTGCCGGCGGTGGCCAATTTTGCCCAGGGCATGCTGGTCCAGCTGCCGCTGCACCTCGACTTGCTGCCGGGTCGCCCCAAGCTCGCCGATCTGCAGGCTGCACTCGAAAAACACTACGAGGGCAGCCACTGGGTCAATGTGCTGCCGGCGACCGAGGACGGCAAGCTCGACGCGGTCGCGCTGGCCGGCACCAACCACCTGGAGCTGCGCGTGTTCGGCAGCGATGCCTACGGCCACGCGCTGCTGGTGGCGCGGCTGGACAACCTGGGCAAGGGCGCCAGCGGCGCGGCGGTGCAGAACCTGCAGCTGATGCTCGGGCTCTGAGCCGGCGCGCTGAAGGGCCGGCGATCCCACTGCTGGCGCCAGGGATTCAGGCCGGGCTTAAGTCACGGATAAGGGGAAAACCCTAATATCGGGCGCATGACTGAAACCGAACGTCCCGCCCCGTCCCGGGCACTGATCCGCAGCCTGGACCCCGAGCAGCTGGCGCTGATCGAGCAGCATCTGCTGTCGCTGTCCGATCACGACCGCTATCTGCGCTTCGGCTATCCGGCCATCGACGAGCAGATCAGCCGCTATGTCGCCAAGCTCGATTTCGGCCGTGACGAGCTGTTCGGCATCTTCGACGCCGAGTTGCAGCTGGTGGCAGCCGCTCATCTGGCCTACCTGGATGCGCCGGGCCAGCAGCATATGGCCGAGTTCGGCGTCAGCGTCAGCCCCGAGCGGCGCGGGTGCGGTTACGGCCAGCAGCTGTTCGAGCGCTGTGTCGTCCATGCACGCAATCACGGCGTCTCGCGCCTGATCGTGCATGCGCTGAGCGAGAACGCCGCCATGCTCAAGATCGCGCGCAATGCCGGCGCCTCGGTCGTGCGCGAGGGCTCCGAGAGCCAGGCCTATCTCGAGTTGCCGCCGGCTGATTTCGGCTCCCAGGTCGGCGAGCTGCTGGCCGAGGGCCTGGCGCGCACCGACTACCACCTCAAGTCCGGCGTCAAGCAGGTGCGCGGCGTGATCGACCTGATGCACGAGATCCGCGAGGGCGTGCGCGACGCGCGCGACCAGACCAAGCCCTGATCCTGTTGCGCCGCTGTCAAGGGCTTGGAGTATCCTAGATGCTTCGCAACTACCCCGATCCACAGTGGCTGAACCCCATCCCAGTCCGGCGCCGCAGCGCAGCGTGCGGCATGAAGACAAGCGCGGCTTCCTGCAGAAGCTGGCCGAATTCATCCATCCCGGGCCAGACTCGAAGGACGAGCTGATCGAGACCCTGGCCGAGGCCGAGGACAACGACATCATCAACGCCGAGTCGCGCGTGATGCTCGAGGGAGTGATCCGGATTGCCGACATGACGGCCGGCGACGTGATGGTGGCGGCGCCGCGCATGGATGCGCTCGACATCCAGTCGCCCTACGACGAACTGCTGCACCAGGTGATCGAGACCGCGCATTCGCGCTTCCCGGTCTACGAGGGCGAGCGCGAGAACATCATCGGCATCCTGCTGACCAAGGACCTGCTCAAGCTGCAGCGTACGCCCGAGCTCAAGCTGCGCGCGCTGCTGCGGCCGGTGA
The DNA here is from genome assembly GCF_002980625.1 of Malikia spinosa. Taxonomy (GTDB): domain Bacteria; phylum Pseudomonadota; class Gammaproteobacteria; order Burkholderiales; family Burkholderiaceae_C; genus Malikia; species Malikia spinosa. The sequence continues at coordinate 39,200 of NZ_PVLR01000054.1, read as the reverse complement.
TCTTCGTGCCCGAGAGCAAGGGCCTGAACGATCTGCTGCGCGAGTTCCGCGCCAACCGCAATCACCTGGCGATCGTGATCGACGAGTTCGGTCGCGTCGCCGGCCTGGTCACGATCGAGGATGTGCTCGAGCAGATCGTCGGCGACATCGAGGACGAGTTCGACGTCGAGGAGGACGAGGGCGACATCTTCGCCTTGGCCGATGGCACCTGGCGCGTCAGCGGCGACACGCCGGTCGAGCGCGTGATCGAGTCCTTCGGCATCACGCTCGACGACGAGGGCTTCGACACCATTGGCGGCCTGGTCTCGCATGCGCTGGGCCGGGTGCCGCGCCGCGGCGAGCGTCACTTGCTCGAAGGGCTGGATTTCATGGTCCAGCACAGCAAGGGCGGGGCGGTCAAATGGTTCAAGGTGACGCGGCTGCCGCACCAGCCTTGAGCCGGCCGTCCTTCCCGCATTGGCCGCAGTTGCCGCTATCGTCTCGCTCATGCGCCGCCTGACCCCCAGCCTGCTGCTGCAGGTCATGCCGCTCGGACTCGCCCTTGGCCTGGCCGGGCTGCTGCAGGCTGCTGCGCTGGCCTGGCCCTGGCGCCTGGGCTGGCCGGCTGGCGAGCCGGTGGCCGGGCTGCAGATCCTGTCGCTGGCCGCCTTGCTGCTGTTGTTGCCCGGCGCGCCTTCGGCGCGCTCGGCCTTCCTGCGCGGCTGGATCTGGTCGACCGCCTGGCTCGGCGGGACCTTCTGGTGGTTGTTCGTCTCGATGCATACCTATGGCGGCCTGCCGGCTCCGCTGGCGGCACTCGGCGTGCTGGCGCTGGCGGCGGCACTCGGGCTGTATTACGCCGCGGCGGCGGCGCTGTTCTGGCGCTGGCGGGCTGCGCGGCTGCCTTGGCGCCTGCCGGCCTTCGTCGCGCTCTGGACCCTGGCCGAGCTGGCGCGTGGCCTGCTGTTGACCGGTTTCCCCTGGGGCGCGGGCGGCTATGCCCAGGTCGACGCACTGGCGCCGCTGGCGCCCTGGGTCGGGGTCTACGGCATGGGGGCGGTCGCGGCCGCGCTGGCCTTGCTCGCGGCGCAGGCACTGGCCTTGCTGGCGCGATGCGTCGGACTGGGCGCCCGCCTGGGCTCAGCAGCACCGCTCGCTGGTCCGAACTCGATGGCGGGTCTGGCCGCCGCTCGGCCTTCCAGCGCCGCCCGGTCTGTCGCGCTGGCTGGCCTGCTTGGCCTGGCCTTGCTCTGCTGGCCTGGCGCTACCCGGCATTGGACTGGCTGGATACCGGTCTGGACCACACCGGCCGGCCAGCTGTCGGCGCTGCTGCTGCAGGGCAATATCCCGCAGGACCAGAAGTTCCAGCCCGGCAGCGGCATGCCGCTGGCGCTGGGCTGGTACCGGCAGCAGGCGCACGCGGCGCTCGAGCAGGGACAGGTCAGCCTGGTGGTCGCGCCCGAGACCGCCATCCCCCTGCTGCCGCAACAGCTGCCCCCGGCCTGGTGGCAGCCCTTGTTGCAGGGCGTGCAGCAGGGCCGCTCCGCGCTGATGCTGGGCCTGCCCATGGGCAGCCCGGAGCAGGGCTATACCAACTCGGCGCTGTCCTGGCGCCCGGGTCAGGATGAGCCGCTGCGCTACGACAAGCAGCATCTGGTGCCGTTTGGCGAGTTCATCCCGACCGGCTTTCGCTGGTTCACCGAGCTGATGCAGATTCCGCTCGGCGACTTCAACCGCGGCGCGCCGGTGCAGCCGACGCTGGACTGGGCCGGCCAGCGCATCGCGCCCAATATCTGCTACGAGGACCTGTTCGGCGAGGAGCTCGCGCGCGGCTTTGTCGCGCCAGCGCTGGCGCCGACCGTGCTGGTGAACCTCAGCAACATCGCCTGGTTCGGTGACACGGTGGCGATCGACCAGCACCGCCAGATCTCGCGCCTGCGCGCGCTCGAGCTGCAGCGCCCGATGCTGCGCGCGACCAATACCGGCGCGACGCTGGCGATCGACCATCTGGGCCGCGTCACGCATGAGCTGCCGCGGCTGACGCGCGCCGTGCTGGCGGTCGAGGTCGAGGGCCGCGAAGGCCTGACCCCCTATGCGCGCTGGGCCGGCCGCTTCGGCTTGTGGCCGCTGGCGCTGCTTTGCGTCAGCGCGCTGGCGCTGGCCTGGCGCCGCAGCGGTCGGTCGCGACCGTAGAATCAGGCTTTCGCCGCCTGCGCCCTGCGGGTGCGACCCGAATGTATGGCGGATCACCGCCCCTAGGCAATGACATGCTGACCTTTCAACAAATCATCCTGAAACTGCAGGCCTACTGGGACGCCCAGGGCTGCGCCTTGCTCCAGCCCTACGACATGGAAGTCGGCGCCGGCACCAGCCACACCGCGACCTTCCTGCGCGCGATCGGTCCCGAGCCCTGGAAGGCAGCCTATGTCCAGCCCAGCCGCCGGCCCAAGGACGGCCGCTACGGCAACAACCCGAACCGCCTGCAGCATTACTACCAGTACCAGGTGGTGCTCAAGCCGGCTCCGGCCAACATCCTCGAGCTGTATCTGGGCAGCCTGGAAGCGCTGGGCTTCGATCTCAAGAAGAACGACATCCGCTTCGTCGAGGACGACTGGGAAAACCCGACCCTGGGCGCCTGGGGCCTGGGCTGGGAGGTCTGGCTCAACGGCATGGAAGTGACGCAGTTCACCTATTTCCAGCAGGTCGGCGGTATCGACTGCAAGCCCGCCACCGGCGAGATTACCTATGGCCTGGAGCGCCTGGCCATGTACCTGCAGGGCGTCGACAACGTCTACAACCTGCAGTGGACCGATACGCTGAAGTACGGCGATGTCTACCACCAGAACGAGGTCGAGCAGTCGACCTACAACTTCGAGCATTCGGACGCCGACTTCCTGTTCACTGCCTTCAATGCGCACGAGAAGCAGGCCAAGTACCTGATGGAGCAGCAGCTCGCGCTGCCGGCCTATGAGCAGGTGCTCAAGGCCGCGCACAGCTTCAACCTGCTCGATGCGCGTGGCGCGATCTCGGTCACCGAGCGCGCGGCCTACATCGGCCGCATCCGCAACCTGGCGCGCGCCGTCGCGCAGAGCTACTACGAGAGCCGCGAGCGCCTGGGCTTCCCGATGGCGCCGCGCGAGTGGGTGGCGCAGATGGAACAGAAAACCGCCTGATATGTTTGCGGGGCAGCCCCGGCCTGGCCGCGCTGCCCCCTACCGGACAAGACTATGACGACCAAAAACCTGCTGGTGGAGCTCTTCGTCGAGGAACTGCCGCCCAAAGCGCTGAAGAAACTGGGCGATGCCTTTGCCAATCAGCTGTTCGAACAGCTCAAGGCCCAGGGCCTGGCCGGCGCCGATTCCGGTGTGACGCCTTTTGCCTCGCCGCGCCGCCTGGCGGCCCATGTCAGCCAGGTCTGGCTGAAGGCCGAGGACAAGGCGGTCCAGCTCAAGCTGATGCCGGCCTCGGTCGGCCTGACGCCTGACGGCCAGGCCACGCCGGCGCTGCTCAAGAAGCTGGCTGCGCTGGGCGCCGACCTGTCGGACCCGGCCGCTGCCGTCGCAGCGCTCAAGCGCCAGGGCGAAGGCAAGGCCGAGGCGCTCTATTACGACAGCCTGGTCACCGGCGCGACGCTCGACGTCGGCCTGCAGAAGGCGCTCGACGAGGCGATTGCCAAGCTGCCGATCCCCAAGGTCATGAGCTATCAGCTCGAGACCGACTGCGAGCTGCCGGGCTGGACCAGCGTCAACTTCGTGCGCCCGGCCCATGGCCTGGTCGCGCTGCATGGGGCTACTGTGGTGCCGGTCAAGGCGCTCGGCCTGACGGCGGGCAACCAGACTCAGGGCCACCGCTTCGAGGCTGCGGTCTCGCCGGTCGTGCTCGCGGATGCCGATGGCTATGCCGAGACCCTGCTGCGTGACGGCTCGGTGTTCGCGAGCTTTGGCGACCGCCGCTTTGCCATCGTGCAGCAGCTGGCGCAGGCGGCCGAAAAGCTCGGCCCCGGCTACGAGGTGCTGATGGACGAGGCACTGCTCGACGAGGTCACCGGCCTGGTCGAACGCCCGAACGTGCTGACCTGCAGCTTCGAGGAGGAATTCCTCGAGGTGCCGCAGGAATGCCTGATCCTGACCATGAAGGCGAACCAGAAGTATTTCCCGCTGGTCGATACCCATGGCAAGCTGACCAACCAGTTCCTGGTGGTGAGCAACATCAGCCCGGCTGATGCCAGCGCCGTGATCGGCGGCAATGAGCGCGTGGTGCGCCCGCGCCTGGCCGATGCCAAGTTCTTCTTCGACCAGGACCGCAAGAAGACGCTCGAGTCGCGCGTCGCCGGCCTGGCCAAGGTGGTCTATCACAACAAGCTCGGTACCCAGGGCGAGCGCAGCGAGCGCGTCAGGCAAATAGCCCACGCCATCGTCAACCAGCTGCGCCTGGCGACGCTGCCGTTCACGGTCGATGACAAGGACCATCTCGACCTGCTCGACACCAAGGTCCAGCAGGCCGCGCGCCTGGCCAAGACCGACCTGCTGACCGACATGGTCGGCGAGTTCCCCGAACTGCAGGGCATCATGGGCGGCTACTACGCGCGCCACGAAGGCCTGCGCGACGGCGTCGCGATCGCGATCGAGGACCATTACAAGCCGCGCTTCGCGGGCGACGCGCTGCCGCGCAACCACACCGGCACCGTGCTGGCGCTGGCCGACAAGCTCGAAACCCTGATCGGCCTGTTCGGCATCGGCCAGCTGCCGACCGGCGACAAGGACCCGTTCGCGCTGCGCCGCCATGCGCTGGGCGTGATCCGCATCCTGGCCGAGAAGCAGCTGCCGCTCGACCTGCCCGAGCTGCTGCAGGCCGCCGCCGTGCCGTTCGGCGAGCTGATCACCGACCCGAGCGCCGCGCTGCTCGACTTCATGCTGGACCGCCTGGCGGTCAACCTGCGCGAGCAGGGCTACAGCGCGCAGGAAGTCGATGCCGTGCTGGCGCTCAAGCCGGCCCGCCTGGGCGAAGTGGCGCGCCGTCTGGCCGCGGTACGCGCCTTCGCGGCGCTGCCCGAGGCGCCGGCGCTGGCCGCTGCCAACAAGCGCGTCGGCAACATCCTCAAGAAGGCCGAGGGCGAGGTCAAGGCCGAGGTGAACCCTGAGCTGCTGCAGGAAGCCGCCGAAACCGCGCTGGCCGCTGCGCTGGCCGAGGTAGCCCCGGTCGCCGAAGCGGCCTGGAGCCAGGGCGACTACACCGCCAGCCTGCAGCTGCTGGCCGCGCTGAAGAATCCGGTCGATCGCTTCTTCGACCAGGTCATGGTCAATGCCGACGACCCGGCGCTCAAGGCGAACCGCCTGGGCCTGCTGGCCCAGCTGCACCAGGCCATGAACCGGGTCGCCGACCTGTCGCGCCTGGCGGCCTGATGCGCATCCCGGCCTTGACCAAGCTGGTCGTGATCGACCGCGACGGCATCCTGAGCCAGGACCCGGAAGCCTATGTCCGTGGTTCCGAGGACTGGCAGCCGATTCCGGGTGCGCTGGAAGCCGTCGCACGCCTGAACCAGTCCGGCTGGCATGTGGTGATCGCGACCAACCAGTCCGGCATCGGGCGTGGCTTGTTCGATGTCATGAGCTTCAATGCCTTCAATGCGCGCATGCTCAAGTCATTGGCCGAGGTCGGCGCACGCGTCGATGCGATCTTCTTCTGCCCGCATGCGCCCGAGGACGGCTGCGATTGCCGCAAGCCCGCTCCCGGTCTGTTCATCGAGATCGGCAAGCGCCTGGGTGTGCCGCTGGCGCAGGTGCTGGCCGCCGGCGACTCGGTGCGCGATGCCCAGGCCGCCGCCGCCGCCGGCTGCGCGCCCCATCTGATCCTGAGCGGTCAGTCGTCCGCCTACCGCGAGGGTGGCCTGCCCGAAGGGCTGCCGCCCGGCACCCGCACCCATGCCGACCTGCAGGCTTTTGCCGACTGGGTGCTGGCCCAAGAACCACCGACCTGAGCCCCATGATCTCTGCCATCCGTTCCCTGTTGCACCTGCTGTTCATGGCCGTCACGGTGATCCCGTGGAGCCTGGCCGTGGTGCTGGCTCGTCCCTTCGCGAGCAAGACCACCATCTACTGGATGTGCCAACGCTGGCTCAAGCTGTCGGTCGACAGCGCGCGCTGGATCATCGGCATCCGCTACCAGGTGCTGGGCCGCGAGAATCTGCCCCAGGGCAGTTCGGACCCGGCGGTGCTGCTGGTCAAGCACCAGTCGACCTGGGAGACCTTCGCGATGCCGGCCATCATGCCGCACCCGCTGGCCTATGTGTTCAAGAAGGAGTTGTTGCGCGTGCCCTTCTTCGGCTGGGCCATCGGCAGCATGGACATGATCCACATCGACCGCGCCGACGGCGCGCGCGCCTTTGCCAAGATGGTGCAGCAGGGCAAGCGCCTGCTGGACCAGGGCACCTGGGTCATCATGTTCCCGGAAGGCACGCGGATCGAGCGCGGCCAGACCGGGACTTACAAGAGTGGCGGTACCCGGCTGGCGATCAAGACCGGCGCGCCGGTGATCCCGGTCGCCGTGACCTCGGCCAAATGCTGGCCGCGCAAGGCGCTGTTCAAGAAACCGGGCCAGGTCGAGATCTCGATCGGGCCGCAGATTCCCAGCGTCGGTCGCCAGCATGACGAACTGATGGCCGAGGTCCAGGCCTGGATCGAGACCGAGATGCGCCGCCTCGACCCCGACGCCTATCCGCCCAGCGCCAAATGAGCAGCCGGCACCCGCGCGCCAACCGCGAGTGCCGGCTTGGCGAGCAGCTGGTCGCCTACCAATTCCAGCGCGCTGCGCGCCGTACCATCGGCCTGAGCGTCGGGCCGAAGGGCCTGAGCGTGCGCGCCCCGCACTGGACGCCGCTGGCCGAGGTCGATGCCCTGCTGCTGCGCAAGGCCGATTGGGTGCTGGCCAAGCTGCGCCAGCTCGAGCAGGCCAGCCGGCTGGCGCCGGCCCCGACCGAGTGGCGATCAGGCGCCGTCTTGCCTTGCCTGGGGCGCGGCCTGGTGCTGGAGCTCTGTCCCGATCCATATCCCGATCCCGTGCCTGGACTGCGCAGCGACGGCCTCGATGCGGCCCTGGCCGACGGGCGCTTGCGGCTGGCGCTGGCGCGCGACGCCGGACCCGAGTCGGTGCGCGCGCTGGCCCAGGCCTGGCTGATGCGCGCGGCGCAGCAGGTCTTTCTCGAACGGCTGGAACATTTCGCGCCGCGCCTGGGCGTGCGTTACCGCAGTCTCAAGCTGTCAAGCGCCACCACCCGCTGGGGCAGTGCGAGCGCCAACGGCAGCCTGCGGCTCAACTGGCGGCTGGTGCACCTGGAGCTCGAGCTGATCGATTACGTGGTGGTGCATGAGCTGAGCCACCTGCGCCAGATGAATCACGGCCCGGAATTCTGGCGCGTGGTCGCCAGCGTGATGCCCGACTACGAGCTGCGGCGCCAGCGGCTCAGGCGGGTGCGGCTGGCACCCTGAGGCCAGGCCCAATATCCGCCTGTCGTTCTCGGGTCATGCGGCTTGGGTAACATTGGGGCATGAGCGTTACCCTGCACCACCTGATCGACAACAACCGCGCCTGGGCTGCCCAGATGGAGCGCGAGCGGCCTGGCTTCTTCGAGAAGCTGTCGCACCAGCAAAGCCCCAAGTACCTCTGGATCGGCTGCTCCGACAGCCGGGTGCCGGCCAACGAGATCACCGGCCTCGATCCGGGCGAGGTATTCGTGCACCGCAACGTCGCCAACGTGGTCGTGCATTCCGACCTCAACGCGCTGTCGGTGATCCAGTACGCGGTCGACATGCTCAAGGTCGAGCACATCATGGTGGTCGGGCATTACGGCTGCGGTGGTGTGCTGGCCACGCTGCGCGGCGCGCGCGTGGGCCTGGTCGACAACTGGCTGCGCCATGTGCACGACGTCAAGCTGCGGCATCGCCGCCGGCTCGACCATCTGCCGGTGGCGGTGCAGGAGGACGTGCTGTGCGAGATGAACGTGATCGAGCAGGTCGGCAACGTCGCGCTGTCCAACGTGATGCAGGATGCCTGGAGCCGAGGCCAGAAAGTCGCGGTCCATGGCTGGTGCTACGGGCTCAAGGACGGCCTGGTCAAGGACCTCAATGTCAGCATGAGCCAGCCCGGCGAGGTGGTTGATGTGTTCCGCAACGCGATCCGGCGCTACCCGCGCGGCGCCTGAGCCCGGCCAGCGCCCGGGCACCTTCCCCTTGCTGACAGACCCGCCTGCTACCATGGCAGGCTGCGACCAACGCTGCCAAGCGTGGGTGGGTGGCCCAGTCTTTGCGAGAAGCCTCTTTCTTGCGCTGGGTCTCCGTTTCAGAGGCTCATATTTAATCAAATTGAATAAAATATCGACATGAGCCTTATTCCCACGTTTCCGAAAGGGCTGCGCATCCTGGTGGTCGACGACAATGCGGATGATCGCCGCTTGCTGATCGACTGCCTGCGCGCGCAGGGCTATCGGCTCTACGTGGCAGAGGACGGTCATGACGGCGTCGAGAAGGCGCGTCTGATGCAGCCCGATCTGATCATGCTCGATGTCTCGATGCCGGTCTGCGACGGGGTCGCGGCCTGCCGCCTGCTCAAGACCGATCCGCGCACCGCTGCCATTCCGGTGATCTTCCTGACCGCCGCGGCCCAGGCCGAAGACCGGGTGCGCGGCCTGATGGTCGGGGCGGTCGACTACATCGCCAAACCCTTCGATTTCGACGAGGTCAGGCTGCGGGTCAGCATTCATCTGCAGGCCTGGCGTCACATGGCCCAGGAGCCGGTACGCGTCGCGACCTCTCCGCCTTCGATGCGGCCGCCCGAAGGCAGGGAACCGGCGTCCAATGTCGACTCGCTGGTGTTTCGCGCCGCCCAGAGGTTGCTGCATGACGATCTGGCGCAGCCGCCCGACCTGGCCAGTCTGGCCAAGGCAGTCGGCACCAATACGCGCCGCCTCAACGAGGCGTTCCGCCATTGCGCGGGCGCCACGGTGTTCGAGTACCTGCGCGAGGCCCGCATGGAGCAGGCGCGCAAGCTGCTGCGCGAAACCAGCCTGGCCGTGCAGGTGATTGCCAACGATCTGGGCTACGACAATCCGGCCAATTTCGCGACCGCCTTCCGCACCCGTTTTGGCCTGTCGCCGCGCGAATACCGCAAGTCGCCTGAAGAATCGTTGCCCGGCCAGAGTCCGACCGACCTGGCATGATCCTGGTCCGGCTGCATCGCCTGCTGCTGGCGCTGCTGGTCGGCTGGTGCTTCTGCAGCCTGGCGCGGGCACAGAGCCTGGACTTGTCCGAGCTGCCGCCTCGGGTCGATCTGGTGCCGCATTTGCAGCTGCTGCTCGATGCCGATGCCAGTCTCCAGCCGGAGTCGGCGCTGCAGCAGGCTGATTGGCAGCCGGCTACGCTGCGGCAGCTGAGCCGAGGCAGCACGGCCGCCGCGCTCTGGCTGCGGCTGGATCTGGTCAACAGCAGCCCAGAGCCCTTGACGCGCTGGCTGGCGCTGGGCAATCCGCGTCTGGAACGGGTCGAGCTGCACCGGTTTGACTCCGAGGAGGGCTGGCTGCTCGAAACCCAGCGGGCCGGCATGGCCTACCCGCCCTCGGTGCCGCTGGCACGCGGCATGGACGCCGTGTTCGCGCTGACGCTGCTGCCCGGCGAGCACAGCCACCTGTTGCTGCGCGTGCAGAGTCGCACCGTCATGACGATGCAGCCCCAGCTCTGGCAGCCCTTGGCCTACCTCGACCAGAAGTTGCTTGACGACCTGCGTTATCTGTTGCCGATCGGGGTGACGCTCGGCCTGGTGCTGTATCTGCTGGCCAATACGCTGGCGCGCGGCAATCAGCTGCTGTTCCTGCTCGGGCTCTGGCTCGGGCTCGGGGCTGCCTACGACTTTGCCTACTATGGTTACCTGCGCCGCTACCTGCTGCCGCAAGGCAGCGAGCTGGCGGCGCGCCTGCCGCATCTGCTTGGCTTGCTGAGCAATCTGGTGCTGGTGGTCTATATGCAGGTCTACCTCGAGATGAGACGAAGGTGCTTCTGGCGCCTGTTTTTCCCGGCTTGCGCGATCTTGCTGATCGCGTTCTCGCTCAATACCCTGTTCGGCGACCTGCGCTGGTCGATCGCGATCTCCGCATTGTTCCTGGTCCTGTTCTACCTGGTCTGGCCGCTGGCGCTGATCCAGCCCTGGCGCGAGGGCGTGCCCTATGTGCGGGCTTTCACGCTGCTGCTGGGCTGCGTCTGGGTCTTCACGGTCATGCGCATCGTTGCCACGCTTGGCTATTTCCATACCTTGGGCCTGGCGGTGCTCTACGCGGCGATCGCATTCAAGGTGGCGATGGCCTTCGTGCTGCTTTATCTGGTTGCGCGCTACTCGGTGTCCGAGTCACGCCACCTCGAGGCCATGCAGGCCGAATGGCTGGTGGCCCAGCAGATCGAGCAGGAGCGGCTGTCGCAGGCGGTACGTTCGCGCAGCGCGGCCTTGCGTCAGGCGGCCGTTGCCGCCGACGAGGCCGCGCGTGCCAAGGGCGAGCTGCTGGCCCGGGTCGGCCATGATCTGCGCGCGCCCTTGACCGCGATCATGGGTTATGCCGGACGCCTCGAGGAGGCCGAAGGCACGCTGCGCCAGCGCGCCCTGGCGATCGGGCGCAGTGCGCGCGAGATGCTGGCGCTGATCAATGGCCTGCTCGAATATGCCCGCATCGGCGTGCAGCCCGATGCCCTGCTGCCGCAGCCGCTCTATCTGGGGGCCTTTCTGCGCAGTGTGGCAGCCCAGGCCAGCGAACTGGCCGCCCGCCACGGCAACCGCTTCGAGTTCCGGCTCGAGGGCGATTTGCCCGATGTCGTGGCGCTCGATGCCAAGCGCCTGCGTCAGGTGCTGATGCAGCTGCTGCACAACGCCGCCGAGTTCACGCGCCAGGGCCGGATCGAGCTGCTGGTGCAGACCCGGGCCGCCGATCAGGCGGATCCGCAGGCCTTGCCGCAGCTGATCATCACGGTGCGCGACGACGGACCTGGCATCGCAGCCGATCAGTTGCCGACCCTGTTTCAGCCGTTTCAGCGCCTGGGTGCCGGCCAGAGTCACCAGGAGGTGGGCCTGGGCCTGGCGATCGCGCACCAGTGGGTGGTCCGCATGGGCGGCAGTCTGAAGGCGAGCAGCGCTCAGGATCAGGGCACGACGATGCGGATCTGGTTGCCGGTCGAGCCATCGGATGAAACGACCATTGCGATCCGCCATCTGATGCGCCAGGACAGCCGACTGCCCGAGCTGCGGGCCGAGGGGCGGCGGCTGTGGCTGGTGGACGACAGCCCCGCCGTGCGCGAGCTGCTGTTGGCCGATCTGACGGGCCAGGGCTTCATTGTCACCACGCTGGCCGATGGCCGTGAGGCCCTTGAGCGCCTGAGTGCCCCGCAGCAGCAGGCGCCCGACCTGCTGCTGACCGACTTCAGGATGCCGGGCGGCGATGGCCTGGCTGTGTTGCGCCTGGCGCGCGCGCGTTGGCCCGATCTGCCTGTGCTGCTGCTGACCTCCGCCCCCGAGGTGCTGGCAGGCAAGGAGCATGGTTTCTCTGCGGTGCTGGCCAAGCCCGTCAGCCTGGCCGAGCTGCGGCTGACCCTGGCCCGCCTGCTGGGCCTGACCGTCGAGGGCGAGGCATGAGCCTGCTGCTGCGCTGGATCATGATCTGGCTCGGCGTCGGCCTGCTCGGGCTCGGTGCTGGCCCGCTGCGGGCGGCCGAGGTCGTCGATTTCGCAGCCGTGGCGCCGCAACTGGAGCTCAGCCAGCGCATGGAATGGCTGCAGGACCGCCAGGCCAGCTTGGAGCCGGTGCAGGCCATGCAGGCGAGTGATTGGCAGCTGGCGGCGCCAGCCAACCTGAACCTGGGCGTGACAGATTCAGCCATCTGGCTGCGGCTGCGGGTCGAGAACCGGTCGCTCCAGCGACAGACCCGCTGGCTCACGCTCGGCTCGCCTCGGCTCGAGTGGGTCGATTTCTACCGTTTCGCGCCCGGCGATCCGGCCTGGGTCGAGTCCGCTGTCGGCGGGCTGGCCAGGGCGCTGGACCGCAGGCCGGTGTCCGGGCTGGTTTCGATCTTTCCGGTCCGCTTGGCTCCCGGTGAATCCGCCACCCTGCTGCTGCGCGTGGCCGGCCGCACCCGTCTGTTCATGAAGCCCGAGCTATGGGAGCCGCTGACTTACCGCTCGCGCGAGTCCGACCTGATCGTGCGCCAGATGGCACCGATCAGCGCCGTGCTGGGCGTCGTGCTGTACATGCTGGTGCATGGCCTGGCACGCCGCAGTCGCGACATGCTGCTGCTGTCTTGCTGGCTCTGCCTCATGGCGCTGTTCGAGCTGGCTTTCGACGGCTATTTCTACCGCTTCTTCTTATCCGGTGGTGGTGAACCGGCCGTGCGCGCGACGCTGGTGCTGTCCAATCTCGTTGTCATCATGTGCGCGGTCTTCACGCTGTTCTTTCTGCGCCTGTACCAGCAGCGCAGCTGGCGTTGGGTCTATCTGTTCTATATCTTGGCCAACTTGGTGTTGTTGGCCATGTCGGCGTTTGGTGACATGTTCATGGCCAATGTCGCGGCTGTGCCCTTGATGCTGTGCTTCTTCCTGGTCTGGCCGATCTCGATCCTGGCGGCCTGGCGCCGCAGAGTGGCCAATGCGGGCCTGTATTTCATTGCGACCCTGAGCCTCTGGGTAGTCGTCATCCTGCGGCTGCTGGAGCAGGAGGGTTGGCTGGCGTCTGACCTGACTCTTTCCGACAGCCTGACCATCAATCCCTCGCTGGGGTTGGCACTGCTCATGGTGTTCGGCCTGCTGCGCCAGGCCTATACCGAACAGAAGACCTACCGTGCGGCGCAGACCGCCCTGCTCAAGTCGCGCCAGGACGAGCAGCAGCGGCTCGAAGCGCTGGTGCGCGAGCGCACCCAGAGCCTGCAGGATGCGACCATCGCCGCCGAGGAAGCCCATCACGCGCGTGGCGAACTGCTGGCTCGCGTCAATCACGACCTGCTGCGGCCGGTGACCGAGATCGTCGAACTGGCGGCTCCGCTCGAACAGGTCGGAGGCCAGCCGGCCGAGTATGGGGCCGTCATTCGCCGCAGTGCCACGCACTTGCTGGGACTGATCGACGACCTGATCGACCAGGCCAGCCATGACGGGGCGGTCGATGAGATCCGCAGCGAGTGGGTCGACACCCAGACCCTGCTGTCGGGCCTGGCATTCGAGGCCGAGGGCCTGGTGCTGGCGGGTGGCAATGAATTCGTCTTCAGTCCCGCGCCCGACCTGCCGCCCTGCATCGGGGTCGACAGCCGGCGCTTGCGCCAGGTCCTGATCAACCTGCTGGACAATGCGGCCAAGTTCACGCGTGGCGGTCGGATCGAGTTCCAGATCGATGCCGACCCGGGTCCCGCGCAGGCGAGGCTGGTCTTCACCGTGCGCGACACCGGGCCTGGCATGAGTGCCAGTCAGCTGGCCGTGGTGTTCGAGCCCTATCGCCGTGCCGATGAGGCGGCTGGTTTTCCTGGCCTGGGCCTGGGCCTGGCGATTGCGCGCCACTGGGCCGAGCGCATGGGCGGCGAGATCGTGGCCGACAGCCTGCCCGGGCAGGGCACGACGATGCGGGTCCTGCTGCCCGTGAGCCTGTCCGAGCAGGCCCAGGTGCCGGAGTCCATGGCGCCGGATGAGCCGATGCCGACCGATGCTCCGGATGGACTGGCAGCTTCGCCTGACATGGCCGTGCCGGCGCCCGAACGGCTGGCCGAGGCGGCCGTCCTGTTGCGTCTGGGGGCGGTGTCGGACCTGGAGGACTGGGCGGCCGCTCTGCAGCACAGCCAGCCGCAGCATGCGGCTTTTGCATGCAGCGTCGCCGAACTGGCCGAGCGTGGTGACTTGCGCGGTCTGGCGCTGTTGCTCGATCGCGCGGCGTCAGCCGGGCCGGTCGATGAAGCCGGCGCTGACAGGACGGCCGGACGGGGGGTGACGCCATGAGCTCGCTGCGCCTGCTGGTCTATCTCTGCCGCTGCTGGCTGGTGCTGGGGCTGGTGTTCGGCATCGGCAGCGCCAGCGCAAGGGCGATCGAGCTCGGCGTCCAGCCGGCCCGGGTCGACCTGGCCGTGGCGGTGGATTACCTCGAGGACCCCACGCGGCAACTGCAGCGGCAGGATCTCGAACAGCCGGCGGTCGCCGCGCGCTTTCAGCCTTGGCGTGCCGCCCAGGGCATGCCGAGCTTCGGCTATACCGCTTCGGCCTACTGGTTGCGGTTGTGCCTGAGCCGCACGCCAGCGGCGCCCGCCGACTGGCTGCTCGAGCTGCCCTATCCGCTGTTGTCCGATCTGGAGTTCCACGCCCCCGGCCAGCCCGTGGTCAGGACCGGCGCCATGCTGCCGCTCGACAGCCGACCGGTTCCTGATCGCTATTTCGTTTTTCCGATCACCCTCGAGCTCGAGCCGAGCTGCTTCCATCTGCGTGCCGTGTCGCAGGAGTCGCTGGTGCTGCCACTGCTGGCCTGGCAACCCGCGGTCTACAAGCACAGCCAGCAGCGTGAGCTGCTGCTGCACGGCCTCTACCATGGCGGGTTGCTGGCCCTGCTGCTCTATAACCTGCTGCTGTTCCTGTCACTGCGTGACCGGCGTTTCCTGCTCTACTCGCTCTACGCGGCCACTTTCTCGCTCGGCATCTTCGCGGGCAACGGTTTCGGTCGCGTGTTCCTGTGGCCGGACTCGCCGCGCTTCGACATCCAGGCCCAGGCCCTGTTCCTGAGTCTGGCCGCCGTTTTCTCGGTCGGGTTTGCCTGCGATTTCCTGCAGACCCAGGTCCAGTTTCCGCGCCTGCATGGCTGGCTCAAGGCCAGTGCGCTGGGTTTTGCCACCGTCTTGCTGGCCTTGCTGGCCCAGTTGGCGCTGGATTTCGAGATCAGCTGGTTGTTGCAGCTCAACATGTTCAATGCGATTCTGATGGGGGTGCTGGTCAGCGTTGCCAGCGGCTTGGTATGGCGTCGTCGGGTCCGCAGCGCTGGCATCTTCCTGCTGGCCTGGGGCAGCTTGTGGCTGGGCGCCGTGGTCGCGACCCTGCAACTGCTGGTCTGGATTCCGGCCAATTTCTGGACCTCCTACAGCTTGCAGATGGGCGCCGGCATCGAGATGCTGCTGTTGTCGCTGGCGCTGGCCGACACGATCCGGCGCGAGCGCGAGCGCGCTTTCGAATTCCAGGCGCAGGCGCTGGAGTCGCAGCGCCAGGCGAACGAACTCGATGTCCAGCTCGCGACCAGTCGCCAGCTCGCGCGCGACAAGTCCGAATTCCTGGCGCGCGTCAGCCACGAACTGCGCACGCCGCTCAACGCCATCATCGGCTATGCCCGCATGCTGCGGCGCGGTTCGGACCGGATCACGCTGCACGAGGGCTCGGCCGATATCGAGCGCAGCGGCATGCGCCTGCTCGGAATGATCGAGGAGCTGCTCGACCAGTCCCGCTTGTCTGCCGGTGGCATGCGGCTGGCGCCCGCTGCGCTGCTGCTGCGGCCCTGGCTCGACGAGATCGGTCGCGCCGGCCGCCTGATGGCCGACTCGGCCGGCAACCAGTTCGAGCTGCTGCTGCCGGATCAGTTGCCGCACCGCATCGAGGCTGACGGCCAGCGCCTGCGCCAGGTGCTCGACAACCTGCTCGGCAATGCCAACCGGCACACCCATGACGGCTGCATCGTGCTGAGCTGCGTGGTCTGTCCGACCGAGCTCGCCGACTGCATCAGGCTGGACTTTGCCGTGACCGACAGCGGCGAAGGCATCGTGCCGAGCGACCTCGAGCGCATCTTCGAACCCTTCTTCATGGGGCAGGGCGGGCAGGCCGTGCCGAGTCTGCGTGCCAAGCGCATGGGGCTGGGACTGTCGATCTCGCGCGATCTGGTGCGCCTGATGGGCGGCGACCTCGGGGTGCGCAGCCAGCCTGGCCAGGGTTCGACCTTCTACTTCAGCGTCGCCTGTGCCTTGTTGCCCGACAGCGAGCCGTCGAGCGCTCCTTCGAGTCCGGTCTTGCTCGAGCGCTTGCCGGTCAGACTGAGTCGCCGCCGTGGCGAGTTGCGTCTGCTGATTGCCGAGGACGATCCGGCCGCTCGCCTGTCACTGGTCGATCTGCTGGAGGCTCAGGGCTTCATGGTCCAGGCCGCCAGCAGCGGTCACGCCCTGCTGGCCCTGCTGGCCGACGACACGCAGCGCTGGGATGCCATCGTGACCGATCAGCTGATGCCTGACGGCGATGGCTGGGCGGTGCTCAATCATGTGCGTACCCATTGGCCATCCGTGCCGGTGGTGGTGCTCTCGGCCATGGCCTTGCTGCGTCCGCCCGATTGCCCGGCCGGACTGGACTTCGATGCCTGCCTGACCAAGCCCGTCGATCCGTCGCTGCTGTTCCAGACCCTCGAGCGCCTGCTGCCGCCGCTGCAGCGTGGCCAGGCGGTCGAGTCTGGCAGCGCCGAGATCGAACCGGTCGAGCGCGAGGTGCTGGCGGCGCTGGTGCGCGCCGGTGCCGTGACCGAGATCGAGGAATGGGCGGACGAGTTGCGCCAACGTCGGCCTGAGCTGGACGACTTTGCGCAGCGCCTGCTGCAGGCGGCGCGCCGGCTGGAACTGACCGAACTCAGACGTCTGGCTGGTGCCTGAGGGGCGCTACTCCATCGGTCCCGCCTGGCCGGTGGGGCTCAGCGAAAGCGCGAGATGCGGTCGCCCGAGCGATGCTGGCGCAGGTAGGCGGGGGTCAGCCAGGTCGGCTGGGTGCCGTTGAGTCCCAGGCTGCCGAGTGGCGGCTGCGCGTCGTAGGTTTTGTGCAGCGATTGACCGCCACCAGAAGAGTCGGGACCTAGACGAGGGATGAGATCGCCCATCAAGCGATCCACTCGAATCCAGTTTTTGAACATGGGGAGCCTCTTTTCATCTGCCTGGGGGGCAGGCTTGTTGTTATGGCTGGCGCCCGTCTATGGTTGGCGGGTCGTAGCCGGTCTCCTGTTTCTGTGCAATCTATCGCTTCTGGTCCCCGGATCATTTGCCCGGATGCCAGGTTTCTTTGCTCGCCAGAACAATCGTTCGAACCCGGCCGGATGCGGCGGTGGTGGCCCTGCGACAATCTGCAGCCATGACTCTCGACCTTTGTCCCTGTGGCCGCCTTGACGCCAAGGGCCGTCCGCTGGCCCGTAGCGCCTGCTGCGGTCCCTGCCTCGACGACTTCGCTGCCCATCCGGCCCTGGATGCCGAAAGCCTGATGCGCTCGCGCTACAGCGCCTTCGTCGAGCGCCGCGCCGACTACCTGCTGGCAACCTGGCACGCAAGCCAGCGCCCGGCCGCGATCGATTTTGAGCCTGGCTGCAAATGGCTGGGGCTGGAAATCAGGCGCGCGCGCTCGACCGGGCCCGACAGCGCCGAGGTCGAGTTCGTTGCGCGCTCGCGCGTGGCCGGTCGGGCCCAGCGCCTGCACGAGCTCAGCCGCTTCGTGCGCCAGGACGGCCGCTGGTACTACCTCGACGGAGACCTGCTGTGAGCGCGCTTATCTTGAACCTTGAAGCCGTGCGCTTCGACGCCGTGCTGTTCGACTGCGATGGCGTGCTGGTCGACAGCGAGCCGATCACCCAGGCCGTGCTGCGCGACATGCTCGAGGAGTCGGGCTGGTCGATGACGCAGGAGGAATGCATGCGCACCTTCGTCGGCAAGATGGTGCGCCAGGAGCGCGCGCTGATCGAGTCGCGTACCGGTCAGCCGCTGACCGATGCCTGGATGGATGCCTTCTACCAGCGCCGCAACCAGCGCCTGCAGGCCGAACTGCAGGCGATCGAGGGCGCGTTGAGCGCCGTTGCCGCCGCCCATGCCCATGCCGGTGGCCGCATTGCCTGCGCGTCGGGCGCCGACCGCTACAAGGTCGAGTTCCAGATCGACATGGCGGGCCTGCGGCCCTATTTCGGCCAGCGCATCTTCAGCGGCCATGAGATGCCGCGCAGCAAGCCGGCGCCCGATGTCTACCTGGCAGCGGCCGCGCATCTGGGCGCCGATCCGGCGCGCTGCCTGGTGATCGAGGACACGCCGACCGGCGTCACGGCCGGTGTCGCCGCTGGCGCCGAGGTCTGGGCCTATTGCCCGCTGCCCGAGGCCGGCGAGCGGCTGCTGGCCGCTGGCGCGCGCCGGCTGTTCGGCCATATGGAAGAGATCGCGAACGCGCTGGGGTCATGATCCGGCTTGCCAGCCTGGGAAGCAGGCTTGCGCTAGAGTCGCCGCATGTCAAAAACCGCTTCCCGGGCTCAATTGCCGCCTCCCTTCCTCGCCCTGGCCACTGCTGCACCCAAGCCGGGCCAGACCGTGCCTTCGCCCTGCGTCGGCGTCTGCCGCATGACCGAGTCCGGCGACCTGTGCCAGGGCTGCTGGCGCACCCGTGACGAGCTGCGGGCCTGGAAGGCCAGCGACGACGACGCCAAGCGCGCGGTCTGGCAACTGGTCGAACAGCGCCAGCGGGCGGCCGGATTGCAAGCTGCCTGACAGGCGCGCGCTTAAACTGTGGTGATCGATTCCAGCACGGGAGCAGATCTTGCCGCAGACAGATGACAGTCATGCCGTCGCGCCGCCCGGCGCCCGCTGGCGTCCCGGCCTCAAGGGGCGGCAGGTCGAGCCACAGGCGCGCGCGCGCGTGGCAGAGCTTTGCGCCGGCCTGGAGCCGCGCGCCGACCTGCTGATCGAGCACCTGCACCGGCTGCAGGATGCCGACGGCGGCCTGCGCCAGGGCCTGCTGGCCGCCTTGGCCGAGCGTCTGCGCCTGAGCCAGGCCGAGGTGCACGAGGTCGCGACCTTCTATCACCACTTCGAGGTCGTCGATGACGCTGCCGCGCTGCCCGCCACCACGGTGCGGGTCTGCACCAGCCTGTCCTGCGCCATGGCCGGCGGTGAGAGCCTGCTGGCTGATTTGCGCCAGCGCCTGGCCGGCGACCCGTCCGTGCGCGTGGTCGAGGCGCCCTGCATCGGCCAGTGCCACCGCGCGCCGGCCGCCTGCGTCGGCCAGCGGCAGCTGCCGCAAGCCAGCGTCGAATCGGTCAGCGCCGCGTTGGCGCAAGGCGACACCGGTCCGCGCGCCTTGCCCGCCAGCGGCGCGCCTGCATCAGCGCAGGACTATGCGCAGCTGCGGCGACTGCTGGCTGGCGACCTGACGCCCGACGCGGTGCTGGCCGAACTCAAGGCCTCGGGCCTGCGCGGACTCGGCGGTGCGGGTTTTCCGGCCTGGCGCAAATGGGACACGGTACGGGCCCAGCCCGGCCCGCGCTACCTGGTAGTCAACATCGACGAGGGCGAGGTCGGCACCTTCAAGGACTGGCAGCTGCTGGCGACCCAGCCTCGGCCCGCGCTCGAAGGCCTGCTGATCGCCGCATGGGTGGTCGGCGCCGACAAGGCCTGGATCTACCTGCGCGACGAATACCATGACTGCCGCGCGCTGCTGCAGGACGAACTCGCCGCGCTGCGCCTGCGCATCCAAGGCTGGCAGGCCGAGTTCCCGCAGGCGGTCTTCCCCGAAATCGAATTGCGCCGCGGCGCCGGTGCCTATGTCTGCGGCGAGGAATCGGCGCTGATCGAGTCGCTCGAAGGCCGGCGCGGCCTGCCGCGGCTCAAGCCGCCGATCGTCGCGCTGCAGGGCCTGTTCGGCCGCCCGACGCTGGCGCACAACGTCGAGACCCTGTCCTGGTTGCCCGCCATCCTCGAACAGGGTGGTGTCTGGCTGGCCGGCCAGGGCCGGCGTGGCCGCAGCGGCCTGCGCCGCTTCAGCGTCTCGGGCCGCGTGAAGAATCCGGGCTGCTACCTGGCGCCGGCCGGCATCACGCTGCGCGAGCTGATCGACGAATACGCGGGTGGCATGGCTGACGGCCATCAGCTGCAGGCGTATCTGCCGGGTGGCGCCTCCGGCGGCATCCTGCCGGCGACGCTGGCCGAGCTGCCGCTGGACTTCGACACCCTGGCCGGGCAGGGCGCCTTCGTCGGCTCGATGGCGGTGGTGGTGCTGTCGCAGCAGGACAGCGTGCGTGAGGTCGCCAGCGGCCTGATGCGCTTTTTCGAGCATGAGTCCTGCGGCCAGTGCACGCCTTGTCGTGCCGGCACGGCACAGGCCAGGGCGCTGATGCAGGCGCCGGTCTGGGATGCCGAGCGGCTGGCCGAGCTGTCGCAGGTCATGCGCGACGCCTCGATCTGCGGCCTGGGCCAGGCCGCACCCAACCCCTTCGATTCGGTGTTGCGCTTCTTTCCGCGCGAGGTCCAGCCATGAGCGCTTTCGTTCAGACGCAGCCGGCTGCCGCTGGCAACCATGCCGCCAGCGCGAATGCCGCTCATCCCGCACCGGCCGGACAGGCCGCGACCGATGCGCCCACGATCGATTTCGAGCTCGACGGTCGCCCGGTCCAGGCCAGCCCTGGCGAGACGATCTGGCAGGTCGCGCGCCGGGTCGGCATCGAGATTCCGCACCTCTGCCATCGCGAGGGCCTGGCGCCGGTCGGCAACTGCCGCGCCTGCGTCGTCGAGGTCGAAGGCGAGCGGGTGCTGGCCGCTTCCTGCTGTCGCGCGCCGCAGCCCGGCATGGTCGTCAATAGCGACAGCGAGCGCGCCCGCCGCGCCCAGCGCAGCGTGCTCGAACTGCTGAACGCCGATGCGCCGGCCGGCAATTCGCTCAAGCACGACAGCGAGTTGGCGCAATGGACAACTGCACTGGACGCCGACCCGCAGCGCTTCGCCGTGCGCGGCGCGATGCAGCTTGATGCCGCCGCGCAAGGTGCCGACCGCAGCCATCCGGCGATCGCGGTCAACCTCGACGCCTGCATCCAGTGCACCCGCTGCCTGCGCGCCTGCCGCGACTTGCAGGGCAACGACGTGATCGGACTGTCGTTTCGCGGTGGCCAGGCCCGCATCACCTTCGACCTGGGGGATTCGCTGGGCACAAGCAGCTGCGTCGCCTGCGGCGAATGCGTGCAGGCCTGCCCGACCGGCGCGCTGGCGCCGGCCAACGGTGCCTATGCCCAGGTCGCCGAGGCCCGGGTCGATTCGGTCTGCCCCTTCTGCGGCGTCGGCTGCCAGCTGAGCTACCAGATTAGCAACGGCCGCATCGTCCAGGTCGATGGCGCGCCCGGTCCGGCCAATGAAGGCCGGCTCTGCGTCAAGGGCCGCTTCGGTTTCGACTATGCGCATAGTCCGGAGCGGCTCACGGTTCCGCTGATCCGGCGCGCCGACGCGCCCAAGGACCCGGCCCTGCTCACGCGCGGCCCTGGCGGCCGTGCCGACGCCGCCGCGTTGCGGGCCCAGTTCCGCGCGGCGAGCTGGGACGAGGCGCTCGACTTCGCCGCTGCCGGCCTGCAGCGCGTGCGCGACGCGAACCCTCATCTGCGCGGCCGTGAAGTGCCGATCGCCGGCTTCGGCTCGGCCAAGGGCACCAACGAGGAAGCCTATCTGTTCCAGAAGCTGATCCGCAGCGCCTTCCTGACCCACAACGTCGACCACTGCACCCGCCTGTGCCACGCGTCGAGCGTCGCGGCGCTGTTCGAGAGCCTGGGCTCGGGCGCGGTCAGCAATCCGCTGCGCGACGTGGAACAGGCCGAGCTGATCTTCGTGATCGGTGCCAATCCGGCGCAGAACCATCCGGTCGGCGCGAGCTGGATCAAGAATGCGGTCGAGCGCGGCGCGCGTCTGGTGCTGGCCGACCCGCGCCGCACCGAGCTCGCGCGCCAGTCCTGGCGCCTGCTGCAGTTCCAGCCCGGCAGCGATGTCGCGCTGCTCAAAGCCATGCTGCAGGTCATCGTGGCCGAGGGCCTGACCAATCCCGACTTCATCGCCGCGCGCACGCAAGACTACGAGGCCTGGCGCGCCGAGCTGATCGACGGCCCGGTCGATTACAGCCCGGAGGCGATGGCGCCGATCTGCGGCATCGCGCCCGACGCGATCCGCGAGGTCGCGCGCGCTTACGCGACTTCGCGCGCCAGCATGATCCTGTGGGGCATGGGCGTGGCCCAGCACAGCCACGGCACCGACAACGCGCGCTGCCTGATTGCGCTGGCGCTGATCACGGGCCAGATCGGCCGCCCCGGCACCGGTTTGCATCCGCTGCGCGGCCAGAACAACGTCCAGGGCGCGAGTGACGCCGGCCTGATCCCGATGTTCCTGCCCGACTACCACCGCGTCACCGATCCGCTGCATCGCGCCGCCGCCGAGGCGGCCTGGGGCCTGCCGGCTGGCAGCCTGCCCGAGCAACCTGGCTGGACCGTGGTCGAGATCATCGACGCCACCCTGGACGGCCGGATCCAGGCCATGCTGATCCAGGGCGAGAACCCGGCCATGAGCGACCCCGACAGCGCGCACGCGCGCGCCGGCCTGGCGAACTTGCAGCATCTGGTGGTGCAGGACATCTTCCTGACCGAGACCGCCGCGCTGGCCGACGTGATCCTGCCCGCCAGCGCCTGGCCCGAGAAGACCGGCAGCGTCACCAACACCGACCGCACCGTGCAGCTCGGGCGCAAGGCCGTCGCCTGTCCGGGCCAGGCGCGCGCCGACGCCTGGATCACCGAGCAGCTCGCGCGCCGGCTGGGACTGGACTGGGATTACGAAATTGCGCCCGACGGCAGCGGTGCCGAGCCTGGCAGCGCCATCGGGCGCGTGTTCGAGGAAATGCGAAGCCTGATGCCGTCGATTGCCGGCCTGTCCTGGGCGCGCCTGCTGGCGCAGGGTGCGGTCACGCATCCGGTGCTGACGGCCGATGATCCGGGCCAGCCGATTGTCTTCGTCGACCGCTTCCCGACCCCCTCCGGCAAGGCCAGGCTGGTACCGGTCGGCCTGCTGCCACCGGCCGAGCAGCCTGATGCTGACTATCCGCTGGTGCTGATCACCGGGCGCCAACTCGAGCACTGGCATACCGGCGCCATGACGCGCCGCAGCCAGGTGCTCGACGCGCTGGAGCCGCTGGCCAGCGTCAGCCTGCACCCCGAGGCCATCGCACGGCTGGGTCTGCAGCCTGGCGGCTTGGCGCGGGTCTGCAGCCGGCGCGGCGCGGTCGAGCTCGCGCTGCGGGCTGATGCCGGTCTGCCGCTGGGCAGCTGCTTCATCCCGTTCGCCTATGTCGAGGCGGCAGCCAATCTGCTGACCAATCCGGCGCTCGACCCCTGGGCCAAGATCGCCGAGGTCAAGTACTGCGCGGTCCGGGTCGAGCCCGTGCCCCCGCGCAGCGCCTGAATGATCAGACCGACAGCTTGACGCGGTAGCTGCTGTCGTTCTTCGGGTGGTTCGGGTTGGTGAAGACCTGGCGGTCGTTCTTCAGCACGATCACTTCAAA
This sequence comes from Malikia spinosa, assembly GCF_002980625.1. Classification (GTDB taxonomy): domain Bacteria; phylum Pseudomonadota; class Gammaproteobacteria; order Burkholderiales; family Burkholderiaceae_C; genus Malikia; species Malikia spinosa. The sequence goes on along the minus strand of NZ_PVLR01000054.1, from coordinate 15,894 downwards.
GAAGGGGCGGAAACGCTCTTCCGAGATGCCGAAGGCAGACAGGAACTTGCCGAACAGCACCTGCTCCTCGGGCTCGGGCTGGCCGTCGACCAGCGAGGAGTCGATCAGGTTGACCAGGATGCACATCTTCTGCGCATCGGTCAGCAGCGGGGTAGCTTCCTGCAGGAAGGTCTCGACCGGGTGCTTGCGGCGGTACTTGACGGCCGAATCGAGCAGGGCCTGGCTCTGGGCGCCGACGCCGATAGTGCCGCGACCGTCGTCATGACCGCCGAGCACGCTGAGCAGGTGACCGATTTCCTCGTTGTCCATTTCGCCGTCGGCGGACATCATGTAGAGCAGCGCAGTGGCGAAGGCGAGGTGCGGGCTCATTTTGTCGCCGCTGTCGCTCTTGAACATGTCAAACAGACCCATAGGGAAAAACTCCTGGATTGATGTGGTGGAAAAAGCTGCCGCCGGGATCGACGGTCTTGGTCATCCTAGCCGGTTTCGGCATTTTCCATCGGCGGGCAGGTGTTTTGCTGGTGTTGCCAGGGCTGGACCTGGTGCTCAGGCTGGTTAAGATGGCCGCACCGATTTTTTTCCAGGAGTGACTGATGTTCAAGAAAATCCTCGTGCCTTCCGATGGTTCCCCGCTGGCGCACCAGGCGGCCGAATTCGCTGCCGATCTGGCCAAGGTCCATGGCGCCCACATCATCGGCGTCTACGTGATCGATCCCTTCCCCTACATCGGTATCGGTGACGCCTCGGCGATCGGCCTGCAGGCCTACCTCAGCGAAGCCCAGGTCGCCGCCACCCAGTCGCTCGACGACATCCGCCAGGTCTGCGTCGCGCGCGGCGTCGGCTTCGACGGCGACACGATCGAGCGCAACGTGACCTACGAAGGCATCCTGGAAACCGCCAGTGCCGAGGGCTGCGACCTGATCGTGATGGGCTCGCATGGCCGCAAGGGCATCGAGGCGCTGGTGCTCGGCAGCGTGGCGCAGAAGGTGCTGACCCATGCCAAGGTGCCGGTGCTGATCGTCAAGACCTGATTCCGGCCTGGCTCGGGCGGCCCGGGCCACCGGTTGTCATGCGGCTTGCCTAGAATGTTTGCCTCCCCTACGAGGCCAGCCGTCATGTCCGAAAGCTCACACTCCAGCCGCCCGATTTCTCCCAGCTCCGAGCCTGCGCCGGCGGACGGCACCGGCCTGATCCGCATTCGCGGCGCGCGCCAGCACAACCTGAAGAACCTCGACCTCGACATCCGCACCGGCGAGCTGACGGTGGTGACGGGGCCAAGCGGATCGGGCAAGTCCAGCCTGGTGTTCGACACCCTGTTCGCCGAAGGCCAGCGCCGCTACGTCGAGACCTTCAGCGCCTATGCGCGCCAGTTCCTGGACCGGATGGACAAGCCGGCGGTGGACCGTGTTGACGGCGTGCCGCCCGCGATCGCGATCGACCAGACCAATCCGGTGCGGTCCTCGCGCTCGACGGTCGGCACCATGACCGAGCTCAACGACCACCTCAAGCTGCTCTACGCGCGCGCCGGTCGGCTGTTCGACCGCCAGACCGCGCTGGCGGTGCGCCATGACAGCCCCGAGACGATCTACGCCGAACTGCAGCAGCGCGCCACAGCCGCCGGCGACCCGCGCCTGGTGGTGACCTTCCCGGTCGAGCTGCCGGCCAGCGCCACGCCCGAAGACATCGAGCAATGGCTGGCCGCGAGCGGCTTCACCCGGGTGCAGGCCGAACGCCTGGTCGAGCGAGCCTCTGAACCGGGGCCTGGCCCCGATTTGGGGTCAGACACCGATTCTTCCGATGCCGCCAAGCCCAAGTCCGGCAAGCGCAAGGCAGCCGCCGCCGCGCCGCAACAGGTGCGCCTGCTCGACGTGGTGGCCGACCGCTTCCGGCTTTCGAATGCCGAGCGCGTGCGCGTGATGGAAGCGATCGAGCTCGGGCTGCGCCGCGGCGGCGGTCGCCTGAGCGTCTATGCGCTGCAGCCGGCCGCCGCTGATGGCAGCGAGCCGGAGCCACTGCTCTGGAAATTTTCGACCGGCCTGCATTGCCCCGAGAGCGAGCTGCGCTATGCCGAGCCGCTGCCTTCGCTGTTCTCGTTCAACTCGGCGGTCGGCGCCTGCGACAGCTGCCGTGGCTTTGGCCGGGTGATCGGCGTCGATTGGGGCCTGGTGATTCCGAACGACAAGCTGACCCTGCGCGCCGGCGCGATCAAGCCGATCCAGACCCCGGCCTACCAGGAATGCCAGGACGACCTGATGCGCCATGCCGAGGCCGCCGGCATCCCGCGCGACCTGCCCTGGGGCCAGCTGACCCCTGAGCAGCGGCATTGGGTGCTGGAGGGTTCGCCCAACTACAACGGCAAGTGGAACCAGCAGTGGTATGGCATCAAGCGCTTCTTCGACTACCTCGAGAGCAAGGCCTACAAGATGCATATCCGGGTGCTGCTGTCGAAGTACCGCAGCTACACCGAATGCCCGAGCTGCCGCGGCGCGCGACTCAAGACCGAGAGCCTGCTCTGGCGTCTGGGCAGCAAGGCCCAGGCCGATGCGGCGCTGGCGCCCGCGCTGCGTTTCCTGCCGGTCGGCGTCGACTGGACGCGCGAGCAGCTCGAAGCGCTGCCGGGCCTGTGCCTGCACGACCTGATGCAGCTGCCGATCGACCGGCTGCGCGCCTTCTTTGCTGCGCTGCAGTCGGACTTGGCGGGGGCGGGCGTTGGCACTGGCATTGATGCTGGCGCTGTTGCACTGGCTGGGGCATCGGCTGGGCTATTGGTTGGCGCTGACGGGGCTAGGGGGCTGCCGGCCTCCTCATACTGCGAGCAGAAATCGTCAGCCGGCAGCCCCCTAGCCCCGTCGGGCCTGGGTGCGCCACGGTCTTCGGATTTCACGTGCCAAGATGGTTTTGCAGGAGCAGGAGCAGGAGCAGGAGCAGGAGCAGGAGCAGGGGGTGCGGGGGGCGACGATTTCTGCTCGCAGTATGAGGAGCCCCCCGTACCCCCTGCTCCTGCCCACCCAACAGGGCAGTCCATCAACAAAGGCGAGCAGCAGGCCCTAAAGCTGCTGTTCGACGAGATCGGCACCCGGCTCAAGTACCTGTGCGATGTCGGCATCGGCTACCTGACGCTCGACCGTCAGAGCCGCACCCTGTCCGGCGGCGAGGTGCAGCGCATCAACCTGACCACCGCCCTGGGTACCTCGCTGGTCAACACCCTGTTCGTGCTCGACGAGCCCAGCATCGGCCTGCATCCGCGCGACATGGACCGCATCAACCAGGCCATGGCCCGGCTGCGTGACGCCGGCAACACCCTGGTCGTGGTCGAACACGACCCGGCCGTCATGCTGTGCGCCGACCGCGTGATCGACATGGGACCGGGCCCGGGCGAACGCGGCGGCGCCATCGTGTTCGATGGCAGGATCGAGCAGCTGGCGCAGGCCGATACCCTGACTGGCGCCTACCTGGGCGGGCGCAAGCAGGTCGGCTTCGGCTTCAAGCGCATGGTGACCGAAAGCACGCCGCGCCTGATCCTCGAAGGCGCGCGCGAGCACAACCTGCGCAACCTCGACCTCGAATTCCCGCTGCAACGCCTGGTGACCGTCACCGGGGTCAGCGGCTCCGGCAAGTCGACCCTGGTGCAGGACATCCTGGCGCCGGCGCTGCTGCGCCATTTCGGCCAGTCGACCGAGACCCCGGGCGCGCACGACCGCCTGCTCGGTGCCGACCAGCTTTCTGGCGTGGTCTTTGTCGACCAGAGCCCGATCGGCAAGACCGCGCGCTCCAATCCGGTCAGCTATGTCGGCGCCTGGGACGCGGTGCGCGACCTGTTCGCCGCCACGCCGCTGGCGCAGCAGCGCGGCTACACCGCGACCAAGTTCAGCTTCAACAGCGGCGACGGGCGCTGCCCGACCTGCGGCGGCTCGGGCTTCGAGCATGTCGAGATGCAGTTCCTGAGCGACATCTACCTGCGCTGCCCGGACTGCGATGGCAAGCGCTACCGGCCCGAGATCCTCGAAATCACGATCGAGCGCGGCGGCCGTCAGCTCAACGTGGCCGACCTGCTGGAGCTGACCGTCAGCGAGGCCGCGCAGCTGTTCTCCGGCGACCGCGACGTGATCCGCGCGCTGCAGCCCATCGTCGATGTCGGCTTGGAGTATGTGCGCCTGGGCCAGCCGGTGCCCACGTTGTCGGGCGGCGAAGCGCAGCGGCTCAAGCTGGCCGGCCATCTGGCCGAGGCGGCCAAGGCCTTCGGCGGCAGCAAGGGCAAGGGCCGGGGCAAGACGCCGGCCAGCCGCTCGGGCCAGATGCTGGCGACCAAGGGCCAGTTGTTCCTATTCGACGAGCCGACCACCGGCCTGCATTTCGACGACATCGCCAAGCTGATGCGTGCGCTGCGCAAGTTGCTCGAGATCGGTCATTCGCTGATCGTGATCGAGCACAACCTCGACGTGATCCGCGCCAGCGACTGGCTGATCGACCTCGGGCCCGAAGGCGGCGAGGGCGGCGGCCTGATCGTCGCGCAAGGCCGCCCCGAGGACCTGCGCCTGCACCCGACCAGCCACACCGCCCGCGCCCTGCGCGACTACGCCGAGGCGGTCGGCGAGCTGATGGAGGTCAACGAGGGCCGGCTGTCGGATTACCTTGCTGGTGCTGGTGCTGGTGCTGGTGCTGGTGCTGGTTCGGCTTTGGTGCTCGGCGCCGGGGCTGGGGGCTTGCCGGGTTCCTCATACGGCAAGCCAAAATCGTCACCCGGCAAGCCCCCAGCCCCTGCGAGCACTGGTGTTCCAAGTGCGCCTGCCAACCGGATGGAGGAGGGTCGAGCGAGCCTGGCGGGCGACGATTTCTGCTCGCAGCATGAGGAGTCCGCCAGGCTCGCTCGGCCCGACGGCGTGGACGGTGAGACCGGCTGGCAGCATGAGCATGAGGAGGTCGCCGCATCCGCTGGACCCGGCTCCATGGCAAAGGCCAGCCCGCACGCCAACGCCATCCGCATCATCAACGCCCGCGAGCACAACCTCAAGGGACTGAGCGTGTCGATCCCGCGCGGCAAATTCAACGTCATCACCGGCGTCAGCGGTTCCGGCAAGTCGACGCTGGCGTTCGACATCCTGTTCAACGAAGGTCAGCGTCGCTACCTCGAAAGTCTCAACGCCTACGCACGCTCAATCGTGCAGCCGGCGGGCCGGCCCGAGGTCGATGCGGTCTACGGCATCCCGCCGACGGTCGCGATCGAGCAGCGCCTGAGCCGTGGCGGGCGCAAGTCCACCGTCGGCACCACGACCGAGGTCTGGCATTTCCTGCGTCTGCTCTATGTCAAGCTCGGCACCCAGCATTGCGTGCACGACGGCACCCCGGTGCAGCCGCAGCAGCCCGACAGCATCCTGGCGCAGATCATGACCCAGTGTCGCGGCCAGCAGGTGCAGTTCCTCGCGCCGCTGGTGCTGAACCGCAAGGGCGTCTACACCGAGCTGGCCGACTGGGCGCGGCCGCGTGGACATGCCAATTTGCGCGTCGATGGCGAATTCCTGCCGACCACCGGCTTCCCGCGCATCGACCGCTTCAAGGAGCACACCATCGAGCTGCCGCTGGCACGCCTGCGCGTCGAACCCGGCGCCGAGTCCGAACTGCGCCGTGCCATGACCCAGGCGCTCGAACTCGGCAAGGGCGTGTTGCACCTGCTCGTGGGCAGCGACGGGCTGGATGAAGCGCTGGCCGCCGGCAGCTCGACGCTCGGCATCGGCCAGCTGCAGGTCTATTCCACCTTGCGCGCCTGCCCGGTCTGCGCCGCCAGCTATGCCGAACTCGACCCGCGCCTGTTCTCCTACAACAGCAAGCATGGCTGGTGCCCGGATTGCGTCGGTACCGGCGTTGCCTTGACCAAGGCCCAGCGCCAGCTGATGGACGACTCGGTGCGCGACGACAAGGACAAGGGCCGCGAGCAGAGCTTCGCCGAGCCCGAGCTCGAGGAAGTCGCCGACCAGGCTTGCGCGAGCTGTGGCGGCAGCCGGCTGAACCCGACCGCGCGCGCGGTGCGCTTCCAGGGCCTGGGCATCGCCGAGCTCGCGCATCGCAGCGTGCTCGACCTGCGTGGCTGGGTACGCCAGCTGCAGGCCGGCCAGTCCCTGAGCCCGCGCGAGGCCGAGATCGCGCGCGACCTGTTGCCCGAGATCCAGGGCCGGCTCGAATTCCTCGAGGAGGTGGGCCTGAGCTACCTGACGCTGGACCGTGGCGCGCCCACGCTGAGCGGCGGCGAGGCGCAACGCATCCGTCTCGCGGCCCAGCTCGGCAGCAATCTGCAGGGGGTCTGCTATGTGCTCGACGAGCCGACCATCGGCCTGCATGCGCGCGACAACCAGATCCTGCTCGATGCGCTGCACAAGCTCGGCAGCAAGGGCAACACGCTGGTGGTGGTCGAGCATGACGAGGACACGATCCGCCGCGCCGACCATGTGATCGACATCGGCCCGAGCGCCGGCCGGCGTGGCGGCCGTCTGGTGGCCGAGGGCACGGTCGATGACGTGATGGCGGCCGCCGATTCGCAGACCGGCCGCTACCTGCTGCACGCGATGCGGCATCCGCTGCAGCCGCGGCGTCCCGTCAGCGAGGAAGCTTTTGCCGCTGCCGCTGCCGCTGCCGCTGCCGCTGCTCAGGCTCAGGCTCAGGCTCAGGCTCAGGCTCAGGCTCAGGCGCTCGTCGCCGAGCCGGGCGGGATGCCGGGCTCCTCATACTGCGAGCAGAAATCGTCGCCCGGCACCCCGCCCGACTCGACGACTCGGGGGGGCGCAAGTGGCGGTGTCACGGTTGTCGCATCGGCAGCAGCAGTGGCAGGGGAATTCAGCATTCATGCCGAAAGCACAGCGCCACAGGGTCGCGAGGGGGCGGCGGCTGACGATTTCTGCTCGCAGCATGAGGAAGCCGCCGCCGCCTCGCGGCCCGCCGCCAAGAAGGCCAGCAAGAAATCCAGCAAGCAGCCGGAGCCCGAAGCGCCGTTGCCTGAAAAGCTGCACTGGCTCACCGTCGAGCGCGCCAATCTGCACAACCTGCAGGATGTCACGGCCGCGATCCCGCTCAAGCGGCTGGTTGCGGTCACGGGCGTCAGCGGCTCCGGCAAGTCGACCTTTGCGCGCGAGGTGCTGCTGGCCAACGTCGCCGCTGCCGTGACCCAGAGCTCGACCAAGGCCGGGCGCGATGCGCTGGCGGCCGGCCAGCTGCCGGTCTGGCAGGGTTGCGCCGGCCTGCACGGCCACGGCCATGTCGAGCGCGTGCTCGAGGTCGACCAGACCCCGATCGGCAAGACCCCGCGCAGCTGTCCCGCCACCTACATCGGCTTCTGGGACCAGATCCGCAAGCTCTACGCCGAGACGCTCGAAGCCAAGGCGCGCGGCTATGCGCCGGGACGCTTCAGCTTCAATACCGGCGAAGGCCGCTGCCACAGCTGCGAAGGACAGGGCGTGCGCACGATCGCGATGAGCTTCCTGCCCGACGTCAAGGTGCCGTGCGAGGCCTGCCATGGCGCCCGCTTCAACCCCGAGACGCTGGCGGTGAGCTGGCGCGGCAAAAGCATCGGCGAGGTGCTGCAGATGGAGGTCGACGAGGCGGTCGGCTTCTTCGCCTCCATGCCATCGATCGCCCAGCCCTTGCAATTGCTCAAGGATGTCGGACTCGGCTACCTGACGCTGGGCCAGCCCTCGCCGACGCTGTCGGGTGGCGAGGCGCAGCGCATCAAGCTGGTGACCGAGCTGTCCAAGGTGCGCGACGAGGTGGGCAGGCGCGGCCAGAAGGCGCCGCATACGCTCTACGTGCTCGACGAGCCGACCGTCGGCCTGCACATGGCTGACGTCGACAAGCTGATCCGCGTGCTGCACCGCCTGGTTGACGGCGGCCACAGCGTGGTCGTGATCGAGCATGACCTCGATCTGATCGCTGAGGCCGACTGGGTGCTCGACCTGGGCCCGGAAGGTGGCAACGGCGGTGGCCGGGTCGTTGCGGCGGCGACGCCCGAGGAGCTGGTGCGCCTGGGCAGCCACACCGGGCGCGCGCTGGCAGCAGTGCTGGCACGCTGAGTGCTGCGCGGCGGCGGCAGGCGGGGACCCGGCGCCTGATCGAGCGCCGTGGTCAAGGGCAGTATCGGTCCTGGGCGCCCGCAAGCGCCCGGGCTGTTACACCCGCGCGTTCAGGCGCGCCCGCAGCAGCATCGCCAGCCCGGCGGCCGCAACCGCGATCAGCAGCACCGGAAAGCCCAGTCGGGGCGACCATTGCAGCGCCGCCGCGCCCAGCGCCGGCGCCAGCACGCCGCCGAGCGTGTAGGCCATTACCAGCACCGCGGTGCTGTTGACCAGCGTGATGCCGCGCTCGCGCGAGCCGATGTCTATCATCGACAGCGTATAGAGGCAGCCGCCAGCGCCGCCCCAGACGAAGGCCAGCGGCCAGGCCAGCCATGGCTTGTCCGCCACCCAGGGCAGCAGCCAGGAGCCCAGCAGCGTGATGGCGGCAAAGATCCGCATCAGCTGCAGCCGGGTCTGGCGCGCGCCGCCCCAGAAGCTGCCGGGCCCGCCGCGCCCCAGGCGGTCGGCCAGCAGTCCGGCCGGCAGCATCAGCAGCGAACTGCCCAGCCCGCTGGCCGACACCAGCAAGGCCGCCGCCGCCGCGCCCAGGCCCAGCGCCAGGCCGTACAGCGGCAGGATCGCGGTCAGCCCGCTCTCGAAGAAGCCGCCGACAAAGCCCGCCAGCATGATCACCGGATGCTCGCGCAGCGCGCGCCAGACCCCGCGCAGCCCGACCTCGGCCTGCTGCCCGTCCGGCTCTGACGGCAGCGGCGGGATCAGCAGGCTCCAGAGCAGGCCCAGCGTCATCAGCGCCAGCGCCGCCCAGAGCGCCTCGGGCCGGGTCGGTCCGATCCAGGCCAGCAGCATCGGGCCGGCGACGAAGGTGCTGCCGACCATGGTCTCGAAGATGCCGATCCAGCGCCCGCGCTGATTGGGTGGCGCGCATTCGGCCACCACCGCCTCGGACAACACCCAGCGCAGGCCCGAGGCCATGCCGGCCAGCAGCTGCATGCCGAACCAGAGCCACAGCGTGTCCGTCAGGCTGAACACCAGGCCCGCGAGCACCGGCAGCAGGCCCGACAGCCAGAGCGTGGGCCGGCGCCCGAGCCGGCGCGTCACGGCCGAGGCGAACGGCGTCACCAGGAAGATGCCGGCCCAGGCCGTGGCCGCGAACAGCCCGGCCAGCCAGGTCGGCAGATCCGCGTCCTTGAGCCGTAGCAGCAGCCAGGGTGCCAGCATGAAATAGCCCGTCAGCTCAAGGAAGGTCGAGCTGAAGATGCTGGCGAGGCCGAGTCGGGCTTGCTGGGGCGGCAGGTCATGCGGGGGACGGTGGCTCATTCGCTCATGTTAGCAAGGGCTTGCGTCAGAACCGAGGCATGGCTATAATCCTCGATTCGGTGAAAATCCGTTCGCCGAAGCACGTCGCAAGACGGACAATTCCAGAGGTTCATATGTACGCGGTCATAAAAACCGGCGGCAAGCAGTATCGCGTTGCCGTTGGCGAAAAACTTAAAGTAGAACAGATTGCTGCGGATGTGGGTCAAGAGATCGTGATCGATCAGGTGCTCGCCGTGGGTAACGGTGCAGACATCAAGGTCGGCACTCCCTTGGTCTCCGGCGCAACGGTCACTGTCACTGTGGTTTCCCACGGTCGTGGCGACAAGGTCCGCATCTTCAAGATGCGCCGTCGCAAGCACTACCAGAAGCGCCAGGGCCATCGTCAGAATTACACCGAGCTGCAAATCAGCTCGATCAACGGCTAAGGAGTAAAGCACCATGGCACAGAAAAAAGGCGGCGGCTCAACCCGCAACGGTCGCGACTCCAAGCCGAAGATGCTGGGCGTCAAGGTGTTCGGCGGCCAGGCCATCAGCGCCGGCGCGATCATCGTGCGTCAGCGCGGCACCCGTTTCCACGCTGGCGTGGGCACCGGTTGCGGCAAGGACCACACCATCTTCGCGACCTGCGACGGCGTCGTGAACTTCACCGTCAAGGGCGAGTTCAACCGCAAGACCATCAACGTCACCCCGGTGTGATGTCGACTGTTTGATCGCTCAGGCGTTCAAACCGCAAAGGCCCGCGCTGCGGGCCTTTTGTTTTTATCCGTTTGAAGGACAATCCAGTCATGAAATTCGTTGATGAAGCCTATATCGACATAGCGGCCGGCGACGGAGGCAATGGCTGCGCGTCCTTCCGTCACGAGAAGTACAAGGAATTCGGCGGCCCCGACGGCGGCGACGGCGGTCGCGGCGGCTCGGTCTGGGCCCTGGCCGACGAGAACCTCAACACCCTGATCGACTACCGCTACTCGCGCCGCTTCGAGGCCCAGCGTGGCGAGCACGGCAAGGGTTCTGACATGTTCGGCTGCAAGGGTGACGACATCATCCTCAAGATGCCGGTCGGCACCATCATCCGCAACGCCGAGACCGGCGAGCTGATGCACGAGCTGCTGCAGCCGGGCGAGCAGATCCTGATCGCCAAGGGCGGCGAGGGCGGTTTCGGCAACCTGCGCTTCAAGAGCTCGATCAACCGCGCGCCGCGCCAGAAGACGATCGGCCACCCGGGCGAGCGCTTCAGCCTGGCGCTCGAACTCAAGGTGCTGGCCGACGTCGGCCTGCTCGGCATGCCCAACGCCGGCAAGTCGACCCTGATCGCGGCGGTGTCGAACGCCCGCCCCAAGATCGCCGACTACCCGTTCACGACCCTGCACCCGAACCTGGGCGTGGTGCGCGTCGGCCCCGAGAAGAGCTTCGTCATCGCCGACGTGCCGGGCCTGATCGAGGGTGCCTCCGAGGGCGCCGGCCTGGGTCACCAGTTCCTGCGCCACCTGCAGCGCACCCGCTTGCTGCTGCATGTGGTCGACATGGCGCCGTTCGACGACGCGGTCGATCCGGTGCTGCAGGCCCGGGCCATCGTCAAGGAACTCAAGAAGTACGACCCCGAGCTGCATGCCAAGCCGCGCTGGCTGGTGCTCAACAAGCTCGACATGATCCCCGAGGGCGAGCGCGAGGCGCGCGTCAAGGACTTCGTCAAGCGCTTCCGCCACAAGGGCCCGGTGTTCGAGATCTCGGCGCTGACGCGCGAGGGCTGCGAGCTGCTGGTGCAGAAGATCTTCCAGCATATCGTCGCCACCCGCGAGGCCGAAAAGCCCCATGTCGAGGTCGATCCGCGCTTCGACGCCCGCCGCGACCAGCCGGGCCTGGCTCCGGCTGCCGAGCCGGCGCCGCAGGTCGACGCGGACGATCCGCGCTTTCGCTGAACCACCTGGGCTGGACGCCTGCCCGGGTCCGGGGGGTGTCTTGGCCGTTTCCGTGACGACAACCTGACCCCAGACATGAGCACCGATTCGCAAGCCGACGCAGGCGTCTCCCTTTCCGTCGATCCCTCCGAGCTGCTGCGCGCTGCGCGCCGCATCGTGGTCAAGGTCGGCTCCAGCCTGGTGACCAACGAGGGCCGTGGCCTCGACGAGGCCGCGATCGAGCAGTGGAGCGCCCAGCTCGCGACCCTGGTCAAGTCGGGCCGCGAGCTGATCATGGTCAGCAGCGGCGCGATCGCCGAGGGCATGAAGCGCCTGGGCTGGAAGACCCGCCCCAAGATGATCAACGAGCTGCAGGCCGCTGCTGCCGTCGGCCAGATGGGCCTGGTCCAGATGTACGAGACCAAGCTGCGCGAGCAGGAAGTCGGCAGCGCCCAGGTGCTGCTGACCCATGCCGACCTGGCCGACCGCGAGCGCTACCTCAACGCGCGCTCGACCCTGCTGACCTTGCTCGAGCATGGTGTGGTGCCGGTCATCAATGAGAACGACACCGTCGTCAACGACGAGATCAAGTTCGGTGACAACGACACCCTGGGTGCGCTGGTCGCCAACCTGGTCGATGCCGACCTGCTGGTGATCCTGACCGACCAGAAGGGCCTCTACAGCGCCGACCCTCGCAAGAACCCGAACGCCGAGTTCATCCATGTCGCGCGCGCGGGCGATCCCCGGCTCGAGGACATGGCCGGCGGCGCCGGTTCGCGCGTTGGCACCGGCGGCATGATCACCAAGATCCTGGCCGCCAAGCGTGCGGCCGGCTCGGGTGCCTCGACCGTGATCGCCTGGGGCCGCGAGCCCGACGCGCTGCTGCGCCTGAGCAGCGGCGAGCCGATCGGCACCCTGCTGATCGCGCAAACGCCCAAGCAGCAGGCACGCAAGCAGTGGATGGCGGACCAGCTGCAGCTGCGCGGCCATGTGACCGTCGATGAGGGTGCCGCCGACAAGATCGTCGCCGAGGGCAAGAGCCTGCTGCCGATCGGCATGGTCGCGGTCAGCGGCGAGTTCAGCCGTGGCGACGTGATCGCGATCCGCAACGCTCAGGGCCAGGAGCTCGCGCGCGGACTGGCCAACTACTCGGCCGGCGAGGCGCGGCTGCTGTGCCGCAAGTCGACCAACGCGGTCGAAGGCCTGCTCGGCTATGCCGCCGAGCCCGAGATGATCCACCGCGACAACCTGGTGCTGCGCGGCTGATCCGTCATTGTTGCCTGCCGACCGCTTGCGCCGGCCGGCCCCGACTGTCCGGCCGAGCTACCTCGGGTGGTTCGGATCGGGGTCGAAGCTGGCGTCGGCCGGCAGCTCGATCTGCACCTGCATCGAGGACATCTGGAGCAGGCCGAACGGGGCTTCGGCATGCGACTGCGGCTGGCGCGAGCGCGCATTGCCGCGCAGGTAGCGGTTGCGGATTTCCTGCCTGGGCAGGTAGCGTGCGAGCTCGTTGAGCGCCATCTCGTAGACGCCGCGCTTGAACTCGACCACCATCTCGAGCGGCACCCAGTAATCGTTCCAGCGCCAGGCATCGAATTCCGGATGGCTGGTGGCACGCAGATTCAGGTTCCAGTCGCCGCCGGTCAGGCGCAGCAGGAACCAGATCTGTTTTTGTCCCCGATAGTGGCCGCGCGCATCCCGACGGATGTAACGGTCCGGCACTTCATAGCGCAACCAGTCCCGCGTGCGGGCGACGATAGCCACATGCTCGGGCAGCAGTCCGACCTCCTCGTGCAGTTCACGGTACATGGCCTGCTCGGGGGTTTCGCCCCGGTCGATGCCGCCCTGTGGAAACTGCCAGGAATGGGTGCGGATGCGCTTGCCCCAGAACACCTGGTTCTTCTGGTTGAGCAGAATGATGCCGACATTGGGCCTGAAGCCTTCTCTGTCAAGCATAATCAACCCCAAATTTTAAAACTGCGTTCATTATGCACCGCTAGTGGGCGGCTTGGCAGGGGCTGCCGGGGCAAACCCTGGCCCGGCCTGGCTGGCTCCGCGGGGTATGCGGGGCGCCAGCCTGAGCCTGACATGAAAGCCTCCCAGTTCCTGATTTCCACCCTCAAAGAAGCCCCGGCCGACGCCGAGGTGGTCAGCCACCAGCTCATGACGCGCGCCGGCATGATCAAGAAGCTCGGCGCCGGCATCTATACCTATATGCCGATGGGCTTGCGCGTGATCCAGAAGGTCGAAAAGATCGTGCGCGAGGAGATGAACCGCGCCGGTGGCATCGAGCTGACCATGCCGGTGGTGCAGCCGGCCGAGCTGTGGCAGGAGACCGGCCGCTTCGACAAGATGGGCCCCGAGATGCTGCGCATCAAGGACCGCCACGAGCGCGACTTCGTGCTGCAGCCGACCTCGGAAGAAGTCGTCACCGACATCGCGCGCCAGGAGCTGCGCAGCTACAAGCAGCTGCCGAAGAACTTCTACCAGATCCAGACCAAGTTCCGCGACGAGCGCCGCCCGCGCTTCGGCCTGATGCGTGGCCGCGAGTTCGTCATGAAGGATGCCTACAGCTTCGACCGCGACCGTGACAGCGCGCAGGCCAGCTACCAGGTCATGGCCGGCGCCTACCGCCGCATCTTCGACCGCTTCGGCCTGACCTACCGCGCGGTGGCAGCCGACAGCGGCGCCATCGGTGGCGACCTGAGCGAGGAGTTCCAGGTCATCGCCGCCACCGGCGAGGACGCGATCGTCTACTGCCCGAACAGCGACTACGCCGCCAACATCGAGAAGGCCGAGGCGCTGGCGCCCCAGGGCCCGCGCCCGGCCGCCGCCCAGGCCCTGACCAAGGTCTCGACGCCTGGTACCTCGACCTGTGCCGCGCTGGCCACCTTCCTCGACCTGCCGCTGTCGGCGACGGTCAAGTCCATGGTGCTGGCGACCGACGAGGTCAACGACTACGACGAGGTCACCAAGACCCGGGTCTTCCTGCTGCTGCTGCGCGGCGACCACGAGATGAACGAGGTCAAGGTCGGCAAGCTGCCGGGCTTCGAGCTCGGCTTCCGCCTGGCGACCGAACTCGAGATCGTCGAGCATTTCGGCTGCAAGCCGGGCTACCTGGGCCCGATCGGCCTCAAGCGGTCGGTCACCGTGATCGCCGACCGCGAAGTCGCCGTGATGGCCGACTGGGTTTGCGGCGCCAACCAGCTCGACTTCCACCTGACCGGCGTCAACTGGGGCCGCGACCTGCCCGAGCCCGACCTGATCGCCGACCTGCGCAACGTGGTCGCCGGTGACCTGTCGCCGGACGGCCAGGGCGAGCTTGCGATCGAGCGCGGCATCGAGGTCGGCCATGTGTTCTACCTCGGCACCAAGTACAGCCAGGCCATGAACGCCACCTTCCTGGCCGAGGACGGCAAGCCGCGCCATTTCGAGATGGGCTGCTACGGCATCGGCGTGACCCGCCTGCCGGCGGCTGCCGTCGAGCAGAACCATGACGCGCGCGGCATCATCTGGCCGGACGCGATCGCGCCCTTCACGCTCGTGATCTGCCCGATCGGCATGGACCGCAGCGAGGCCGTGCGTGCCGCCGCCGAGCAGCTGCACGACGAGCTGGCCGCGCTGGGCGTCGACGTGCTGCTCGACGACCGCGGCGAGCGCCCGGGTGCGATGTTCGCCGACTGGGAGCTGATCGGCGTGCCACACCGCGTCACGATCGGCGACAAGGGCCTGAAGGAAGGCCTGGTCGAGTACCAGCACCGTCGCGACGAGGCCGCGACCAAGGTCGGCCTGGCCGAACTGCCGGCCCTGCTCAAGGGCAAGCTGGGGCTGTGAGATGAGCCGCCGGGACTGTCTGGGCTGGATCGCCAAGGCAGGCCTGGCCAGCCTATTGCCGCTCAGCCTGCCCGCGCTGGCCTGGGCCGGCGGCCAGCTTGAGGAGCCGCTGGCCGATCCGATCCGGCTCGCGCTGCGCGCCGCGATCGAGCACCCGGCGCCGCCCGAGCCCGAGTTTCCCACCCCGGAGGCCAGGCTGGCCTATCTGCGCTGGCTCGGCGAAATGAGCCCGCGGCTGGTGCGGCGCAAGCCCGAGCTGCAGACAAGGGTTGAATTCCTGCAGACGGTCTGGTACGAGAGCCGGCGTGCCGGCCTCGACGAGTCGCTGGTGCTGGGGCTGATCCAGGTCGAGAGCGCGTTTCGCAAGTTTGCGGTCTCGCCGGCCGGCGCGCGCGGCTATATGCAGGTCATGCCGTTCTGGGCCCGGCTGATCGGCGACGGTGATCCGTCCAAGCTGTTCCTGTCGCAGGCCAATATCCGCTTTGGCTGCGTGATCCTGCGCCACTACCTCGAGCGCGAGCGCGGCGACCTGTTCCTGGCACTGGGCCGCTACAACGGCAGCCGCGGTCGCCCCGACTACCCGAACGCGGTGTTCGCGGCGCAGAAGCACTGGCGCCAGGCTTAGGGCTTGGGGGCTGACCGAGGTGGGCGGGCCCTGCCGGCCTCATCTGTCCGCTGCGCGGCCAGCAAATCGGCCATCAGAGCCCGCCCACCCCGGTCAGCTTCTTCGTCAGCTGCGCGGCCAGCAAATCTTTCTGTACGCAGTCGGGGGGGGGGTCCCCCCCCCC
>NZ_PVLR01000053.1 GCF_002980625.1 Malikia spinosa | reverse complement strand
TTGCGAGTAGCAACCGCTGGACCGTAGGCCGCCCGATGCCGGCGCAGACAGGTCCGCAAGGCATGGATGGCAGCTTTGGGTGATTCCGCCCAGGCTTGCAGCCTCATGTCTCGCAGCCGTGCCACGAAGCCGCCCTCCTCCTCGAATAGCCAGAACAGCGGCCGCTCGCCTGGCAAGCCCAGCAGGCGGTGCGCGCGGAATGCACCGTTGGCCGGCGCCCAGGAGGCTGTTACATGCCATTCGTCGCGCGGACTCCACGAAAGGCATGGGCCCGTGCAAGCACTCAGCATGGCCTGCCGTCGTTCGTCCTCCCGGACTTGCTGCTGAGCACGGCGAGCGGCCTTGTCCGATCTTGGGAGCGCCCAGTCGATGAACCGGTCCTGCATGAGGTTGATGAAGTGCAGGCCCGCCGGACCTTGTCGCGCACTCCAGTTTTCAGGCAGCGGGTCTGGGTGCTCGTCGACCGACCAGTCTGCGATTCCGCTGCGGGCAGATTGCACGGTGAGGGCCATCGGACGCCTCCAGGCCGCAGCGATCACCGCCTCACTGGCCTGGTACTGAAGCCACTGCCACTCGGCCGAG
>NZ_PVLR01000052.1 GCF_002980625.1 Malikia spinosa | reverse complement strand
TTGCGAGTAGCAACCGCTGGAACGTAGGCCGCCCGATGCCGGCGCAGACAGGTCCGCAAGGCATGGACGGCTGCCTGGGGTGATTCGGCCCAGGCTTGCAGCCTCAGGTCTCGCAGCCGTGCCACGAAGCCACCATCCGCCTCGAACAGCCAGAACAGCGGCCGCTCGCCTGGCAAGCCCAGCAGGCGGTGCGCGCGGAACACACCGTTGGCCGGCGCCCAGGAGGCTGTTACATGCCATTCGTCGCGCGTACTCCACGAAAGGCATGGGCCCGTGCAAGCACTCAGCATGGCCTGCCGTCGTTCGTCCTCCCGGACTTGCTGCTGAGCACGCCGACTGGCCTTGTCCGATCTTGGGAGCGCCCAGTCGATGAACCGGTCTTGCATGGGATTGACGAAGTGCAGGCCCGCCGGGCCTTGTCGCGCACTCCAGTTTTCAGGCAGCGGGTCTGGGTGCTCGTCGACCGACCAGTCTGCGATTCCGCTGCGGACAGATTGCACGGTGATGGCCATCGAACGCCTCCAGGCCGCAGCGATCACCGCCCCACTGGCCTGATACTGCAGCCACTGCCACTCGGCCGAG
>NZ_PVLR01000051.1 GCF_002980625.1 Malikia spinosa | reverse complement strand
CCAAACGGGTTGCTGCCGTCATAGCTCAGGGTGCCGTTGCGCAGCAGGTCGGAGTAGTCCAGCACATCGCCGCCGGCGCCGGCGGCAAAGTCGGTGATGGTGATCGGATCAGCCGTGACGTTGGTAGCAGTGCCCATGCTGAGGCTGCCGCCGCTGTAGAAGCTGCGCGTGCCCTCGAGCAAGGTGCGGTACTGCTGAGCGGTCAGGACGAAGGTATCGATCCCCGTGCCGCCGGTCAGGGTCAGCTGCAGCACGCCGCCGGCTTCTAGCCTGTCGTCGCCCGCGCCGCCGTCCAGCGTGGCCTGGGCAATGCCGCGGCGGTCACCTTCGGTGCCGGTGTCCCCAGCGTAGTTGTCTGTGACGCGCAGGGTATCGTTGCCTGCACCGCCGCGCAGGCTGACGGTAGTTTGCCCATAATATACATAGCTGGAGCCGCTGACGGTCAGTGTGTCGTTGTCGTCGCCACCGTCGAGTTCATAGTTCTCAGGCAGGCTGCTATCACCATCGGTTTGGTTGCTGGCATAGCCACTAAAATTGACGGAAAGGCTGTCCTCTCCGGTGCCGCCTTGCAGGGTGGCGGAACGGGTTTGGCTGACATCCAGCCAGTCGTTGCCTTCACCACCGTCGAGGCTGGCGTTGCTGTAGTAGCTGACACTCAGGTTGTCGGTACCGGTGCCGCCCAGCAGGGTGGCGTTGCCGCCCGAGACGTAACTGCTGCTGCCACTTTGGTACAACTGACCGGTCGCAGATAGAGAGTCGTCCTGGTCGCCGCCGTCGAGGGAGACTGTCTGGCCGGTGGCGTTGAGGGTGTCGTTGCCGGTGCCGCCCAGCAGGGTGTGCTGGCCCGACAGGGAGCGCGAGGTCAGGTTGTCGCTGCCGGCGCCGCCGTCGAGCAGGTTGGAGCCCTGGTCGTCGGTGAGGGTGTCGTTGCCGTTGCCACCGTACAGGCTGTCGTTGCCGAAGTTGCCCTCGATGCGGTCGTCGCCATCACCACCCAGCAGCGAGTCACTGCCGGCTTGGCCGTCGATGGTGTCGTTGCCGCCCAGGCCTTGAATCGTGTCGTTGCC
>NZ_PVLR01000050.1 GCF_002980625.1 Malikia spinosa | reverse complement strand
CGCGATCTGGAAGCGCTGGAGTGGGTATCACCGGCGCAGCCTGGTTGAGACCAAGATGCGGTGTGTGAAGCTGATGGGCGAGCGAGTGATGGCGCGGGACTTCGATCGTCAGGTGGCGGAATTGCAAGTGCGTGCTGCCATCCTGAACCGCTTCACGCAACTGGGCACGCCCGAGACGGTACGCGTGGGATAACTCCGTCTGGGGTCAGGGGAAGAACGTCCTGGGTTTGATTTCCTCAACAAAGCCCAGCCTATCAGGACGGGGGCGTCCATCTCATTGAAAAAGCCGGCTGGAACAATAATGAAAGTGAGTGAGCCTCAACTCATTCAGCATGCTCCACAACCCACGAATGATCGTATGGCACGCCCCACCGTCGCCGGCAGCGGCGGTTCGGTGGAGAGAATAGGCGTGGGCTTCAGTCCAGTTTGGCGCCGGAAATGTCTACGATGCGCTCCCAGATCGGCGCGTCCTTGCGGAAGACCTCGGCGAACTGTTCTGGGGTGTTGCCGACCGGCAGGAACCCGATGCTGCTGATGCGCTGCTGAATCTCGGATTGAGCGATGATGGCGCGCACTTCGCTAGCTACCCTGGTCATGATGTCGGACGGCGTGCGCGCCGGCGCACTCATGCCAACCCAGCCCGTGATGCGGAAGATCTCGTCCTTGATGCCTTGTTCGCCCATGGTGGCCACCTTGGGCAGCATTGCCATGCGCTGCTCGCCGGTGACCGCCAGCACCTTGACGCGACCCGAGTCGATGAAGGGCTTGGCTGCCTGCAGGCTTGCGAAGGCGAGCTGGACCTGGCCCCCGGCGAGGTCCTGCATCATCGCGGCTTCGCCCTTGTAGGCCGCATGGACCATGTCAACCTTGCGGCTGTGGTTGAGATAGGCGCAGGCCAGATGCGAGTACGACCCTGTGCCCCAGGAGCCGTAGGAAAGCTTGCCCTGGCTGCGGTCCATGTACTGGAACAGTTCGTTGGCGTTGCTGACCGGAATGCTGGGATGCACCAGCAGGGCCACCGGCGCCAGTGCAATCTGCGAAATCAGTGCCTGGTCGCGCAGCGGCTGGTAGGGCAGCTTGGCGTATAGGTACTGGTTGATCAGCATGGTGGTGCCAAGTGAGACCAAGAAAGTGTAGCCGTCGGGAGTGGCCTTGAGTGCGGCATCGGTGCCAGAGACGCCACCAGCGCCAGGACGGTTCTCGATGATTACGGGCTGTCCCAGACGCTGAGACAGCTTTTCGCCGATCGAGCGCGCTACCATGTCGGTCGCACCGCCGGCGGCATAGGGCACGATCAGGCGAATCGGCTTGCTCGGGTAGGCTTGCGCCAAGGCAGCGGGTAGGCCGGCGAGCGCAGCACAGGCTGCGAGGCCCTGGCTGAGCCAGGTGCGACGGTTCAGGGTGGGGTGCATGTATGTCTCCTTGCAGGTTTGTGGTGGTTATCAGACTGTGATCACTTGTGGCAGCCGCTCGACGGCACGCCAGAAATCTTGCTCGAAGCGCTCGACGATATCGGCCAACGGCTCGATCCGGTCGGTGAACGCGAGTGCCTGGCCGGCCGCAAGCATGCCCTTGGACCAGTCGCCCGTGACATAGGCCTGACGGCCGATCTTTCCCGACACCAGCGGCAGCAGGTCCTCGATGCCGAGGTCGGGCCGGCTGGCCTCAAGTTCGCGCACCGACCGCGTGGTGTCGTTGCGCAGCACACGCACGGTGTTGCGTACCGACTGCATGCACAATTCAGTATCAGTAGGCGCGGCTTGGATCAGGCGCTGCTTGTAGTCGTGGTGGGCCCAGATTTCCTCGGCGACCAGGAAGCGGGTGCCAATCACCACGCCAGCTGCGCCCATGGCCAGCGCCGCCGCGAGCTGTGAGCCGCGGCCGATGCCACCGCCGATCAGGTAGGGAATCTGTAGCTGGTCGCAGGCCCATGCACTGTTGACCATGCTTCCGACCAGATCCATGCCCGGATGGCCGCCACATTCCGCGCCGACGATGGCCACCGCATCGACACCGATGGACTGGGCCTTGAGCGCGTAGCGCAGTGCAGGGACCTTGTGCATGACCTTGATGCCGGCCGCCTTGAGGCTGGGCAGGTAGGCCTCTGGGCTGCGACCCGAGGTTTCGACGAAGCGCACGCCTTCTTCGGCGATCAGGTCGAACACCGCCTGGGTGCGCTCGCCCGGCACCAGCTTGGGCAGCATCGAGACGTTGACGCCGAAGGGGGCGCCTTCGCAGAGATCACGGCAGCGCCGGATCTCGTCGCGCAGCGCCTGCGGCTCCGGAAAGCTGGCTGCAGTGATGAAGCCGATGATGCCGGCGCGCGCAGCCGAAGCCACGTAGAACGCGTCTGACAGCCACATCAGGCCGCCTGCGACGATGGGCAGCCGGGTGCCAAACAGCGCGGTGATGGGGGTGGATACCGACGACTTCATGGCGTCACTCATTCGACCGAAATGCCCTTGTCATGGATCACCTTGCCCCATTTGGTGTGATCCTGCTGGATGCGCTGCGCCATCTGCGCGGGCGCCTGGTAGCTGGCGATGGCGCCGGCGTTGAGCAGCTTGTCTTGCACTTCCCGGTCGGCCAGGATTTGCTTGACCTCGCTGCTCACACGCTCGATCACTGCCTTGGGTGTGCCCTGCGGTGCCAGCAGGCCGCCCCAGGACACGGCGTCGTAGCCGACGAAGCCTTGTTCGGAAATGGTCTTGACGTCGGGGAGCACGCTCACGCGCTTGGGCGAGCCCACTGCGATGGCGCGCAGCTTGCCTGATTGGATGTGCGGCAGCGCGGCGACGAGGTCGGCGTACATCAGCGGTACCTGGCCGCCGATGGTGTCGGTGATAGCCGGCACGCCACCCTTGTAGGGCACGTGCTGCATGTCGAACTGTCCCATCTGCTTGAGCAACTCCATGCTCAGGTGGCCGAAGCTGCCCGCGCCCGAGCTCGTGTAGTTGAGCTTGCCTGGCTGGGCCTTTGCCTGGGTGATGAGCTTTTGCAGATCAGTCACGCTCGGCAGCTGTGCCGGGTTGACCACCACCACGATCGGTAGGTCATAGACGGTCGCGACCGGAGCGAAATCCTTGGTCGTGTCGTATCCGGCTCTTTTGTAGAGATGTGGCGCCAGCAGCGTAGGAGCGGCCAGCATCATCAGCGTGTAGCCGTCGGGTGCATTCTTGGCGACCTGGGCTGCGGCGATCGAGCCGGAAGCGCCAGGCTTGTTTTCCACGATCACGGGCTGCTTCAGGCGCTCGGCCAGCTTCTGGCCGACGATGCGTGTGGCGGTGTCGGTCGGTCCGCCCGGCGGGAACGGCACGACGATCTTGATCGTCTGGCTCGGCCAGGCCTGGGCAAAAGCAGAACCGATCAGCAGGGGCGCGGCGGCCAGGGCCAGCACGAAGCGGCGCGAAGTGCGTGCCAGCGGGGAGGAAGGGGAAGTGGTCATCGTTACCTCGTAAGGAAAATGGATCGTTATTCGAGCCGCGCGTCCGCAGCCTCGACCAGCGCCTTCCAGATGGGCAAGTCGCGCTGGTAGTTCTGCCGGAACTTGTCCGGGCTGTTCATCATGGGCATGAAGCCCGCGCCCGCGATTCGCTCCAGAACCTTGGGCTCCTTGGCGATTTCGCGCAGGTGTGCATTGAGCTGATCGACGATGTCACTGGGCGTTCCCGCCGGTGCACCCACGGCCAGCCAGCCGAAGACGGTGTAGGCATCGTCCTGCACGCCCTGCTCGAAAATGGTGGGCAGCTTGGGCAGGATGTCCATGCGCTGCTTGCCTGTGACGCCGATGGCCTTGACCCGGCCCGGAGCAATGAAGGGCTTGGTGTTGAGCGCGCTGGAGAAGCAAAGCTGCAACTGGCCGCCGATGAGCTCCTGGATCATGGGTGCCTCGCCCTTGTAGGCCACATGGACCATGTCGGCATCCATGGTCTTGCTCATGTACGCGCCCGCGAGGTGGGCATACGAGCCCGTGCCCCACGGATCCGTACGACAGCTTGCCCTTGTGCGACTTCACGTAAGCCAGCAGCTCCTTCATGTTGTTTACGGGAACCGACGGGTGCACCACCAGCGTGACGGGTGCGGCCGCAACCTGGGACACCAGCGCGAGATCCTTTTGCGGTTTGTAGGGCAGTTTGGGGTAGAGGAACTGGTTGATCAGCATCGAGGTGCTGAGCGACAACAGCAAGGTGTGGCCGTCGGCCGGGGCCTTGGCGACGGCATCGGTGCCCAGGATGCCGGCGGCACCACCCTTGTTATCCACCACCACGGGCTGACCGATGCGCTTGGACAAGGCCTCGCCCACGGTGCGGGCGATGATGTCCGTAGCGCCGCCAGCGTTGAAAGGCACAATCAGCCGTATCGGCTTGGTCGGCCAGGCCATCTTGCCGGCTTGCGCCATCGCCGGGCCCAGCAGACTGCCGCCACCGAGGGCCGCCAGGCCCTGCAAGATATTGCGACGGTTCATTCGAGAGAAATTCATGCAGGCTTCTTTCAATCAAAAAAGACGGCAAGGCTTGCTTTACAAGCACTGGCAGCTATGGTTTCTGCATCAATCCGACAAGGGCAGCGTCAGCACGCCTTTGTCCCGCAACGCCTTAAGCTCCGCGTCTGACAGTTGCAGCAACTGCTGTAGCACATCGCGCGTGCCCTCACCCAGCGTGGGCGGTGCATTGCGGATGGGCAGGCGCTGGCCGTCCAGGCGGTAGGGCGGCGCAAAAACGTGGGTGGTGCCGGCCACAGGGTGCGGCATTTCCTGCAGCAGACCGCCCCGGCGGGTGCGCTCGCTGGTCAGGGCTTCGTGCAGGCCGGCCACCTTGCCGCAGGGAATGCCAGCTGCCGTCAGGCGCTCCAGCAGCAACTCGCGCGGGAAGCCGGCAATCAGCTCCTTGAGCAAGGATCCAAGTGCCAGCCGGTTCTTGGCCCGCTCCACATTGGTAGCAAAACGCGGGTCTTCGACGATGTCCGGGCGCTCGATGACTTGGCGGCAGAACTTGTCGAACTGTGCATTGTTGCCCACGCCGATGATGAGTGGGCCGTCGGCCGCGTCGTACATGCCGTAGGGCACGATGGACGGGTGGGCGTTACCGTAGCGCTGCGGGTCGTGGCCCAGCAGCATGGCATCGAGACCGTAGTAGCCGGTGATCATCAGGCCGCAATCGTACAGCGCCATCTCGATGTGGCGGCCCTTGCCCGTGCGCTCGCGGCGGAACAGGGCCGCCAGCACGGCTTGGGCGGCGTACATACCGGTCATCATGTCGACGGCGGCCACGCCGAATTTCAGCGGCGGCTGGCTGGCCTCGCCGTTGAGGGCCATCAGGCCCGCCTCGGCCTGGATCACCAGGTCGTAGCCGGGACGCTTGGCCTCGGGGCCGGAGCTGTCGTAACCCGCCACCGAGCAGTAGATCAGGTCCGGCTTGATCGCCTTGAGCTGCCCGTAGCCCAGGCCCAGCTTCTCGGCGCCGCCGGTCTTGAAGTTCTGGATCACCACGTCGCACTGGGGCAGCAGGTCGTGGATGATCTTGACGCCCTCGGGCGACTGCAGGTCGACGGTGATGGACCGCTTGTTGCGGTTCATGCTGTTGTAGTAGGTGGTCTCGGTCTTGCCGATGCGCATGCCCCAGTCGCGCGTGTCGTCACCCCTGCCGGGGTGTTCTACCTTGATGACCTCGGCGCCAAAGTCGGCCAGCACCATGCCGCACAGGGGTCCCGCGAACACGCGCGAGAGGTCCAGCACGCGCACGCCTTCGAGCGGGAAATCCATGTCACCGGGTATGGATGTGGAGGGAGTGGTGGTTGTCGTTTCGGTCATGTGTTTTCGTTCCCCTGCGTGGTTCACGCCTGACGATTGCGCAGCGATGCGAAATCAGGCGCGCGTTTTTCCAGGAAGGCTCCAATGCCTTCGCGGGATTCCTCGGTCTCCTGGGAAACCACCATGAACCGGGCTTCCTGTTCCAATTGCTGCCCCAGCGTGTTCGCGTAGGCCTCGCGGCACAGCGTCTTGATGCAGGCCATGGCCTGCTCGGGGCCCGCGGCCACCTGGGTGGCAAGTGCCAGCGCCTGCTCCAGCGCCTGGCCGGGCTCAGCCAGGCGGTTGACCGGGCCCAGCGCATGCAGGCGCTCGCCCGAGATGCGCTCACCCGTGAGGCACAGTTCGGTCAGCAGCTGGCGCGACACGAACTCGGCCAGGAAGGCCGTGGCACCGCCATCGGGCGTCAGGCCGACCTTCACGTAGGCAACCGAGAACACCGAATTTTTTGCCGCCACGAGCATGTCGCAGGCCAGGGCCAGCGACAGGCCGGCACCCGCGGCCGCGCCTTCGACAGCCGCGATCACAGGCTTGCGACAGTCGCGCACGGCGCGAATGAGGTCGTGCAGGCCTTCGAGCTTGGCGCGGCGCTCTTCGACCGGCAATTCCCGGCGCGTGGCGAGTTGGCGCAGGTCGCCGCCCGCGCAGAAATGCTCGCCCTCGCCCGTCAGCACGATGGCGCCTACGCCCGGGTCGGTCTCGGCCTGCACGAGCGCCGTGGTCAAGGCAGCATAAAAGGCTGGTGACAGCGCGTTGCGTGCCGCCGGGTTGTTGTTGGAGAGCACCAGCACGGTGCCTTCGCGCCGCTGCAGCAGGGGAGGCAGCGCCATGGCGTCAGTCCCGGCCCAGCGCCATGTAGCGCGCGAGGTGGTGATCTTCGTCCCCGAGCTGGTGGTCGACCATCACCAGTCGCTTGGCGTAATGGGACAGCGGCAATTCCCAGGTCATTCCAATGCCGCCGTGCAGCTGAATGCTCTCCTCGGCCACCAGGGTGCCGATGCGGCCGATCGTGAACTTGGCTGCCGACAGCGCGCGTTCGCGTGCGATGCGGTCGTCGCCATCGATGGCGGCGGCGGCGTTGATCACCGCTGAGCGCGCCTGCTCGACTTCGAGCAGCAGGTCAGCCATGCGGTGCTGCAGCGCCTGGAAGCTGCCGATCGGCTTGCCGAACTGCTTGCGCGTCTGCAGGTATTCCAGCGTGGCCTGCTTGGCCACGTCCATGGCGCCGACCGCTTCGGCGCACAGCGCGAGCACGCCATAGCCGACGGCGTGCTCCAGCGTAGCCAAGCCCTGGCCCTCGGCACCTAGCAAGGCATCGGCACCCAGCCTGACCTGGTCGAACACCAGCTCGGCGGCATGGCCACCGTCGATGCGGCCATAACCCCGGCACTGCAGGCCCGCAGCATCGCCCGGCACCAGAAACAGCGAGATGCCCGCTTCATCGTCGAGCGCGCCCGAGGTGCGCGCAGACACCAGCAGCAGTCCGGCCTGGTCGCCAAACAGCACCACGGACTTGGCCCCCGAGATGACCCAGCCATCGCCCTGACGTTCGGCAAGAGTGCTGACGCGGCTGAGCTCGTAGTGGTTGGCAGGTTCGTCGTGCGCCAGAGCCGCCACGGTGCTGCCTTCAATCAGCTCGGCGAGGCGGGCTTTCTGAGCTTCGCTGCCGGCCGCAGCCAGAGCGCGGCCCACCATCAATGCCCCCAGGAAGGGTTCGGTCACCAGCCCGCGGCCCAGGGATTCGAACACCACGGCGATGTCGAAGCCGCTGCCGCCGAAGCCCCCATCGGCCTCGGAGAACAGCGCGCCGATGGCGCCGAGCTCGGCGAACTGCTGCCAGCGCTCCGGGGAGAAGCCCTGTTCTCCGTAAGCCGTTTGGTTGCGGAATTCGCTGCCGTATTGCTCGGTCACGAAGCGGTTCAAGCTGTCCGCCAGCATGCGGCGGTCTTCTGTGTGCGTGAAATTCATGGCATCGACCTCACAGGCCCAGGATCATCTTGGAGATGATGTTTTTCTGGATTTCGTTGGAGCCGCCGAAGATCGACAGCTTGCGGTAGTTGAAGTAGTTGGCCGCTGCCGTGGCCGCTTCCTTCGGGCCCACGGGTTCGTCGGCATAGCCCTCGTACTGCGCCTCTTCAATGAAGGGCAGCGCGTGAGGCCCCATGGCGCGGCGGATCAGTGACAGGATTTCCTGCCGGATCTCGGTGCCACGAATCTTGAGCATGGAGCTCTCGGCGCCGGGTACACCGCCGCCAGCCACGGCCGCGATCACGCGCAGGTTGGTGGTCTTCATGTTCTCCAGGTCGATCTGGACCTTGGCCATTCGGGTGGCAAACAGCGGGTCTTGTGCCAGCGGGCGCCCGTTCTTGTGCACCTTGTTGGCGATGAGCTTGAGTTTTTCCAGCGCTGCAACCGAGAGGCCGACGCCGGCGATGCCGGTGCGCTCGTAGGTCAGCAGGTATTTGGCGTAGGTCCAGCCCTTGTTTTCTTCACCCACCAGGTTCTCTACCGGCACCTTCACGTCAGTGAAGAACACCTCGTTGACTTCGCGGTCACCGTCCAGGGTGCGGATCGGGCGCAGTTCCACGCCGGGGCTGTTCATGTCCACCAGCAGGAAGCTGATGCTTTCCTGTTGCCGCGCTTCCTTGCTGGTGCGCACCAGGCAGAAGATCATGTTGGCGTGCTGGCCCTGGGTAGTCCAGGTCTTCTGGCCATTGACGATGTAGTGATCGCTCTCACGCACGGCCGTGGTCTTGATGGCAGCCAGATCCGAGCCCGCGCCGGGCTCCGAATAGCCCTGGCACCACCAGTCGGCCCCGCTCAGGATGCGCGGCAGCCAGTAGCGCTTCTGCGCCTCGTTGCCGTACTTGATCAGCACCGGACCCAGCATGTTCACGCCAAACGGCACGATGCGCGGCCCGCCGGCCAGGGCGCACTCGTGGTCGAAGATGAATTTCTGCACTGCGCTCCAGCCCGGACCACCCCATTCCTGGGGCCAGTGGTTGGCGTACCAGCCACGCTCGTTCAGGATGGCGTGCCATTCGTCCTGGTCGGCCTTGCTCAGGCGCTGGCCGGCCTTGACCTTGTTGGCGATGCGCGCGGGCAGCTTGTCATGCAAAAAGGCCCGCACTTGCGCGCGGAATGCCTCTTCTTCGGGGGTGAAGTTCAGGTCCATGTCCTTGGTTCCTTCGGGGAGTCAGAAAATTTCAAACAGGCCGGCGGCACCCATGCCACCGGCAATGCACATGGTCACCACGGCGTACCTGGCCTTGCGGCGGCGGCCTTCCAGCAGCACGTGCCCTGCCAGGCGGGCGCCCGTCATGCCGAAGGGGTGGCCAATCGAAATGGCCCCACCGTTGACGTTCAGACGTTCGTTGGGAATACCCAGGCGGCGCTGGCAGTACAGTGCCTGGGAGGCAAAGGCCTCGTTCAGTTCCCACAGATCGATGTCATCGACCTTGAGGCCATGGCGTGCCAGCAGCTTGGGTACCGCGAACACCGGGCCAATGCCCATCTCGTCCGGCTCGCAACCGGCCACGGCCAAGCCACGGAAGGCGCCCAGCGGCTGCAGGCCCAAACGCTCCGCCTGCCTGGCTTCCATCAGCACACAGGCCGAGGAGCCGTCGGACAGCTGCGAGGCATTGCCTGCGGTGACGAACTTGTCCGCACCTTTCACGGGTTCGAGCTTGTGCAGACTCTCCAGCGTGGTGGATGGGCGGTTGCAGTTGTCGCGGGTAGCCACCACGTCCCGGTAGGTGACTTCGCCGGTTTCCTTGTTCTTTTCAGCCATGCGCGTGGCACAGGGGATGATTTCATCCTGGAACAGGTTGAGGGCCTGTGCTGCTGCGGTGCGCTGCTGGCTTTGCAGCGAAAAAGCGTCTTGCTCTTCGCGAGAAATCTGGTACCGCTCGGCCACCACGTCGGCGGTGTCGATCATGGCCATGAACAGGTCGGGCTTGTGCTCGACCAGCCAGGGGTCCATGTCAGTGGGCAGGTTGTTGCCGGGGCGCATGCCCGAGATGGTTTCAACTCCCCCGGCGATCATGGCGTCCACGCCTTCGGCCACGATGCGACCCGCCGCCACGGCAATCGACTGCAGGCCCGAAGCGCAGTAACGCGTCAGCGTGGTGCCGGCGATGGACAGCGGCAGTTCTGCGCGCAGGACGGTCTGGCGGCCCAGGTTGCGGCCTTGGAAACCATCGGGGTTGCCACAGCCCAGGATCAGGTCTTCGATCATGGCCGGGTCAATGCCCGAGCGTTCGACGGCAGCCTTGACGGAAAAGGCGGCCAGTTGAGCGGCCGGGGTGATGTTGAATTCACCGCGGTGCGACTTGGTCAACGGCGTGCGGGCGGTAGAAACGATAACGGCTTGACGCATCGGGTGACTTTCAGTGCGGGCAGAGGGCTTACTGGGCTCGGTTCAGGCTGTCGAAGTTTTTGCCTTCGTCCACCAGGCGTTCCAGCAGCGGCGAGGGTTGCCAGAACAGCGGATCTTCCTTGGCAAAGGTGCGGATGTCGGCCAACACCTGGTCCAGCCCCACCATGTCGGCGTACTTCATGGGGCCACCGCGGTAGCGCGGGAAACCGTAGCCATACAGGAAGGTCGCATCCACGTCCAGTGGACGCAGTGCAATCCCTTGATCCACTACGTTGGCGCCTTCATTGATCATCGCGGCCATGTAACGGCGCATGATTTCATCCGCAGTGAAGGAGCGCGGCGTGATGCCAGCGCGCTCGCGCTCGGCGTCGATGATGGCCTGCACCTCGGGATCGGGCTGGCCGGTGCGTGAACCTTGCGGATAGAGGTAATAGCCACGGCCGGTCTTCTGGCCGAACCAGCCGCGCTCGCAGATGCGATCTGCGATCTGCACGTAGCGGGCTTTAGGGTTACGCGTGGCGGCGCGGCGCTTGCGCGTGGCCCAGCCGATGTCGCCGCCGGCCAGGTCCGACATCTGGAACGGGCCCATCGGGTATCCAAATTCGCGTACCGCAGCATCGATCTCGTAGGGCGAGGCACCGTCCTCCATCAAGTAATCCGCCGCTTGGCGATAGACCGCCAGGATGCGGTTGCCGATGAAGCCGTCGCAGACGCCGGCACGCACTGGCACCTTCTTGAGCTTATTGGCCAGATTGAACGCGGTGGCGACCACGTCGGCGCTCACTTTCGCGGGCACCACGATCTCCAGCAGCTTCATGATGTGAGCCGGGCTGAAGAAGTGCAGTCCGATCACGTCCTGCGGGCGTGAGATGCTGGCAGCGATCGCGTCAATGTCGAGATAGGAGGTGTTGGTGGCCAGCACTGCGCCGGGTTTGCAGACGCGGTCGAGTTCGGCAAACACCGCCTTCTTCACGTCCAGGTCCTCGAACACGGCTTCGATCACCAGGTCCACCTGAGCCAGCGCATCATAGGAAATGCTGCCGCTGAAACGGGCCATCACGGCCGCCTTGGCCTCGGACGTCATGCGACCTTTGGCGATCAGGCCGTCGTAGACCTTTTCGACGTTGGCGCGGCCACGGGCAATACTGGCCTCGTCGCGTTCGATCATCGTCACCGGCAGACACGCATCCAGCAGGGATACCGCAATGCCCGCGCCCATGATGCCGCCACCGACTACGCCCACACTGGCCAGGCGGCGCGGCTGGGCTGCCCGGGCTTCCGGGACCTTGACGACCTCGCGCTCAGCGAAAAAGGCGTGGATCAGTCCCGCGCGCTGCGGACTGTCGATGCACTGCAGGAAGAGCTGCCGTTCTCGCTTGAGCGCCTCGTCGAATGACAGTTCGAGTCCGTTGCGCACCGACTCGATCACCTTCAACGGCGAGAACAGGCCGCGTGACTTCTTTGCCGTCTCGGCCTCCAGCTTGGCAAGCGTCGCCAAGCTCTCGGAGCGTTCGGCCGAGGTCGCGCTGGCATCGCGCGTGCGGCGCATGCTGGCCCCCTGCTGCAGCAGCTCCAAGGCGTAAGCAAGTCCAGCGACCTCAGCGCTGTCGTCATCGCCTAGGCGGTCGACCAAGCCGCAGGCCTGCGCCTCGACGGCACCCATGTGGCGGCCGCTGAGCATGAGATCGACTGCGGGGCCTACCCCCATCAGCCGGGGCGCGCGCAGGGTACCGCCGGCGCCGGGAATCAGTCCCAGTTGGACCTCGGGTAGTCCGAGCTTGGCGTCGCGCATGGCCAGGCGGTAATGCGCCGCCATCGCCACTTCCAGTCCCCCGCCGAGCGCGTGCCCGTGCATGGCCGCCACCACCAGCTTGCTGCAGGCCTCGATCCGGTTGCAGACCTCGGGCAGGCTGGGCGGCTGCGGTGATTGACCGAATTCGCGGATGTCAGCACCGGCGATGAAGGCGCGACCCGCGCCGACCAGCAACACGGCCTGCACTGAGGCGTCGGCCTCGGCCTTCTCGATCGCAGCGATCAGGCCGCGCCGCAGTTCGACGTTGAGGGCGTTGACCGGCGGGCTGTCCAAGGTGGCGATCAATACTGGACCGCGTAGTTCGGTTCGTACGCTGGCAGGGGTGTTCGAGGCGCTCATGCTGTTGATCTTTCCTTGTGAATGACACCGATCAGTCAGCGCCAGTCACCTAGTAACTTACTATTCGATTAGCAAGTATATGGGGTTTTGTTACGCTCGTCCATCCTGCTTTGTGCCTGGTTTCAGCGTTGGAGCAGGGCCTTGATGGCCAGCAAGACGTCCTGGCTGATCTGCTCGATCGGAAAATTCTCAGGGTCAAGTAGGTGCTGCATCGAGATGCCGCGCAGCAGGCCCAGGATGACCGCCGCCATCGAGTCGGGATCGATATCCTGCCGGATTTCGCCTTTCCCCAGCGCGATGCGAAGCTGCTCGGCATAAAAAGCGCGGGATGCCTGTGAGTATTCGCGCATCGTCTCCTGCAGGCTGCCTCCGAGGATTGCTGCCTCGCCCAGCATGGCAAAGCTCGCTGCCCGGTGATCGCCTGGTGTCAGCAGATAGGAGCTTATGCTGTGCAGCAGGCGATCCAGTCCCGTTTCGCTGGCATGCGCCTGCGCCCGGACTGCGCTGAAGCTTTGCTGCACATGCCGTGCGAGCGCGCGCACGAACTGTTCCTTGTTGCCGTAATGGTGCGCCACGAGCCCGCGGCTGTAACCCGCCATGGATCCCACCTCGGCCAGCGTCATTCCGGACACGCCCTTCCTGGCGACCAGTTGCATACCGCTATCGAGCAGCTTGCGCTCGGAATCTTGGCGTCGCTCGGTCTGGCTGCGGCGTTTGCCGGGTTTGGAAGAGGGGCTAGGGGCAGGGGATGACAATGTACTTTCCGTGGCTTGGTTGGGATGCGATATCTTATTCGGGGTAGAACAACGAAAAATAAAGTACTTTGTGAACCGAATTCTGAAACGCCCCCAAAAAGGTCGCGTGAACCGTGGGCCAAGAACTACCCCCAACAGGGGCAAGGTCAGTTCCTGCCATCGCAATCCTGTGTCAGTCTTTCGATCGCTCCCTCACACCAAGCGCCATGCCACTTCGTCCGATCCCATCCAGCTACGATGACCTGTCTCGGCGTCATGGTGCCGCTTACAAATGGATCGTGCTGACGATCATCGGCCTTGGAACGGTCGCAGGCGTGCTCAGCACATCGAGCTTCAACGTCGCGGTGCCCGCGATGACACGCCATTTCGGCATCGGTCAAGATCAGGTGCAGTGGGCTATGACGGGGTTCATGGCTGCGATGGCAGTCGCAATGCTGCCGACCTCATGGTTGATCGACCGCATTGGCTTGCGTCGTGTTTTTCTTGCGGCCACTCTGGTGCTGATGATTGCGAGCGTCTTCGGCTTTTTCGCACCCAGTTTCACGCACGTCGTGCTCGCGCGCATCGTGCAGGGCGCTGCTGCGGGCGTGTTGCAGCCGATGGGCGTGCTAGCACTGGTGCGACTGTTTCCGCGCAAGATCCAGGGGCGCGCATCGGGGATACTGATTTTCAGCATCGCGCTGACGCCTGCGATCGCGCCAGCGCTCGGTGGCGTGCTGCTGGAGCGCTTCGGTTGGGAAGCGATCTTCCTGCTCGGGCTGCCGTTCGGCCTGGTCTCGGGTATAGCAGCAATCTACCTGCTGCCGCTGCCGCGCCGGATTGAGCCGCGCCAATTCGACTGGATCGGACTGGGCTGGCTGTCGCTGGCGACCGTCGTGCTAGTCGAGGGGGTGGCGAGTCTGCAGCACAGCGGGCTGCTGTCACCCTGGACACTGGGCCAGCTCGGGCTTGCACTGGTCTCGGTGCTGCTGTTCTTGCGACATGCACTGCGGCTCGACGCGCCGCTGATCAATCCGCGCCTGTTCGGCGAGCGCACCTTTGCCATGGGCAGCATCGTGTCCTTCTCGTACGGATTTGGTCTCTACGCGTCGACCTATCTGGTTCCTGTATTCCTGCAAAACGTGCTGTCCTACCAGGCAGCCGCGGCCGGCCTGGCACTGCTGCCCTCGGGCATCGCGCTGGTGCTGACATTGCCACTGGCTGGCCGGCTCGCCGACCGCTTTGCGGCCAAGCACGTGACGATCGCCGGGCTGCTGGCGTTCGGCGCATCGTTCGTCGCGTTCGCGCTTGAGGCTGGCCGCATCAGCTACGCCGAGATCATCGCCGCGACGGTCGTCGGTCGCATCGGGCTCGGGTTGATCCTGCCCGCACTCAACCTCGCGACGCTGCACCAGATCGAGGCCAGCCAGCTCGGCCAGGCCAGCGTTGTCACCAGCTACGCGCGCCAGCTCGGTGGCGTCGTCGGCATCGCGGTCATCGCAGTGTTCGTGCAGTGGCGCGAGTCGGTCTACGGCCTCTCAGCAGCCGGTCTGCAGGCCGCCTACTCGGAAGGTTTCTTGCTGCTGGCAGCGGTCTTCGCGCTGGCTCTCGGCGCCTGTGCTCGGATGCGGTCCGACCGTGCACCGGCGTGCTCATAAGTTAGTCAGCGGAAGTTTTCCAACTCAGAATTCCATCCTGAATGGGGTCGCTTCAGGAAACTACAGGGACTTCCCACGTAGTCAAGTGCGGGGCTTTGTTGCAGAAATGAGATTGCGGACGTAATGCCCCTGACCCCAGACGGAGTTACGCCACGCGCACCGTCTCGGGTGTGCCGAGCCAGGTGAAGCGATTCAGGATCGCAGCACGCACCTGCAGTTCCGCGACCTGACGGTCGAAGTCCCGTGCCATCACCCGCTCGCCGAGCAGCTTGACGCAACGCATTTTGGCCTCGACCAGGCTGCGCCGGTGATACCCGCTCCAGCGCTTCCAGATCGCG
>NZ_PVLR01000005.1 GCF_002980625.1 Malikia spinosa | reverse complement strand
TTCGAATTTCTCTTTTGCCATGATGCAAATCCTTTAAAAAGAACAATGCCCGTGTGGGGTTTAAGGTCTGCACTTCACTGCTGGTTCGCCCCGCACGGGAACAGGGCGGCGTGGGGTCGCAGACCGGGAAAACTTGGCCCACCCCCGATGCGGCTTGCGCCGCTTCCCCCTCAAGGGGGCGACACCAGCAGCCCGGCAAAGCCGGTTCTGCGGTGTCTCTGGGTGGGCTGGGGGGCCTTTTAGTCAGTTGGGTACGGAGCACGTCGCTGCGCGCCGTGGTCTGCCCCAAAATAACTTACTTAGCCCGTGCCGCGATGATGGCTTCCTGCACGTTGCGCGGAGCTTCAGCGTAGTGCTTGAACTCCATCGTGTAGGTAGCGCGACCTTGGGTAGCGGAACGCAGGGTGGTCGAGTAGCCGAACATTTCCGACAGCGGGACTTCGGCCTTGATGGCCTTGCCGCCACCGACCATGTCGTCCATGCCCTGGACCATGCCGCGACGGCTGGACAGGTCGCCCATCACGTTGCCGGCGTAGTCTTCCGGGGTCTCGACTTCCACGGCCATCATCGGCTCGAGGATGACCGGGTTGGCCTTGCGGCAACCGTCCTTGAAGCCCATCGAAGCGGCCATCTTGAAGGCGTTTTCGTTCGAGTCCACGTCGTGGTAGGAGCCGAAGGTCAGCGTGACCTTGACGTCGACCACCGGGAAGCCAGCCAGCACGCCGTTCGGCAGCGTGTCGATCAGGCCCTTTTCCACTGCCGGGATGAACTCGCGCGGCACCACGCCACCCTTGATCTGGTCGACGAACTCGAAGCCCTTGCCCGGTTCCTGCGGCTCGATGGTGAGCACGACGTGACCGTACTGGCCCTTACCGCCGGACTGACGGACGAACTTGCCGTCGACGTCGGTGACCTTGGTGCGGATGGTTTCGCGGTAAGCCACTTGCGGCTTGCCGACGTTGGCTTCGACGCCGAATTCGCGCTTCATGCGGTCGACGATGATTTCCAGGTGCAGCTCGCCCATGCCGGCGATGATGGTCTGGCCCGATTCCTCGTCGGTGCGGACGCGGAAGGACGGATCTTCTGCAGCCAGGCGGCTCAAGGCGATGCCCATCTTTTCCTGGTCGGACTTGGTCTTCGGCTCGACGGCCTGGGCAATCACCGGCTCCGGGAACACCATCTTTTCGAGGGTGATGATGGCGGTCGGGTCGCACAGGGTTTCACCGGTGGTGACTTCCTTCAGGCCGACGCAGGCAGCGATGTCGCCGGCGCGAATTTCTTCGACTTCCTGGCGGTTGTTGGCGTGCATCTGGACGATACGGCCGATACGCTCTTTCTTGCCCTTGATCGGGTTGTAGACCGAGTCGCCCTTCTTGAGGACGCCGGAGTACACGCGCACGAAGGTCAGCTGGCCGACGAAGGGGTCGGTCATCAGCTTGAACGCCAGTGCCGACAGCTTCTCTTCGTCGTCGGCCTTGCGGTTGATCGGCTGTTCGTCTTCGTCGATGCCGGCAACCGGCGGGATTTCGACCGGCGAGGGCAGGAAGTCGATCACGGCGTCGAGCATGCGCTGGACACCCTTGTTCTTGAAGGCGGTACCGCACAGCATCGGCTGGATTTCGGTCGCCAGGGTACGGGCACGCAGGCCAGCCATGATCTCGGCTTCGGACAGGTCACCTTCTTCGAGGTACTTGTTCATCAGCTCTTCGTTGGCTTCGGCAGCCGACTCGACCATCTTCTCGCGCCATTCCTGGGCTTGAGCTTGCAGCTCGGCCGGGATGTCGCGGTAGTCGAACTTCATGCCCTGGGAAGCTTCGTCCCAGTAGATCGCCTTCATCTTGATGAGGTCGACCACGCCCTGGAAGTTCTCTTCGGCACCGATCGGGATCACGATCGCGACCGGGTTGGCCTTCAGACGCAGACGCATCTGGTCATAGACCTTGAAGAAGTTGGCACCGGTACGGTCCATCTTGTTCACGAAGGCCAGACGCGGCACCTTGTACTTGTTGGCCTGACGCCACACGGTTTCCGACTGCGGCTGCACGCCGCCCACGGCGCAGTAGACCATGCAGGCACCGTCCAGCACGCGCATGGAACGCTCCACCTCGATGGTGAAGTCCACGTGGCCGGGGGTGTCGATGATGTTGAAGCGGTGCTCGGGGTAGGAGCCGTCCATGCCCTTCCAGAAGCAGGTGGTGGCAGCGGACGTGATCGTGATGCCGCGCTCCTGTTCCTGCTCCATCCAGTCCATGGTGGCAGCGCCGTCGTGCACTTCACCGATCTTGTGGCTCACGCCGGTGTAGAACAGGATGCGTTCGGTGGTGGTGGTCTTGCCGGCGTCGATGTGGGCCGAGATACCGATGTTGCGGTAACGCGCGAGGGGCGTGGAACGTGCCATGAGATTACTCCGTTGATGTGGATAAGCCCGCCACCCCTTTTGGGGGATGCGCGGGCCTGTTTGCCTATGCTGAGACCAGCCCCGGCTTAGAAGCGGAAGTGGCTGAAGGCCTTGTTGGCTTCGGCCATACGGTGAACTTCGTCACGGCGCTTCATCGCGCCGCCACGGCCTTCATTGGCTTCCAGCAGTTCGTTGGCCAGGCGCAGGGCCATGGATTTCTCGCTGCGCTTACGGGCAGCTTCCTTCAGCCAGCGCATGGACAGAGCCAGGCGACGGACCGGACGCACTTCAACGGGCACCTGGTAGTTGGCACCACCGACGCGGCGGGACTTGACTTCCACCATCGGCTTGACGTTGTTGATGGCGGTGGTGAAGAGTTCCAGCGGATCCTTGCCGGTCTTCTTTTCCATCTGCTCGAGTGCACCGTAAATGATGCGCTCGGCAACCGCCTTCTTGCCGCCTTCCATGATCACGTTCATGAACTTGGACAGCTCGACATTGCCGAACTTGGGATCCGGCAGAATTTCACGTTTAGGGACTTCGCGACGACGTGGCATTTTTTACCTCTGTTGCTTCAGTTGGCGTCTTTTCAAACACCGCGAGAGCCATTCAGGACTCCCACTTACTCGACCCACGCAGGAAATGCGCTTGGGGTCACTTCGCTGATTCGCCGCGCCACGCGGGAAACAGCACCTTGTTTGCTTTCAGCAGAGCCGTTGGCTTATTTGGCCTTGGGCTTCTTCGCGCCGTACTTGGAGCGCGACTGCTTACGGTCCTTGACGCCTTGCAGGTCGAGGGAGCCGCGAACGATGTGGTAACGCACACCCGGCAAGTCCTTGACACGACCGCCGCGAACCAGCACGACGCTGTGTTCCTGCAGGTTGTGGCCTTCGCCGCCGATGTAGGAAATGACCTCGAAGCCGTTGGTCAGGCGAACCTTGGCGACCTTACGCAGAGCGGAGTTCGGCTTCTTCGGGGTCGTGGTGTACACACGGGTGCAGACACCGCGACGCTGGGGGCAGTTTTCCATCGCGGGCGACTTGGATTTGGTCTTTTCGACCTCCCGCCCGTGACGGATGAGTTGGTTAATGGTTGGCATTGAAACGTCCCTAAACGTTTGAAATTGAACTAATCCCGAAAACAGGATCCCCTTCGGAATATTCCGAAAAGCTCATGATTGTAGTACGCGGCGCCAGAAAATGCAAACGCCCCGCCCTGGCCTCACTTGATCCAGAGCCGCAGCGAGTCCCAGGCCCGGCCGACCAGGCCCGATTCCTCGACCGTCTCGAGCACCAGCAGCGGCTTGTCGACCACCACCGCCCCAGCGGCGTTGGTCACGCGCAACGTGCCCAGGCTCTGGCCCTTCTGCAGCGGCGCGACCAGCGGGTCGGGGCGCAGGATCTGGGTCTTGAGCTTGGCGCCCTCGCCGGCCGGCACGGTCACGACCACGCCCTCCGGACGGCCGAGCTTGACGACGGCGGCCTGGCCCTTCCAGACCGCAGGCGTGGCGACCGGCTGGCCGGCCGGGAACAGGCGCACGGTATCAAAGGCGGTATAGCCCCAGTTGAGCAGCTTCTGGCTCTCGGTGGCGCGTGCGTTCTCGCTCGAGGTGCCCAGCATCACGCTGAGCAGGCGGCGCTGGCCGGCGACACCACTGCCCAGCGCCGGCACATCGCGCTTGGCCGTGGCGACCAGGCAGTAGCCGGCGGCATCGGTGTGGCCGGTCTTGAGTCCGTCCACCGAGGGGTCACGGAACAGCAGCAGGTTGCGGTTGCTGTCGTTGGCCGCTGGCGTGCCGGGGTAGCGGTAATGCTTGATCGCGTAGTAGCCGACATACTCGGGGAAGTCGCGCATCAGGCGGGTCGCGAGCACGCTGAGATCGCGCGCGGTCGTGGTGTGGCCGGGCGCGGTCAGGCCTTCGGGGTTGCGGTAGCCGGTGCTCTTCATGCCCAGCACCTTGGCCTGCTGGTTCATCAGTTCGACGAAGCGCTCGACGCTGCCGCCGACGCCCTCGGCCAGCGCGACGGTGGCGTCGTTGCCGGACTGGACGATCATGCCCTTGAGCAGGTCCTCGACCCGGACCTGCATCTTGGGGTCGATGAACATGCGCGAGCCCGGCATCTTCCAGGCACGCTCGCTGACACCGAAGGTCTGGTCGAGCGTGATCTTCTTGGCCCGCAGCGCATCGAACACCACATAGGCGGTCATGAGCTTGGTCAGCGAGGCCGGCTCGACCGGCATGTCGGCATCCTTGGCCGCCAGGATCTGGTTCGAGGTGACGTCGAGCAGCAGGTAGGCGCGCGCGGCGATTTCAGGCGCTGCCGGAGCTTGCGCCTGCGCGCCGGGCGCGCAGAGCAAGGAAGCGGCCAGCAGGCCGGCGGCCGACCAGCGGCGCAGGACAGAGGAATTGGGAGACATCGGAAACTCTCGGTGGACGCCGGCGCCGCAAGCGGCCCCGGCAGAGCAGGCCATCAGGCCTGCGACAGGTGACGCACGGCCAGACCCTTGAGCAGGGTCAGCTGGCCGTGGAAGAAATGCTCGACGCCCGGGATCACGGTCACGGGCAGGAATTGCGGCCGGGCCCAGTCCAGCGCCGCCTGCAGCGGCACGGTGTCGTCCTGCTCGCCGTGCAGCACCAGGGTGCGCGGATGCAGCTCGACCGGCACCGGCGGCACCTGGAAGCGGCTGGCCGCGGTGCCGACCAGGATCAGCTTCTCGGGTTCGCGCCGGCCGTGCAGCTGGGCCACGGCGCTGGCGGTCACGAAACCGCCGAAGGAGAAGCCGGCCAGCGCCAGCGGGCCGGTCGGGGCCTGGGCCTCGATCACGGCCAGCAGGTCCTGCACCTCGCCGATGCCGTTGTCGTAGCTGCCTTCGCTCTGGCCGATGCCGCGGAAGTTGAAGCGCACGGCAGTCCAGCCAGTCTGGACGAAGGCGCGCGCCAGCGTGCCGACCACCTTGTTCTGCATCGTGCCACCGAACAGCGGATGCGGATGTGCGATCACGGCGGTGCCGCGCTGGACCGCATCGACTGGCGGGCGATCGATCGCAACTTCAAGCAGGCCGGCCGGACCGGCCTGCAGCAGGTATTCGGTGCGGGAGTTCATGCGAGTCCCTTCAACGGCCGACCGTAGGCGGCGTCAACAGACGCTCGACCACCTGGCCGTCGCGCAGGTGCGATTCGACGATCTCGTCGATGTCGGCCTGGTCGAAGAAGCTGTACCAGACCGCTTCCGGATAGACCACGGCGATCGGGCCACCGGCACAGCGGTCCAGGCAACCGGCCTTGTTGACGCGGACCTGGCCCGGCCCGGCCAGCCCGAGTTGCTTGACCCTGGCCTTGCAGTGGTCAAAGGCCTGCTGGGCGCCGTGCGCCGCGCAGCAGTCCTGGCCGTTGTCGCGCTGGTTGAGGCAGAAGAAGATGTGCCGCTCGTAATAGGAGTCGGGGTTCCGGTTCGGTTCGCTCATGCCTGGGCATTGTAGTGGGGGGACGGCATGCGCAGGGCCAGGCGCAGGCCAACCCCGAGTGCGGCGTAGGGCCAGAGCCAGCCCAGCCACTGGGACAGGCCGTGGATGCGCATGAAGGGCCCGCCCGACCAGGCGCCGAGCGAGACCGCGAAGTAGGGACTCTCGGGCGCGCCGTTGAGCAGGCCCAGTGCCAGGCCCAGCGCCAGCAGCAGCAGCACCGCGCTGGCGCGGCGCGACAGCCACAGGCCCGCCAGGCCGAGCGAGGCAGCCAGGCCGAGCCCGAGGCAGATCGGCGGCGTGAAACCGTCCCAGGCGCGCGACGGGCCGTAGGTCAGCGCAGCCGACAGCGCACCGGAGGCGGGCGCAACCAGGCCCCAGGCCAGGACCAGCCACAGGCGCTGGCGCAACCGGGGCAGCTGCGCGAAGCCCAGCAGCAAGGGCGTCCACAGGCTCAGCGCGACCGCCAGCGCCTGCACCAGGGGGCTCAGGGCCGGCGCCTCGACCTGGGCCGGCAGCCATTGCGAAAACGGCGTGTCCTGCAGCCAGGCCCCGAGTGCGGACAGGGCACGGGCCCAGACCTGGCCCAGACCGTAGGGCACGGGCGTCGGGTAGAGCAGCGCCAGCGGCCACAGCAGCAGCACGACATAGCCGACGGGCGGCTCGTGGCTCAGCCAGTCCTCGCGAAAACGGTTCCAGGGCGTGATCAAGCGCCAGCGCGTGAACAGCAAGGCCAGTAGCGCGCCGATGGCGCCACCGGCCGCGTTGAGCAGCAGGTCGAGACGCGAGGGCACACGCTGCGGCAGATAGCTTTGCAGCCCCTCAAGCAGCAGCGACAGCAGCGCCGGCCCGAGCAATCCGAGCACCCAGGCCCAGCGGATGCAACCGCTACGCGCCAGCGCGAGTGCGAACAGGAAGCCCAGCGGCAGGTAGCCGAGCAGGTTGAGCCAGACGTCGAAGCCGGTCCAGTAGGGCGACCAGGGTGCCTCGAGGTAGGACCAGGGCGGCATGTCCTGCGAACGCCAGCCGCTGAAGGGATAGAGGCTGGCGTGAACGACCAGGACCACCCAGCACAGGGCCAGCGGCGCGGCGATGGTGCGGCGGGAAGCCGGCATGGGCTGGCCCAGGGCGGCGGCCTCAGAACGGCTTGAGGACCACCAGGACCACGATCACCAGCATCATGAGCACCGGCACTTCGTTGAACCAGCGGAACCAGACATGGCTGCGGCGGTTCTGGCCGCGCTCGAAGCCCTTGAGGAGGCGCTGACAGGCATGGTGGTAGCCCAGCAGCAACAGGACCAGCAGCAGCTTGGCATGCATCCAGCCATTGCCCGGCCCCTTGCCGATGCCGTAATACAGCCAGAGCCAGAGCCCCAGCCCGAGCGCCGGCACGGCCAGGATGGTCATGAAGCGGGCCAGCTTGCGCGCCATCAGCAGCAGGCGATCGCGCTCGGCCTGGCTGGCGGGCTCGACCTGTGCGAGGTTGACGAAGATGCGCGGCAGGTAGAACAGGCCGGCAAACCAGCTGGCCACGAAAACGATGTGTAAAGACTTGATCCAGAGCATGTTTGTCAGTGTAGCGAATGCGGCCTATCATCGCCGCAAGGGGGGCAGTCCATGGACAGCACAACGCCTGTCAGCTTGCATGCCGGCCAGGCTTGGGAATGCCTGACCGCGCCTAGCTGTGCCTGGGGTGCCTCGCCCTTCTGGCATCCGCAGCAGGAACGCCTGTACTGGGTCGACAGCATCCTGGAACGGATCTGGCGCCTGCACCTGCCCAGCGGGCGCGTCGAGCTCTGGCAGCTGACACAGGCCCCCGGCAGCATCGTGCCCTGCCGCAGCGGCGCCTTGCTGATGGCGATGCGCAACGGCATCCTGCTGTCGGCCAGCTGGCAGGATGTACCGCAGCAGATCGCGGTGGCGCCCTACGATCCGGCGCATCAGCGCTTCCACGACGGTCAATGCGATCCCTGGGGCCGGTTCTGGGTCGGCACCCGCGTCGAGACCGGGACTCAGGCGGTCGCCGGGCTGTACTGCCTGCGCCGGCGCGAGCGCCCCCACCCCGAGCTGCGGCAGGTCGCGAGCGGAGTCATCGAGTCCGGCGGCCTGACCTGGTCGCCCGACGGCCGCACGCTCTACTGGGGCGACGGCCAGCGCGGCTGGATCGAGACCCATGCGCTGCCGAGCGCCGGCCAATACCCGCCCCTGCTGGGAGATCCGCAACCGTTCTGGCGCCGGCCACCCGGCCCGGCCGATGAAATGCCGGCAAGACCGCAAGGGGCGGCGGTGGACCGGCTGGGCCGCTACTGGGTCGCGCTGCTCGACGGCGGCTGCATGCTGTGCCTGGACCCGAAGGGGCAGCTGCTGGCCCGCATCCCGACCCCGGCGCAGCGCCCGACCGGACTGTGCTTTGGCGGGCCGGACCTGCGCACCCTGTTCCTGACCACGGCGCGCAGCGGACTCGGGCCGGACGCGCTGAAGCGCGATCCGGACAGCGGCGCGGTGTTTGCCTTGCGGGTCGAGGTACCGGGCCTGCCGGTCAACCGCTACGAGGACTGAAGGCTCAGCCGTGCAGGTCGTCGCGGCGCGCGATCTCGAGCAGGCGCTGCAGTTCGTGCGGATGCTGGCGCTGGTTCTTCGCATGCCAGCGCTGGATCAGCCACATCGCGGCCGCGACCACCAGGCCGAAGGCGGTGATGGCGCCGAAGGCCGACAGGCCGACGCTGGTCGAATAGCTGTAGAGCCCGCCCAGGAACAGGATGCAGGCCTGCTCGTTGAAGTTCTGCACCGCGATCGAGCGTCCGGCGCCCATCAGGTTGTGGCCGCGGTGCTGCAGCAGCGCGTTCATCGGCACCACCAGGAAGCCGCCCAGCGCGCCGAGCAGGATCAGGAACGGTGCCGCCGCCCAGACGTTGTCGATCACGTTCATCAGCACCACCAGCAGGCCCATCGCGATGCCCAGCGGCATCACGCGCGTGGCCTGGTCCAGCCGCATGCGCATCGAGGCCGCCACCGCACCGATGGCGGTGCCGATCGCGACCACGCCGACCAGGCTGGAGGCCTGGGTGGTGCCGTAGCCGAGCGCCGCAGCCGCCCAGGCCAGCACGATGTAGCGCAGGTTGCCGCTGACGCCCCAGAACAGGGTGGTGGTCGCGAGCGAGATCTGGCCCAGGCGGTCGCGCCAGAGCCGGCTGTTGCAGGTCCAGAAATCGGGCAGCAGCGCGAGCGGGTTGCTCGGCATATGGCGCGGCGCCACGCCGGTCAGCGGAATCCGGGTGTTGAACCAGGCCGCCAGCGCGTAGACCAGCACCAGGCAGGCAATCGCGGCCTCGGCCGGTGTGTCAAGACCGGTGTCGAGCAGCGGCAGATCGAATGCCAGCAGCCAGCCCGAGAGGGCGGGGCCGACCATCTGGCCGCCGAGCACGACGCCGAGGATGATCGACGCGATCGTCAGCCCCTCGATCCAGCCATTGGCCTTGACCAGCTGCGAGGGCGGCAGCAGCTCGGTCAGGATGCCGTACTTGGCCGGCGAATAAGCCGCCGCGCCCAGGCCGACGATGGAGAACGCCAGCAGGGGGTGCATCGGCGTGAGCATCAGCAGGCAGCCCAGCACCTTGATCGCGTTGCTCATGAACATGACCCAACCCTTGGGCTTGGCGTCGGCAAAGGCGCCGACGAAGGGCGCCAGCACGACATAGAACAGCGCGAACATCGGCACCAAGGCCGTGCGCTGCCATTCAGGGGCATGGCTGCTGCGCAGCAGCTCGACGGCGACGACGAACAGGGCATTGTCGGCCAGCGAGCTGAAGAACTGCGCCGTCATGATGGTGTAGAAGCCGCGCTTCATGGGTGTCTGTTCTGGGGGCTGGGGGTACGGTTCACAGAGTCTTGTCGAGGCGGATCAAGGGCTGGCCGGGGATTCACTCCACGGGTGGCGGGTTTATAGCATGTCGAGCTCAAGCGTCGACCGGCCCGGCGCCCCGGCTTCATTGCTAACATCACGCCCATGCCGCGTCCGATACTTGCCACCGTACACCTTTGCGCCCTGCGCCACAACCTCGAGCGCCTGCAGCGCGCCGCCCCCGACTCGCGCCTCTGGGCCGTGGTCAAGGCCAACGCCTATGGCCATGGCCTGGAACGGGTCTTTCCCGCGCTGCGCGCCGCCGACGGCTTTGCGCTGCTCGACCTGGCCGAGGCCGAGCGGCTGCGCGCGCTGGACTGGCGCGGCCCGATCCTGCTGCTCGAGGGCTGTTTCGAGGCGCGCGATCTCGAGCTCTGCTCGCGCCTGAACCTCTGGCATGTGGTGCACTGCGAGGAGCAGATCGACTGGCTGGCGGCGCACAAGACGCACCAGCCGCACCGGGTGTTCCTCAAGATGAATTCGGGCATGAACCGGCTCGGCTTCAGGCCGGCGGCCTTGCGCTCGGCCTGGGCCCGGCTCAACGCCCTGCCCCAGGTTGACGAGATCTCGCTGGTGACGCATTTCAGCGATGCCGACAGCGCACGCTTTGGTACCGATGGCATCGCGCACCAGCTTGAGGCCTTCGCGGCCGCCACGAGCGACCTGCCGGGCGAACGCAGCCTGTGCAACAGCGCCGCCACGCTGCGCCACGCCGCGCGCGAGCTGGGCTCGGGCGCCCTGTCGGCCGACTGGGTGCGCGGCGGCATCGCGCTCTACGGCAGTGCCCCGGATCACCCCGAGCACCGCAGCGCCGACTGGCAGCTGCAGCCGGCCATGACGCTGGCGAGCCGGCTGATCGCGGTGCAGCAGGTCGAGGCCGGCGAATCGGTCGGCTATGGCTCGACCTTCATCGCGCCAGCGACGATGCGCATCGGCATCGTGGCTTGCGGCTATGCCGACGGCTATCCGCGCCACGCGGGCAGCGGCACGCCGGTGCTGGTCAGGGGGGTGCGCAGCCAACTGGTCGGGCGCATCAGCATGGACATGCTGGCCGTGGACCTCGGGCCGGCCGAAGCCGACGCCCCGCCCTGCCAGATCGGCGACGAGGTGGTGCTGTGGGGCCGCAGTCGGCATGGCGCGCTGCTGCCGGTGGACGAGGTGGCGCAGGCGGCCGGGACGATTGCGTACGAGCTGCTGTGCGCGGTGGCGGCCCGGGTGCCGTTCGCGCTCGATGAGTCCGAGCCGGCGACCGTGGCAGCAGCGGCCTGAGCTCCACCAGACGGCGGACTGAGGCTGGGCACAGGGTCAGCCCTGTTCGGGTAAGTCCCTATGCCCGGAACCGGTACGTTTCCCTACAATGAGTCCACTCGCCGACCTGGACAGTTCAACTGCCGGTCGCACAGCGAGAGGACCGAGGAGACAATACAAGTCCAACAACATCAGATCCAGCGTCCAAAGAGATGCGATTGCTTAGGCCGGTGCATGACTCATGCACCGGCTTTTTTATTGCCCGGCTGCGCCGCGCTGCGCCAGCTCAAGACACAGCCCGGGCAAGAAGCCCTCCTGCTCCTGCTTGCCGGCGTAGCCCAGCGGATTGGCGACCACGCGGCAGCGACCGACGCGGTAGTCGTGCGCGCAGTGCAGATGGCCGTGCAGCCAGAGATCGGCCCGTTCGAGCCAGCCGTCGAGCGCGTTGCAGAAGCCCGCGGTACCCGGGGTCAGGCCGTAGCGCGGGTCGGCGCTGCGCAGGCTGGGGGCGAAATGCGTGATCACCACGGTCGGCCCGTCATGCG
Source organism: Malikia spinosa (assembly GCF_002980625.1). Taxonomy (GTDB): domain Bacteria; phylum Pseudomonadota; class Gammaproteobacteria; order Burkholderiales; family Burkholderiaceae_C; genus Malikia; species Malikia spinosa. The sequence goes on along the minus strand of NZ_PVLR01000005.1, from coordinate 96,726 downwards.
GCTGGGCCAGGGCCTGGTCGAGCCAGTGCTGGCACAGCAGCGCCTGCTCGCGCATGGCGGCGGCATCGAACAGTGCGCCAGCGCGCTGGGTGGCCATCTTCTCGAGGTAGAAATTGGCGGCCCGGAACGCCTTGCCGCGCTGCTGCAGCGCGCGCATCGGCTCGGCCCGCAGCGCGAGCGCATCGTAGTCGGACCAGAGCGTGGTGCCGACGAAGCGCACGCCCTGGTGCAACCACTGCTCGCGTTCGAGCCAGCGGATACCGAGCCGGTCGCAGGTGGCGCGCAGTTCGGCATGGGCCCAGTCGAAGTCGAGCGCGTCGTACTCGTGATTGCCCGGCACGAACAGCACCGGCACCGGCCAGCCCGCGTACTGGGGCAGCGGCGAGAAACGCTGCAGGCCCCAGTCGGGCTCGGTCATGACACCGGCCTGGCGGGCCTGGTAGGAGCCGATGTCGCCGGCGAGCACCAGCAGGTCGGCGCCTGGGGCTGGCTCGATCACGCAGTGGGGATTGGCCTCAAGATGGAGGTCGCTGAGCAGTTGCAGCCTCACGCGGGCACTCCCTTGCCGACGGCGCGGAACACCGCCTCGCGCAGCCAGCGGTGCGAGCTCTGGCCATGCTGCTGGCGCCGCCACAGCGCGTCGACATGGACATGCGGCAGATCGAGCGGCAGCTCGCAGTGGGTCAGCTCGGCTTCCATGCCGGTGGCACCGATGAAATGCAGCGGCAGCACCGTCAGCAGGTCGGAGGTCGAGACCACGCGGCCGGCAGTGAAGAACTGGTTGACCGTCAGCACGACGCGCCGAGCCAGGCCCTGGGCCGCCAGCGCCTCGTCGACGAAGCCGAACGGCCGGCCGGAAAAGCTCACCAGCAGGTGGCGCGCGGCACAGAAATCAGCCAGCGTGATGGGACGGCCTGCCAGCGGGTGACCGCGCCGCATCACGACCACATAGCGGCCCTCGTACAGGCGCTGGTGCAGAAAGCGCGGTGCGCTCTCCTGCAAATGGCTGGCGGTCAGTTCGGTCAGCACGCCGGGGAAATAGCCGACCGCGAGGTCGACCTCGCCCTGCTCGAGCAGCGGACGCGGGTCGCGCGTGGTCAGCGGCAGCAGCCGCAGCGTGACCCCGGGCGCTTCCTGCGCCAGGGTCTCGACCAGGCCGGGCGCGAGCTTGGTCGCGGTCGAGTCGGCCATCGCGAGCACGAAATGGTTCTGCGCCTGCGCCGGGTCGAACACGCCCGGCGCGAGCGAGTCGCGCAACTGGCGCAACGCGTCGCGCACCGTGGGCCAGAGCGTGAGCGCCAGCGGCGTGGGCTCGACGCCATAGCCTGAACGTCGCACCAGGTCGTCGCCGAGCAGCTCGCGCAGGCGGCGCAGCGCATTGCTGACGGCGGGCTGGGTGGTCGCGAGATTGTGCGCAGCGCGGGTCAGGTTGCGCTCCGACATCACCTCGTCGAAGACGCGCAGCAGGTTGAGGTCCAGCGTGCGGAAGTTGAGTTCATTCATATGCGATGTGAATATATTGCATTACAAAAATAAATTGGCATGCAATGCGGGTTTACCCTAAGATCGCACCATTGATTGTTGCAGCGCAACAGCCACCGCCGAGAGGAAAGAAAATCATGAATATCGCCGCCACCCTGTTCCCCCGCAGCTACAGCCCGTCGACCAAGCCCGAGAATGCACGCGGCCTGGCCGCCCTGCTGCTGGCCGCCTCCGTCGCCGCCCTGGCCGTGGTGGCTGACCAGCTGATCGAGACCTGGCTCGACGACCACCTGTTCCTGGCCTGGGTTGCCCTGTGGGCCGTGGTCTTCGCCGGCAGCCTGTTGCTGACCGGCACCGTGCGCCGCATGAGCGCACGCGCTGTCGCCCGCCTGGACCAGTGGGCCGCCCGCCGCGCCCAGGCCCGCGCCGCCGCCCGCCTGCTGGCGATCGAAAAGCGCGCCGTGCAGAGCGCGGCCAAGGCGTCGTCGGCCGCTCAGCGCCTGGCCAAGGCCAGCCAAGCGCTCGACAGCCACCTGTTCTACATCTGATTGACTGCCGGGCTGCACGCCCGGTCAGGCGCAAATTGCAAAGCCGCTCCCTGGAGCGGCTTTTTTTCGTCGCTGCGGCGCGGGAATCGGTACCCGCGCGGGAGGCAACTTCAGGACTGGCTCAGCAGGCCGCGGCGCTCGATGAAGCCGACCACGTCGGCCAGGCCGTCGAGGGTCTTGAGGTTGGTCATGAACCAGGGCCGGCGCTCGTGGTCGGGCCGCATGCGCGCGGTGTCGCGCCGCATGACCTCGAGGTCGGCGCCGACATGGGGCGCGAGGTCGGTCTTGTTGATCACGAACAGGTCGCTCTTGGTGATGCCGGGGCCGCCCTTGCGCGGGATCTTCTCGCCGGCGGCTACGTCGATCACGTAGATCGTCAGGTCGGACAGCTCGGGGCTGAAGGTCGCGGCCAGGTTGTCGCCGCCCGACTCGATGAAGACGATGTCGGCATCGGGGAACTGCTCGAGCATGCGGTCGATCGCCTCGAGGTTGATCGAGGCGTCCTCGCGGATCGCGGTATGCGGGCAGCCGCCGGTCTCGACGCCCATGATGCGCTCGGCCGGCAGCGCGCCGCTCAGCGTGAGCAGGCGCTGGTCTTCCTTGGTGTAGATGTCGTTGGTGATGGCGATCAGGTCGTAGCGCGCGCGCATCGCCTTGCAAAGCATTTCGAGCAGGGTGGTCTTGCCGGAGCCGACCGGGCCGCCGATGCCGACGCGCAGCGGGGGCAGGATCTTGGTGCGGCCGGGGATCTGGTGCAGGGAGGGAGCGTTCATGAGCGGAACAGACGGGAATACTGGGTTTCGTGGCGCGCCGACAGGATCGCGAGCATCGGGCTGAAGGCCTGGCGCTCGTCCTCGCGCTGGCGCAGCGCGCGGGTGATGGCGGCGGGGATTTCGGCGCAGAGCCGCTGCAGGATGCGCTGGCCGGCGCTCTGGCCGAGCGGCACGGACTTGATCGCGGCCTGCACCATGTTCTCGGCCCAGCCGAAGGCGTAGGCATAGAGGCCGTGCGCCGGGGGCTGGCCGGGCGGCAGCTGGACCGCCAGTGCCAGCGCGTAGGCCAGCGGATAGGTCGGGGCCTGCAGCGCCGGCGGCAGCTGCTGGGGCGAGAAGTCGGGCCGCTGCAGTGACTTGAGCCATTCGATCAGCGAGCGGCCCATCTGCTCGCTTTGCAGGCGCAGCTCGGCGGTCTCGCGCGTGCTGCGCACCCACTGGTCGAGGCGCAGCAGCGTCGGCCAGTCCTGCTGGCGCCAGGCCTCGACCGCCTGCGCGATCAGGCCGAGTTCGGCGCGCGCCGGGCCGAGCTGGAGCTGGTCGGCCAGCCAGTCGGCGGCGCTGGCCTCGTCGCGCACCCGTCCCGCCTCGACCGCGGGCTCCAGCCCTTCGGAATAGGAGAAGCCACCGACCGGCAGCGCTGGCGAGGCCAGCCACATCAGCGGCAGCAGGGCATCGGCCAGGACGGGAGCGGCAACCTCACCGGCCAGGGGCGCTGCGGGTCTGTCCAGCGGTGGTTTCATTTCAGTGCCCATGGCTGTCATGGGAATGGTCATGCGCCCCGTGAGGCTCGTGGCCGTGCGAATGCCCCATGGTGGCATGCTCGCCGTAGGCACCGGCTTCAGGCTCGAAGGCCTCGCAGGCCTCGGCCACGATCAGGTGCATCTGGCGCAGCATGTCGGCCAGCACATGGTCGGGTTCGATCTTCAGGTGGTCGGGCTTGAGCTCGATCGGCACATGGCGGTTGCCCAGATGGTAGGCCGCGCGCAGCAGGTCGAACGGGCTGCCGTGCGCGGGGCAATGCGTGATGCGCAGCAGCGGCTGCGGCGCGGCGACCACGCGCAGCAAGCTGCCGTCGAGCGTGACCAGCATGTCGTCGCCGCGCAGCAGCGTGCCGCGCGGCAGGAAGACGCCGATGCGCCGGCCTTCGCTGTCCTCGCAGTCGAAGCGGCTTTTCTGGCGCAGGTCCCAGTCCAGCGTCAGCGTGGGCGCGCGCTTGAGCAATACGGGTGCCAGGCCAGCGCCCTGGGGGATGCGTCTGGAAGCGTGCAGCATGATCAGAACAGGAAATAGCGTTGTGCCATCGGCAGGCTGTGGGCCGGCTCGCAGGTCAGCAACTGACCGTCGGCGCGCACCGCGTAGGTCTGGGCGTCGATTTCCATGCGCGGCGCGTAGTCGTTGAGCTTCATCGCGGCCTTGTTGGCGCTGCGGCAGCCGCGCACCGCGACCAGGCGTTTCTGCAGCCCGAAGCGTGCGGCGATGCCGGCATCGAGCCCGGCCTGCGAGACGAAGGTCAGCGAGGTCCGGGCCAGCGCGCCGCCGTAGGCGCCGAACATCGGCCGGTAATGCACCGGCTGCGGCGTCGGGATCGAGGCGTTGGGGTCGCCCATCAGCGCGGCGGCGATCATGCCGCCCTTCAATACCAGCGCCGGTTTCACGCCGAAGAAGGCCGGCTTCCACAGCACCAGGTCGGCCCATTTGCCGACCTCGACCGAGCCGATCTCGTGGCTGATGCCATGCGCGATCGCCGGGTTGATGGTGTACTTGGCGATGTAGCGCTTGACGCGGAAGTTGTCGTTGCGGCTGTCGCGCTCGACCGGCTCGCCACGGCCCTCTGACGGCGACAACCAGCCGCGCTGCTGCTTCATCTTGTGCGCGGTCTGCCAGGTGCGGGTGATGACCTCGCCGACGCGGCCCATGGCCTGGCTGTCGCTGCTCATGATGCTGATCGCGCCGAGGTCGTGCAGGATGTCCTCGGCCGCGATGGTCTCGCGTCGGATCCGGCTCTCGGCGAAGGCCAGGTCCTCGGGAATGGCCGGGTCGAGGTGGTGGCAGACCATCAGCATGTCGACATGCTCGTCGAGCGTATTGACGGTGTAGGGGCGGGTCGGGTTGGTCGAGGACGGCAGCACATTGGCTTCGCCGACCACCTTGAGGATGTCGGGAGCGTGGCCGCCACCGGCGCCCTCGCAATGGAAGGTGTGGATGGTGCGGCCCTTGAAGGCGGCCAGCGTGTCCTCGACGAAGCCGGACTCGTTGAGGGTGTCGGTGTGGATCGCGACCTGGGTATCGGTCTGTTCGGCCACGTTGAGGCAGTTGTCGATCGCCGCCGGCGTCGTGCCCCAGTCCTCGTGCAATTTCAGGCCGATCGCGCCGGCCTCGATCTGCTCGAGCAGGCCCTGCGGCTGGCTGGCGTTGCCCTTGCCGAGGAAGCCGATGTTCATCGGGAACGCCTCGGCCGCCTGCAGCATGCGCTCCATGTACCAGGGCCCGCTGGTGCAGGTGGTCGCGTTGGTTCCGGTCGCAGGTCCAGTGCCGCCGCCGGTCATGGTGGTGATGCCGGAATAGAGCGCTTCCTCGATCTGCTGCGGGCAGATGAAGTGGATGTGGCTATCGTGGCCGCCGGCGGTGACGATCATGCCTTCGCCTGCCAGCACCTCGGTGCCGGGACCGATCACGATGTCGACGCCGGGCTGGATGTCGGGGTTGCCGGCCTTGCCGATGGCGCAGATGCGGCCGTCGAGCACGCCGATGTCGGCCTTCACGATGCCCCAGTGGTCGACGATCAGCGCATTGGTGATGACCAGGTCGACCGCGCCCTGGGCCCGGCTGCGCTGGCCCTGGCCCATGCCGTCGCGGATGGTCTTGCCGCCGCCGAACTTGACCTCTTCGCCGTAGCCGAGCGGGCGGCCGTCAGCGTCACGCAGGCCGCCGCCAGCGGCCAGGGTGTAGTCGCGCTCGACCTCGATCAGCAGGTCGGTATCGGCCAGGCGCACGCGGTCGCCCACGGTGGGGCCGAACATGTCGGCATAGGCGCGGCGGGAAATGGTTGCCATGGATGTCCTTGTTCTCAGGCCGCAGCGAGGGGGGCGCGGGAATCGAGCGCGCCGTTGACCAGGCCACGGAAACCGGTTGCGACGCGCTCGCCGGCATAGTCGACCAGCTCGACCGTGCGCTGCTGGCCGGGCTCGAAGCGCACCGCAGTACCGGAAGCGATGTTGAGCCGCATGCCGTGCGCAGCCGCGCGGTCGAAGTCGAGTGCGCCATTGGTCTCGGCGAAGTGATAGTGGGAGCCGACCTGGATCGGCCGGTCGGCGGTATTCCTGACCACCAGCGTCAAGCTGCGGCGGCCGGGGTTGAGCAGCAGCTCGCCGTCTTCGAGCAGGTATTGGCCCGGGATCATGGCGCTGCTCACTTAGCGCTTGGACCAGAACGAGGCGGCCAGCGCGATCACCAGCACGGCGACGAAGCCCAGCACGTCGGTCGAGTGCCAGTGCGAACCGAGCAGGCCGTGGCCGTCATGGGCCAGCACGGCGGTCGGAGCGGAGACGGCGATCGCGGCCATCAGGGGAATCAGCAGGGAGGTCATGGTGGCGTGCTCGCGGTGGAGGGTTGAATCAGGCGATCGGCTGGTGCACCGTGACCAGCTTGGTGCCGTCGGGGAAGGTGGCCTCGATCTGGATGTCGGGAATCAGCTCGGGGATGCCGTCCATCACGTCGGCCCGGGTCAGGATCTCGCGGCCGGCGCTCATGAGCTCGGCCACGCTCTTGCCGTCGCGTGCGCCCTCCATCACGGCGGCGCTGATCAGCGCGACCGCCTCCGGGTAGTTCAGTTTCAGGCCGCGGGCGCGCCGGCGCTCGGCCAGCAGGGCAGCGGTGAAGATCAGCAGCTTGTCTTTTTCGCGCGGGGTCAGGTCCATGGCTGACCTTTTGCAAGAGCCGTGCCCGCCGTACCGTACGGGGGCCGCGCGGTGGCACGAAAGCTGCACGACACCCGAGGTGAACCGCCCCCCGACCACGCCTGATCCGTCCCAGGCCGCCGCCCCGCAACGCATCGTCAAGCTCAGGCGCGACTACAACCGCTGGGTCGCCAGCGAGACGCTGGAGGACTACGCGCTGCGCTACACGCCGCAGCGCTCGCGCATCGGCTCGGAATGGCGGGTCGCCAACACCGCCTTCAGCGTCGCCTCGTTCCTGGTGCTGGAGGCGGTCGGCGCCACGTTGCTGGTCCAGTACGGCTTCGTCAACGCGGTCTGGGCCATCCTGAGCGCCGGGTTGCTGATCTTCCTGGCCGGACTGCCGATCAGCGTCTATGCGGCGCGCCACGGCGTCGACATGGACCTGCTGACGCGCGGCGCCGGCTTCGGCTACATCGGCTCGACGCTGACTTCGCTGCTCTACGCGTCGTTCACCTTCATCTTCTTCGCGCTCGAGGCGGCCGTGATGGCCTATGCGCTCGAGCTCGCGTTCGGCATCCCGCCGGCCTGGGGCTACCTGATCTGCGCGCTGGCGGTGATCCCGTTCGTGATGCATGGCATCGCCGCGATCAGCCGCTTCCAGGTCTGGACCCAGGCGCTCTGGCTGCTGCTGATGCTGCTGCCTTATGGCGCAGTCTGGATGCTCGAACCTGGTGCATGGGAGGGCATCACGCACTACGCCGGGGAATCGGGCCAGGGCCGCGCCTTCGACTGGCACCTGTTTGGTGCTGGCCTGACCGTGGGCGTGGCACTGATCACGCAAATGGGCGAACAGGCCGATTACCTGCGCTTCATGCCGCCGCCACAGCCGGGCCGACGCCTGCACTGGTGGCTGGCGGTGCTGGCGGGCGGGCCGGGCTGGGTGCTGCCGGGCGTGCTCAAGATGCTGGGCGGTGCGGTGCTGGCCTGGCTGGCGCTGTCGAACATGGTGTCGGCCGAACGCGCAGTCGATCCGAACCAGATGTACCTGACGGCCTGGGAAACGCTGCTGCCCTACCGCTGGGCGGTCTGGGCCACTGCGCTGTTCGTCGTGCTGTCACAGCTCAAGATCAATGTCACCAACGCCTATGCCGGCTCGCTGGCCTGGAGCAACTTCTTCTCGCGCCTGACGCACAGCCACCCGGGTCGGGTGGTCTGGGTGCTGTTCAATGCCGCGATCGCGCTGATGCTGATGGAGATGGACCTGTTCCAGGCGCTCGGCGATGTGCTCGGGCTCTATGCCAACCTGGCGATCGCCTGGATCATGACGGTGGTGGCCGACCTGGTGATCAACAAGCCGCTGGGTTGGTCGCCGCCCGGCATCGAGTTCCGGCGCGCCTATCTGTACGACATCAACCCGGTCGGCGTCGGCGCGATGCTGCTGGCCTCGCTGCTGTCGATCAGCGCCCACCTGGGCCTGTTCGGCCCGACCGCCCAGGCCTTCTCGGCCCTGGTCGCGATGGCGACCGCGCTGATCGCCTCGCCGCTGATCGCCTGGGCCACGCGGGGCCGCTACTATCTGGCGCGCGAGCCCGAGGCCGACGTCGGCCAGGACGGCGCCAGCGCGGCCGGCTGTGACAGCGGCTGTGCCGGTGCGGGCTGCGCCGGTTCAGCCTGCGCTGGTACTGGCGGCAGCGCCCAGGCGGTGCCCAGGCTGGTGCGCTGCGTGGTCTGCGAGCGCGAGTACGAGACGCCCGACAGCGCCTACTGTCCGGCCTACCAGGGCCGGATCTGCTCGCTGTGCTGCACGCTCGACGCGCGCTGCGGCGACCGCTGCAAGCCGCACGCCAGCCTGGCGGTGCAATGGACCGGGGCGCTGCGCTGGCTGACGCCGCGCCGCTGCTGGCCGCATCTGGACGGCGGACTGGCGCATTACCTGCTGCTGATGCTGGTGGTAGCGCTGCTGCTGGCGGGCCTGCTGGGCCTGCTCTACCGCCAGGAATGGAGCGGTCTGGCCGAGCTGCCGGCCACGCCCGACTCGCTGGACGCGCTGCAGCAGGCGCTGCGCGCCGGCTACGCCAAGATCTATGCCGCGCTGCTGCTGGCGTTCGCGATCGTGGCCTGGTGGCTGGTGCTGACGCACAAGAGCCGCGCCGTCGCCCAGGAGGAATCGAACCGCCAGACCGGCCTGCTGCTGCGCGAAATCGAGTCGCATCACCACACCGACTTGCAGCTGCAGCAGGCGCGCCAGGTCGCCGAGGCGGCGCGGGCCCAGGCCGACCAGGCCAATCAGGCCAAGACGCGCTACATCAGCAACATCAGCCACGAGCTGCGCACGCCGCTCAACAGCATACTGGGCTATGCCCAGCTGCTGCAGCAGGACGGCGAGCTGGGCCAGCAGCGCGCGCACGCGATCCGCGTCATCCTGCGCGGCGGCGAGCATCTGCTGTCGCTGATCGAGGGCACGCTCGACATCGCGCGCATCGAATCCGGCAAGCTCGCGCTGCAGCAGGGTCCGGTCGACCTGCGCGCGCTGCTGCAGGAAGTGGCGCAGATGTTCGAGCTGCAGGCCGCGGCCAAGGGCCTGCGCTTCGGCTTCGACGGCCCCGAGCACTGGCCGGCCGCGGTGCGCAGCGACGAGCAGCGGCTGCGCCAGATCCTGATCAACCTGCTGGGCAACGCCGTCAAGTTCACCAGCCGGGGCGAGGTCCGGCTGACGCTGCGTTACGCACGCCAGATGGCGACCTTCGAGATCGTCGACACCGGCCCCGGCATCGCACCGGCCGAACTGGCCCGGGTGTTCGAGCCGTTCGCGCGCGCGGCGAGCGCGGCGAGTGCCAGCGCGCCTGGCTCGGGACTGGGCCTGACGATTGCCCGCATGCTGGCCGAGCTGATGGGCGGCGAGCTCAGCGCGCAAAGCGAGCCCGGCCATGGCACCACCTTCCGCCTGCGCCTGTTCCTACCCGAGCTGCATGCCCGGCCGGCTGGCGCCGTGCGGGTCAGCGGGCCGGCACGGACCCTGGCTGGCGACGCCGCCGGCTATGCCGGGCCGCGCCGGCAGCTGCTGGTGGTCGACAACGAGGAGGCCGACCGCCAGCTGCTGGCGCGCTGGCTTGAGCCGCTGGGCTTCGCGGTCAGCCTGGCGACCCAGGGCGAGGACGCGCTGGCCCAGCTGCAGGCGGGCCTGCGGCCCGACGCCATCTTCATGGATCTGGCGATGCCGGGCATGGACGGCTGGGAGACGCTGCGTCACATTCAGGCGCTCGACCTGCAGCCGGCACCGGCGCTGGCGATCGTGTCGGCCAATGCCTTCGACCGCGGACTGGACAACGACATCGGCCTGCCGCCCGAAGACTTCCTGGTCAAGCCGGTACGGCGGCTGGACCTGCTGGACTGGCTGCAGCGCCGGCTCGACCTGCAGTGGCAGCGCAAGACCACAACCGAGACCGAAGCCGGCACCGGTGCCGATCTGGCTGCAAGCCAGGGGCCGGCTGCCGCCAGCGCCGCCCTGCTGACGGCGCCAGCCGGCCCGGGCCTGCCCGCCGAGGCGATGGATAGCCTGCTCGAACTGGCGCGGCTGGGCTACTACCGCGGCTTCGTCCAGCGTGCCAGCGCGCTGCAGGCCAGCCATCCCGACTGCGCGGACTGGCTGGCGCAGCTGCAGGCGCTGGCACGCGAATTCCGCTTCGAGACCATCGTCGCCGCGCTGCAGCCGCAGCCGGCGGCAGGAGACCCCCTGTGCACCCTGCCCCCCTGAACGCCGACCCGGACGACGCCGTCGTGCTGCTGGTCGATGACATGCCCGACAACATCGCGCCGCTGCACGACGCGCTCGACGCCGCCGGCTACACGGTGCTGGTCGCGCTCGACGGCCAGTCCGCGCTGGCGCGCGCCGCCCAAGCCCGGCCCGACGTGATCCTGCTCGATGCGCTGATGCCCGGCATCGACGGCTTCGAGGTCGCGCGCCGGCTCAAGGCCGACCCCGAGCTGGCGCAGATCCCGATCCTGTTCATGACCGGGCTGACCGAGACCGAGCATCTGGTCAAGGCGCTGGCGGCCGGCGGGGTCGACTATGTGACCAAGCCGGTCAAGCCGCTGGAGGTCATGGCGCGCATGGGAGTGCACCTGCGCGCGGCGCGCCAGGCCCGGCTCGGCGCGCTGGAACGCCAGCAGGCGCGCAACGCGCTCGACGCCTTCGGCTACGCGACCATCACGGTGCGCGCGCGCGACGGCCGGCTGATGTGGCAGACCCCGCTGGCGCGCGAGCTGCTGCGGCGCCATTGCGACACCGAGTCGCCCATCACGCCCGAACCGGTGCTGCAGTGGCTGCGCCGTCACCTGCCCGAGGCGCAACGCCAGCTCGAGCCGCCGCGCCTGCATCTGGACCAGGGCCCGAGCCGGCTGACCTTCCGGCTGCACCGCCGCCTGGGCGAGGAAGAATGCTCGGACGACAGCCCCGAAGGCGAATGGCTGATCGTGATGGAGGAAAGCTCGGACGGCAGCGCGATCGAGGCCCTGGTCAGCGCCTTCGGCCTGACCGCGCGCGAGGCCGAGGTGCTGTACTGGGTCGCGCAGGGCAAGATCAACCGCGACATCGCCGACATCCTGGGCGCCAGCCCGGCCACGGTCAAGAAGCACCTCGAGCGCATCCACGGCAAGCTCGGGGTCGAGACCCGGACCGCCGCAGCGGCGATGGCGGTGAACCGGGTGCGGGCGCTGCAGCGAACCAGCTAGGGATTTTTCGTGCCTGCCTTCAGGCAACCATTGCGGGGCATAGCAATCCAGTCCTTCACCCGAAAGCGGGAAATGCAGATGGCGACCGATAAGGCTCGCAAAAATTGCGCGCTTGCTCAAGCCGTGGGGCGATGCTCTACTTCCCAGCCCTTGCATGCCAGGGCGATGTAGCGCGGTACGGGACGAGCGCCAGTACCGTAGGCGCTGATGGTGCGCGACGTCATACCGAGTGCCTGCGCGGCCTGCGACAGGCTAAGACCGTGGCGTGCGCGCCACTGGGCGAAGATGCGGGTGTTCTCGTCGGCGGCATTCTGCGCCTGCGCGTCGAGCCAGAGCGTGTCGGCACCGATCTGAATGTCCAGCTCGGGCCATTCGACCGTCCAGCCCTCGCCGTCGATCAGCGTGGCGGTCGCGAAGACCTCGGGGTCGCGCAGCCGCGCCAGACCGGGTGACTCATCGAACAGCGGCTTGAAATCCAGCGCGTAGACCTCGCCGCCGACGAAGGCCAGGCGCATCCTGAAATCGCTCAGGACCTCGATGCCCGCCAGGCGGGCGCGTTTCATGCGTGCCATAGGTACCACTCCTTCCACAGATCAGCCAGGTTGCCCCGGATCCACTCCATCACCTCGGCGCGCAGGCCGCGCGGCCAGGCGCCATCGGTGGCCAAGCTATCCAGGTAAATGATGACGTCCACCTCGCCGCCGACCAAATGGCAATGAGCCGGGCCGTGGTCACGCTCGCGCACCTCCAGCCGGTACTTGTTGTTGCGAAAGCGCTGCTTGGTCGTAATGCCCTGATTATATAGAAATAATTTCCATACAAAACCCATCCTCTTGCCAGGGAAGGCGGATGCGTTGGCCCGCCCGACTCAGCGCTCGCTGCGCGCCGCGAGGTAGATTCCCACCAGCAGCAGCCCGAAGCCGACCGACTGCAGCGGCGCCAGGGTTTCGCCGAAGAACAGGTAGGCCATCAGCGCGCAGCCGACCGGCTCGCCCAGCGTCACCACGGCGACGAAGGCGGGCGAGACATGCTTGAGCGCCCAGTTGTAGCTGGTGTGGCCGACCAGTTGCGGCCCGAGCGCCATGCCGATCAGCGCCAGCCAGCCCAGCGAGCTGAAATCCAGCAGCGGCTGAGCCAGCGCGGCCGTGGCGCCGAACAGGAACAGCGCGGCAATGCCGTAGGCCAGCCAGATGTAGAGCGTCAAGCTCAGGCTGGCGCGCAGGCGGCGACCGATCATCAGATAGGCTGAAAAACACCAGGAGCCGACGATGGCCAGGCCGTTGCCGAGCATCGGGTTGGCGCCGCTGCCCGCCTGCTGGCTGTCCGAGACGAAGATCAGCAGCGAGCCCAGCAGCGACAGGACTATGCCGGCCAGCAGGAAGCGGTTCGGCACCTCGCGGAACAGCAGGAACGAGGCGATGCCGATCCAGAGCGGGTTGGTCGTCACCAGCGAGGCCGACGAGGCGACCGAGGTGTATTCGAGCGAGGTGATCCAGGTGCCGAAATGCGCCGCCAGACACAGGCCGGCCGCCAACGCCAGCCCGAGCTGGCGCTTGGTGAGCAGCGGGCCCGCGCCCTGGCGCCGCAAGGTGCCGGCGCGGCCGAGCCAGGGCAGCAGCACCAGCGGCGTGACCAGCAGCGCCGCCAGTCCGAGCCGCCAGGCCGCCACGGCCAACGACGGAATCTGCGCCGCCTGGGCGTAGCGGGCCAGGATGGCGCCAAAGGAAATGGCCAGCAACCCGATCCCCAGCACGACCAGGGGCAGGCCGCGCGGGACTGGACGTTCGGCTGAACTCAATGCCCGGCCTCCAGGTAGGCGGCGCGCACCTCGGGGCTGGCCAGCAGCTCGGCGCCGCTGCCCGACAGCACCACCTCGCCATGCTGCAGCACATAGCCGCGATGCGCCACGCGCAGCGCATGGTGCGCGTTCTGCTCGACCAGCAGGATGGTCATGCCGTAGTCGCGGTTGAGCTCGCGGATGATCTCGAACACGCGCCGGATGTAGATCGGCGCCAGGCCGAGCGAGGGCTCGTCGAGCATCAGCAGCTTGGGCCGGCCCATCAGCGCGCGCGCGATCGCCAGCATCTGCTGCTCGCCGCCCGACAGCGTGCCGGCGCGCTGCTGCAGGCGTTGCTCCAGGATCGGGAACATCGCGAACATGCGCTGGATGTCGGCATCGAAGTTGGCCGGATCGGCAAAGGTGGCACCGATCTGGATGTTCTCGAGCACCGTCATGCGCGGGAAGATCCGGCGGCCCTCGGGCACCAGCGCGATGCCGCGCCGGCTGACCTCGTGCGGGCTCAGCCGCGTGATGTCCTCGCCCTCGAACACGATCCGGCCGGCGCTGGCGCGCGGTGCGCCGAACAGCGTCATCATCAGCGTCGACTTGCCGGCGCCGTTGGCACCGATCAGGGTCACGACCTCGCCGGTCGCCACCTCGAGGTCGAGGCCCTTGAGGGCGTGGATATGGCCGTAATGGGTATGCACCCCCGACAATTTCAACAAGCTCATGCCGCGACCTCCTCGGAGTCGTCTTCGCCCAGATAGGCCTTGATCACCTGCGGGTTGTTCTGGATCTCGAGCGGCTGGCCCTCGGCGATCTTGCAACCGTAGTTGAGCACCACGATGTGGTCCGAGACCTTCATCACCACGCTCATGTCGTGCTCGATCAGCAGCACCGACACGCCCTCCTCGCGCGAGAGCTGCAGCAGCAGCTGGTTGAGCTCGGCCGATTCGCGCGGGTTCAGGCCGGCGGCGGGTTCGTCCAGGCACAGCAGCACCGGATTGACGCACAGCGCGCGCGCGATCTCGATCCGGCGCTGGGTGCCGTAAGGCAGTTCGCCGGCCGGGGTATCGGCCAGCGCCAGCAGACCGAGCCGTTCCAGCCAGTTCAGCGCCTTTTCCAGCGCGGCGGTTTCGGCGCGGCGGTAGGACGGCAGGCCCAGCAGGCCGGCGAGCGAGAACACCGACGCCGCCTGCAGCGGGTTGTGCTGGGCCACGATCAGGTTCTCCAGCACCGTCATCTTCGGGAACAGGCGGATGTTCTGGAAGGTCCGCACCACCTGGGCGTCACGCGCGACGCGGTGGCTGGCCAGCGACTCGAGCCGGATCTCGCCCGCGACCGGATGCTGCAGCCGCACGCTGCCTTCGGTCGGCTTGTAGAAGCCGGTGATGCAGTTGAACAGCGTGGTCTTGCCGGCGCCGTTGGGGCCGATGATCGAGGTTACCTGGCGCGCTGGCGCGGCGAAGGACAGGTCGCCGATGGCGGTCAGGCCGCCAAAGCGCATGGTCAGATGATCGACTTGCAGAATGGGGCTCATGCGGCCTCCCGTTTCGACTGGCGGATGAAGGACGAAGGTGCCTTGAGCGTCGGCTCGCGGTGCGACAGCAGGCCGCCCGGCTTCCAGACCATGATCAGGATCATCGCGGCGCCGAAGATCAGCATGCGGTATTCGGCGAAATCGCGGCCGACCTCGGGAATCAGCACCAGCACCAGCGAGGCCAGCACGACCCCGAGCTGGCTGCCCATGCCGCCCAGCACCACGATGGCCAGGATGATGGCCGACTCCGAGAACACGAAGGACTCGGGCGAGATGAAGCCCTGGCGCGCGGCAAAGAACACGCCGGCAAAGCCACCCAGCATCGCGCCGAGCGCGAAGGCCGACAACTTGACGTTGGTCACGTTCATGCCGAGCGCCTTGCAGGCGATCTCGTCCTCGCGCATGGCTTCCCAGGCGCGGCCGATCGGCAGCTTGCGCATGCGGCTGACGAACAGGTTGGTCAGCAACGCCAGCGCCAGGATCAGGCAGTACAGGAACACCACGCGCTGCTCGGGGACGTATTCCAGCCCGAAGAAGCCCGCGAAGGTGGCCGGCCCGTCATCGCTCGGCGGCTTGAACGGCAGCCCGAAGAAGGTCGGGCGCGGGATCGACGAGATGCCGTTCGGGCCGCCGGACAGGTCGGTCCAGTTGACCAGGATGATGCGGATGATCTCGCCGAAACCCAGGGTCACGATCGCCAGGTAGTCGCCGCGCAGGCGCAGCGTCGGCCAGCCCAGCAGCAGGCCGAAGGCGGCGGCCGCGCCACCGGCGACCGGCAGCGCCTCCCAGAAGCCCCAGCCGAACTGGGTCGACAGCAGCGCATAGCTGTAGGCGCCGACCGCGTAGAAGGCGACATAGCCCAGGTCGAGCAGGCCGGCCAGGCCGACCACCACGTTCAGGCCCCAGCCCAGCATGATGTAGATCAGCACCGTGGTGGCGGTGTCGATCACATAGCGGTTGTCGCCCCAGAATATTGGCAGCGCCAGCGACAGGCCGAGCAGGCCCCAGCCCAGCGCCTTGAGCAGCACGGGCCGGCTGCCCGCGGCCGGCGCGCCGGTACTGAGCCTGGCCTTGGTACGCTGGCGCGCGCGCAGCCGATCACCCAGCGCGGAAAACAGCAGCCGGCCCAGGAAGGCCAGCAGGATGAACAGGCCCAGCGCGGCCCAGCGCGTCCTGACTTCGAGCATGCCGCCCGCGTCGACCGTGGTCAGTCCGATCATCGGAATGCCGAGCACCAGGGCCACGAAGGCCACGCCGCCGGCATCTTTCAGGCGCTCGGACCGGGTCGGCGCGTGCGAGGTCTGGATCACAGCAGTCATTAGACTTTCTCCACTTCAGGCCGCCCGAGCAGACCGCTGGGACGGAACATCAAAACCAGGATCAGGATCGCGAAAGTGGCGACATCCTTGTATTCGGGCGACAGGTAGGCAGCCCAGAACGCTTCGAGCAGGCCGATGATCAGCCCGCCCAGCATCGCGCCCGGCAGCGAGCCGACCCCGCCGAGCACCGCGGCGGTGAAGGCCTTGATGCCGGCGACGAAACCGATGTAGAAATCGACCACGCCGTAATAGACCGTGACCAGCACGCCAGCAACGGCGGCCAGCGCGGCACCGATCATGAAGGTCAGCGAGATCGTGCGGTCGACGTTGATGCCGAGCAGCGCCGTCATGGTGCGGTCCTGCTCGCAGGCGCGTTGCTGGCGGCCGAACGAGGTGCGCGTGATCAGGTAGGTGAAGCCCAGCATCAGCGCCAGCGTCACGACGATGATCAGCATCTGGCTGTACGCGAACGACACCGTGACACCGTCATGCGTGAACAGGTCGATGCCGCCGGTCAGCAGCGGCGGAATCGGCTTGACGCGCGCGCCCTGGGTGACCTGCACCATGTTCTGCAGGAAGATCGACATGCCGATGGCCGAGATCAGCGGCGCCAGCCGGGGCGCACTGCGCAGCGGACGGTAGGCGATGCGCTCGACGCTCCAGCCATAGGCCGAGGTCAGCGCGATCGCGACCACCAGCACGATCAGCAGCGCCAGCGGCACCGACGTGATGCCCAGCGCGGCCAGCAGGGTGAAGCTGGTCACCGCGATGAAGGCCGACACCATGTAGATGTCGCCATGGGCAAAGTTGATCATGCCGATGATGCCGTACACCATGGTGTAGCCGATGGCGATCAGGCCGTAGACCGAGCCGAGGGCCAGTCCGTTGATGAGTTGTTGGAAGGCATGGGCAAGCATGTTCCGGATCCTCCTGCAGTGAGGCAATGAAACCGGGCCCGGAAAGTCCCGGGCCCGGTGGCTCCGCGGGCATCAGCAAGACGCGCGGGGAGCTGGTGAGAGAAAAACGGTCAGATCCGGTGCCAGCGGCACGGAGGCTGGATCACTTGACGTAGTCGTACTTGCCGTCTTTCCACTGGTAGACGACAAAGGCCGGTGCCTTGCTGTTGCCCTTGGCATCGAAGGACATCTTGCCGAGCACGGTGTCGAAGTTGCCGCCGCGCAGGCTCTTTTCGAGTTCGTTGTACTTGACGCTGTTGGCGCTCTTGGCGGCCTGCTCGAACAGCTGGAAGGCGGCGTAGGCGTACAGCACATAGCCTTCGGGCTCGACCTTGGCGTCGCGGAACTTCTTGACGATCGGGGCGGCAGCCGGGTTCTTGCGCGCATCCGGGCCGAAGGTGAACAGCACGTTGTTGGCGGCCTTGCCGGCGGCGGTCACCAGCTCGGTGTTGGACATGGTGTCGCCACCCAGCACGGTCAGGTTGAGCTTGGCCTGCTCGGCCTGGCGCAGGATCAGCGCGACTTCGGTGTGGTAGCCACCGAAAGCCAGCACCTCGACGCCAGCCTGCTTGAGCTTGGCGATCAGGCCCGAGTAGTCCTTCTCGCCAGCGGTGATCGACTCGCGCAGCGCGGGCTTGGCGCCCTTGCCGTCCATGGCCTTGGCGATCTCGTCGGCCAGGCCCTTGCCGTAGGCGCTCTTGTCGTCGACGACGGCGATCTTCTTGCCCTTGAACTTGTCAGCCAGATAGGCACCAGCGACCTGGCCCTGCTGGTCGTCACGGCCGGCGATCGCGAACACGTTCTTCAGGCCGCGGTCGGTGACCTTGGGGTTGGTCGAGACCGTGGCCATCAGGATGTTGGATTCCAGATAGACCTCGGATGCCGGAATGGTGGACGACGAGCACCAGTGGCCGTGCATGAAGGCGATCTTCTTGTTGACCATCTGGTTGGCCACTGCCACCGCCTGCTTGGGGTCGCAGGCGTCGTCGCCGACTTCGAGCACCAGCTTCTGGCCCAGCACCCCGCCGCGGGCGTTGATGTCGGCGATCGCCATCTCGGCGCCCTTCCTGATCTGGTCGCCGGCCGAGGCGTACTGACCCGACATCGGTCCGGCAATGGCGACCACCGTATCGGCGACGGCAGCACCCGACAGGGCGGCAAACACCGCGCTAGCAATCAACGCTTTTTTCATGGCTATTTCCTTGGAATGGAGGGATCAGACGGGACTCGTGCGCGGTTCGGCGCGGTGTTCGGAGAGGTACTTCACCAGGGAGGCTCCGCCATCGAGCACATGGGCCCGCGTCAGAGTTGCCGCCCTCTCCGCATCCCGGGCGGCAAACGCATCGATGATGATGTGATGCTCGCGCTGGGTTTTCGGCAATTCGGGGGTCACGGCCAGGAGTGCACGCACGAAGCGTTCCACCTTGTCGTACAGGGAACGGATTTCCGCCAGCAGCACCGGGCGCTGGGCGTCGCCATAGAGGGCGGAATGCAGCTGCCAGTTGAGCTCGCCCCAGCGGGCCGGATTGCGCTCGGAACCAAAGGCCTCAAGCGCGGCACGGGCCTTGTCCAGGTTGGCGTCGCTGATGCGCGGCGCCGACAGCTCGGCGGCACGCGCCTCGAGCATGGCGCGGATCTCGACATATTCCCAGATCTCGTCGGGCGACATCGAGGCCACCAGCGCGCCCTTGTTGCGGATGAAGCTGACCAGCCCCTCGGCTTCGAGCCGCTTCAAGGCCTCGCGCACCGGGATCTTGCTGACATGGAAGCGTTCGGCCAGTTCGTCCTGCTTGAGCAGGGTGCCGCTGCCGAGCTGGCCCGAGACGATCGCCTCGCGCAGGGTCCCGGCCACGAAATCCGAGGTCGACAGGCGCGCGGCCTGAGGCAGGGACAGCCGCAGCAGCGGCGACGGGTCACCGGCAAGGGGAAGGGAGCTGCTGGAATCCACGGGGCGGCCTTGTTGCTGAATCAGGGTGGGCGGGGAAAAAGAAGAACTTCGGATATTGTCTTACCGTATACGATATACGGTAACAAGGGTTTACCCTGTTTTCAGCAAGATTTCACGCGCTTGTCACCGCAGCACCCACCGGGTGCCGGACCGAGCCGGGCAGCCAAGGCGGGCCGCTATGATCGCCAGCCATGAAATCCGATCTACTGGCCCTGGCCGCGATTGCGCTCTGGGGCACGCTGGCCACCCTGGGCGTCGAGCTGGCACATGTGCCCCCGTTCCTGCTGACCGGACTCGGGCTGCTGGCGGGCAGCCTGATCGCGCTGCCGCTGTCACGCTTGCGCCTGCAGGCCTGGAAAGTGCCGCTGCCGACGCTGCTGGTCGGCATCTACGGCCTGTTCGGCTTTCACTGGCTGCTGTTCCTGGCGCTGCGCCAGGCGCCGGCGGTCGAGGCCAACCTGATCAACTACCTGTGGCCGCTCGGCATGGTGGTGCTCGCGCCGCTGTTCCTGCCGGGCGTGCGCCTGCATGGCCGGCATGTGATGGCCGCGCTGCTGGGGTTTGCCGGTGCCGCGATCGCCATCCTTGGTCGCGGCGGCGAGGCCTCCAGCGCCGGCAGCGGCTTCCAGCCCGGCTATCTGCTGGCGCTGGCATCGGCCTTTGTCTGGGCCAGCTATTCGCTACTGACGCGCCGGGTGCCGGCCTTCCCGACCGCGGCGGTCGGCAGCTTCGCGCTGGTGTCCGGGCTGCTGTCGCTGGCCTGCCATGCCCTGCTCGAACCCGCGACAGCGCTCAGTGCCGGCGATGTCGCGCTGATTGCGCTGCTAGGGCTGGGCCCGCTCGGCGGCGCCTTCTTCCTGTGGGATGCGGCGATCAAGTGCGGCGACCCGAGGCGGATCGGCTTGCTGGCCTTCATCACGCCGCTGCTGTCAACCGCGCTGCTACTGCTGAGCACGGGACAGGCGCTGCGCTGGAACATCGCGCTCGCGGCAGCGCTGGTGGTCGGCGCCGCCGTCTGGGGCAGCCGGTCACCACAGCGCTGAGGCGCATCAGGCACGTCAGCCGCCCGGCGCCCCCACGGCCCCAGGCGGCGTTGCCCGGCCCCGATCAGGCCAGCGCCGCCGGTTGCTCGACCCGGACCACGGCGGTATCGGCAGCCGCTGCCGGCTGACGGATCAGGTGCTCGAAGGCGCTCAGCGCTGCCTTGGCGCCCTCGCCCGCTGCGATCACGATCTGCTTGTACGGCACCGTGGTGCAGTCGCCGGCGGCAAACACGCCCGGAACGTTGGTGTGGCCCTTGGCATCGACCACGATCTCGCCAAAGCGCGACAACTCGACCGTACCCTTGAGCCATTCGGTGTTCGGCACCAGGCCGATCTGCACGAAGATGCCTTCGAGTTCGACCTGATGCTCAAGGCCGCTGACGCGGTCGCGGTACTTGAGGCCGTTGACCTTGCTGCCGTCGCCGGTGATCTCGGTGGTCTGGGCGTTGGTGTGGATCGTGACATTGGGCAGGCTTTTGAGCTTGGCCACCAGCACCGCATCGGCTTTGAGCTGGTCGCCGTACTCGATCAGCGTGACATGGGACACGATGCCGGCCAGGTCGATCGCGGCCTCGACGCCTGAGTTGCCGCCACCGATGACGGCGGTGCGTTTGCCCTTGAACAGCGGGCCGTCGCAATGCGGGCAGTAGGCCACGCCCTTGTTCTTGTATTCCTGCTCGCCGGGGACATTGACATTCCTCCAGCGCGCGCCGGTCGAGAGGATCACGCTGCGCGACTGCAGCCGGGCGCCGTTTTCCAGCCGGACCTCGATCAGGCCGCCCGGCGTGGTGGCCGGGATCAGCTCGACCGCGCGCTGCTGGGTCATCACGTCGACGCCGTAATGGCGCACCTGGGCCTCGAGCGCGGCGGCGAACCTGGGGCCGTCGGTCTCGAGCACCGAGATGTAGTTCTCGATCGCCATCGTGTCATTGGTCTGACCGCCCATGCGCTCGACCGCCATGCCGGTGCGGATGCCCTTGCGCGCCGCATAGACCGCCGCCGCCGAGCCGGCCGGGCCACCGCCGACCAGCAGCACATCGAAAGCGTCCTTGGCGTCGAGCTTGGCCGCGTCGCGCGCCGCCGCCCCGGTGTCGAGCTTGGCGACGATCTGCTCCAGGCTCATGCGCCCGGCGCCGAACAGCTCGCCGTTCAGGTAAACGCTGGGCACGGCCATGATGTCGCGCGCCTTGACCTCGTGCTGGAACAGTCCGCCGTCGATCACCACGGTCTGCACGCGCGGGTTGAGCACCGCCATCAGGCTCAGCGCCTGCACCACGTCGGGGCAGTTGTGGCAGCTCAGCGACATGTAGACCTCGAAGCGGTAGTCGCCGTCCAGGGCCCGGATCTGCTCGATCAGCTCGGGCTCGACCTTGGGCGCATGGCCACCGGTCCACAGCAGTGCCAGCACCAGCGAGGTGAACTCATGGCCGAGCGGGATGGCGGCAAAGGTCAGGCTCTGCGGCTCAGCGCCGGTGCCGGCATCGCGGCGGCGCAGGCTGAACGAGGGCTTGCGCGCGTCGCTGCCATCCAGGCGTACGCTGATCTGGTCGGACAGACCGCCGATCGTGACCAGCAACTGCTCGAGCTCGCGCGCGCTGGCCGAGTCGTCGAGCGAGGCCACCAGCTCGAAGGGGCGGTTCACGCGCTGCAGATAGGCTTGCAATTGGGTCTTGAGGCTGTCGTCCAACATGATGGGGTTCCGTTCTTGAAATGGGGAGGGTTTTCGGTTCAGTCCGGCCGGGACATCCCGGCCGGTTCAACGGGCACTGGCAGCGCTCAGATCTTGCCGACCAGGTCGAGCGACGGGGCGATGGTGGCGGCGCCTTCCTTCCACTTGGCCGGGCAGACCTGGCCCGGGTTGGCAGCGACGAACTGGGCCGCCTTGAGCTTGCGCAGCGTTTCCTGCACATCGCGCGCCACGGCGTTGTCGTGCACTTCCATGGTCTTGATCACGCCTTCGGGGTTGATCACGAAGGTGCCGCGCAGCGCCAGGCCTTCCGCCGGGATATGGACGCCGAACATATGGGTCAGGCGATGAGTCGGATCGCCGACCAGCGGGAAGCGGGCCTTGCCGACCGCCGGCGAGGTCTCGTGCCAGACCTTGTGCGCGAAATGGGTGTCGGTGGTGACGATGTAGACCTCGGCGCCCGCCTGCTGGAACTCGGCGTAGTGGTCGGCGGCGTCCTCGATCTCGGTCGGGCAGTTGAAGGTGAAGGCGGCCGGCATGAAGATCACGACCGACCAGCGGCCCTGGAAGGCCTGCTCGGTGACTTCGATGAACTTGCCGTTGTGGAAGGCTTCGGTCTTGAACGGCTGGACGGCGGTATTGATGCGGGACATGAGGTTTCCTGTACGAGTCGGGGGAAGAAAAGAACGGGTTGTCGTTCGAACAGACTCAATATTAGTCCCAAGCTATTGAAAAATAAATTCAATAGTCTCTATCTAACCGATAGGCAAAACCTTGGCCGCAGCACAAGCCTGTCCCGGTGCCATCCCTGGCCCGTCCTTGGGCAGTCCCGGGCCTGTCCCTGGGCCCTGTGATGGGCGAGCACTGGAGCCGACAAACTTTGGCGCTACAGTCATGCCATGACCGACCACCTGCCCGAGAAAAATGACCCCGCACCGACCGTGCGCGACCGCCGCGTCAGCGCCTGGTGGCGCGCGCTCGCCATCCTGCTCGCACTGCTGCTGTTCATCGGCGGCGCCACCGGCCTGAGCCTGTTCGAGCAGTTCAAGACCCAGATCCGGCATCTGCAGGGCCAGTTGGCCGAGCAGCCGCAGATCCGCCAGCTCGCGGTGCTGCTCGACGCCGAGCAGCAGCCGGCCATGCTGGTCAGCATTGACTCGGTCTCCCAGCTGATCCAGCTGCAGCGCCTGAACCAGGTCAGCGAAGGCCGGGAAGAGAGCCTGCAGCTCTGGGCGCTGAACGGCGACCAGGCCCCGCTCTCGCTCGGCCTGATCGCGCGCCGTCAGCGGACGCCGCAGTTGCCGCTCGACGCCGCCGCACTGGCAGCACTGGGCAGCGCGACCGAACTCGCCATCAGCGTCGAAGTCAAGGACGGCGTGCCCGAAGGCCAGGGCCCGAGCCTGCCCTGGCTGTTCCGCGGCCATCTGGTCGACAAGGCGCTCTGAAGCCCGGGCGCGCAAGCCGCGCGACAGGCAGTCCGGTCAACATGATGGCCCCAGCCACCCAGGAGCAAGCCTTGCCAGCCAGCAAAGATGAAGTCGCGGCCTTCCTGGCCGCCGAATTTCCCCAAAGCCTGTGCGTCGTCGAATCGGTCGGCGCGCGTGGCGCCACCGTCTCGCACCGGGTCGGTCCGGCCGAATTGCGCCCGGGCGGCACGGTCTCGGGGCCGGTCCTGATGGGCGTGGCCGACGTCGCGCTCTATGTCGCGCTGCTCGGCGAGATCGGCATCGTGCCGCTGGCCGTCACGACCGACCTGACCATCCATTTCCTGCGCAAGCCCGCGGCCGATCGCCGCATCATCGGTGTCTGCAAGCTGATCAAGGTCGGCCGTCTGCTCGCGACCGGCGAGGTGCTGCTCTACTCCGAGGGGCTGGAGGAACCGGTGGCCCATGTGGTCGGCAGCTACGCGATCCCGCAGCAGCCGCAGCTGCAGCCGCAAGCCTGACAGCAACGAGGTACGGGCCGGCTGGCGCTGGCGGCCGATTTGCCGGACGCGCAGCGGACGGATGAGGCTGACAGCGCCAGCCGGCCCGGACCTCTACCCTACTGGTAGCCGATTTGCTGGACGCGCAGCGGACGGAGAGGCTGACAGTGCCAGCCGGCCCGGACCTCTACCCTACTGGCACTGGCGGCCTCATCGATCTGCCTGTGATGGACAGGTCCGAGGTAGGTGACGCCGTCGGCCTCATCTGTCCGCTGCGCGGCCAGCAAATCGGCCGCCGACGCCACCCACCTCGGACCTGGCGGGCTGGCTTGGGACTGGCTTCGGACTGGCTTCGGACTGGCTGGGGGCTTGGCTGGGGACTGGCTGGTCTTGCGGATTGCCGCCTGGCTCAGATCGCCACCAGCTGCCGGATGCCCTTCTCGGGCATCTCGGCGCCGGGGCCGCTGGCGATCACCTCGCCGCGCTCCATCACCAGGTAGCGGTCGGCCAGCTCCTCGGCGAAGTCGTAGTACTGCTCGACCAGAATGATTGCCATCGGCTCGCCGTTCAGGCCTTCCTTGGCCAATTTCTTCAGCACCTTGCCGATGTCCTTGATGATGTTGGGCTGGATGCCCTCGGTCGGCTCGTCGAGCACCAGCAGCTTCGGTGCCGCTGCCAGCGCGCGCGCGATCGCGAGCTGCTGCTGCTGGCCGCCCGACAGGTCGCCGCCGCGGCGGCCCAGCATCTGCTTGAGGACCGGGAACAGCTCGTAGAGCGCAGGCGGAATCGGCGTGCCGGCCTTCTTGGTCGCCAGCCCCATAAGCAGGTTCTCGTGCACGGTCAGACGACCGAAGATCTCGCGCCCCTGCGGCACGAAGCCGATGCCGGCGCGCGCGCGCTCGTAGGGCGTGGTCTTCTCGATCGGCTGGCCGTCGAGCACGATGTGGCCGGCGCGAATCGGCACCAGGCCCATCAGCGACTTGAGCAGCGTGGTCTTGCCGACGCCGTTGCGGCCCAGCACGACCGTGATCTCGCCCGCCTTGGCCTGGAGGTCGACGCCGCGCAGGATATGCGAGCCGCCGTAGTACTGGTGGATTTGTTCGATCTGCAACATGGATATGTCCTTCAGCGGCCCAGATAGACCTCGATCACGCGCTCGTCGGCCTGCACCTGGTCCAGCGTGCCCTCGGCCAGCACGGCGCCGTCGCACAGCACGGTCACCTTCTCGCTGATGGCGCGGATGAAGCTCATGTCGTGCTCGACCACCATCAGCGAATGCTTGCCCTTGAGCGTCAGGAACAGCTCGGCGGTGCGCGCGGTTTCCTCGTCGGTCATGCCGGCCACCGGCTCGTCGAGCAGCAGCAATTTCGGCTCCTGCATCAGCAGCATGCCGATCTCGAGCCACTGCTTCTGGCCGTGGCTCAGGTCGCCCGAGCGGCGCCGGACCGCATCCTTCAGGTGGATGGTCTGCAGCACCTCGGACAGCCGGTCCTTCTGCTCGCCATTGAGGCCGAATTTCATGCTGGGCCAGACCCCCTTGTGCGTGGCCAGCGCCAGCTCCAAGTTCTCGAACACCGTCAGCTCCTCGAACACGGTCGGTTTCTGGAACTTGCGGCCGATACCCAGGGCCGCGATCTCGGGTTCCTTGTAGCGCAGCAGGTCGATGGTGGAACCGAAGAACACACTGCCCGAGTCGGGCCGGGTCTTGCCGGTGATGATGTCCATCATCGTGGTCTTGCCGGCACCGTTGGGACCGATGATGCAGCGCAGCTCGCCGGGCGCGATGTCGAGGTTCAGGCCGTTGATGGCCTTGAAGCCGTCGAAGCTGACCTGCACATCCTCCAGATACAGGATGCGGCCATGGGTGGTGTCGACCTCGCCGCGCACCAGCGGGCGCGAGAAGGCGGCGGCACGGCCGCCCGAGGCGGTCTTGCCCTGCACCAGGGCCTCCTGCGCGCGCTCATAGCGCTGCGCGCCTTGCTCCATCAGCTCGGGCGTCATGCCTGGCCTCCTTTCTTGATCCGCAGTTTCTGCACCAGTCCGACCACGCCCTGCGGCAGGTACAGCGTCACGACGATGAACAGCGCGCCCAGGCAGTAGAGCCAGAACTCGGGGAAGGTCACGGTCAGCCAGCTCTTGGCGCCGTTGACGATGAAGGCGCCGACGATCGGGCCGATCAGCGAGGCCCGGCCGCCGACCGCGGCCCAGACCGCGATCTCGATGCTGTTGGCCGCGCTCATCTCGCCCGGGTTGATGATGCCGACCTGCGGCACGTAGAGCGCACCGGCGACGCCGCACATCACCGCCGAGATGACCCAGATCGTCAGCTTGTACGGCAGCGGGTCGTAGCCGCAGAACATCACGCGGCTCTCGGCGTCGCGGATCGCCTGCAGCACGCGGCCGAACTTGCTGCTGACCAGCCAGCGCGCGAACAGATAACAGCCCAGCAGCGTCAGGCCGGTCAGCACGAACAGCGTCATGCGCATTTCCTGCGTCGCCAGCGGCATGCCGAGCAGGCGCTTGAAGTCGGTGAAGCCGTTGTTGCCGCCAAAGCCGGTCTCGTTGCGGAAGAACAGCAGCATCGCCGCGAAGGTCAGCGCCTGGGTGATGATCGAGAAATACACCCCCTTGATGCGCGAGCGGAACGCGAAGTAGCCGAACACGAAGGCGACCAGTCCCGGCACCAGCAGCACCAGCAGCAAGGTGGCGGCGAAGCTGTCGGACAGGGCCCAGGTCCAAGGCAGTTCCTTCCAGTCCAGGAACACCATGAAGTCGGGCAGGTCGCTCTGGTAGCTGCCCTCGCGGCCGATCTGGCGCATCAGGTACATGCCCATCACATAGCCGCCGAGCGCGAAGAACAGGCCGTGGCCCAGGCTCAGGATGCCGGTATAGCCCCAGATCAGGTCCATCGCCAGCGCGCAGATCGCGTAGCACATGATCTTGCCGAGCAGGCCGACCATGTAGTCGCTCAGGTGGAAGATGCTGGACTCGGGCACCAGCAGATTGAGCGCCGGTGCCAGCGCGCAGACCACCAGCAGCGCGACCAGGATCGCGCCCCAGCCGCTGCGCGCGAGCAGGGGGCCCTTGGCCGGCAGGCCAGTGGCGGAAGTCAGAACTTGAGTTGTCATGAGGATGGCTCCCGGATCAGGCCTGGCGACCCTTGAGGGCAAAGATGCCCTGCGGACGCTTCTGGATGAAGACGATGATGAAGACCAGCACCGCGATCTTGGCCAGCACCGCGCCGGCCCAGCCCTCGAGCAGCTTGTTCAGCAGCCCCAGGCCCAGCGCGGCGTAGACCGTGCCGGCCAGCTGGCCGACCCCGCCCAGCACCACCACCATGAAGCTGTCGACGATGTAGTTCTGGCCCAGGTCCGGGCCGACGTTGCCGACCTGGCTCAAGGCGCAGCCAGCCAGACCGGCGATGCCGGAACCGAGCGCGAAGGCGTAGGTATCGATGCGTGCCGTATTGACACCCATGCAGGACGCGATCGGGCGGTTCTGCGTCACGCCGCGCACGAACAGGCCGAGTCGGGTCTTGCCGATCAGCAGCGCGACCGCCAGCAGCACCGCAGCCGCAAAGCCGATGATGATGATCCGGTTCCAGGGCAGGGTCAGGCTGCCGAGCAGCGTGATGCCGCCGCTCATCCAGGACGGGTTCTCGACGCCGACGTTCTGCGCGCCGAACAGGCTGCGCACGCCCTGCATCAGCACCAGGCTGATGCCCCAGGTCGCGAGCAGGGTCTCGAGCGGACGGCCGTAGAGGAAGCGGATCACGCTGCGCTCCATCGCCGCGCCGACCAGCGCCGAGGCCAGGAAGGACAGCGGCAGCGCCGCCAGCAGATACCAGTCGAAGGCGCCCGGCAGGTACTGGCGAAACGCCAGCTGCACCAGGTAGGTCGCGTAGGCGCCGATCATGATCAGCTCGCCATGCGCCATGTTGATCACGCCCATCAGGCCGTAGGTGATCGCCAGCCCGAGCGCGGCCAGCAGCAGGATCGAGCCCAGGCTGAAGCCGGTGAACATCTGGCCCAGCACCGAAGCCGTGCTCAGCGCGCGCTCGACCGCGCTCAGGGCCTGGCTCAGCGCGGTCTTGACGGCCGGGTCGGTCTCGGACTCCAGGCGCTGGCTCAGCAGCGCCTTGACGATCGGCTGGCCGACCCCGGCCAGCTTGCGGGCAGCGGCAATGCGTTGCGCCGGGTCGTTGCTGGCCAGGTGCAGCGCGGCCTGCGCCAGCTGCAGCGACTCGCGCGCGGCCGGGTCGAGCCGGGCGGAAAACTCGGGCGACAGCGCGCGCTCGACCAGCGGCAGCTGGGCCGGGGTCGGGTCGTCGAAGGCGCCACGCTGCAGGATGGCGGCCGCCTCGCGCTGACGCGCGGCATCGCCCTGCAGCAGATCCATGCCGGCCAGCGCGCTGTCGAGCGCGCCACGCAGGCGGTTGTTGACCACGGCCTCCTCGGCGCCATCACCGAGCGCCACCACGGCGCCGCTGACGGCATCGATGGCCTCGGCGCCCTGCACGATCAACACCTGGCCGTTCTGTACCTGCACGCTCTCGTCGGACAGGGCGCGGATCAGCGCATGGGCGCGCGCGTCGTCGCTGGCGGCCAGCTGCAGCAGCTGCGCCACCCGCTCGTCGGCCTCGCCCGCGGCCAGTTCCAGCGCCTGTGGCGCCGTCAGGGCATGGGCGGCCAGCGGCAGGCCGCAGGCAAAGGCCAGGCCCAACCCCAGTCTCAGCACGCTGTGCCGCAGCGCGTCCATCATCTTGTGTCGCATCATCGACTTCCCGAAAAAACAGCGGGCCGCGGCAAGGCGGCCCGTTCAAGCCTCCAGGCAACAGGGGCAGACCGCAGCCCGACCCCGATGCCTGGCCCGATCGCCTTACTTCTTGGCCGGCACGTTGACCTTGCCCTTGTTCTCGGCGATGTAGTCGCTCCACGGGTCGGCGACCACCGGGCCCTTGGTCTTCCAGACCACCTTGAACTGGCCGTCAGCCTTGACTTCGCCGATGAAGACCGGCTTGTGCAGGTGATGGTTTTCCTTGTCCATGGTGCTGACGAAGCCGCCCGGCGCCTTGAAGGTCTGGCCGGCCATGGCCGCGATCACCTTGTCGGTATCGGTCGACTTGGCCTTGGCCACCGCCTGGGCCCACATGTTGATGCCGATGTAGGTCGCCTCCATCGGGTCGTTGGTCAGCGGCTTGTCCTTGTGGCCCGGGATGTTCTTGGCCTTGGCGTAGTCGCTCCACTTCTTGACAAACTCGGTGTTGGCCGGGTTCTTCACGCTCATGAAGTAGTTCCAGGCTGCCAGGTGGCCGACCAGCGGCTTGGTGTCGACGCCGCGCAGCTCTTCTTCACCGACCGAGAAGGCCACCACCGGCACATCCTTGGCCTTCAGGCCGGCGTTGCCGAGTTCCTTGTAGAACGGCACGTTGGAGTCGCCGTTGATGGTCGAGATCACGGCCGTCTTCTTGCCCTCGGACGAGAACTTCTTGATCTTGGCGATGATGGTCTGGTAGTCGCTGTGGCCGAACGGGGTGTACTCCTCGATGATGTCGGACTCGGCGACGCCCTTGGACTTCAGGAAGGCGCGCAGGATCTTGTTGGTGGTGCGCGGGTAGACATAGTCGGTGCCCAGCAGCACGAAGCGCTTGGCCTCGCCGCCGTCCTTGCTCATCAGGTATTCGACCGCTGGGATGGCCTGCTGGTTCGGCGCCGCGCCGGTGTAGAACACGTTCTTGGACAGTTCCTCGCCCTCGTACTGCACCGGGTAGAACAGCAGGCTGTTCTTTTCCTCGAACACCGGCAGCACCGACTTGCGCGAAACCGAGGTCCAGCAGCCGAACACCACCGCGACCTTGTCCTGGTCGATCAGCTGCTTGGCCTTCTCGGCGAACAGCGGCCAGTTGGAAGCCGGATCGACCACCACCGGCTCCAGCTTCTTGCCCAGCACGCCGCCCTTGGCGTTGATCTCGTCGATCGCCATCAGCACCGTGTCCTTCAACACGGTCTCGGAGATCGCCATCGTGCCCGACAGGCTGTGCAGCACGCCGACCTTGATGGTGTCGGCGGCATGGGCTGGCAGGCCGAACAGGCCCATGGAAGCGACGGCGGCAGCGGCCGACAGGGTCTTGAGGGTCAGGCGACGCGTGGAATAGCTGGACATGGCGATTTCCGTTTCGAGGGGTTGGAGGGTTTTCCGCCGCTGGCCGGCCGTTTCGGATCATTTTTGATCCCTTTCAGGCCGTTTTGCAGCGGATGTCTCCATGCTAAGGATCGCCCCCCGAACCGTCTGTACGCCAGATGGCGTACAAGCCATGCCAGCGCCCAGTCCAATGCCGTCACCCCGGCCAGCGGCGCAGCTCAGACGCTCCAGATCCGCGGCGGCGCATCGGCCATGCCCCAGGCCTCGCGCCGCAGCAGCGCCCACAGCGCCTGCCAGAGCTGCATCAGCGGCTCGACCTGGCCGGCCAGCGCGCGCACCACCAGCATCTGGTCGTTCGGGCAGGTCGCGCCGCAGCGCGGCGCCAGCGCATGGGTCTCGATCAGGTCGCGGCAGGCCTCGAGCAGCGCCTCGCGCCGGTGGCGCGTCAGCGCGCTGCCACAGGCCAGCACCAGCGTGGCCAGCGTGCTCTGGCCGTCGAGCCCGACCGGGCTGCGCAGCAGGCGCTCATCGGCGGCATCGAGCCGGGCGCGCTCGAGCCAGACCCCGGGCCAGTCCCATTGCTGCTCGAGGCAGCCGCTGGCAAAAGGCAGCTCGGCCGCTGGCAGACCCAGGCTCACGACATCCCAGGCCAGCAGCTCGGCGCCCGGCGCGATCTGGAGCTCGACCCGGTTCAGCGCGCGGCAACCGTCATAGGCCAGGGTTTCGAGCGGCAACCATTCCAGCCGCGCGCCCTCCTCCAGCGCCAGCCGCACCCGCTGCTCGGCCGGCTCGCCGCTGGCATTGCGGTAGAAGCGCGTCGCGCCCGGGGTCGAGACCAGTGCATGCGCGCCCGCCGCGACCGTGACATCGACCTCGAGCCGGTCGCCCTGCACCAGTCCGCCCGGCGGATGGACGATCACGTTGTGGCAGACCGCCAGTCCCTCGGGATAGAGGCTCTTGAAGATGCGCAGCGGGCCGCTGTGGCGGTGCCGCAGCAGGGTCTGGCCGCTCGGGTCGCGGCGATACTGGAGGTCGAGATGGGCGTGCCAGGGCATGAATCAGGGGGTAGACAGACAAACCCCTCCATCATGCAAGATCAATGCCCAGCGCGACGCTGCAGAATGGCATCCATGCTGATCCGCATCCTCTCGATCCTGTTTCCGTTGTTCGCCATCACCGCGCTCGGCTATGTGGTGGCGCGGCGCATGAAGCCCGACCTGTCGCACGCGAACCGGCTCAACCTCGCGGTCTTCGTGCCGGCGCTGGTGTTCGGCGCCATGGCCGGCAAGGAGTTCCGCCTGAGCGACTATCTGCCGCTGCTGCTGGCCGGCCTGGGCGTCATCGCCTGCACCGGACTGGTCGGCTGGCTGGCGGCGCGCGCGCTCGGCATCACGCCCCGGACGCTGGTGCCGCCGATGATGTTCAACAACTGCGGCAACCTCGGCCTGCCGCTGGCGGTGCTGGCCTTTGGCGACGCGGCGCTGGCGCCGATGGTGGTGCTGTTCGTGCTGTCGAACCTGCTGCATTTCTCCTTCGGCGCCTGGCTGCTCGACCCGCGCAGCAGCTGGCTGCAAGCCTGGCAATCGCCGCCGGTGCTGGCCACCTTCGCCGGGCTGGCGGTCGGCCTGAGCGGAATCGAGCTTTGGCCACCGCTGCTGACGGCGATCCGGATGGTCGGCGACATCTCGATCCCGCTGATGCTGTTCGCGCTCGGGGTGCGGCTGGCCGACTCGCGCATCGAGGCGGTCGGCTTCGGCCTGTTCGGTGCAGTGCTGCGCCCGCTCGCCGGCATGGCGGCGGCCTGGGTCATGCTGCGCCTGATCGGACTGCCCGAGCGCGAGCAGGCGCTGCTGCTGGTGTTCGGCGCGCTGCCGCCCGCGGTGCTCAACTACATGTTCGCCGAACGCTACGGCCAGGAACCGGACAAGGTCGCGTCGATGGTGCTGCTCGGCAACCTGGCCGCGGTGGTCTTTCTGCCGGTCGCGCTGGCGCTGACGCTGCGCTGAAGGCGGCGGGCGTCAGGCGTCAGGCGTCAGGCGTCAGGCGTCAGGCGTCAGGCGGGCTGGACCTTGCCTCACCCCGGATCAGGCCAGCTGGGCAATCGTGGCCCGGAAGCGCCGCAGCGACAGCGCGAACAGCACGGAACCGATCAAGGCCAGCGCGACGAAGGAGCTCCAGACCACGTCGATGCCGGCGCCGCGATACAGGATGGCCTGGCTCAGCTCGGTGAAATGGGTGGTCGGCGCCAGCGACATCGCCCATTGGACCCAGGTCGGCATGCTCTCGCGCGGGGTCACGCCGCCCGACAGCATCTGCAGCGGCATCATGATCAGCACCATCAGCAGGCCGAACTGCGGCATGCTGCGCGCCAGCGTCGCCATGAAGATGCCCATCGAGGTGGTCGCGAACAGATGCAGCGCCACGCCGCTGAAGAACAGCCAGAGCGAGCCCTCGATCGGCACCTGCAGCACACCGCGGATCACGCCGTTGAGCGACAGCGCCGACGCCAGCAGCACCACCAGCGCCATCGACCAGATCTTGGCCAGCATGATCTCGGTCGGCGTGACCGGCATCACCAGCAGATGCTCGACCGTGCCATGCTCGCGCTCGCGGATCAGCGCGGCGCCGGTCAGGATGATCGACAGCATCGTGATCAGGTTGACCAGCTCCATCGGCGAGCCGAACCAGGTGTTGGACAGGGTCGGATTGAAGCGGACCCGGGTCACGAGCTCGACCGGATAAACCGGCACGGCGCGCTGGCGCTGCAGGAACTCGGCCACCTCGCCCTGGATGATCTGCTGCGCGAAGCCGCTGCCGGCAAAGGCCTGGCTCATGCGGGTCGCATCGACATTGAGCTGCACCGCAGGTGACCGGCCCGCCAGCAAGTCGCGCTGGAAATCGGGCGGAATCGTCAGCACCAGGATGTAGCGGCCGGCGTCGAGTCCCGGGTCGACCTCGGCCTGGCCGATGCGGACCGGCGGCGTGAACGAGGGCGGATAGAAGGCGCCGATGAGGCGGGCCGACAGCGCCGAGTCGTCCTCGTCGACGATGGCGATCGGCGTGCGATGCAAGGTCTCGGGCATCGCGGTGCCGGCGGTGTAGACCGCGACCGTGAAGGTGTAGATGATCAGGAACAGCATCATCGGGTCGCGCCACAGGCTCCAGAGCTCCTTGATGCCGAGCCGGTAGATGTTGGCGAGATGGCGCAGCATCAGGCCTCCTGTTTTTTCAGCAGCAGCACGGCCAGGCCCAGGATCAGCGGCGCAGCGACCGCCAGCGGCCAGAAGGAAGCCGCCAGGTCATTGAAGCCGAGCGCCTTGCTGAAGACGCCCCGGCTGATCACGAACATGTGGCTGGCCGGGTAGATCTCGCCGATCCAGCGCCCCATGCCTTCCAGCGACGAGACCGGGTGGATCAGGCCGGCAAACTGCACCGCCGGGATCAGCGTGCCGACCATGGCGAAGAAGATCGCGGCGATCTGGCTGCGCACCAGGGTCGAGGCCAGCAGGCCCATTCCGGTCGAGCTCAGGCTGTAGAGCAGCGCGGCCAGCGCCAGGGTGGCGAAGCTGCCGGTCATCGGCACGCCGAACAGCGTGACGGCAGCCAGGCTCATCAGGCCGAAATTGACCAGCGCCAGCGCGACATAGGGCAGCTGCTTGCCGATCAAAAACTCGGTGCGCGTGGTCGGCGTGACATACAGGTTGATGATCGAGCCCAGCTCCTTCTCGCGCACCACCGCCAGCGCCGTCAGCATGGCCGGCAGCATCAGCAGCAGCAGCGGGATCACCGCCGGCACCATCGCGGGCAGGCTCTTGATGTCGGGGTTGTAGCGAAAGCGGGTCTCGACCGCGACCGCCGCCGCCGGCGTCATCCCGGTGCGCTGGCGCTGCTGCTGCGCCAGCCAATGCTGATGCATGCCCTGCACGAAGCCGCTGACGGTCTCGGCGCGCTGTGGCATCGCGCCATCGATCCAGGCCCCGATCTGCGCCGGGTCGCCGCGCTCGACCCGGCGCGCAAAGCCGGCCGGTATCTCGAGCGCCAGCGACAGCTCGCCGCTGCGCAGGCGCCGGTCCAGCTCGGCGTAGTCCTGCAGCGGCGGGCGCTCGACAAAGTAGTTGGAGCCCGACAGGTTCAGGGCGTAGTCGCGACTCAGCGCGGTCTGGTCGCGGTCGAGCAAGGCGTAACGCAGGTTCTCGACATCCATGCTGATGCCGTAGCCCATCACGAACATCAGCAGCAGCGAACCCAGCAGCGCCAGCGCACCGCGCACCGGGTCGCGCTGCAGTTCGAGCGCCTCGCGCCAGCTGTAGCTGTAGATCCGGCGCAGGCTGCGGCGCAACCGACCGAAGGGTTCCGGACGGCTGGCATCCTGCCCGCTTTCGGCGCCAGCGGCCAGCGCCGGGGACTGGCCCGGCGCCGCAGCGGGCGGCGCTGCCAGGCCCGGATCGGATGACGGTCCGGCCAGCTGGCCGGCTGGCGCGGCATCGCTGGGGGACCCCGCGCCGCCACCCGCCGCCAGCAGATGGGCAATGAAGGCTTCTTCCAGCGTCGCCACGCCGCGCTCGGCCACGATCGCCGCCGGTGCCGCGCTGGCCAGCACCCGGCCGGCATGCATCAGCGAGATCCGGTCACAGCGCTCGGCCTCGTTCATGAAATGGGTCGAGATGAAGATCGTCACCTTGTCGCGCCGCGCCAACTCGATCATCAGACGCCAGAACTGGTCGCGCGCGATCGGATCGACGCCCGAGGTCGGCTCGTCCAGGATCAGCAGCTCAGGTCTATGCACCATGGCCACGGCCAGCGACAGCCGCTGGCGCATGCCGAGCGGCAGCTTCTCGGGCAGTTCGGCCAGCACCTCGGCCAGGCCGAAGCGCCCGACCATTTCGGCCACCCGCTGCGCGACCTCGGACTCGGGCACATGGAATAGGCGCGCGTGCAGCGCCAGGTTCTGCGCCACCGTCAGCTCGCCGTAGAGCGAAAAGGACTGCGACATGTAGCCGACCCGCCGCCTTGTTGCCATGTCCTTCGGATCGACCGGATGGCCGAACAGCCTGGCGCTGCCGGCGCTGGCTGGCAACAGGCCGGTCAGCATCTTCATCGTGGTCGACTTGCCGCAGCCGTTCGAGCCCAGGAAGCCGAAGATCTCGCCGCGCTGGATGCGCAAGCTGACCTGATCGACCGCGACGAAATCGCCAAAGCGCATCGTCAGGCCGTCGGCCTCGATCGCGCAATCCTGGTCCGGCTGCAGCGGCGGGATCTCGATCGCCTGATAGCCCTGCCGCCTGGCCTCGGGCAACAGGGCGATGAAGGCCGCCTCCAGGGTCGCAGCGCCAGTGCGCTGCAGCAGGTCGGCCGGCCGGCCCTCGGCCAGGATCTGGCCGGCATCCATCGCAATCAGCCAGTCGAAGCGCTGCGCCTCGTCCATGTAGGCGGTCGCCACCAGCACGCTCATGCCGGGGCGCTGGGCCCGGATGCCGTCGATCAGCTGCCAGAACTGGGCCCGGGCCAGCGGATCGACGCCGGTGGTCGGCTCGTCGAGGATCAGCAGGTCCGGATCATGGATCAGCGCACAGCACAGGCCGAGCTTCTGCTTCATGCCGCCCGACAGCTTGCCGACCGGGCGCGCCAGGAAAGGCTGCAAGCCGGTGGCCTGGGTCAGCTGGTCGATGCGCTGGCGGCGCTCGGCCGCGTCATGGCCGAACAGGCGGGCGAAGAACTGCAGGTTCTCCTCGACCGAAAGGGTCGGATAGAGGTTCTTGCCCAGGCCCTGCGGCATGTAGGCAATGCGCGGGCAGACCTGGCGCCGGTGGCGCTGGCGCGCCATGTCGCCGCCCAGCACCTCGACCCGTCCGGTCTGCAGCGCGCGCGCGCCGGCCAGCAACGACAGCAGGCTCGACTTGCCGACCCCGTCCGGGCCGATCAGGCCGACCCGGCAGGCGGCCGGAATCTCCAGCGTCACCCCCGCGAGCGCGACCACCTGCTGGTAGCGCTGCGCCCCCCCTTCGAGCCGCGCCACCGGAGCCAGCGCGGCGTCCAGGGGCGCCGGCCCCGTCACGGCTGCCCCTTGAGCGCCAGGTCAGCCGGCCAGGCGGCCTGTGGGTCGAGCTTGAGCCAGGCTACCCCGGGCAGGCCGGTCTTGACCTGGTCGAGGTGGCGCAACAGCAGCTCGCGGTCGATCTGGGCCCGGACGCGGAACATCAGCTTCTGGCGCTCGCTGGCGGTCTCGACCGTCTTGGGCGTGAACTGGGCCTGGCTGGCCACGAACGAGACCTTGGCCGGAATCACGAACTCCGGCGCGGCATCGAGCAGAATCCGCACCTCGCTGCCGAGCGCCACCCGGCCGGCCACGGTCTCGGGCAGGAAGAAGGTCAGGTAAACATCGGACAGATCGACCAGATCGAGCACGCGCCCGCCGCCGGCGACGATCTCGCCCGGATGCGCGATCAGGAACTGGACCCGGCCGTCGCGCGGCGCCTTGAGTACGCTGTCGGCCAGCTCGACATCGATCCGGGCCAGCGTCGCCTCGAGGGCCCGGACCTGGGCCTGGGCGGCGGGGATCTGGGTCCGCGCCGCCCGCACGGCCGCCTCGGCGGCACGCGCCTGGGCCTGGGCCGCGCTCAGGATGGCCTGCTGGTTGCGCCGCTTGGCGCGGTCATCCTCGAGCAATTGATCAGAAAAGAAGCCTTCGCGCGCCAACTGCTCCGAGCGCAGCAGCCGCCGCTGCGCCATGTCGAGCTCGCTGTCGCGCTGCACCACCAGCGCCAGCGCGGCCTGATGATTGCTTTCGGCCTGCGCCACCTGGACCTCGGCGGTGCCGACCGCCTGCTGGGCCTGCTGCAGGCGGGCCAGCGCCTCGTCGCGCTGCGCCTGCAGGCTGTCGACCTGCATCCGGGCCAGCACCTGGCCGGCCTTGACGAAGTCGCCCTCGCCGACCTCGATTGCCAGCACCCGGCCGGCCAGCTTGCTGGCGACCGCGATCTCGGTTGCCTCGATGCGGCCGTTGCCCTTGACCAGGCCCGCGGGCAGGCCCGAGTCGCGCCAAGGCGCCCACCCGAACAACCCGGCGCCGACCGCCGCCAGCAGGACCAGCGGCCAGAGGGCCGACTTCCACCGACTTGTCATTTTCAAATCCCTGAGCTTTTCCGCCATTATGCGACGGGGGCCAGGGTCGTGACGGCCGGGATCGAGGCCGGTTCAGCTCAACTCAGATCGGATCGCACAGCAGCTTGGACAGGGCCGCGATATTGGCCGCGCTCGGCACTTGCGGCTTCATCTCGTCTTCCTCGGCGGTGGCGTTCTCGTGCGCCTGGATCGCCTTGACCATCTCGTACTGGTTCTCCCAGGTGATGGTCGCGCCCTTCGGGCACAGGTCGCGCAGGGTGCCGAACCAGTAATAGCCATCGGCGCCACCGAACAGCTTGTCGATGCCGCCGGCATCGCCGGAGGACAGTCCGTGGGCAGCCAGGACCAGGTTGAGCTTGTGGTGGGAGACTGAGTAATGCATGGAACTTCCTAGAGAGCCGATCGTCGGGCCGGCGATTGTACTGAAAGGGCTGCAGGCCCCTGGACAGCAAAAAGCCCGCTGCAGGCCGGAGCTTGAGCGGGCTTTGCGGGTTCGGTCCTGCGGGACCGGGCGGGACTCAAGTCCCGCCTGGGCTCATCACTGACCCAGGATGCGGGCTTCCATCTGGGCCTTGGTCGCGACCAGTTCCTGCGGCAGGTGGTAGGCCAGCTTGTCGAAATGCTCGTCGTGCAGCGCCAGCTCGGCCTTCCAGTCCTCGGCGTTCATGTCGGTGACCGACGCGAACTGCTCGCGGCTGAAGTCCAGGCCTTCCCAGTTGATCTCTTCGTAGGTCGGGCTGATGCCGAAGGCATGGTCTTCGCCCTGGGCCTGGCCTTCGAGGCGGTCGATCATCCACTTCATGACGCGCATGTTCTCGCCGTAGCCCGGCCAGACGAACTTGCCATCGGCGCCCTTGCGGAACCAGTTGACGCAGAAGATCTTGGGCAGGGTGTGGCCGGTCGCTTCGAGCTTCTTCTCCATGTCCAGCCAGTGCTGGAAATAGTCGCTCATGTTGTAACCGCAGAACGGCAGCATCGCGAACGGGTCGCGGCGCACCACGCCTTGGGCGCCGAAGGCGGCCGCGGTGGTCTCGGAGCCCATGGTCGCGGCCATGTAGACGCCTTCGATCCAGGTGCGGGCTTCGGTCGCCAGCGGCACGGTGTTGGAGCGACGGCCGCCGAAGATGAAGGCGTCGATCGCGACGCCATTGGCGTCATCCCACTGCGCGTCGAGCGCCGGGTTGTTGGTCGCGGCGACGGTGAAGCGCGAGTTCGGGTGCGCGGCCTTGGCGCCGGTCTGCTTGGCGATCTCGGGCGTCCAGTCCTTCCCCTGCCAGTCGATCAGGTGCGCCGGCACGCCGCCGCCGTCCTTCTCCATGCCTTCCCACCAGACATCGCCGTCGTCGGTCAGCGCGACGTTGGTGAAGATCACGTTCTTGTCCAGCGAGCGCATGCAGTTCGGGTTGGTCTGCATATTGGTGCCCGGAGCCACGCCGAAGTAGCCGGCTTCCGGGTTGATCGCGTACATCTTGCCGTCAGCGTGCGGCTTGATCCAGGCGATGTCGTCGCCGATGGTGGTGACCTTCCAGCCAGCGAAGCCGGCTTCCGGCGGCACCAGCATCGAGAAGTTAGTCTTGCCGCAGGCGCTCGGGAAGGCGGCCGCGATGTGGTACTTCTTGCCTTCGGGATTGGTCACGCCGAGGATCAGCATGTGCTCGGCCAGCCAGCCCT
This sequence comes from Malikia spinosa, assembly GCF_002980625.1. Taxonomy (GTDB): domain Bacteria; phylum Pseudomonadota; class Gammaproteobacteria; order Burkholderiales; family Burkholderiaceae_C; genus Malikia; species Malikia spinosa. The sequence continues at coordinate 58,162 of NZ_PVLR01000005.1, read as the reverse complement.
GGTCGCGGCCCATGGTGGAAGCGATGCGCAGCGCCAGGCATTTCTTGCCGAGCAGTGCGTTGCCGCCGTAGCCGGAACCGTAGGACCAGATCTCGCGCGTCTCGGGGTAGTGGACGATGTACTTGACGGTCGGGTTGCAGGGCCAGCTGGTGCTGTCCGTTTCGCCTTCGGCCAGCGGAGCGCCGACGGTGTGCATGCAGGGGACGAAGTCGCCATCGGTGCCCAGCACGTCATAGACAGCCTTGCCCATGCGGGTCATCAGCTTCTGGTTGACGGCGACGTAGGCGCTGTCGGTCAGCTCGACGCCGATATGGGCGATGTGCGAGCCCAGCGGGCCCATCGAGAACGGCACCACGTACATGGTGCGGCCGGCCATGCAGCCGTCGAACAGCGGGTTCAGGGTGGCGCGCATCTCGACCGGGGCCATCCAGTTGTTGGTCGGGCCGGCGTCTTCCTTCTTCTCGGAGCAGATGTAGGTGCGGTCCTCGACACGGGCCACGTCGGACGGGTCGGAGCAGGCCAGGAAGCTGCCCGGGCGCTTGGCCGGATTCAGCTTCTTGAAGGTGCCGGCATCAACCAGTTGCTGGCACAGGCGGTCGTACTCTTCCTGCGAGCCATCGCACCAGTAGATGCTGGCCGGCTTGCACAGGGCGGCCATCTCGGCGACCCAGGCGATCAGCTTGGCATGTTTGACGTAGGCGGGGGCATTGATGCCCTGCAGCACGGGTGCGTTCATGGGAAAGGCTCCAGAGAATAAAAAAGCGATATGGAAAAGCGTCGGTCATGACGTGTTTCCATATCCCTTTTCCGGCAAGAAAACCAGTCCTCGGTCGGCGCCCGGTATCACTCGCGTTCAAGCAAGCAAAGGGCTGTCAGGCGCAGTCTGGACCCGCCAACAGCCCCGGTATCGGCCAAGGTGGACTATTTTACGAAACCGCCATGAAACTGCCTAGCGTCGAATCATGCAAAAAATGCATGAACCCATGCCGACACTCAATCCAGGCCGGATCGGGGCGCATGGCTTCCCCTATTGGCGCGCCGGCCGGGCTGCGCTATGGTTCGCGCATCGGCGACCTCGGGGTTGCCCGCAAGAGGTAGCAGCATGGCCAAACGCTCGACATCGCCGGCGCAGACATGGGTGGCGGCCCCAGCCTGCCCGCCCGCGCCGGCCGCGCCCGAGCTCCTGCCGCAGGAGCCGAAGGCCGGCCCGGCCCTGTCGCCCGGCCAGGGCCGGCTGCTGCTGCCGGCCGGACTCGAACAGGCGCCGACACTGGACCTGATGTGCTCGCAGTTCGTGCTCGCGCTGGCGGCCCGGCTCGGGCCACGCTTCAACCTGCGCAGCGAGCTGGTGCCGCTGCTCGGGCTGACCGGCCGCCACCTGGTCTGGCCTTTGGGCGTGTTGCAGCGCCTGCGTGCTTTCCTGCTGCGGCGCTGTGGCGACGACGACGGTCTGTGGCAGGGCCAGTCCAGGCTGGACGACCGGGCCTGGCTCGACCGCTTCGGCATCTGGCTCGGGCCCTACGAGGAAGGCACCCTGTTCTTCCACCTCGACGACTATGCGCGCGAAGCGCCCAAGGACATCCGGGTGCTGCTCGCGAGCGCAGGCGCCTGGCTGGGCCGGCACCTGGACGGCCAGCAGAGCCTGCTCGACCGCAACATCGCGGCACTGGGCGAACTGCTGCAGCTCAATCCGGCCGAACGCGCCCTGCTGCGCTACGGCACGCTGGCGCGCTACCAGCGCGAGCTGCGCGCGCTGCTGCTCGAATTCAAGGTCGGCAATGCGCACGAGGCCTACGCGGCGATCGCCGAGGTCGCGGGTGCCGCACCGGCCCAGCTGGCCGAGGCGCTGCGCGCTGGCAGCCGGCTCGAGCGCATCGGCCTGCTCGAGAACCTGCTGCCCGAACACAACATCACCGACCTGGCCGACCTCATGAAGGTCAGCGAGCGGCTGCCGCCGGTGCTGCTGCGCGAGTACCGCGACCGCCACGAGCTGATGGCGGTCTTCACCCGGCCGGCGCCGCGCTCCGGCCTGGCGCTGGCAGATTTCGACTTCGTGCGCGAGGACGCCGCCCTGCTCTGCGCGCTGCTGCGCGCGGCGGTCGCGCAGCAGCAGGCCGGCGTCAACGTGCTGCTCTACGGCCCGCCCGGCACCGGCAAGACCGAGCTCGCGCGCGTGGTGGCACAGGCGGCCGGACTCGAGCTGTTCGAGGTCGAATGCGCCGACCGCGAAGGCCATGCGCTGAGCGGACGCGACCGCTACCGCTCGCTGCAAATCGCGCAGGTGTTCCTGCAGGGCACGGCCCGCTCGGCGCTGCTGTTCGACGAGGTCGAGGATGTGTTCCCGGCGCCAGACAGCACAGCCAGCCGGCGCGGCGAAGGCAGTGCGACCGCGCCGGGCGCGGGCGGCAAGGCCTGGCTGAATCAGCTGCTCGAACACAACCCGGTGCCCACGCTGTGGGTGACGAACCGGATCGAGCAGATCGACCCGGCCGTGCGGCGCCGCTTCGCCTACCACCTCGAGCTTGGCAGCCCGCCGCCGGGCGCGCGCGAGCAGCTGGTGCGCAAGGCGCTCGAAGGCGTGCCGAGCTCGGCCGAGCTGGTCGCGCGCCTGACCGGACGCAGCGGGCTGACGCCAGCGCAGATCGGCACCGCGGTGCGCTTCGCGCGCCTGGTGGCCGGCGACAGCGCCGCGCAGCCGGAACCAGCCGAGGCAGCCGTCCCGCGCTGGGATGCGCTGATCGAGCGCCAGCTGCGCCAGGCCGACCAGGCGCTGGGCCGGCGCCAGGGGGCAGCCAGCCGGCCGAATCCGCTCGGCTACGGGCTGGAATGGCTCAACACCGAATCGCGCCACGAGCTGCCCCGCATCATTGAGGCGCTGCGCGCACGCGGCCATGGTTCGCTCTGCCTGCACGGCGTGCCGGGCAGCGGCAAGACCGCGCTGGCCGAGCAGCTGGCACAGGCGCTGGGCCGGCCGCTGATGGTGCGCCAGGCCAGCGACCTGCTCGGCAAGTTCGTCGGCGAGACCGAACAGGCCATGGCCGCGATGTTCGCCGAGGCCGAAGCCGAACAGGCGCTGCTGCTGCTCGACGAGGCCGACAGCTTCCTGCTCGACCGGCGCGCAGCGCAGCGCCACCACGAGCTCAGCGAAGTCAACGAGATGCTGCAGGGCATGGAGCGCTTTCGCGGCGTCTTCGTCTGCACCACCAACCTGCTGGAACGGATCGACGCCGCCGCGCTGCGCCGCTTCAGCTTCAAGATCCTGTTCAAGCCACTGCGGCCCGAGCAGCGGCTGGCGCTGTTCGCGCGCGAGGCGCTCGGTGCGGTCGATGCGCCGCTGGAGCCGGCCTGGCGCACGCGCCTGCTGCGGCTGGACCAGCTCTGCCTGGGCGACTACGCGGCGGTCAGCCGCCAGCTCGAGATCCTGCAGGAGTCCCTCGACCCCGAGGGCTGGCTGGAACAGCTCGAGGCCGAGCACCGGCTCAAACCCGAGGTCAGGGAGCGACGCAGCATGGGGTTCACGGGTTGAGGCCGGTCCATGTTGTCGATCCCTGGTGATCTCAGGGCAAGGCGGCCAGGAACTGGCGCAACTCCGGCGTGCGCGGCGCACCGAACAATGCCTCGGGCGGCCCCACCTCGTGCACCTTGCCCTGGTGCATGAAGACGACGCGGTGGCTCACCTTGCGCGCAAAGTTCATCTCGTGCGTGACCATGACCAGAGTCATTCCCTGCGCAGCGAGATCCTCCACCACCTGCAGCACCTCGCCCACGAGTTCAGGGTCCAGGGCCGAGGTCACCTCGTCGCAGAGCAGCACCTCGGGGTCCATGGCCAGCGCGCGGGCGATCGCCACGCGCTGCTGCTGGCCACCCGAGAGCTGCTCGGGCAGATGCTCGAACTTGTCGGCCAGTCCCACGCGCGCCAGCAGCTGCTCGGCGCGCCGGCGCGCCTCGGCCTTGGGCAAGCCCTTGACCAGGCTGGGCGCCAGCATGACGTTGCGGCCGGCGTTCAGGTGCGGGAACAGGTTGAAGTTCTGGAAGATCATGCCGACGTTCTGGCGCAACTCACGCAGGGCATCGGCCCGGTCGGGCTGCAGCGGCTGGCCATGGACCGTGAGCGTGCCTTGCTGGAAGCGCTCGAGGCCGTTGATGCAGCGCAACAGCGTGCTCTTGCCCGAGCCGCTCTTGCCGATGATGCAGACCACCTCCTGGCGGTGGATCTGCAGGTCGATGCCCTGGAGCACCTCGTGGTTGCCGTAGCACTTGCGCAGGCCGCGGATGTCCACCAGCGGCACGGTGGCGGGGGAGAAGAGAGTGGAAGACATGGGCAGATCCGGTTCAGCGGGAAGCAGGACGCAAGCGGCGCTCGAGGCGCTGGCTCCAGAGCGACAGCGGGAAACACAGCGCGAAATAGAGCGCAGCGACGCAGCCGTAGACGAGGAAGGGTTCGTAGGTGACGTTGGCGATCAGCTGGCCGGCCTTGGTGATCTCGACGAAGCCGATCACCGAAGTCAGCGCCGTGCCCTTGACGATCTGCACCAGGAAGCCCGCCGTGGGCGGGATGGCCAGGCGCGCCGCTTGAGGCAGCACCACGTGGCGCAACTGCTGGCCAAAGCCCATGGCCAGGCTGGCCGAGGCCTCCCACTGCCCGCGCGGCACGGCCTCGACGCAGCCGCGCCAGATCTCGCAGAGGTAGGCGCTGGCATAGAGAATCAGGCAGGCCGAGGCCGCCAACAGCGGCGAGGCGTTGATGCCGGCCAGTGCCAGGCCGAAATAGACCATGAAGATCTGCATCAGCAGCGGCGTGCCCTGGAACAGCTGCACGTAGAGCGACACGCCGCGCACCGCGCCCGGTAGCCGGGCCGTGCGCAGCACGAGCAGCAGCAGGCCCAGCAGGCTGCCACCCGCGAAGGCGATCAGCGACAGGCCCACGGTCCAGCGCAGGGCGATCAGCAGTTGGCGGGCGATGTCCCAGAAGGTGAATTCAACCATGACGAAGCTCCCGGTTCAGCGACCGAAAATCAGACGCGGACCGATCCAGTTCAGCAACTGGCGCATCAGCACCGCCAGGCCCAGGTAGATCAGCGTGACGACGATGTAGGACTCGAAACTGCGGAAGGTGCGGCTCGAGATCAGGTTGGCCGCGTAGGAGACCTCCTCGGTCGAGATCTGGCCGCAGACGGCCGAGCCCAGCATGACCAGGATCATCTGCCCCACGAGCGCCGGCCAGACGCGGCGCAGCGCCGGCGGCAGCACGACACGGGTGAAGATCTGCCAGCGGTTCAGCGCCAGGCTTTGCGCGGCCTCGATCTGGCCGCGCGGCGTGGCGTCGACCCCGGCGCGCACCATCTCGCCGGCGTAGGCGCCCAGGTTCAGCACCATCGCGATCACGCTGGCCAGGGCCGGTGACAGCCGCACGCCGAGCGAAGGCAGGCCAAAAAACAGGAAGAACAGCTGGATGATGAAGGGCGTGTTCCGGAACAGCTCGACATAGGCCGCGACAACGACACGCAAGGCCGGATGGCCATGCAGCCGGACCCAGGCGGCGGCAATCCCCGCCACCAGGCCCAGCGGCAACGCCACGGCGCTCAGCGCCACCGTCAACAGCAGACCCTTGAGGAGCATGGGCCAGAGCCCGAGCACCGCAGCGAAATCCAGATCCATCATGCAAAGCCCGTCGAATGTGAAGGTCGATTGACGCAATGGGCGGCACCGCCGCCGCCCCGTTGCGCGCTTCAGTCAGGCAGCTTGCCCAGGCCGCGGCCCAGCCAGCGCTGGGCGTAACCTTCGAGCGTGCCGTCGGTCTTGGCCTGGCGCAGAATCTCGTTGACCTTGTTCAGCAAGGCGGTCTCGCCCTTGCGCACGCCGATGAAGTTGGGCGAATCCTTGATCAGCAGCTTGTACTCGGCCTGCAGCTTGGGGTTCTTCTGCACCGCGACAGCGGCCACCGCCGCGCCCACGGCCACGAACTGGGTCTGCTGCGAAACGAAGGCCGCGATGGTGGCGTTGTCGTCCTCGAAGCGCTGGATCTTCAGCGTGGCGGGTGCCACCTTCTGCAGCTCGTCATCCTGGATGGTGCCGCGCGTCACGGCCAGGGTCTTGCCACCCAGGTCATCAAAGCTCTTCACGCTGATCGACTTGGGGCCGAACACCGCCTGGTAGAACGGCGCATAGGCGACGGTGAAGTCGATCACCTTCTGGCGCTCCTCGTTCTTGCCCAGGGCCGAGACGATGAGGTCGATCTTCCTCGACTGCAGGTAGGGAATGCGGTTGGGCGTGCTGACCGGCACCAGCTCGGCCTTGACGCCGAGCTTGTCGGCAATCAGCTGCGCCGTCGCCACATCCACGCCCTGCGGCTTGAAGTCCGGTCCCATGAAGCCATAGGGCGGGTAATCGGTGGGAATGCCCAGTGCAATCGACTTCTTGGCCAGCACGTTGCTGAGCGAATCGTCCGCGTGCACCGCAGCCGACGTGACCAGCGAGAGACCGGCGAGCACGCCGTAGACCAGGGCAGAGAGCTTGAATTTCATGGCGTTGGACCTTCGTTGAAAGAGGGTTGGGGTGCCATGGTTCAGCACGATGCGTGCCAGCCTGTGCGCCGTGCGGGCAGGAGGCCCTCGCCGCGAGCGGGAGGCCGCCGCTTTCTCCTCTGTGGCGTCATGGCACCACTGTTCCAGGCATCCGTCTTGCTTGAAAAGCTTGTTCCACATGAAATTCCGGTTTCGCAGTTTCATGAGCATGGAACAAAGGTTTCAATATCGTGCAGGGCCGCCCCAAAGTGGGGGCCATGCACAAGGAAGGAGCACAGGCATGAGATCCCCACCGCTTCCGCTGGAACAACGCATCCGGCAGGTCCATGAGCAGCTCTCGGCCGCCGAGCGCCGGCTCGCCGACGTGGTGCTGACGCGCCAGCAGGCGCTGCTGGGCTATTCGGCAACCGAGCTCGCCGCCATGGCCGGCACCTCCAAGTCCAGCGCAGCGCGCTTCTTCCGCCGCCTGGGCTATGCCGGCTTCGAAGAGTTCCGCCAGCAGGTGCGGGAGCAGCAGGCGCAGACCTCGCCGCTGGCGCGCATGGCTCAGGTGCAGCGCAGCGACACGGCGCTCGCGCAGCTGCAGGCCCACGCACGCAACGACGCCCGGCGCCTGGAGGCCTGGGCCAGCGACATGAGCCAGCAGACGCTGGAGGCAGCCATACCGCTGCTGGTGCGGGCGCGCCGGGTGGGCGTGCTGGGCTACCGCCACAGCCACGTGACCGCGTTCTACGCGCAGGCACTGCTGTCCCAGGTGCGTCCCGAGGTGCAGCTGCTCAACGAGGCCGCGGGCCGCGAGGCCGAGCAGCTGGCAGGCCTGGGCGACAAGGATCTGCTGCTGGCCGTGGACTTGCGCCGCCGCAGCACCCGACTGCCCGTCATGCTGGAGGCAGCTCGTGGCGCCGGCGTGCGCGTGCTGCTGCTCAGCGACGCTCCGGTGTCGGTGCTGGCTGGCCAGGCTGATGTGGTGCTGCGCTGCACCGCCGCCGCCGAGGAGGGCCTGTTCGACTCCTATGTCTGCGCGATCAGCCTCGTGAACTACCTGGCCACCGCCGTGGCGACCCAGAGCCACAGCCGGGCGCAAGCCAGGCTGGCGCGCATCGAGCAGCTGCATGCAGCGCTCGGTGACCTCGAATCCCTCGCATGAACCATTTCCGGACCTTTCCCATGCCCATATTGCCTTCCCTGACCCTGGACCTGTTCCCCAACCCCGCCTTCGAACGCAGCGAGTCCTATGGCGCCGCCCGCAGCGCCGTGCTCGGCGCCCCGGCCCTGGCCCAGGCCGAGGCGGAACTCACGGCCTGGCCTGGCTACCAGCCCACCCCGCTGCGCGGCCTGCCCGCGCTGGCTGCCGCGATCGGCGTGGCCTCGGTGCACTACAAGGACGAGGGCTCGCGCTTCGGACTGAGCAGCTTCAAGGCGCTGGGCGGCGCCTACGCCGTCGCACGCCTGTTGTGCCGCGAGATCGGCCGGGCGCTGCGCCCCGCCGACCTGCTGAGCGACGCCATGCGTGCCGAATGCGCGGCGCTCACCGTGAGCTGCGCCACCGACGGCAATCATGGCCGCTCCGTCGCCTGGGGCGCCAGGATGTTCGGCTGCGCCTGCGTGATCTACGTCCATGCCACCGTGAGCGAAGGACGCCAGCGCGCAATCGAGCAGTACGGCGCCACCGTGGTGCGGACGGCGGGCAACTACGACGACGCCGTGCGCCAGGCCGATGCCGACGCGCGCACGCACGGCCGCTTCGTGATTTCCGACACCTCCTATCCCGGCTACATGGACGTGCCGCGCGACGTGATGCAGGGCTACCAGCTCATGGTGCACGAGGCGGTGCAACAGCTCGGCCGCTGGCCCACCCATGTGTTCGTGCAGGCCGGCGTGGGCGGCCTCGCGGCCGCCGTCTGCGCCTACTTCTGGGAGCGCGATCCCGCGCGTCGCCCGGTGTTCGTGGTGGTCGAGCCGGACCGGGCCGACTGCCTGCTGCGCAGCGCGCGCCAGGGCCGGCTCACGGCCGTGACGGGCGAGCTCGATACGCTGATGGCGGGCCTGGCCTGCGGCGAGGTCTCGCTGCTGGCCTGGCAGATCCTCGAAAGGGGCGCCAACGCCTTCTGCACCGTGGACGACGCGGCGGCCGTCGCCGGCATGCGCCTGCTGGCCCACCCGCTCGGTGACGACCCGACCATCGTGGCCGGCGAATCGGCAGTGGCCGGGCTGGCCGCGGCGATCGCTGCGCGTCAGGACGACGAGGCCAGTCGCGCGCTCGGGCTGGACGCGGACAGCTGCCTGCTCTTCTTTGGCAGCGAGGCAGCGACCGATCCGGCGCTCTACGCCGAGCTGGTCGGCGAAACCGCGCAGGCCGTGGCCAACCGGAGCGCGGCATGAACGGCGCCCCCCGCATCAATGCCGGGCGCCTGCTCGAAAGCCTGGAGGCACTCGGCCGCTTTGGCGCCCTGCCCGGCGGCGGTACCAACCGCCTGGCCTTGAGCGACGCGGACCGGGCCGCGCGCGACTGGACCGTGGACCGCATGCGCGCGCTCGACATGACGGTACGCGTGGATGCGATTGGCAACGTATTCGCCAGCTACGCGGGTACGGAGCAGCGCGCGCCCGTGCTGACCGGCTCGCACATCGACACCGTGCGCACCGGCGGTCTGTATGACGGCAACTACGGCGTGCTGGCAGGACTCGAGGTCGTGGCCACGCTGCGTGAGGCCGGCCTGCGCACGCACCGCCCGATCGAGGTGGCCTTCTTCACCAACGAGGAAGGGGCGCGCTTCCAGCCCGACATGCTGGGCAGCCTGGTGGCGGTCGGCGGCCTGCCACTGGCCGAGGCACTGGCCACGCGCGGCATCGATGGCGCGACGGTGGGCGAGGAGCTGCAGCGCATCGGCTACGCGGGCCAGGCGCCGGTGGGCGCACCGCAGGTCGACAGCTTCATCGAGCTGCACATAGAACAGGGGCCGGTGCTGCACCAGCAGGGCGTGGACATCGGCGTGGTCGAAGGCGTCCAGGGCATCTGCTGGCTGGAGTTCACGCTAGAGGGCTGCTCCAACCACGCGGGCACCACGCCGATGGCGCTGCGCCGTGACGCCGGCCTGGTGGCAGCGCGAATCACTGCCTTCGCCCACGAGCTGGCGCTGCGCTACGGCGGTCGCCAGCTCGCCACCGTGGGCGCGGTCGAACTGCGGCCCAACCTCGTCAACGTGATCGCGCAGCGCGCCGTGATGACGGTAGACCTGCGCAACACCGACGGCGCGGCGCTGGCCCGCGCCGAGGCCGAGATGCTGGGCTTCGCCACACGCTGCGCGGCTGAACACGGTGTAGTCCTGGGTCACCGGCGCCTGGCGCGCTTCGATCCGGTGGCCTTCGATCCGGCGCTGGTAGAGCTGGTCGCGCAGGAGGCCCAGGAGCTGGGCCTGAGCACGCTACGCCTGCCCAGCGGGGCCGGACATGACGCGCAGATGCTGGCCCGAGTCTGCCCCAGCGCGATGATCTTCGTGCCCAGCGTGGACGGCTTGAGCCACAACCCAGGCGAGCACACCGAAGCCCATCACCTCGTGCAGGGCGCCCAGGTGCTGCTGCAGGTCATCACGCGGCTGGCCAACCGGGCCGGCTGAACCCTTATCCGAACCGACAGGAGAGATTGCATGTCCCGAATCGTGAACGTGGCGCTGGGCCAACTGGGCCCGGTGCAGCGCAGCGACACGCGCGAGCGCGTCGTCGCCAGGCTCTGCGAGATGATGCGCGAAGCGCACGCGCTGGGTGCCCACCTGATCGTCTACCCTGAGCTGGCACTGACCACCTTCTTCCCGCGCTGGTACCTCGAGGACGATGCCGAAATCGACAGCTTCTTCGAACGCGAGATGCCGAACACGGCGACGCAGCCACTGTTCGAGCTCTCGCGCCAGCTCGGGGTCGGTTTCTACCTCGGCTATGCCGAACTGGCCGACGAGGGCGGGATGCGCGTGCGCTACAACAGCTCCATCCTCGTGGACCGCGGCGGCCGCATCGTCGGCAAGTACCGCAAGGTGCACCTGCCGGGCCACGCCGAGCACGAGCCCTGGCGCCGCTTCCAGCACCTGGAGAAGCGCTACTTCACGCCGGGGCAGCGCTTCGGCGTCACCCAGGCCTTCGGCGGCACGATCGGCATGGCGATCTGCAACGACCGGCGCTGGGCCGAAACCTACCGCGTGATGGCGCTGCAGGGCGCCGAGATGGTGCTGATCGGCTACAACACGCCGGTGCATAACGCTCCCGCACCGCAGCACGACGACCTCTCGCTGTTCCACAACCAGCTCTCGCTGCAGGCCGGCGCCTACCAGAACGGCTGCTGGGTGGCGGGCGTGGCCAAGGGCGGACTGGAGGAAGGCGTGGACAGCATCGGCGGCAGCCTGCTCGTCGCGCCCTCGGGCGAGGTGGTGACGCGCTGCCTGAGCAAGGACGACGAGGTGGCGATCGCGCGCTGTGACCTCGACTTCTGCGCGGTCTACAAGCGCAGCACCTTCAACTTCGACCTGCACCGCCGACCCGAGGCCTACGGCCTGATCGTCGCGCGCAAGGGCGAGACGCTGGCGGCCGACGGCACGCTCTGGCGCGACTGAGCCTGCTGCTTGGCGCTGGGCTCGCCATCGCCCTTGCAGTTTCAGTCGCCCAGCTCCATCAACAGCGCCCTGGCCGGCACCGCATCGCCATGCCTGACATGGATCGCCTTGACCGTCGCCTCGCGCTCGGCCAGCACCAGGCTCTCCATCTTCATCGCCTCGATGCTGGCCAGCACATCGCCCTTGAGCACACGCTGGCCCGGCTTGACCGCCACCCGCGCCACCGTACCCGGCATCGGCGAGGCCACCTGGGCCGGGTTGCCCTCCTCGGCCTGGCGCAGCGCCTTGGCGCTGACCGCCGCGCCCAGCAGCGCCACCCGCGTCATGCGCGGCTGGCCGTTGAGCTCGAAGAACAGCCGGCATTGACCCGCATCGTCCTCTGGCGTGCGGCCCTCGAGGCGCAGGTGCAGCGTCTTGCCCTGGTCAATCGTGACCGCGATCTCCTCGTGGTCCTGCAGGCCGTAGAAATAGGCCGGGGTCGGGATCACGCTGACATCGCCGTACTGAGAGCGCTGACGGCTGTAGCTCTGGTAGACCTTGGGGTACATCAGGTAGGAGGCCAGCTGCTGATCGTTGACGGCGTGGCCGACGAGCTTTTGCGCCTGCTCGCGCGCGGCTTCCAGGTCCACGGCGGGCAGCTGCTCGCCCGGGCGGCCCGTCAGCGGGGCCTGGCCGCGCAGCACCTTCTGCTGCAATGCGGCCGGGAAGCCGTCCGCCGGGAAACCGAGCTCGCCACGCATCAGCTGCACCACCGACTCGGGGAAGGCGATGTCCTTGGCCGGATTGAGCACATCCTCCGGGCTCAGGTCGTTGGCGACCATGAACAGCGCCATGTCGCCCACCACCTTGGAAGTCGGCGTGACCTTGACGATGTCGCCAAACAGCCGGTTGACCTGGGCATAGGCCTCGGCCACCTCGGGCCAGCGCGGCTCCAGCCCCATGGAGCGGGCCTGTTCGCGCAGGTTGGTGTACTGGCCACCGGGCATCTCGTGGCGATAGACGTCCGAGGTGCCGCAGCGGATCTCGCTCTCGAACGGGGCGTAGTAGCGCCGTACCCCTTCCCAGTAGTGCGACAGACCGCGCAGGGCACTTTGATCGAGCTGGGTGTCGCGCGCCGAGCCTTCCAGGGCCGCGACGAGGCTGCCCAGGTTGGGCTGCGAGGTCAGGCCGCTCATGGCGTCCAGGGCGCCATCGACGATGTCGCAGCCGGCCTCGACGGCCGCCAGCACGCTGGCACCGGCCAGGCCGCTGGTGTCGTGGGTGTGGAAGTGGATCGGCAGCCCGGTTTCCTCCTTCAATGCCTTGACCAGCGCGCTGGCAGCACGCGGGCGGCAGATACCGGCCATGTCCTTGATCGCCAGCACATGGGCGCCGGCCTTCTCCAGCGCCTTGGCCATTCGGACGTAATAGGCCAGGTCGTACTTGCTGCGGCTCGGGTCGAACAGGTCGCCGGTGTAGCAGATGGCGGCCTCGCACAGCGCGCCGGTCTCGTTGACCGCGTCCATCGCCACCCGCATGTTGTCGACCGAATTGAGCGAGTCGAAGACGCGAAAGACGTCGATGCCGCCTTTCGCTGCCTGCTGCACGAAGAACTTGACCACGTTGTCGGGGTAGTTGGTGTAGCCCACCGCATTCGACGCGCGCAGCAGCATCTGCAGCAGCACATTGGGCACGGCCTGACGGATCTGCGCCAGGCGCTGCCAGGGGTCTTCACCCAGGAAGCGCATCGCCACGTCGAAGGTGGCGCCACCCCAGCATTCGAGCGAGAACAGTCCGGGCGCCAGGCGCGCGTAGTGCGGCGCGATCTCCAGCATGTCGTGGCTGCGCATGCGGGTCGCCAGCAGCGACTGGTGGGCGTCGCGCATGGTGGTGTCAGTCAACAGCACGCGCTGCTGCGCCTTGATCCACTGGGCGAAGGTGGCTGGACCCAAGGTCTTGAGCAGTTCTCGCGTGCCCGCCGGTGGCGGCTGGGTCAGGTCGCAGGCCGGCTTGATGGCGACGGGCAGCGGCAGGCTCGGCAGGCTGCGGCCCTTCATCTCGGGGTGGCCGTTGACGGTCACCTCGCCCAGGTACTTGAGCAGCTTGGTCGCGCGGTCGCGCCGGGGTGCGACCTTGAGCAGCTCGGGCGTCTGGTCGATGAAGCGGGTGGTGCACTCGCCGCTCCTGAACAGCGGGTGGTCGATCAGGTTCTCCAGGAAGGCCAGATTGGTCGCCACACCGCGGATGCGGAATTCGCGCAGCGAGCGGTCCATGCGCGCGATCGCGTCCTCGGCGCTCGTGCCCCAGGTGGTGACCTTGACCAGCAGGCTGTCGTAGTAGGGGGTGATGACCGCGCCCGAGTAGGCGGTGCCGCTGTCCAGGCGCACACCAAAGCCGCCGGTGGAGCGGTAGGTGGAGAGCTGCCCATGGTCGGGCACGAAGCCTTGCTCGGGGTCCTCGGTCGTAACGCGGCACTGCAAGGCATGGCCGCGCAGGTGGATGTCGTGCTGGACCGGCACGATAGCGCCTGCCACGCCGATCTCGGCGCCCTGGGTGATGGCGATCTGAGCCTTGACCAGATCGATGCCGGTGACCTGCTCGGTCACGGTGTGCTCGACCTGGATGCGCGGGTTGACCTCGATGAAGTAGAAGGCGCCACTGTCGGCATCCATCAGGAATTCGACCGTGCCGGCGTGGGTGTAGTTGACCGCGCGGCCCAGCTTCAACGCGGCTTCGCACAGCGCCTGGCGGGTGGCGGCGTCCAGGTAGGGCGCCGGGGCGCGTTCGACCACCTTCTGGTTGCGCCGCTGCACCGTGCAGTCGCGCTCGAACAGGTGCAACAGGTGACCATGGCAGTCGCCCAGCAACTGGACCTCGACATGGCGCGCGCGCTGCACCAGCTTTTCGAGGTAGATCTCGTCGTTGCCGAACGCCGCCAGCGCCTCGCTGCGCGCCACCGGCATCTGGGTCAGGAGCTCCTGCTCGCTCTGGATGATGCGCATGCCGCGCCCGCCCCCGCCCCAGCTGGCTTTGAGCATGACGGGGTAGCCGATCTCGGCCGCGGCAGCCAGTGCCTCGTCAGGATCACGCGACAGCGGCGGCGTCGCTGGCATCACCGGCACGCCGACCGACTGCGCCAGGTTGCGCGCCGCCACCTTGTTGCCCAGGGTGCGCATGACGTCGCCCCGGGGGCCGATGAAGGCAATGCCAGCGGCCTCACAGGCATCGGCGAAGTCGGGGTTCTCGGACAGGAAGCCGTAGCCCGGATGGATCGCATCGACCTTCGCTTCCTTGGCCACGCGGATGATCTCGGCGATATCGAGGTAGGCGGCGATCGGCTTCTGGCCGGCGCCCACCCGGTAGGCCTCGTCGGCCTTGAAGCGGTGCAGCGCGAAGCGGTCCTCGTGCGAGTAGACCGCCACCGTGCGCAGTCCCATCTCGGTCGCGGCCCGCATCACGCGGATCGCGATCTCGCCTCGGTTGGCCACCAAAACGGATTTCATCTTTGTCTTCCAGTCCATGTCATGTAGGAGAGGTGACCGCCGGCCGCATCAGCACTGGGTCGCCTCCGGGACAAGCTCAGCGCAACCAGTCCTTGATGCGCACCGCCAGCACATCGCGGCTGATGCCATAGCGATCATGCAGGGTCGGCAGCGCCCCCGCGTCCAGGAACTGGTCCGGCAGACCCGCCAGCTGGAAACCGGCCGGCTGCACCCTGTGGCGCAACAGCGTCGAGGCGACGGACTCGCCCAGGCCACCAATCACCGAGTGGTTTTCTGCCACCACGACCAGACGGGGCTTGTGGCCCACGGCAGCCACGATCGCCTGCTCGTCGAGCGGCTTGATGGTGGGGCAATGCAGCACGGCGACACCGATGTTGTCCTGCTCGAGCAACTTGGCCACCTCCAGCGCCCGCATGGTCATGATGCCGCTGGAAATCACCAGCACATCATTGCCCTCGCGCAGCATCTTGGCCTTGCCGAGCTCGAACTTGTAGTCGTATTCGTCCAGCACCAGGGGCACGCTGCCGCGGAGCAGGCGCATGTACACCGGGCCCTGGTGGGCGGCGATTTGCGGTACGGCCTGTTCGGTATCGAGCGCATCGCAGGGATCGATGATGGTCAGGCCGGGGATGCCGCGCATCATGGCCATGTCCTCGGTCGCCTGATGGCTGGGTCCGTAGCCGGTGGTCAGGCCGGGCAAGGCACAGCACATCTTGACGTTGAGGTTTTCCTCGGCAATCACCTGATGGATGAAGTCGTAGGCGCGGCGGGTGCCGAACACGGCATAGGTGGTCACGAAGGGCAGCAGGCCCTCCTTGGCCATGCCACCGGCCGCGCCCATCAGCAATTGCTCGGCCATGCCCATCTGGAAGTAGCGCTCGGGGTAGGCCTGGGCGAACAGGTGCAAGTCGGTGTACTTGCCCAGGTCGGCGGTCATACCGACGATCTCGGGCCGGCTGGCGGCCAGTTCGACCAGGGCCTTGCCGAAAGGCGCGGCTGTCACGCGCTGCCCTTCGCTGGCGATGGACGCGATCATGGCGGAGGTGGTGAGGCGGGGTTTCTTGGCTGCAACGGTGTTCATGCGACTGCTCCTGCGGGCTGCGATTGATCAAGGACAGCAAGGGCCTGCTGCCATTCGGACGGGTCCACGCGGATGAAGTGGTTCTTGTCGCGCGTTTCGAGGAAGGGCACGCCCTTGCCCATCAGCGTGTCGAACAGGATCACGCGCGGCTTGGCTTCGGTGAGCGCGCGGGCCCGGTCGAAGGCGGCCAGCACGGCCGCCAGGTCGTTGCCATCGACGCGCTGCACATGCCAGCCGAAGGCAGCCCATTTGTCAGCCAGCGGCTCGAAGCCCAGCACCTTGGTCGAGGGACCGTCGGCCTGCTGGTTGTTGATGTCGACCAGGCAGATCAGGTTGGACAGGCCGTGGTGGGCAGCCGACATGGCCGCCTCCCAGGTCGAGCCCTCGTCGAGCTCGCCATCGGACATCGAGTTGTAGACAAACGCCGGGTTTTGCTTGTGGCGCAGGCCCAGCGCCATGCCGACGGCAATCGGCAGGCCCTGGCCCAGCGATCCACCCGAGATCTCCATGCCCGGGGTATAGGTGACCATGCCCGACATGGGCAGGCGGCTGTCGTCGCTGCCGTAGGTCTCCAGCTCTTCTTCCGGAATGATCCTGGCCTCGATCAGCGCCGCATAGAAGGCGATGGCGTAGTGGCCGTGCGAGAGCAGGAAGCGGTCGCGACCTTCCCACTTGGGGTCTTGCGGCCTGAAGTTGAGCGCGTGACCGTAGGCCACGGCGAGTACGTCGGCCCAGCCCAGGGCCTGGCCGATATAGCCCTGGCCCTGGACTTCGCCCATGCGCAGCGCGTAGCGGCGGATGCGGTGGGCGCACTGCGCGAGCGCAGGCAATTGGTCGGCGGATGAAGTCATGCAAATGCTCCTGAAGGAAAACGGGGGCGCTCAGCGCAGGATGGAGGCTGGAACGTAGGACACCAGCGCAAGGACGAAGAAGGCCACGAGGTAGAAGGGACCCAGTTCGCGCACCGTCTGGCCGACCTTGACCTTGGCCAGCGCGCTGGTGATGAAGAGCGTGGTGCCGACCGGGGGCGTGTACAGCCCTACCGCCAGGTTCACCACCATCATGATTCCCAGCTGCACCGGGTCCATGCCAATGCCCTGTGCCAAGGGCAGGAACACCGGGGTCAGCAGCAGCACGGCGGCGGGCAGGTCGATGAACATGCCAAGCAGCAGCATCAGCAGGTTCATGATGAGGATCACGATCCAGTCCTGGTCCACGTTCTGCGTCACCCAGTTCGCCACTCCGGCGGGCATCTGGTCATAGGTAAGCAACCAGCCGATAGCGCTGGATGCCATGATCACCAGCAGCACCACGCCGGTGGCCAGGCCTGCGTGCACCACCGCATCGTTGAGTCGCTTGAGCGAGAGGTCGCGGTAGACCACGACGGACACGGCTGCGGCGTAGAGCGTGGACAGCACCGCGACCTCGGTCGGGGTGGCGATGCCAAAGCGCAGGAACACCACGATCAGCACCGGCAGCAGCAGGGCGGGCAACGCGTACAGCAGATGGGTGCGGAACACGCTCCAGTCGATCGGTGTCGTGTCGCGCGGGAAGTTGCGGCGACGACCCACCCACCAGCACATGAACATGAAGCCGCCGCACATCAGCAGGCCAGGCAGGATGCCCGCCACGAACAGCGCCGCGATCGAGGCGTTGGCGGTCAGCGCAAACAGGATCATCGGGATCGACGGCGGGATCAGGATGTCGATGGTGGCGGCGGCAGCCAGCGTGGCGGCGGAAAAGGCTGGCGGATAGCCCAGCTTCTTGTGCCAGGGAATCAGCAGCGAGCCGATGGCCGAGGCATCGGCCACCGCCGAGCCCGACACGCCGCCAAACAGCGTCGACGACAGCACACCCACCTGGGCCGGGCCGCCGTGAAAGCGGCCGATCAGCGTCGACAGCACACCGACCAGCGCGGCACCGAGGCGACCGCCCATCATCAGCGAGCCCGTCAGCATGAAGAACGGGATCGCGATCAGTGGAAAGCTCTGCACCTGTGCCACCATCTGCTGCACCAGCAAGTCCAGCGGAACGCGGTCGGAGGAGGCAGCCGCGGCCATGGCGGCAACCAGCAACGCGTGGGCAATGGGCATGGCCAGCACGGCCGCCCCGAGAAAGACAAAAAGTATGAGGGCGCTCATGGCGTGTTCCTTTGCGTGGATGACATGGGCTTACCAGTGCGCTTCGGGCACGGCGGGTTCTTCACTGGGGTCATGCTCCACCGGCGTCGACAGCCAGGCGTTCCAGGCCGACTTCAGGGCCAGCAGGCTCAGCATCAGCAGCCCGCCCATGACGCAGCCGTAGGTCAGAGAGCCGGGCAGTTGCAGGATGGCCGACTTCTCGTCATGCACGATCTCCAGCATCTGGAAGGTGGACTTGGCCAGCGTGCCGTAGAGGGCGGCGACCACCAGCCAGGTGCCAATCGCCGTCCAGCGGCGCAACGCGGCCGGTACTGCGTCCATCAGGAAGCTGGTGGTGATATGGGCTCCATGTGCTGCGGCCAGCACCACGCCCGACATGACCAGCCAGGGAAACAACAGTTCAGGCACCTCGTTGGCCCACTGCAGGCTGCTGCCGGTGGCATAGCGCAGCATGGTGTTGACCACCAGGATCACGAAGATGACAGCCGTGCTGATCCACAGCAACAGGCGGCACAGACCGACGATGGCCCGTTCGATGAGGTTCATCGGGAAACTCCTTGGGCTGAATGCGCGCAGGCCCATTCAGCGGCTATGGGGAAGGACTGGCTCGATCGCTGCTGGCGATCAGCGCGCGGCGGCGATGACCTTCTTGAGGTAAGGCCCGATGGAAGTGGCCAGCCACTTGTCGTCCACGGCAGCAGTGGCCTTGGCAAAGGCGGCCTTGTCGACCGAAGTCACCTGCACGCCCCTGGCCTTGAGGTCGGCGAGCAGCTTGTCGTCGGCGTCCTGGGACATCTTGCGCTGCAGCGCCGTGGCCTCGGCAGCGGATTCGGTCACGGCCTTGCGGTCGACCTCGGACAGGCGGTCCCAGCTGCGCTTGCTCATCAGGAAGGGGGTCATCTGGAACATGTGGCTGGTCAGCGCCAGGTGCTTCTGCACTTCATAGAGCTTGCTGGCATGGAAGTTCACCAGGGGGTTCTCCTGACCGTCCACCACACCCTGCTGCAACGCCACGTACAACTCGGCAAACTTGATCTGCTGCGCCTCGGCACCCAAGGCCTGCATGATGTCGACCAGCACGGCGTCGGGCGGGGTGCGCATCTTCAGGCCCTTCATGTCCTCGACCTTGCTGATGGGGCGCTTGCTGTTGCTCATGTGGCGGATGCCGTTGTCCCAGTAGCCCAGCACCACCATGCCCTTGTCGGCCGACTTCTGCGCCAACTCCTGACCGAGGGGGCCGTCGAGCAGCTTGAAGGCCTGTGCGGGCGAGGAAAACAGGAACGGCATCCCGTAGGCTGCGTATTCCGGCACGGCGGAGGACACGGCACCCTGCGAGTTGGCCGTCATGTCCAGCGCACCGGTACGCAAGGCAGTCACCATGGCGGCATCGTCACCCAGCTGGGCCGAGGGAGCGACTTGCACCTCGATGCGTCCTGCGGTCTTTGCCTTGAGCAAGTCAGCGAACTTCACGGCAGCTTCGTGCCGTGGGTTGCCCGGCGCAGCTCCGTGGCCCAGCGTCAGCTTCATGGTCTGGGCCTGTGCCGCCAGGGGCAAGGCAGCCGCCAGGGCGGCGACGGCGAACAGCGTGCGGGTGAAGGTCTTGCGTTGCATGGTGTTGTCTCCTTTTATGTGATGGGGCAGGAAGAAAATTCTCAGTGGATCAGCATGCCGCCGTTGACGTCGAGCGTGATCCCGGTGCAGTAGCCTGAGAGGCCGCTGGCCAGGAACACACAAGCGCCAGCGATGTCATCGGCGCATCCCAGGCGAGCGAGCGGAATAGTTTCTGCGATCTCGGCCTTCTTTTCTTCGGTCAGCTTGCCCTTGATGATGTCGGTGCCGATCAGGCCGGGCGTGATGCAGTTGACCCGGATGTTCTCGGGGCCGAACTCGCGGGCCATGGCGCGGGCCAGGCCGAGCACGCCAGCCTTGGCCGCCGAGTAGTGCGGGCCGCCCAGGATGCCGCCGCCACGCTGCGCCGACACCGACGAGATGCAGATGATCGAGCCGCCTTGCTGCTGGCGCATGGCGGGCAACACCGCCTGCGACATGTACAGCGTGCCGCGCAGGCTGACGTCGAGAATGCGGTCGTAGTCGTTGCCCGTGATCTCCAGCGTCTTGACCGGCTGCGTGATGCCGGCGTTGTTCACCAGGGTGTCGACCCGGCCGAAGGCTTGCAGCACCGCCGCCACGGCGGCATCGCAGGACGCCTTGTCGGTCACGTCGGCCACCAGGCCGATGTGTTCCGGGCCCAGCTGGGCAGCGGCTCCAGCCGGGTCCGCGCGTTCCAGGTCGAGGATGGCGACCTTGGCACCTTGTGCGGCCATGAGGCGGGCGGTGGCGAATCCCAGGCCATTGAGGCCTGCACCGCCGGTGATGATGGCAACCTGGTCTTTGAGCAGCATGTCCGATGTCTCCTGTGTGTTGAACAAGCGCAGGAGACGCACGATCCCGATGGGGGACTGGTCTGTGCTGTGGCACCGAGGTGCCTGATCTCCTGTTCTGAGACCGGATTCTCAAAGCGGTTCAAGTTGATGACAAGCGATTTAATATCAGTGTAGGATGACGCTTTTTCATCTGAAGTCAGGGTTGACCCCATGCCCGCCTTGCCACCCATCAACAGCCTGCAGGCCTTCGAAGCCGTGGCACGCCGCCGAAGCTTCACGCTGGCAGCGGCGGAATTGCACCTCACCGCGTCAGCGATCAGCCACCAGATTGCACGCCTGGAGGCCATGCTGGACATTCGCCTGTTCGAGCGCAGCGCGCATGGGGTGCGGCTGAGCCCGGCGGGCGAGCATTACCTGCTGCATGTGGGGACGGCACTGACCGCCATCTCCGCCGCGACGGACGACCTGCGCCAGGGCATTCGCAACAGCCTGTATGTGCATTCGGCGCCCAGCATCGCCAGTCTGTGGCTGATGCCACGCCTGCACCGCTTCGCGCAGGCCTATCCCGACATCTCGCTGAACCTGTCGGCGGCCCATACACCCAGCGATTTCGCGCTTGGCCAGGCAGACATCGACATTCGCTACGGAGTCCCGCAATGGGGGGGCCTGGTGGTCGAGCCCTTGTTCGAGGAGTCCATCGTGCCGCTGGCCAGCCCGGCCTTCATCAAGCAGCACAAGCTCAAGCGGGTCGAGCAACTGCTGGAACTGCCGTTGATCCAGAGCAATGTGAGCGTGGTGCAGTGGTCGGACTGGTTCGGCCGCTTCACGCGGCTGCACGCGCCGGAGCGGTTTCCTGTGCGGTTCGACCGGGCCCAGATGTCGCTCGACGCAGCGACCCAGGGCCTGGGCGTGGCGCTGGAAAGCGCGGTGAACGCGGGCGGGCACCTGGCCGAGGGCAAGCTCAAGGCGGTGTTCGGCCTGGAGCAGGGGATACGCGTGAAGGCGCATTTTGCCGTCTATCCGGAGCGCCACGCCAAGCGGCCGGCCGTCGAGGCATTCCTGTCATGGCTGCACGGCGAAGCGGCCAAGACCTGACTCCTGGCCGGCTCGCGCAGCTACCTTCTCAGCCCTGCACCACCCGCAGCACCTCGGCCCCATAGGCCTCGGGCAAGAGCCACTCGACCCCGAGGGCTGGCTGGAACAGCTCGAGGCCGAGCACCGGCTCAAGCCCGAGGTCAGGGAGCGGCGCAGCATGGGATTCACGGGCTGAGGCCGGAATTCAAGCGGTGACTGATGGCGCGATTTCATGAACTGCGCCAGAATCGCGCCAATTCTTGTGGAAACTGCGCCATGACCGATACACCGGACCTTTATGCCTCCCTGGCTGCACAGGCGGCAGGCCTGAGCCTGACAGAGCTGCAGATGCTGCATCCACAAATGGCCAGGCGAACGCTGCAGCGCCGGATCGAAGCCTTGCTGCATGCCGGCCGGATCGAAGCCCGGGGCATGGGTCGGGCCAGGCGTTACGTCGCCTTGGCCGCTACACCAGCCGGCACCTCGGCCATGCCACGCGATGACTGGACGACGCTCATCCCCCTGTCCGAGGACAGCCGTGACATCCTTTCCTACATCGACCAGCCACTGATGGCACGCAAGCCGGTCGGCTACCAGCGAGACTTCCTGGACCGCTACGAACCCAACAGCAGCTTCTACCTGCCGCTATCGCTGCGCCAGCAGCTGCACCGGCTCGGGCGCACCGCCCAGCTCAACCAACCGGCAGGCACCTACAGCCGCTCGATCCTGAACCGGCTGCTGATCGATCTGTCCTGGGCCTCGTCGCAACTGGAGGGCAACACCTATTCGCGGCTGGACACGCTCGAACTGATCGAGCATGGCCGCGTCGCCCAGGGCAAGGGCGCGATCGAGACGCAGATGATCCTCAACCACAAGGCAGCGATCGAGCTGCTGGTAGAGAACATCGCCACGGTCGGTTTCGACCGCTACACGCTGATGAACCTGCACGCCGCGCTGGCCGAAAACCTGCTGCCCAACCCTGCAGACGAGGGCCGAGTCAGGCGGCACGCGGTCGATATCGGTCTGAGCGTCTACCGCCCGCTGTCGGTACCGACCCAGATCGAGGATGCGCTGGACGTCCTGCTGGACAAGGCTGATCGCATCGAGGATCCGTTCGAGCAGGCCTTCTTCGTCATGGTGCAGCTGCCCTATCTGCAGCCCTTTGCCGACATCAACAAGCGCTGCTCGCGGCTGGCGGCCAACCTGCCGCTGTTCCGCGCCAACCTGTGCCCGCTGACCTTCCTCGACGTACCCGAGCAGGCCTACAGCCGGGCCATGCTGGGAGTTTATGAAATGACCCGGATCGAACTGCTGCGCGACCTGTTCGTCTGGGCCTACGAGCGCTCGACCCAGGAATACCTGGCCATACGCCAGCAACTGGCCGAGCCAGACCCGCTGCGTCTGCGCTGGCGCGACCTGATCAAGTCAGCGGTGCGCGAGGTGGTTACGTCACCACAGGCCGATGCAATGGAACTGATCGAACAGGCCACGGCGCAAGCCAGCGTGCCCGATGCGGAACTGGGCGATCTGCGCGCGCTGATCGTCGATGAACTGCGCCGCCTGCACGAGGGCGTACTGGCACGCTACGGCCTGCGCCCTTCGCAGTTCGAGGGCTGGAAAGCGCGCCGGCCTGTAGGCTAGGCCAGCACCCCGACCGTCACCGGATCGGGCTCGCCGCCATAGAACCGTTCGAGCGCCTGCCGAAACTCCGGGTGCGACCCGGCCAGGTCAAACAACGTCATGCAGGAGCGGAACTTGAGGTCGTCGGGCGAGCCGAAGATCGCGTGCGCGCTCCGGTCACCATGCGCCAGCACGGCGCGGGTGCATTCCAGCAGGCTCGGCCCCAGCACCGGATGTGCAAGATAGCGCCGCGCGTGCTCCAGATCCTCGATGCCGTAGAAGCGGGCCGTCGCGCTACGCCCGAGCGCGCCTAGCTGCGGGAAGACGAACCACATCCAGTGGCTTTCCTTGTAGCCGGCTTGCAGCTCGGCCAGCACGCCGTCGATGACCGGCGCCTGGGCGGTGAGGAAGCGGGCGAGGTCGGGCTGGGCATCCATGGCTTCAGCCCTGCACCACCCGCAACACCTCGGCCCCATAGGCCTCGAGCTTCTTCTGCCCCAGGCCGGATATGCCCTCCAGCTCGGCCAGGCGCTGCGGCTGCAGCTCGGCGATCGCGCGCAGCGTCGCATCGTGGAAGATCATGAAAGGCGGCAGGTTGTGCTCGCGCGCGACCTGGGCCCGCCAGGCCTTGAGCGCGGCCAGCGTCTCGCGCGCCGCCAGCGTCAGATTGGCCTCGGCGGTGACCACGCGCTGGCGCGCCGCGCTGCGGCTGCGCGCGGGCGCGGCGCTCTGCACCCGCACGAACACCTGGTCCTCGCCCTTGAGGATGGCGCGCGCGGCCTCGCCCAGGCGCAGGGTGTTGAAATGCTCGGCATCGACCCGGATCGCCTCGCGCGCGATCAGCTGGCGCGCGATGCTGCGCCACTCGCTCTCACCCAGGTCGGCGCCGATGCCGAAGGTACTCAGGGTGGCATGACCATGCTGCTCGACCTTCTCTGAGCGCTTGCCGCGCAGGATGTCGATCAGGTGGCCGGCGCCGAAGGACGCGCCGCCGGCCTGCTGCACGCGGTAGATGCAGGACAGCAGCTTGCGCGCGGCCTCGGTCGCGTTCCAGGTCTGCGGCGGCTGCAGGCAGTTGTCGCAGTTGCCGCAGGGCTGGGACTTCTCGCCGAAATAGGCCAACAGGCGCACGCGGCGGCAGTCGGTCGCCTCGGCCAGCGCCAGCAGCGCTTCGAGCTTGCCGCGCAGCACCTGCTTGAATTCCTCGGCCGCCGGGCTCTCGTCGATCATGCGGCGCTGGTTGACCACGTCCTGCAGGCCGTAGGCCATCCAGGCATCGGCCGGCTCGCCGTCGCGGCCGGCGCGTCCGGTCTCCTGGTAATAGCCCTCGATGTTCTTCGGCATGTCGACATGGGCCACGAAGCGCACGTCGGGCTTGTCAATGCCCATGCCGAAGGCCACCGTCGCGACCATGATGATGCCCTCCTCGCGCAGGAAGCGGTCCTGGTGCCGCTGGCGGGTCGCCTGCTCCAGGCCGGCGTGATAGGGCAGCGCGTTGAAGCCGGCCGCCGCGAGCTGGGCCGCGACATCCTCGACCTTGCGCCGCGACTGGCAATAGACCACGCCGGCGTCATGCCCGCTGGCGCCCATGTGCTCGTGGCGGATGAAGCGCTGCAGCTGCTGCAGGCTGTCCTTCTTCTCGACAATCGTGTAGCGGATGTTGGGCCGGTCGAAGCTGGAGACGAAATGGCGCGCCTCCTCCAGCCGCAGGTGATGCACGATGTCGGCGCGCGTCAATTCATCGGCAGTCGCGGTCAGCGCGACGCGCGGCACGTCGGGGAAGCGCTCGTGCAAGGTGGCCAAACCGCGGTAGTCGGGCCGGAAATCGTGGCCCCACTGGCTCACGCAATGCGCCTCGTCGATCGCGAACAGGCTCAGCAGGCCGCGCTCGTGCAGTGCCTGCAGCTGCGCCATGAAGCGCGAAGTGGTCAGGCGCTCGGGCGCGGCGTAGAGCAAGGTGATCTCGCCGCGCTGCAGCTGGCGCTCGATCTCGGCCGCCCGCTCCGGGCTCAGGCTGGAGTTGAGGTAGGCCGCGCTGACGCCGGCTTCCAGCAGCGCGCCGACCTGGTCGTGCATCAGCGCAATCAGCGGCGACACCACGATCGTCACGCCCTGCCCCGCGCGCTGGCGCAGGATCGCCGGCACCTGGTAGCACAGCGACTTGCCGCCGCCAGTCGGCATCAGCACCAGCGCGTCGCCGCCAGCGGCCACCTGCTCGACGATGTCGGCCTGCGGGCCACGGAAAGCCGAATAACCGAAGACTTCGCGCAGGACTTCCAGAGCGGCAGAGGACAGGTCGGTGCTCAAGTACGGTGCTCCAGGAAGCGCTTGCGCCAGAAATAGAAAACCAGGCTGACGGCGATCACCACCATCGCGGTCATCGCCCACCAGAAGCCCGCCTGCAGATGCAGCAGCGGGATGAAGTCGAAGTTCATGCCGAAGATGCCCGCGATCAGGTTCAGCGGCAGGAAGATCGCGGTCAGCACCGTCAGGATGCGCATGATCTCGTTGGTGCGATGGCCCTGGGCGTTGAAATGCATCTGGACCGCGACCTCGGCGCTCTGCTCGAGGCGGCGCACGTGGTGCACCACGCGCTCGATATGCTCGAGCACGTCGCGGCTGCGCACCTTGAGCAGTTCATGGGCGCGCTGGTCGAGCGGCGTCGACGCCTCGGGCCAGCTGTCGAGCGCCTCGATCCAGTCCTGGATCGCGCTGCGCTGGTCCTCGCAGATCTCGTCGAGCTGGTGCAGCGCCAGCCGGACCTGCAGCAGGCTGCTCCAGTTGTGGAAGCGGGACTTCGGGTTCAGCAGCTCGGCCTGCCAGTGATCGAGCTGGCGCGTCAGCTCGCGCCGCAGCTCGAGGTAGCCGTCCACCATCTGGTTGACCAGGCGCAGCATCAGGTCGCCGCTGCTGCTGGGCATGAAGCGCACGGCCGCGCTGCGCCCGGGCTCGGTGAACTCGGCATGGCCGTTGGCCGTCAGGGCCAGCAGGCGGGCGGCATAGCTGTCGCGCACGGCGCAATCGGTCGGATGCACGGTCAGCAGCAGCTGGTCGAACAGCGCGAAGCCGACCGGACTGGTGTCGATGCGGCGCAGCACTGGCGGGCCGCCGCGGCGCGGCAGGTGCTCGAGCGACGGGCTGTAGGGTTCGGCCTCGATGTCGCTGCGACCCTGGGCCAGCCGGCGGAACACCAGCAGGTCGTACTGCGCGGTGTAGTCGTAATGCGACGGCAGCTGGTTGTTGAGCAGGTCGGACAGGTGCAGGTCAACCAGCGCGCTGCCGCACAGCTGCTGCAGACAGGCCTGGACCTCGGCCTGCTGCGCCTCGAACTCGCGCCGCCCGAGCGCGATCCAGAGAAACCCGCTCTCCGGCAGCGCCGTCGGCAGGACGGCGCTTTCACGGATGCTGAGCTCGGCGAGGTGGAAGACGCGCATCGGACCGGGGCGCTGCGGCTTCAGCCCTGCTGGCGCAGCAGGCGGGCAGCGTCGCGGGCGAAATAGGTCAGCACGCCGTCGGCACCGGCACGCTTGAAGGCCAGCAGCGACTCCATCATGACGGCGTCATGGTCGAGCCAGCCGTTCTGCGCCGCGGCCTTGAGCATCGCGTATTCGCCGCTGACCTGGTAGGCGAAGGTCGGCGCCTTGAACTCTTCCTTGACCCGGCGCACCACGTCGAGGTAAGGCATGCCGGGCTTGACCATCACCATGTCGGCACCCTCGGCCAGGTCGAGCGCGACCTCGCGCAGCGCCTCGTCGGTGTTGCCCGGGTCCATCTGGTAGACCTTCTTGTCGGCCTTGCCGAGGTTGGCGGACGAACCGACCGCGTCACGGAACGGGCCGTAGAAGGCCGAGGCGTACTTGGCGCTGTAGGCCATGATGCGGGTGTGGACATGGCCGTGAGCTTCGAGCGCCTGGCGGATCGCGCCGATGCGGCCGTCCATCATGTCGGACGGCGCAACGATGTCGACACCGGCGGCGGCCTGGGCCAGCGCCTGGCGCACCAGCACCTCGACCGTGGCATCGTTGATGATGTAGTTCTGGCCATCAAGCAGGCCATCCTGGCCATGGCTGGTGTAGGGATCGAGCGCGACGTCGGTCATGATGCCGAGTTCCGGCAGCTCGGCCTTCAGGCGGGCCACCACGCGCGGGATCAGGCCGTCGGGGTTCCAGGCCTCGGAGCCATCGGGGGTCTTGAGCGCCGGGTCGATCACCGGGAACAGCGCCATCACCGGGATGCCCAGCTCCACGCATTCACGCGCCACCGGCAGCAGCAGGTCCAGGCTCAGGCGCTCGACGCCGGGCATCGAGGCCACGGCCTCGCGCCGGCCCTCGCCCTCGAGCACGAATACCGGGTAGATCAGGTCATGCGTGGTCAGGTGGTGCTCGCGCACCAGGTTGCGGGTGAAGACGTCACGCCGCAGGCGACGCGGACGCGACAGGGGATAGGGGGCGATGTGGGTGCTCATGGCGGGTATTGTGGCAAATCTACTGTTCGGGTCCGACAAGGAATCAGACCGGGTCGACATGGGTCAGGATATTGAGCACCGGATGCTGCGCCAGCACGCGCGCATGGACGGCCTCGGCGATCTCGTGGCCCTGGCGCACGCTGAGGTCGCCGTCGATCTCGAGGTGCACGTCGACCAGGATCAGGTCGCCGGTCTTGCGCGTGCGCAGGTCATGCACGCCGAGCACGCCCGGGGTGGCAAGGATATCGCTGGCGATCGCCTGCATCTCCTGCTCGGAGGCCGCATGATCGGTCAGGTCGTTGAGCGCTTTCCAGAGGAATTCCCAGCCCATCTTGAGCACCATCAGGCTGACGATCAGTGCCGCGATAGGGTCGAGCAGGCCGTAGCCCAGCAGGTTGCCACCGATGCCGAGCGCGACCACCAGCGAGGAAGCGGCGTCCGAGCGCGAATGCCAGGCATTGACCTCGAGCAGGCTGGAGCGCAGGCGCCTGGCGACCGCCAGCAGATAGCGGAACAGCCCTTCCTTGGCCACCAGCGTGAACAGCGCGACCCAGAGCGCAAGCCGGTCCACCTGGGGAATCGCCGCCGGCGCGAGCAGCTTGACGCCGGCCGACCACAGCATGCCGACGCCGACGGCCAGCAGCAGGGCACCGACCACCAGCGAGGCGGCGTTCTCGTAGCGCTGATGGCCGTAGGGGTGATCGGCATCGGGCGCCTTGCGGCTGTACTGGATCGCCAGCAGCACGACGAAGTCGGACAGCAGGTCGGACAGCGAATGGATGCCGTCGGCCACCAGCGCCTGCGAAGCCGCGAACAGGCCCACCACCACCTGGGCCAGGGTCAGCACCAGGTTGACCGCCACGCTGACCCAGGTGCTGCGCTGGGCCTCGCGCCCGCTTTCGGGCTGGCCCTGGCCTGCACCCGGTTGCTGCCACTCTTTCGCTTCCATACGACGCCCTTCTTCTTTCCGACCTGCCGGCACGGACTGCCTTGCAGGCGCCCATGCATCCGGCCTGTATCTTAAGTATGCGCCCGTGACAGGACGATGCCGCGCCGCGCCCTGCCCAGCAGGGCCTGGCCCAATCAGGCCTGCAGGCGGCATCGATCATCGATCATCGATCATCGAGTCAACCAGAATCTTTACGTAAAAATATTACGTCAATAAATAACTTTGTTGTTGATGGCCGATTGTCAGGCCGGTTGATCAGGGCCTGGATTGTCATTTTTCTGTCGCTCACGAAGGGGTTTCAAGGGTCCCGGTCCGGCCCTGAAAACCCCTCTGCCAGGCCCAGACTGGCCAGGCCGGCCCGGCAGGCGGCACTCAGACTTTGGGCCTGGCGCTGTAGCGCACCGACGTCCGCTGCGAGCGCCTGTAACAGGGCATCAGCCAGGCCGGCGGGCAAGACGCAGGTCGGCAAACCCGGCAGCTCCCAGCTGTCGAGATAGGCCGCCAGCTTGCGGGATTGCCCGCTGGCGCCGGGCGGCACCAGGCTCAGGCGCGGCAGCCCAAAGGCAGTAGCGACGATGCGGGCATGCAGGCTGCTCGCGACGCAGGCGCGGCTACCGGCGATCAGCGCGCAGATGTCCCACAGCCGGGCCGACTCCATGAGGCGCAGCGGCAGGGCTGGCAGCCTGGCCGCCAGGCGCTGCAGCGTCGCGGGGTTGTCGTGCCAGGGCGCCAGGCCGGCGCAGAACAGCACCAGCCCCATGCCGGTGGCGGCCAGCAGCGCCTGCAACTGGGCCGCGAGCGCGTCGAGACAGGCATCGTCGGCGAATTCAGGGCCGAGCTGCAGCGCCAGGTAACCCGACGGGAAAGCCGCTTGGCAGACGGCAGGCTCGCCGGCTTCGGCGCGCTGGCGGATCTGCCGGCCGAACAGGTGGGCGACTAACACCGCCGGGTCGGGCAGCAGGCGGGCCATGATGCCGGCCTGGGCCAGGGTCGCCAGCGTGATGCGGTCGCGCACCGAGACGAAGGACGCCGCGCGCAGCGCGGCCAGCACCTCGGCACGCAGACCTTCAGGCGCCTGCGCCAGCCCGACGCCGCCAACACCGGCGAAAGCGGTGCGGCGTAACCCGGGCAGACGCACGGGGGAGGCGACATAGGGCGCCAGCGCGCCACCCGTGCGGCTTTTGATCCAGTCCTCGCGCTCAGCGGCACGCGGCGCCAGATAGGCGATCACGGCTTGCGCCTGTTCCGGTGCCAGCAGCATGACGGCGGCCTGCCAGGCGCTGCAGTCGAGGATCTCGCCGCCGACATGCAGCAGGTCGGGCGGGCGCGGCGCGAGTTCGGCCAGCAGCTCCGGCAAGGCCCGCACGGCAAAGCCGTCCCAGTGCCGCAGGTCACGCTCGGCGAGGCCGGCGCAATGCAGCTCGCGTCCGGGCAGCAGCGCAGCTGCGACCTGCGCCAGCAGCAGGTCGCCGAAATTGTGGCGGTCGAAGGCGCCGAACAGGATCAGTGGGTTTGGCATGGTCATCGCTCATTGAGTCAATGCATCCGATCTGCAACTGCTGGCTGTGGCAAGCATGACCCGCCAGGCGCGACATTCACCGACATAAAAGTCGTGTTAGCTTAGCGTGATGATCACCCAACTGAAGCTACGCAACTTCAAGAGCATTGGCGAGCAAAGCTATCCCTTCACCGACTTCGATCTGCTGGTGGGGCGCAACAACAGCGGCAAGAGCACGGTCTTGCAAGCGCTCGCGATCTGGCAGTTCTGCGTCGATGAATTTGACCGCAACCCGCGCAGCAGCGGCAACAAGGGCATCCAGATCGTGCTGCCCAACTTCACCGCCTTGCCGGTGCCGGAATTCAACCTGCTGTGGAAGGACAGGACCGACCGCGCCTACCCCACCGACGAAGCCGGTGTGAAACGACAACAGTTCATCCTGATCGAGATCATCGTGGAGTGGAAGACCGCGGGCGGCGGCAGCGAATCGTTCGGCCTTGAGTTGCGCTACCACTCACCGCAAACCCTCTACGCCATCCCGATCGGGGGCTGGAAGACGTTTCGCGATTGCCAAGCCAAGGGGAAGCTACCCCGCATTGCCTACGTCCCGCCCTTCTCCGGCCTGGAGCCGGCCGAGAAATGGCTGGACAAGGCCCCCATTCGCCAGCAGGTGGGCAAGGGACAGCCAGGCAGCGTGCTGCGCAATCTGTTGCTGCAGGTATGGCGTCCGCCTGTGGACAGCGGTGTCAACCCGATGCCGCCCCCGCCTGTCCGGCGTGCAGTCGCTCCAGCAGACTGGGCTGAACTGGTCGCCGTGGTCAAACGCTGGTTTGCTGTCGATCTGCTGCCACCCCGCTACGACTCGGCCAAGGATGTCTACATCGGGGTGGAATACAAGCAGAACGGCAAGACCTACGACCTGATCTCGGGTGGCAGCGGTTTTCACCAGACCATGACCCTGCTGGCCTTCCTGTATGGCTACCAGCCCAGCACCATACTGCTCGACGAACCTGATGCGCACTTGCACGTCAACCTGCAGCGGGAGTTGCTCGACTATTTCAAGAGGAAATCCGCCGAGAAAGGCGTCCAGTTCCTGATCGCCACCCACGCCGAGGAATTCGCCAAGGGGGTTGATGCCAGGCAGATCTTGTCGCTGCTGCGGCAAAAACCCTCCCGGATCGACTCCACCCCAGCCATGCTGCGGGCCATGGCCGATGTCTCGAACGAGGAAATCACCCGCCTGATGGGTTCCCCCTACATCGTCTACATCGAAGGCGAAAGCGACGAACGCCTGCTGCGCGGCTGGGCCGAACAGTGCCATGCCTTGCCGGTGATGGACCGGCTGTGCTTCAAGGTCATGGGCGGCGGCAACAAGCACGAAATGCGGCGCCAGGCCGATGAGCATTTCATTGCCTTGAGTCAGATCGTGCCAGGCGTCAAGCGGCTGATGCTGTTCGACTACGATGATGCCGAGAAGGCCTTTCACCCGCCGGAAAGTAATCCGGCCATCGTGGAGTGGAAGCGCAAGAACATAGAGAACTACCTGCTGGTCCCCACGGCCTGGCAGCGTGTGGCGCTGCAGCTCATGGAAAGCAGCGGGGAAGACCCGTTGGCCCAAGCCGTGCTGGCCAGCATCGATCAGTTCTTTTCCGATCAGAACCTGACGCTGGCACCTGGCAAGACATGGCGCAACGTCAGCGCCAACATCTTCGCCGTGGTCGATGGCAAGCGCATTCTGTTCGAGAACGACGACTCCTTGTTCCATGGCCTGCGCCAGGGTCCAGCAAAGCTGGAACTGCTGCGCGAACGCGTGGCTGCAGCCATGACGACTGACGAAATCCATGACGATGTGCACCGCTTTTTCGCCAAGCTGGTGGCGATGGTGCAGGACCCATCATGAAAAAACGGCGCCCCGCAGGGCGCCGTCTCATTCCACTTCAGGCCGTGATCAGGCAGCAGCCTTGACCTGCAGGCGCCAGGCGTGCAGCAGCGGCTCGGTGTAGCCGCTCGGCTGTTCCTTGCCCTTGAACACCAGGTCCAGCGCCGCCTGGTAGGCCGCGCCCTCGGGGTTGGCGACCAGGCTCTTGTAGGCCGGATCGCCGGCGTTCTGCTGGTCGACCTTGGCCGCCATGCGCTCGAAGGTCGCGCGCACCTGGGCCTCGGTCACGACGCCATGCTGCAACCAGTTGGCCATGTGCTGGCTGCTGATGCGCAGCGTGGCGCGGTCTTCCATCAGGCCGATGTCGTGGATGTCGGGCACCTTGGAGCAGCCCACGCCCTGGTCGACCCAGCGCACCACATAGCCCAGGATGCCCTGCGCGTTGTTGTCGAGCTCCTGCTGGCGCTCCTCGGCGCTCCACTTGGCCTCGGCCACCACCGGAATGGTCAGCAGGTCGGTCATGAGCTTCTCGGCCAGCTCGGCGTTGCTGGTGTCGCCGCTGGTCTCGATCTGCTGCTGCACCTCGGCCACGCTGACCTGGTGGTAATGCAGCGCGTGCAGGGTGGCGCCGGTCGGGCTCGGCACCCAGGCGGTGTTGGCGCCGGCCTTGGGGTGGCCGATCTTCTGCTTGAGCATCTCGGCCATCAGGTCGGGCATGGCCCACATGCCCTTGCCGATCTGGGCCCGGCCGCGCAGGCCGGACTGCAGGCCGATCAGCACGTTGCGGCGCTCGTAGGCGGCGATCCAGGCGCTGGACTTGATGTCGCCCTTGCGCATCATCGGGCCGGCCAGCATCGCGGTATGCATCTCGTCGCCGGTGCGATCCAGGAAGCCGGTGTTGATGAAGGCGACCCGGCTGGCAGCGGCCGCGATGCAGGCGCGCAGGTTGACGCTGGTGCGGCGCTCCTCGTCCATGATGCCGAGCTTGACGGTGCTGTCAGGCAGGCCGAGCAGCTGCTCGACGCGGCCGAACAGTTCGGCGGCAAAGCCGACCTCGACCGGGCCGTGCATCTTGGGCTTGACGATGTAGACGCTGCCGCTGCGGCTGTTGCGGATGCCGTTGACGCCATGACCCTGCAGGTCGTGCAGCGCGATCGTGGTGGTGACGACGGCATCCATGATGCCTTCGGGGATCTCGCGCACGCTGCCGTCGGCATCGGTCCAGAGGATGGCCGGGTTGGTCATCAGATGGCCGACGTTGCGCAGGAACATCAGGCTGCGGCCGTGCAGGCGCACCTGGCCCTGGCCGTCGGCGGCGGTGTAGAGGCGGTCGGGGTTGAGGCCGCGCGTGAGCTGCTGGCCGCCCTTCTCGAAGGTCTCGGTCAGCGTGCCCTTCAGGATGCCGAGCCAGTTGGAGTAGCCCAGCACCTTGTCCTCGGCATCGACCGCGGCGACCGAGTCCTCGAGGTCGAGGATGGTCGACAGCGCGGCTTCCATCACCAGGTCGCTGACGCCAGCGGCGTCGCTGGCACCGATGGCGGTGC
This sequence comes from Malikia spinosa, assembly GCF_002980625.1. Taxonomy (GTDB): domain Bacteria; phylum Pseudomonadota; class Gammaproteobacteria; order Burkholderiales; family Burkholderiaceae_C; genus Malikia; species Malikia spinosa. The sequence goes on along the minus strand of NZ_PVLR01000005.1, from coordinate 24,920 downwards.
TGCGGTCGATGATCAGGTCGAAGTGGATGCCGTTGTGCACGAACAGCAGCGACTTCGGCGCAGCGGCATCGCCCTGGTAGCCGGCCAGCTGGGCCGGATGCTTCAGGCCGCTGACGCTGCCGTCCTTGAGCGTGACCTGCAGCGCACCGTCAACGACGGCGTAGCCGGTCGAGTCATGGTGCGAACCGGCTGCCAGCGGTGCGGACTGGTCGAGGAAATCGCGCGCGAAGGCGATCACCTTGGCGCCGCGCACCGGGTTGTAGCCCCGGCCCTTCTGGGCGCCGTCGGTCTCGGGAATGGCGTCGGTGCCGTAGAGCGCGTCGTACAGGCTGCCCCAGCGCGCATTGGCGGCGTTGAGCGCGTAGCGTGCGTTGGTGATCGGCACCACCAGTTGCGGGCCGGCCTGCTGGGCCAGCTCGGCATCGACATTGGCGGTCGTGACCTGCGCCGCCGGTTGCGGCACCAGATAGGCGATCTGCTCCAGGAAGGCGCGGTAGGCCGGCATGTCGGTGATCGGGCCCGGGTGGGCGCGGTGCCAGGCGTCGAGCTCGGTCTGCAGGCGGTCGCGCTCGGCCAGCAGCGCACGGTTCTTCGGCGCGAGGTCGGCGACGATGGCGTCGAAACCGGCCCAGAAATGGGCGGATTCGATGCCGGTGCCAGGCAGCACCTGGTCTTCGATGAACTGGTGCAGTTCCTGGGCCACCTGCAGGCGGTGGATGGTGAAGCGGGCGTTGCTGTTCGAGCGGGCGTTCATGTTCAAGTCTCCAGACGGTTTCGACCGGCAAGTCAGGCAAGGTCCATGCCGACTTGTCCACAGCCCCACTGTATGCGAGTTCCATGACGGGATTCGAAGGCAGTTTGCAATTTCAGTCGTGACTTTTTCTTACATAATCCACAAAATTATCCCCAGACTCATCGATAAAAATTAACTAAAGCGCAGGCAAGGATGGACAAGCTCAAGGCGATGGAAACCTTCGTCGCAGTCGCAGCGCGCGGCAGCCTGGCCGCGGCGGCGCGTGCCGAGGGCGTGGCGCCGGCCGTGATCGGGCGCCGGCTCGATCTGCTGGAGGAAAAACTGGGCGTCAAGCTGATGCTGCGCACCACGCGCCGCATCACGCTGACGCACGAGGGCGGTGCCTACCTCGAGGACTGCCAGCGCCTGCTGGCCGAGATCGCGAGCGCCGAGGCCAGCGTGAGCGCCGGCGGCGCCCAGGCCAGCGGCCGGCTGCGGCTGACGGCGCCGGCCGGTTTCGGACGGCGCCATGTCGCGCCGCTGGTGCCGCTGTTTCACGAACTGCACCCCGAGGTCACGATCTCGCTGAACCTGAGCGACCGCGTGATCGACCTCGCTGGCGAGGGCTATGACTGCGCGGTGCGCGTCGGCGACCTGCCCGATTCGTCGCTGATCAGCGTGCGGCTGGCCGACAACCGGCGGCTCTGCGTCGCGGCGCCGCGCTACCTGCAACGCCACGGCCGGCCGGAACATCCGCAGGAGCTGGCGCGCTTCGACTGCCTGGTGCTGTCATCGGATGCCTCGCAGACGCGCGGCTGGGCGTTCCGGCTGCCGGGGCGCGGCGGCAAGCCAGAGCAACTGATCCATCTGCGGCCGGACGGGCCGTTCGACTGCACCGACGGCCAGGTGCTGCATGAATGGTGCCTGGCCGGTCACGGCATCGCCTGGCGCAGCACTTGGGAGGTCGAATCCGACATCGCGGCCGGACGCCTGGTCACCCTGCTCGAGGACTACGCGGCGGCGCCCAACGGCATCTATGCGGTGTTCCCGCAGCGCAAGCACCTGCCGCTACGGGTGCGGCTGTGGGTCGATTTCCTCAAGGCGCGCTACGGCCAGCCGGGCTTCTGGCAACAGCGCAACGGCTGAGGCGCGCGACCAGCACCAGACCGGCGACCAGACCGACGGCATCGGCCAGCCAGTCGGCCCAGTCGCCGCTGCGCCAGCCGGTAGCGGCCTGGGCCAGCTCGATCGCGCCGCCGAAGAGCAGCAAATTGGCCGCCAGCAGACCGAGCCGACGCGGATAGGCCAGCGCACCCAGCGCGCCCAGCGCGGCGAAGGCCAGCGCATGCTGTGCCTTGTCCCACAGAGTGAAGGCCTGCGATGGCAGATAGGTGGTCGGCGACAGGGTCAGCGCCACGACGATCAGCAGCAGCAGCCAGAAAGTCCAGCGGGCCCAGCGCTGCAAGCTGCCACTGGCAGGTTGTTGCACCGGATTGCCGGACCGCGTCATGCCTGGCCGGCCTGTTGCAGCCGTTCGCTCTTCCAGTAGACATCGTCGCCGCCGTTGACGCGGTTGAGCACGCGCGCGAGCACGAACAACAGGTCGCTGAGCCGGTTCAGGTACTGGCGCGGGGTTTCGTTGATCGATTCCTCGTTGCCCAGTGCCACCACCTGGCGCTCGGCGCGGCGGGCCACGGTGCGGCAGACATGGGCCTGGGCCGCCGCGCGGGTTCCGGCTGGCAGGATGAACTCCTGCAGCTTGGGCAGCTGCGCGTTGTAGCGCAACAGCGCCTGGTCGAGCGTGAGCACGGCCTCGGCCTTGAGCAGCTCGTAGCCCGGGATGCTGAGCTCGCCGCCGAGGTTGAACAGCTGGTGCTGGATCTCGACCAGCAGCGCGCGCACGTCATCGGGCATCTCCTCGCACAGCAGCAGGCCGATCTGCGAGTTGAGCTCGTCGATGTCGCCCATCGCGTGCACGCGCAGGCTGTTCTTGCTGACACGGTGATTGTTGCCGAGTCCGGTGGTGCCGGCATCGCCGGTTCGGGTGGCGATTTGCGTGAGTCGATTGCCCATGGCGGTTCCGTTTCGAGGTGAATGGCGTGAGGGGGAGCCGAGGATCTGGTGTCAGCCAGGCTCAGGATTGGGTCCGCTTTTGTGCGACCTGGGTGTTCTTCTTGCCGCTGCTCTTGGCGCGGTTCTTGGCCGCCGGGCCCGCCTTGGCTTGCCGGGCCTTGCTGGATTTGGCCGACTTGACAGCCTTGCTGGATTTGGCGCCAGCGGCACGCAGGGAAGCCTTGCCGGCCGCTGTCTTGGCCGCCTTGGCCTGGATCGGCTGGCAAACCGGCGCCTTGGCCTTGCGCGACTTGCCAGCACCCTTCCTGGCCTTGACCGGACGGCAGTCCTGGCTGGCCACCTGGCGCGCCGAAGCGGCTTGCATGGCGACTGGACGCTCCCGGGCCGGCTGCAGCGCCGCTGCCGCCGCCGGAGCGAGGGCGGCAGCAGTTGCCACTGCCGGCAGCGCGCGACGCCCCAGGCCCTGTTCGAGCGCCTGGGTATCCTGATTGGCGCTGGGTCGCAGCCGCAACAGCTCGCTGCTGCCGCTGCGCAGCAACAAGCCGCGGTCCCAGCGGAAATTGTCGACCATCATCAGGGCCGAGTTCAGGAAAGCTTCGGAGCGCGGGGGCTTTTCGCAAACCCGTTGGGTGCTGCCGTATTTCGAGACCCGGAACAGCCCCTGGGCATCGCGTTCGACCCGCCCCGAGAAGTAGTTGCAGCCACCGTCGACCCAGAGCGAGCCATTGGGGCGCAACACCACGCGCGCGGGGCGCTGGTTGTCGGACAGCATGGGCTGGCCCGCCAGCTCGACCACGTCCCAGGCCTGCTCGAAGGGCTGGGCCAGCTCCAATGGCAGGGTCTGCGCCAAGGCATCGACTGGCAGCGCCGCCGACGGCGGGGACGGCGGCGGCACTTGCGCCCCGGCGACATTCAGACAAGCCAGCGCCAGCAGGGCCAGCCAGCCAACAGAGACGGAGCGAAATCTCATAACAATCCTGTGCGGGGAGGAACCCATGTCAACCCGCGATGCAGGTCTGCTGATCATTTTCTCAGATTGGCGTCCAATTTCAGCTGGCCGGGATATTCAATCGGTCTGGCCGCGCAAGCGCTCGATCAGGCCGTTGAGTTCGGCCAGCGAGCCGAACTGGATCGCAAGCTCGCCGAGCTGCTCGACCTGGCCATGGCGCTTGACGCTTTTCTTGATCCGGACCTCGACCGCCGCCGTCAGCAGGTCGGACAGCTCCTCCTCGACCCGGAGCACATCGCGCGACTTGGATTCGGGCGACCTGGCGGCCGGAGCCTCGGAACCTGCGCCGAGCTTGCGCACCAGGCCCTCGGTCTCGCGCACCGACAGCTTGCGCGCGTTGATCTGGTGCGCGGCGCTGATCTGGGCCGCGCGCTCCAGACCCAGCAAGGCGCGCGCATGGCCCATGTCGAGGTCGCCCGCCATCAGCATGGTCTGGACCGGTTCAGTCAGGTTCAACAGGCGCAGCAGATTGCTGGCGGCGCTGCGCGAGCGACCGACGGCCTGGGCCGCCTGCTCATGCGTCAGACCGAACTCGTTGACCAGGCGCTGCAGGCCCTGGGCTTCCTCGAGCGGGTTGAGGTCCTCGCGCTGGATGTTCTCGATCAGCGCCATCGCGGCAGCGGCCTCGTTCGGCACGTCGCGCACCAGCACCGGGACCTGCTCGAGGCCGGCCAGGCGCGAGGCGCGAAAGCGCCGCTCGCCAGCGATGATCTCGTAGACCGGCCGCGTTCCACGTGGAACAGCCGGCAGACCCTGCTGCTGCTGCCAGGCTGCCAGGCGGCGCAGGCCCTCGGCCTCCTCGAGCGGACGCACCAGGATCGGCTGCATGATGCCCTGGGCCTTGATGCTCTCGGCCAGCTCGTAGAGCGCGCCCTCGTCCATGCGCGTGCGCGGCTGGTAGCTGCCCGGCACCAGATCGCTCAGGGCAAGCTGGTTCGGCAGCTCGGCGCTGGCGGCATCGAGGCTGGTGCTCTCGTCGAGCTTGGGACCGAGCAGGGCCTCCAGGCCGCGGCCGAGTCCCTTGAATTTTTTCGTCGCCATCAGGGGCTCCATCTTCTTTCAGCTTATGCCAGCCAGGGCTGGAGCAGCGCATGGCCTTCGGGCCAGTCGCCCAGGCCGGAATCGGCATTCAGGTGGCCGCGCGCACCGGCATCGACCAGGCGGCTGCCCCAGGCCTGCGCGAGTTGCTCGGCACGCTCGAAGCGGCAATAGGGGTCATCCTGGCTCGCGACCAGCAGGCTGGCAAAAGGCAGCGGATCGCGCAGGATCGGCGCCCAACCCGGCAAGGCCGGTGCCAGGTCCGGCTGTTCGACATCGCCCGGCGCCACCAGCAGCGCGCCGCGCACCTTGTGGCTGTGACGCGAGAACCTGGCCCAGGCCGCTACCAGCACACAGCCCAGGCTGTGCGCAACCAGCACGACTGGCCGCTCGCTGTCGATCACGGTCTCGTCGAGCCGCGCCAGCCAGTCGCCGCGGCGCGGCTGCTGCCAGTCATGCTGCTCGACGCGGGCGTAGCCGTGTAGCGCCTCCCAGCGGCTCTGCCAATGGGCGGAGCCGCTGCCCTGCCAGCCCGGCAGGATCAGCACCTGCGGTGCAGCGTCATGGTTGGCATGTTTCACGTGAAACCTCGCTCACAGGCGCTCGATGCGCTCGACCATCTCGCGCGCGAACTCGATGAAGGCCTTGCTGCCCTTGGCCGACGGGTCGAACACCACGCCCGGCAGGCCGTAGCTCGGTGCCTCGGCCAGCCGCACGTTGCGCGGAATCACGGTCTGGAACACCTCGTCGCCGAAATGCTCGAACAGCTGGTCGCTGACCTGCTTCTGCAGCATGGTGCGGGCGTCGAACATCACGCGCAGCAGGCCGATCACCTTGAGCTCGCGGTTCAGGTTGGCGCGCACCTGCTTGATGGTGTTGACCAGATCGGACACGCCTTCGAGCGCGAAATACTCGCACTGCATCGGCACGATCACGCCGTTGGCCGCGCACAGGCCGTTGAGCGTCAGCAGGCTCAGCGAGGGCGGACAGTCGATCAGCACGAAATCGTAGTCGGCCGCCACCGCTGCCAGCGCCTGCTTGAGGCGCTGTTCGCGCTGGTCCAGTCCGACCAGCTCGATCTCGGCGCCGGCCAGCTCGCGGTTCGCACCCAGCACGCGGTAGCCGCAGGCCTCGGCGTTGACGGCAGCTTCGGCAATGGTCGCCTCGCCGAGCAGCACGTCGTAGATGCTGAGTGCGAGCTCGCGCTTGTTGACGCCCGAACCCATGGTCGCATTGCCCTGCGGGTCGAGGTCGATCAACAGCACGCGCTGACCGATCCTGGCCAGTCCGGCGGCCAGGTTGACGCTGGTGGTGGTCTTGCCGACGCCGCCCTTCTGGTTGGCAATGCAAAAGATCTTGGCCATGGTGGGGCTAGCTCAAACAGGAGAATTGCAGAAAAAGATGCCCGGCGCAGCTGATGGCGCAGGCCTGATGTTGCCGCCGAGTTTAAGGGCTTTCCCGGGTAAGGCCTGCGACAAGACAGTGACGGGCCGTGGTCAGCAACGCGCCCAGGACGGCAGGACGGACCGAAGGCCAGGCGCCTGGCTGGCGCCCAGACCTTTCGGAGTCAGCTCGGATTCAGGCCGCCTTGGGCCGGACCCAGACGATGCAGCGCTCGGCGTCCAACCCCGGTACCTGCAGCTGTTCCACGTGGAACAACTCCAACTCGGGCGCCAGCGCCACGATCTCGTCGGCCGGATGCTTGCCCTTCATCGCCAGCCAGACGCCCTGCTCGGCCAGGGCCTGGCGCGACCAGTTGGTGAAGTCGGCCAGCGAGGCAAAGGCTCGCGAGCTCACGACATCCCAGTGCTGCTTGAGGTTTTCCACCCGGGCATGCAGGCCGTGCAGATTGGGCAGCCGCAACGCCGCCGCAATCTGCTGGATGAACAGCGCCTTCTTGGCCACGGTATCGACGCAGCTGACATCGAGCTCGGGGCAGACGATCGCGAACACCGCGCCCGGCAGGCCGGCACCCGAGCCGACGTCGAGCAGGCGCGGCTTTTCCAGCCCCATGGCCGCCAGCTGACGCCGCAGCGGTGCCACCGCTGCCAGGCTGTCGAGCAGGTGATGGGTCAGCATTTCCTGCGGGTCGCGCAGCGCGGTCAGGTTGTAGACCTTGTTCCACTTGGCGACCCAGTCCAGATAGGACAGCAGCTTGGCCACCTGCTCGTCGTTCAGTTCCAGGCCCAGCTCTGCGATGCCGGCGCGCAGGCCGGTTTCCAGCGGATGCGCGCTCATGCCTGCACCTCGCCGTTCTCGGTGGCGACAGCGGGCAGTTCGGCGAAGCCCTTGAACTTGCCACGCTTGAGGTGGATCAGCAACAGCGAGATGCTGGCCGGCGTGATGCCCGAAATGCGCGAGGCCTGGCCCAGCGTCTCGGGCCGGTGCTTGGCCAGCTTCTGGCGCGCCTCAATGCTGAGCGCGGCGACCTGCAGGTAGTCGAGCTCGGCCGGCAGCTTGAGATGCTCGTAATAGGCAGCGCGCTCGACCTCGCCCTTCTGGCGCTCGATATAGCCCGAATACTTGGCCGCGATCTCGACCTGCTCGACCACCGCCTCGTACTGCTCGGCCAATGTTTCACGTGAAACAGGGGCCGGCGCGCCGTCCTTGCCCTTGGCGGCAAAGCGGCCGCCTTCCATCGTGGTCAGCTCGGCATAGCTGACACCGGGGCGGCGCAGCAGGTCGAACAGCTTGTACTCGTGATCGATCGCCTTGCCCAGCACGCGCTCGGCCTCGGCGGCCGACAGCGTGGCCGGATTGGCCCAGCTCGACTTCAGGCGCTCTGTTTCACGTGAAACAGCGTCGCGCTTGCGGTTGAAGGCATCCCAGCGCGCGTCATCGACCAGGCCCAGGCGACGCCCGGTCTCGGTCAGGCGCATGTCGGCGTTGTCCTCGCGCAATTGCAGCCGGAACTCGGCCCGGCTCGTGAACATGCGGTAGGGCTCGGTCACGCCCTTGGTGATCAGGTCATCGACCAGCACGCCCAGGTAGGCCTCGTCGCGCTGCGGGCACCAGGCGCCCTCGCCGCGCACCTGCAGCGCCGCGTTGATGCCGGCAAACAGGCCCTGCGCTGCCGCTTCCTCGTAGCCGGTGGTGCCGTTGATCTGGCCGGCAAAGAACAGTCCGTTGATCTGCTTGGTCTCGAAGCTCGACTTGAGCTCGCGCGGGTCGAAGTAGTCGTACTCGATCGCGTAGCCCGGGCGCAGGATGTTGCACTGCTCCAGCCCCTTGATGGATCGCACCAGCGCGAGCTGGATGTCGAACGGCAGGCTGGTGCTGATGCCGTTGGGGTAAAACTCGTGCGTGGTCAGGCCCTCGGGCTCGAGGAAGATCTGGTGGCTGTCCTTGTCGGCGAAGCGGTTGATCTTGTCCTCGACGCTCGGGCAATAGCGCGGACCGACGCCCTCGATCTTGCCGGTGAACATCGGGCTGCGGTCGAAGCCGCTGCGGATGATCTCGTGCGTGCGCTCGTTGGTGTGCGTGATCCAGCAGGGCAGCTGCTGCGGATGCATCGCGGCATTGCCCATGAAGCTGAACACCGGTACCGGCTGGTCGGCGGTGGCAGAGCCCGGCATGCCGTCGCCGGGCTGCTCGGTGCACTGGCTGAAGTCGATCGTGCGGCCGTCCAGCCGCGGCGGCGTGCCGGTCTTGAGCCGGCCCTGCGCCAGCTTGAGTTCCTTCAGCCGCGCCGACAAGCTGACCGAGGGCGGGTCGCCGGCACGACCGCCGGCATGGTTCTCGAGGCCGACATGGATCTTGCCGTCGAGGAAGGTGCCGGCCGTCAGCACCACCGTACGGGCGCGAAAGCGAATGCCGATCTGCGTCACGGCGCCGACCACGCGATCGCCCTCGACCATCAGGTCGTCGACCGCCTGCTGGAACAGCGTCAGGTTCGGCTGGTTTTCCAGCATGCGGCGGATCGCGGCCTTGTACAGGATGCGGTCGGCCTGGGCCCGGGTCGCGCGCACCGCCGGCCCCTTGCTGCCGTTGAGGATGCGGAACTGGATACCGCCCTCGTCAGTCGCCAGCGCCATCGCGCCGCCGAGCGCGTCGACCTCCTTGACCAGATGGCCCTTGCCGATGCCGCCGATCGAGGGGTTGCAGCTCATGGCCCCCAGCGTCTCGATGTTGTGGCTCAGCAGCAGGGTCTGGCAGCCCATGCGCGCGGCGGCGAGCGCGGCCTCGGTGCCGGCATGGCCGCCGCCGACGACGATGACATCGAATTCTTGTGGGTAGAGCATGGAAATAGCGGAAAGACAGGCAACAGATCTGCCTTGAAAAGATCAGGCCCGATTTTACCGGCGGGGTGCATTTTTCACACGGCATGATCACGGACCGACCCAAGCAGCTCCGATCTTTTTGATGCAAAATGATGTCATCATTGATGATGAAGAGGGCCGACATGCGCACTACCCTGACGATTGACGACCAGCTGTTTGCCAAGGCCATCGCACTGGCAGATCACCCTGGCATGGAAAAATCCGAGCTGCTGAGGGAATGCGTGAAAGCGTTCATCCAGCGGCAGACGGCCCGGCGCCTCGCCGCGCTGGGCGGGCAGGCGCCCGAAATCGAACTGGTGCCGCGCCAGCGCGAAGGGCAGTCGGCCACATGAACGTACTAGTCGACAGCTCGATCTGGGTCGGGCACTTCAAGCAACGCAACGACCGTCTGGTCGCGCTGCTTGAAGCAGGCGCCGTGATCAGCCATCCCTATGTGGTGGCGGAGGTGGCTTGCGGCACCCCGCCCAGTCGCCGAGCCATCATCAACATGCTGGGCGAGCTCGAACAGGCGCCAGTCGCCACGCACGACGAGCTGCTGACGCTGCTGGAAGCCAGACAGTTGTATGGGCGTGGCTGCGGACTGACGGACATCAGCCTGCTCGCCTCGACGCTGATCAGCGAAAGAACCTGGCTCTGGACCGCTGACAGAAGGCTGGAGGCCCTGGCTACCGAACTCGGCAAGGCCTACCGCCCGCCGCTGCATGCCTGACACCCGGCTGGATAAATAGCATGTCACTCTCCTGCCGCCCCGGCTGCGCCGCCTGCTGCATCGCGCCCTCGATCAGCAGCCCCATGCCCGGACTGCCCAAGGGCAAGCCCGCTGGCCTCCCCTGCCCCCATCTCGACGCCGAGCTGCGCTGCCGCCTGTTCGGCCAGCCGGAACGGCCGGCGGTCTGCGGCTCGCTGCCACCCAGCCACGAGATGTGTGGCGAAACGCGCGAGCAGGCCATGGTCTATCTGCAGCGGCTGGAACAGGCGACGGCGCCGGGATGATGTTTCACGTGGAACAGGCACTGCGTGTTTGACGCTGCTGCTCCAGCTTACGAAGAAAGCTGCAGCGGCGCCTGTATCAGCCGCCATGAAACCGGCGTCTACGAGCCGGCTTTCGATTTCGCAGGCAAACCAGTCCCGACGCGGGGCATGACAGTGACCTGCTTTTACCGGAGGAAGGACAGGCTTGCGAATCTGCTGCTATGCCTGTCGGCCGGTGCTTATCCCCACCCAACGAGAAGAACTGGAGACCTGGTTGGGCAGAGTCGAACAGGCCGACAACTGCTTGAATTAAGCGACCTGGACTGGCATCCTCCCCCAATCCGGATAAGAATCAAGCGTGATCACGCACAGGGAGGACAAGGTGGAAACAGGCCAGCACCACATGGTACCGAGCCGCACATTGATTGAGCTGCTCAAGCAGGTCGAGTCGCTCAGGCTCAGACCTTACGATGACCAGACCGACCAAGAGATCAGCGCCTGGGTGCCAGGCGCCACGGTGGGCTACGGCCATCTGATCCCGCAAGCCGAATGGCGCACGTTCAAGGGCGGTATCAGCATGGTACAGGCCAACGCGCTGTTCGAACGCGACCTGGCCCCCTTCGTCGCAGGCGTCCGCAGCAGGCTGCATCGCGCAGTGCTGCAGCAGGAATTCGACGCCATGGTCATGCTCGCATTCAATATCGGTAACAACGCCTTCGCAGGCTCGCGCGCGCAGGGGCTGATCAACGCCGGCCACGCGGCGGACAGCCACGAGCTCGAAGCAGCGTGGAAATCATGGAACCGCTCGCAGGGCAGGGTGATGCAAGGACTGGTGCGACGCAGACAATGCGAATGGGACATATTCTCCAAGGGTGTCTATGCACGGTGGTGACAGCCCGGTTCAACCACGTCGGACTCTTGGTCGCAGTGCGCGGGCACTGCTGCTGGCCGGTGCGCTGCTGGCCTCGACCCTGGCCAGCGCCCTCGACAACCCGGACGCGCCCGACCTGCTGCAGACCTTCGAGTCCAGCGCCGAACAGCATCTGCAGGCAATCGCAGCGTCCAGCACTACCGATGCGGACATGCTGCGCGCTTACGCTGCCTACCAGGCCTATCTGGAGCAGGAAATGGACCACCACTTCAACGGATTGCTGTCCCGACTCGACGCCAGTGCGGCACAGACACTACGCGAGTCGCAGCAGCGCTGGCTGCGCTGGCGTAAAGCGGAACAGGACTTCGTCGACAGCAACTGGACGGCCGCGAACTTCGGCAGTTCGGGCCGGATCACCCGTGCGGCCTCGCGTACATTGCTGCTGCGGCACCGCGTCATCGAGCTGCTCCACTACCGGCAGCACTATGCCGACGCGGCCGGCGAGCTTGATCACCCTGACAGAAAACCACCACCTGTTTCACATGAAACAGGACCGTAGTCATGCAACCTGATCGGCCAGTCCGAGCGCCCAGGACTGCACGCTCGTACGCATCACCAACCGCAAGCTCTCCCTAACGGCCGACGACTAGCCTGCCAGCCCGCCCGCACCAACTTGCATCGCAGGCACCGATCCTGATCGCAGCGGGTCCGGCTGCGCACAAGCCTGGTGAACAGGAGTACCCAATCCATGATGGGATTGTGTACAAAGCTGGCATGGCGCTTGCGTAGTTGGGGCCATGAGCCTCACCAAGCCCCCCGCCGCTTCCGCACTCGAGCTGGTCGGACTGACCAAGCGCTATGGCAACGCCTTCACCGCGGTCGATGCGATCGACCTCAGGATAGCGGCCGGCAGCTACTGCTGCCTGCTCGGCCCCTCGGGTTGCGGCAAGAGCTCGACCCTGCGCATGATCGCCGGCCACGAGACGGTGTCCGAGGGCGACATCCTGCTCGGCGGACGCAACATCACGCAGGCGCCGGCGGCGCAACGCGGCACCGCGATGATGTTCCAGAGCTATGCGCTGTTCCCGCACCTGAGCGCGCTCGACAACGTCGCCTTCAGCCTCAAGATGAAAGGCATCGGCAAGGCCGAGCGCCAGCGCAAGGCGCAGGAACTGCTCGAACGGGTGGCACTCGGCGCGTTGGCGCAGCGCAAGCCGGCTGAACTGTCGGGCGGACAGCAGCAGCGCGTCGCGCTCGCCCGCGCCCTGATCACCCAGCCCCAGGTGCTGCTGCTCGACGAGCCGCTGTCGGCGCTCGACCCCTTCCTGCGCGTGCAGATGCGGGCCGAACTGCGCCGCTGGCAGCAGGAGCTCGGGCTGACCTTCATCCATGTCACCCACTCGCAGGAAGAAGCCATGGCCCTGGCCGACCAGATGGTCGTGATGAACCAGGGCCGGATCGAACAGGCCGGCAGTCCGCGCGAGGTCTTCAACCAGCCCGCCACCGAATTCGTCGCCAACTTCATGGGCGGCCACAACGTGCTCGACAGCGGCGGGCAGCGCATCGCGGTCCGATCCGACCGGATCGCCGTGCACCACATCGCCTCGCTGGCCGGCGACCTGCCCAGCCTCGAGGGCCAGGTCTGCGACATCGAATACCAGGGCAGCCATGTGCTGCTCGGAGTCGAGACCCTGGATGCTGCGTCCGCGCCGCGCAAGAAGCTGCTGGTGACGCTGCCGGAGGCCGAATTCCTGCAGCAGCCGCTGGGCCTGCACCAGCCGGTGCGGCTGTCCTGGCGCCCCGAGCAGGCCCATGTGCTGGCCGCATCCAGCGTCTGAAACCGTTCCCCTGCCCGCCGCCCTCACTTTCACTCCGTTGCCTGACGGCCTCAGGTTCCCCCTTCCTCTTCAGGAGTTTTCGTCCATGAGCCACGACACCGACAAGACCCGCAGCGAACCCCAGCGCCGCCAGATCCTCAAGGGCGCCGCCGCCGTGCTGGCCAGCGGCATGTTCCCGGCCATCCACGCGCAAGAGAAGATCACGCTGCGCTACCTGGGCACGGCGGTCAACCAGGACAAGACCATCGCCGAGAAGTTCGAGGCCGACACCGGCATCAAGATCCAGTATGTCGCCGTCACCACCGACGAGGTCACCAAGCGCGCCATCACCGCGCCCAACAGCTTCGACCTGATCGACACCGAATACTTCTCGCTCAAGAAGATCATCCCGACCGGCAACCTGCTCGGCATCGACAGCCGGCGCATCAAGAACGCCGACAAGATCACCCCGCTGTTCACGCAAGGCACGGTGGCCGGCAAGGCGGTCGGCGACCAAGGCACGGCGCCGAAGAAGGTCATGTACCTGGAAAAGCCCGAGAGCAAGAAGTTCGCCAGCGCGCCGACCCCGTTCATGACGCTGATCCCGACCGTCTACAACGCCGACACCCTGGGCATCCGCCCCGACCTGATCAAGCGCCCGATCAACTCCTGGGCCGAGCTGCTGAATCCCGAGTTCAAGGGCAAGGCCGCCATCCTCAACATCCCCTCGATCGGCATCATGGACGCCGCGATGGTGGTCGAGGCCATGGGCCTGTACAAGTACCCAGACAAGGGCAACATGACCAAGGCCGAGATCGACCTGACGATCAGGACCCTGGTCGAGGCCAAGAAGGCCGGCCAGTTCCGCGCGCTCTGGAAGGACTTCAACGAGTCGGTCAACCTGATGGCCTCGGGCGAGGTCGTGATCCAGTCGATGTGGAGCCCGGCCGTGACCGCCGTGCGCACCAAGGGCATCGCCTGCAACTTCCAGCCGCTCAAGGAAGGCTACCGCGCCTGGGCCGCCGGCTTCGGCCTGCCCAAGACCCTGTCGGGCCGCAAGCTCGACGGTGCCTACGAGTTCATCAACTGGTTCCTCGACGGCTGGGCCGGTGCCTACCTGAACCGCCAGGGCTATTACAGCGCCGTGCTCGACACCGCCAAGGCCAAGATGGAAGCCTACGAATGGGCCTACTGGATGGAGGGCAAGCCTGCCGCCAAGGACATCAAGAACCCGACCGGCGACGTGCTGGCCAAGGCCGGCAGCGTGCGCGACGGCGGCAGCTACGAGCAGCGCATGGGCAGCATCGCCTGCTGGAACGCGGTCATGGACGAGAACGAGTACATGGTGCGCAAGTGGAACGAATTCGTCGCGGCCTGATGGCCTGAGAAGGTAAGCCATGAGCACCGCCGCCTCCGTTTCCCCTCGCAGCGACCCGGGCATCCATCCCTGGTGGCAGGCGCTGCCTTTCGCGGCGGTGTTCTTGGCATTCTTCGTGATCCCGCTCGGGCTGGTCCTGATGGTCAGCTTCTGGGACTTCAACGAATACGAGCTGCTGCCGGCCTTCACCTGGCGCAACTATGTCTCGATGTGGGAGGGCTGCGGCCGTCTCAACGAGTACGGCGACTTCTGCGTCACGCTCTCGACCTACCTGTCGACGCTCAAGTTCGCGCTGCTGAGCTGGGCGCTGACGCTGGTGCTGGGCTTCGCGCTGGCCTATTTCCTGGCCTTCCACGTCCATTCGGTCGGCATGCAGACCCTGCTGTTCGTGCTCTGCACGGTGCCGTTCTGGACTTCCAACGTGATCCGGATGATTGCCTGGGTGCCGCTGCTGGGCCGCAACGGCCTGCTCAACCAGGGACTGGAAGCGACCGGACTGATCCGGCAGCCGCTCGAGTGGCTGCTTTTCTCGGACTTCTCGGTGCTGCTGGCCTATGTCCACCTCTACACCATGTTCATGATCGTGCCGATCTTCAACTCGATGATGCGGATCGACCGCAGCCTGCTCGAGGCCGCGCGCGACGCCGGCGCCAGCGCCTGGCAGACGCTGTGGAACGTGATCGTGCCGCTGTCGCGCACCGGCATCCTGATCGGCTCGATCTTCATCATCACGATCGTGATGGGCGACTTCGTCACCGTCGGCGTGATGGGCGGACAGCAGATCGCCTCGATCGGCAAGATGATCCAGGTCCAGACCAGCTACCTGCAGTTCCCACTCGCGGCGGCCAATGCCGTGGTGCTGCTGCTGACCGTCCTGATGATCGTCTGGGGCCTGACCCGGGTGGTCGACATCCGCAAGGAGCTTTGACATGGCCGCCACCTACCGCGAACCCCGCGCGCCCGGCTTCTGGCCGCTGGCCCTGCTGTTTGGCGCCTTCGTGCTGTTCCTCTATGGCCCGATGCTGACCATCTTCGTGCTGAGCTTCCAGGGCCCCGAGGGCGGCCTGACCTTCCCGATGCGCGGCTGGTCGCTGCACTGGTACCGCCAGCTCGCCGAAGGCCTGGGCGTGGTGGACATCGGCGCTGCCTTTCGCCGCTCGCTGGCCCTGGGCGCGGTCGTGATGGGGCTGACCGTGCTGCTGTCGCTGCTGGCCTCGCTGGCCTTTCGCAAGCGGCTGCGCGGCGGCAACCTGCTGTTCTACGTCACGATCGCCAGCCTGATCATGCCATCGATCGTGGTCTCGCTCGGCATCGGCCTGCAGTTCCGCCTGCTCGACAGCGGCATCAAGCAGCTGGCCGAGGCCTGGGGCCTGCATGACTGGCTCGAAACCTTCACCACCAGCCTGGGGCTGTTCAGCTCGGCGCTGGGTGCCCACCTGAGCTGGACCTTGCCGTTCGGGCTGCTGATCATGTTCGCGGTCTTCAACCGCTTCAACCCGGCCTACGAGGAAGCCGCGCGCGACCTCGGCGCCAGCCCCTGGCAGACCTTCCGCCATGTGGTGCTGCCGCTGATCGCGCCGTCGGCGATCGGGGTCGGCATGTTCGGCTTCACGCTGAGCTGGGACGAGATCGCGCGCACCTCGCAGGCCATCGGCGATGTCAACACGCTGCCGCTCGAACTGCAGGGCCTGACCACCACCGTCACCACGCCCGCGATCTATGCGCTCGGCACCGTCACGACCGTGGTCTCGTTTGCCGTCATGGCACTGGCCATCGGCGCGACGCGTGCCCTCAAGCGGCGCCAGGGCGGCTCGCGCTGAAGTCCGCCACTCGACCGACCTGCAGAGACCCTGATCCATGAGCCACAAGCGAGGACGCCAGCGCCGGCTGCTGGTGATCAACCCCAACACCACCAGCAGCATCACGGAACGGGTGCAGCAGGCGATCCATGCCGAATCGCCGCCGGATGTCTGGACCGAGGCCGTCACGGCGCGCTTCGGCGCGCCCTACATCGGCGACCCCTGCGGCTATGCCGTGGCTGCGCACGCGACGCTGGAAAGCTGGGCCCGGTACTCGAGCCAGCACACCCTGGGCCCGGACGGCATCGTGATCGCCTGCTTCGGCGACCCCGGCCTGCTGGCCCTGCGCGAGCTGGCGAACTGCCCGGTCACGGGCCTGGCCGAGGCCGCATTGGCGCAAGCCGCCGATTTCGGCCGCTGTGCAATACTGACCGGCGGGCAGGCCTGGAAACCGATGCTCGAACGCCTGCTGCCCGACCTGGCCCACGCCGATCGGGTCTGCGGCATCGAGACCGTCGAGCTCAGCGGGGCCCAGATCCACGCCGACCCGCAGGCGGCCGAGGCCGTGCTGCTGCAGGCCTGCCGGCGCATCGAGCAGCGGTGGCCGGTCGACAGCCTGATCCTCGGCGGCGCGGGCCTGGCCGGCATGGCGGCGCGGTTGCAAGACCGGCTGCAGCTCAAGCTGATCGACAGCGTGGCCGCCGCCGCGCACCAGGTCTGGCTCGCGCCGCCGAGCCTGGGCCGCGGCGCCCCACCCTGGCTGCTTCAGCCTTCACCACGGAATTCCTGACCATGAACGCCCAACTGCACCTGATCGACCACCCGCTGATCCAGCACAAGCTGAGCCTGATGCGGTGCAAGGACACCAGCACCAAGAACTTCCGCCAGCTGGCGCGCGAAATCAGCGCCCTGCTGGCCTACGAGCTCACACGCGACATGCCGACGCAGTTGGTGCGGATCGAAACCCCGCTCGAGGCCATGGACGCACGCATGATCGACGGCAAGAAGATCGTGCTAGCCTCGATCCTGCGCGCCGGCAACGGCCTGCTCGACGGCATGCTCGACATCTTGCCGAGCGCGCGCGTCGGCCATATCGGCCTCTACCGCAATCCCGGGACGCTGGAGGCGGTGGAGTACTACTTCAAGATGCCGCAGGACATGGCGGAGCGCGACGTGATCGTGCTCGACCCGATGCTGGCCACCGGCAACTCGGCGGCAGCGGCGGTCGAGCGGCTCAAGGCCTGCCAGCCACGCTCGATCCGCTTCGTCTGCCTGCTGACCTGTCCGGAAGGCATCGCGCGCTTTCACCGGCAGCACCCGGACGTGCCGATCTTCACCCCGGCGGTCGACCGTGGGCTGGACGAGCACGGCTACATCGTGCCCGGCCTGGGCGACGCGGGCGACCGCCTGTTCGGCACCCAGTAACCGGCAGACCGTGACCCGGGCTGGCGGGCCGCCGGACAGCTTGTTCCACGTGAAACAGCCGCCCGGCAACGGCCAGCTGGCGCGGAAACATCAGCTGCCACGCCTAGGCAGCCAGCGTAGCTCCCAGTACCATAGCCAGGGAAGGGAGTGGGTGCATGGCTGCCGCTGGTCCGGCGCTTGAGCTGTGCTGCCGGCGGCCGGGGTCGGCGTGGACCCGAAGTGCAAAAGCAACGATGTCTATCCGGTCAACGCTATCGAATGTCGGTCGTCGGCGCCTGCTCGCGCTCGGCCTGTGCTGGGCCGGCCTGTTGCTGCCGGCCACCGATGCCCTGGCCGACGCGCACACCCTGCATATCGTCAGCGACGACAACTACCCGCCCTACCTGTTCCGCGACGCCGACGGCCAGGTCCAGGGCTACCTGGTCGACTACTGGCAGCTGTGGCAACAGAAGACCGGGGTCCCGGTCCAGCTCAGCGCGACGCAATGGGCCGAGGCGCAGCGCCAGCTCCAGCAGGGCGAAGCCGATGTGATCGACATGATCTACCGCACGCCAGCGCGCGAGCCGCTCTACGACTTCTCGCCGCCCTACGCCCGGCTGCCGGTCAACATCTACAGCCATGCCTCGATCGGCGGCATCAGCAATGTGCAAACGCTCAAGGGCTTCCAGGTCGGCGTGCAGAAGGGCGACGCCTGCATCGACAAGCTCGCCGAACGGGGCATCACGTCGCTGCTGCAATACAACAACTACGAGGCCCTGCTCGCCGCCGCCAGCCGCGCCGAAATCAAGATCTTCTGTGCCGACGAGGCACCGGCCAACTTCTACCTCTACCGGCTCGGCATCGGAAACGACTTCCGCAAGGCCTTCGAGCTCTATGTCGGAGAGTTCCATCGCGCGGTGCGCAAGGGCGACGCACAGACGCTGGCGCTGGTCGTGCGCGGCATGCAGGCCATCAGCGCCGAGGAAGATGCCGAACTGCGCAGCAAATGGTTCGGTGCCCCGCTCGATCCGGACCAGGCCGCCCTGCTGCTCCACCTCAAGCTGGGCAGTGCGGCCATCCTCGGCATCATGCTGCTGCTGGGCGGCTGGGTCTGGATCACCCGACAGGTGGTCAAGCGCAGGACCGCCGAACTGGCCGAGAGCGAGGACCGCTTCCGCGCCCTGTTCGAGGACACCCGCCAAGCCATCGTGCTGATCGAGGCCGGCCACATCGTCGCGGCCAACCGCGCGGCGCTCGAGATGCTGCGCATGGAGCGCCCGGAGCAGCTGATCGGCCAGACATACGAGCTGATTTCGCCGCCCTTGCAGCCCGACGGAGCGAACTCGGCCGAGAAGGCGATCGAGATGGGCCGGATCGCGCAGGGGCGCGGCTTCCACGAGTTCGAATGGCTGCATCAGCGCGCCGATGGCGAGACTTTTCCGGTGCAGGTGCTGCTGACGACGATCCGGCGCGGCGGCAAGAAGCTGATGCATGCGGTATTGAACGACATCACGGCGCAGAAACAGGCCGAGCACACCTTGGCCGAATACCGTCAGGAACTTGAGCGCCAGGTCGCCGAACGCACCGCCGAGCTGGCCGCGGCCAGCGACCACCTGCGCAGCGCCAATGCCCAGATGCACGCCATCGTCGACTCGGCCAGCGCCGCCATCATGCTGGTGCGCCATCGCATGATCGAGCAGTGCAACCAGCGCACCGAAGCCATCACCGGCTATGACTGCACCGAGCTCGAAGGCCAGTCCAGCCGGATCCTCTACTGCGACGACGAGAGCTGGGAGAGCGAGAACGACACCATCTACCGCCAGATCGGCGATGGCCGGACCAATGTGACGGAGCTGCAATTGCAGCGCAAGGACGGCAGCCGCTACTGGGCCCGGCTGTCGGCACGCGCGATCGACCGGGCCGACCCGGCAGCCGGCATCGTCGCGCTGATCGATGACATCACCGAGCAGCGCGCGGCCAGCGAGGCGCTGCGCCTGGCGGCAGCGGAACAGCAGGCCATCCTCGAATCCGCCAGCTCGGGCATCGTGCTGCTCAAGGACCGGGTCGCGACGCGCTGCAACCAGCGCATGCACGAAATCCTGGGTTGGCACGACGGCGCACTGGTCGGACAGCCGACCCGGCTCTGGTACGCGACAGAACAGGACTACCTGCAGATCGGCCAAGAGGCCTATGTCGACATCTGGCAAGGCCGGACGCACCGGCGCGAACAGCTGATGCAGCGGCGCGACGGCAGCCCGGTCTGGACGCGCATCGTCGGACACGCGATTGACGCCGGCGATCCGGCACGCGGCTCGGTCTGGATCATCGACGACATCAGCGCCGAGCGGGCCGCAGCCCAGGTGCTGCGCCAGGCCAACGAGAAACTGGGGGTGCTGTTCGAGGCCGCGCCGGTCGGGCTGCTGCACTTGAGCGGCGACCAGCTCACCTCGATCAACCGGCGCTTCACCGAGCTGTTCGGCTACAAACGGGACGACATTCCGACGCTGGCGGACTGGTGGTCCAGGGCCTACCCCGACCCGGTCTACCGGCAACAGGTGCAGCAGACCTGGTCCGCCCTGGTCAAGCAGGCACAAGAGGGCAACGGCCAGGTGTCGCCGCAGGAATTCCGCGTCCGCTGCAAGAACGGCGAGGAACGCTGCCTGCTGATCGGCGGCCAGCTGATCGAGGACGGCATCATCGTGACCTTGACCGACATCAGTACGCTCAAGGAAACCGAGGCCGAGCTCAAGCGCGCCAAGGAGACAGCCGAGGACGCCGCACGCGCCAAGGCCGATTTCCTGGCCAATATGTCGCACGAGATCCGCACGCCGATGAACGCGGTGATCGGCATGACGCAGCTCGCGCTCAAGGCCGATCCCTCGCCGCGGGTGCACAACTACCTCAGCAAGATCCAGTCCTCGAGCCAGCTGCTGCTCGGCGTGATCAACGACATCCTGGACTTCAGCAAGATCGAGGCGCGCAAGATGGGGCTGGACCGGGCCGGCTTCGAGCTCGACCAGTTGCTCGACGACGTCACCGCGCTGATCGCCGAGAAGGCCGCCAGCAAGGGGCTGGCGCTGCTCGTTTCCACCGCCAGCGACGTGCCTGACCGCCTGATCGGCGACCCGCTGCGCCTGCAGCAGGTGCTGCTGAACCTGGCCAACAATGCGGTCAAGTTCACCGAGCACGGCGAGGTCGAGATCCAGGTCAAGCTGCAGCGGCGCCAGGCCGACAGCGTCGAACTGCGCTTCGAGGTACGCGACACCGGCATCGGCCTTTCGCCCGAGCAGCAAGACCAGCTGTTCCAGAGCTTCCAGCAGGCCGACAGCTCGACCACGCGCCGCTACGGCGGCACCGGGCTCGGGCTGGCGATTGCCAAGCGGCTGGCCGAGCTGATGGACGGCCAGATCGGCGTGGACAGCGTGCTGGGCCAGGGCTCGACCTTCTGGTTCACGGCCCGCCTCGGCCTGGGCAGCGAACAGCAGGAGCTCCAGCACAACGCCCTCGATCTCGGAGGACTGCGGATGCTGCTGGTCGATGACGACGACCAGGCACGCGAGGTCATGGCGGAGCTGATCACCAGCATGGGCTTCAAGTCCAGCGCCACGGCGTCCGGCAGCCAGGCGCTGGCCGAGATCGAACGGGCGGACGCCGCCGGCCTGCCCTACGACGTCGTGCTGCTGGACTGGAAAATGTCCGGCATGGACGGCATTGCGCTGGCGCGCGAAATCCGGCAGCGCGCACTGCGCCAGCCACCGCTGCTGCTGATGGTCACGGCCTACGACCGCGACGAGGCCTTGCCACTGGCCAGGGCCGCCGGCATCAGCGAAGTGCTGACCAAGCCCATCAGCGCCTCGATGCTGTTCGATGCGCTGATGCGGCAAATCGGCACCGGGGTTCGGCCGGTCCGCTCCGGGTCGCCCGATGCGCTGCACCGGTCCGCCGAGCTGGCCGGCGCCCGCGCGCTGCTGGTCGAGGACAACGAGCTCAACCAGGAGGTGGCGGCCGAATTCCTGCGCACCTTGGGCCTGGAGGTGGAGCTGGCCTCCGACGGCGCCATCGCACTGCAGAAAGTGCAACAGCAAGCCTACGATGTCGTGCTGATGGACATGCAGATGCCCGTGATGGACGGCCTGAGCGCGACGCGCGCGATCCGCCAGCTGCCCGGCCTGCAGGCGCTGCCGATACTCGCGATGACCGCCAACGCGATGGCACAAGACCGCGAGCGCTGCATCGAAGCCGGCATGAACGACCATATCGCCAAGCCGATCGCGGTGCAGGAGCTGGTCGACAAGCTGCAGCGCTGGGTCAGGCCCACAGCGGGTCGCAAGCCGGCAACGGTAGCGACCGGCCAGGCCAGAAGGCGCCGCTCCGAGCCCGGCTGGATCGCCGACCTGGCAGCTGTCGACGGACTCGACGCCAGGCTGGGACTGAGCCAGGTGCTCGGACGCGAAGCGCTCTACCGCGATATCCTGACCCGCTTCGTCGCCAGCCAGCGCGACCAGGCGGCGGCCATGGCGCAGGCCCTCGAGGCCGGCGACAGGGACCAGGCACAGCGGCTCGCGCACACGCTCAAGGGACTGGCGGCGCAGATCGGCGCACGGGCGCTCAGCGGACAGGCGGCAGAGCTGGAAGCCGCGTTGCGCGCGGGCACGCCGGACCCGGCAGCGCTGCTGGCTGGCATCGGCCATGAACTGCCCAGACTCAGCGATGCGATCGCGGCCCGTCTGCCACAGGCCTCGGCACAGGTGGCCGGAACCGACTTCGATCCGGAGCAGTGGCAGGCGCTGCGCACGCGCCTGCTCGAACTGCTGCGGCAGGACGACACGGCCTGCGTGGCGCTGTTCGAGCAACGGCAGGCGCTGGCCCGGGCGGCACTCGGGCCGGACTTCAGGGTCTTCGCCAATGCGATCGCGGACTTCGACTTCGCGACCGCGCTGGCGCTGCTGGAATCCCGGTCCTGAGCCGGGGGCGCACCTGTTTCACGTGGAACAACGCCTGGCGAATGATGGCGGTTCCAGTTGCAGGCGCTGGGAGACAGTACGGTGCGATCTGATGCGATATGGACCGATACTACGCAGGCCATGAAGTTCACCTACCCGCTCATCGCTGCCACGCTGGCAGTCATCACCGTCACAGCCGCTGGACCCGCACTGGCCAACGGCACCGACTGCCCGCAGCATTTTGCCGGCGGCCAGCCGCCGCAGATCGTCAACGCCAAGTTCAAGCCACGCACGCAGGAGCTCTGCTTCGAGGCCTTCGCGGTGCTGCACTCAGGCATCAGCCGCACGCCGCTCTACACCGCCGAGCGCCTGACACGCAAGAACCTGGAAGCCGCCAAGGCGCTGTCGCGCAAGGACAGCTTCCACGCCGAGGACCGGCTGCCGGAACGCGACCGCGCCGAGCTGTCGGATTACGCGCGTTCGGGCTACGACCGCGGCCACATGGCGCCGAACGCCGACATGCCGACGCGCAAGGCACAGGCCGAATCGTTCTCGCTCGCCAACATGGTGCCGCAGATACACGAGAACAATGCCGGCGTCTGGGCCGGCATCGAGGCGGCGGCGCGCGAGCTGGCCCGCGACGAGGGCGAGCTTTACGTGATCAGCGGCCCGGCCTTCATCGGCAAGGACATCCAGCAGATCGGTCGCGTGCTGGTGCCGACCCATGTCTGGAAGGTGCTCTACAGCCCGAAGCAGCAGCGCGCCGGCGCCTACCTGGTCACGAACGACAAGACCAAGGAATACGCGGTGCTGAGCATCGCCGAGCTGCAGAAGCTCGCCGGCATCGACGCCCTGCCCGGCCTGCCGGCCCAGGCGCGCGAGCAGGCCATGAGCCTGCCGAAACCGCAAGGCAATCGCGGCGGTGGCGGTGGCAGCAGCAAGAAGACCGAGCCGCAGCAGCAGCCGCAGGAAGATGAATTCACGCTGCGCGATGCCTCGCGCCTGCTGCTCAACCTGCTGCAGGGCGTGTTGGGCAAGTGAGGAACCAGGCCTGTTTCACGTGAAACAGGCCCTGGATACTCAAAGGCCGAAACTGGCGCCAGCCCCGAGCAGGGTCGCCACGCCGAGCACGGCAAATACCGCGGCCGCGATCGAGTGGACCAGCTGCATCGGAAGCTTGTTGGCCAGCTTGTCGCCGACGAAGACCGCCGGCACGTCCGCGATCAGCATGCCCAGCGTGGTGCCGATCACGACCAGCAGCGGCGTGGCGTAATGCGCGGCCATCGCCACGGTCGCGATCTGGGTCTTGTCGCCCATCTCGGCCAGGAAGAAGGTGACCAGGGTGGCGCCAAAGACGCCGAAGCGCTTGGCGATCTGGGTTTCCTCTTCCTCGATCTTGTCCGGGATCAGGGTCCAGACCGCCATCGCGATGAACGAGGCGCCCAGCACCCAGCGCAGGATCTCGGGGCTGATGGAGGCCGTGATCCAGGCGCCGAGCGCCCCCGCGAGTCCGTGGTTGACGATGGTCGCGACCAGGATGCCGAGGATGATGGGCAGGGGTTTCTTGAAGCGCGCCGCCAGGATGAAGGCCAGCAGCTGGGTCTTGTCGCCGATT
Organism: Malikia spinosa; assembly: GCF_002980625.1. GTDB lineage: Bacteria > Pseudomonadota > Gammaproteobacteria > Burkholderiales > Burkholderiaceae_C > Malikia > Malikia spinosa. Next base: position 988 of record NZ_PVLR01000005.1, on the reverse strand, counting down.
TCAGCCAGGGCGACGACGCCAGTCGATACGAGAAGGGATTCCATGAGTGTTCCAAGGCCGGTACGGAGACGATTGACCACGACGCATCCCCGGCCAGATCGGAGGCATCATGATCAAAGGTCTTGCCAAGCTCGGAAACCGCTTGCGCCATGTCCTGCGGGACAAGTGTGTTGACGCAAGCCTCTTCAGGCTGAAGAGAGGCTACTCCCCAATGAAGCTCCAATTATAGGAGCATGGGCACTCAGCGCGAGGCCGGCGCGCCAGCCGGTTGCTGGCACACTTGCAGCTGCAACGGTTCCCGCGCATCATGCGCGGCAGAAGGAGGCCGATACATGGACGATGAGTTCCAACCCTATGGCAATGAAAGCGACGTGATCCGCGTGGGCGGACTTGAAATCGAGAACCGGCTCGACCGCCTGGTGCTGACCGGCGATCTGGTGCTGAGCCGCGACCGTGCCGGCCTGGCGCTGGCGCGCGAGCTGCACGCGCTGCTCGGGCGCGCGATCACGACGCTGGAGTCCGACCCCGGGCTGCCGGAGCGGATCGAGATCCTGCCGGCACGCGTGGTGCCGAACCCCTTCGCCTGAGCCCAGCAGGCGCCCCAGGCGCTGCCGTCCTGTGACGGGACGGCAGGAGCTGAATCAGACGGGGAATAAAGCCAGCGCCAGGCACAAGAGCTGACAGTCCGTCAGCACGATGCGACGGGCGGCAAACGTCAGACTGGAACTACAAGGCAGGGGGATTTGACTGACTTCGATCCAGTGACATCCGAAGGATGTCCGGCCTGTGACCGATGATTCTTGAAGAATCCTGAGAGCTCTTGACAAATGGTTGCGCGGGCAAGATTTGAACTTGCGACCTTTGGGTTATGAGCCCAACGAGCTACCAGGCTGCTCCACCGCGCGTCAAGAGGATCTACTGTAACAGAAACCAGCGCCCGCGCGGTGAATCCGCTCAAATAAATGGCCTCAGAACGTGTTCAAAGTCT
>NZ_PVLR01000049.1 GCF_002980625.1 Malikia spinosa | reverse complement strand
GAGCAGGCTTTAAAAAAATCAGGTTGGCGCGGCCCGAGAGAAACTGGGGCGCAACGCCTGCAGCGCATTCTTGATCATCGACGCGCAGAGCGTGAAGAACACGGACCCGGCGGCCTTGAAGGGCTATGACGCGGGCAAGAAGGTCTCGGGCATCAAGCGCCACATTGCGGTGGACACCCAGGGGCTGCCGCATCCGATGGCGGTGACGACGGCAGAGGTGACCGATCGCAAGGGCGCGCTGCAGGCACTGGAGCGTTGCAAGTCCAGGCTGGCCCGGGTGCAAAGCCTGTTGGCCGACAGTGGCTACGTGGGCCAGCCCTTTGCGCAGGGGGCGCAAGACCTCCTTGGTGGGCATGTGACGGTACAAGTCGCCAAGCGCAGCGAACTGCACACCTTCAGGGTCATACCCAAGCGCTGGATCGTCGAGCGCAGCTTTGCTTGGCTGGACAAGAACAGGCGGCTATGGAAGAACTGCGAGCGGCTGCTCAACACCAGTCTGCAGTTCATTCATCTGGCCTTCTTGGGGCTCTTGCTCAGAAGACTACAGGGACTTCCCACGTAGTCAAGTGCGGTAGGTAGGCGTGGTTTTCTTTGAAGACGGTTTCCCAGCGATCGACGCGACCGAACTGCTTGAAACTAGGAACAGACTGCATCTCTACAGCCGGGCTTGTTGCACTTGGTGCGGCCCCAGATACGAACCGCTCAGCGGGGCTCCATTCATTGAGCGTGGCATCAATGGATCCACAGACTTCTGTTCGAGCTGACCCGCTGCCGGTCTGACCAGTTCAATGCATCTTCGATTTCACGTCTGGCAAGGAAAGAGATTTCGTGACGGATATTGTCGTCCTGGCCGGTTACGCTGTCGCCGGCATCGATCCAGTTGGGGGAACGCTGACATGGCGGGCGTCATAGCGCTTGCTGCCAGTCATGACGGCCCAGAGAATCCGAGCGTTCTTGTTGGCGAGTGCCACAGCGGCCTTCTGCCAGCCGCAGCGCTCGCGCAATCGCTGCGCCCACTGCGAGATGGGGTCGTCGTTGTACTTGCCGACCAACACAACCGACTTGGCACCCTGTATCAGCAGGTTTCGCAAGTAGTTGCTGCCGCGCTTGGTGATGCTGCCCAGGCTGGTCTTGCCGCCGCTGGAATTCTGCTTCGGCGTCAGTCCCAGCCAGGCGCCGAACTGGGCGCCATTCTTGAACTGCTTGAAGTCGCCGACCGTGGCCACTACCGCCGATGCGGTGATGATTCCGACCCCCTTGAGCTCGGCAGCCCGCTGGACCTGCTCGTCGTCCTTCTGGTGGGCAGCGATGCGCTCGTCGCACCACTGGATATGTATCTCGAGCTCTCGCCAATGTTCCTGAGCCCTTTGCAGCACCAGGCGGGCCATGCCGGCGATGTCGTTGCTGGCGTCTTCCAGTACTTCGTTGAGGTGCTGCCGCAGGATGGCGGGTTTCTGTGGCAGCACGACGCCGAATTCGGCCAGCAGACCTCGGATACGGTTGATGCAGGCGGTTCGCTCTTCCTTGAGGGCCTCTCGCAGGCGATGTACGCACAGCATGCCCTGCTGAGGCAGTGTCTTGGGCGGTACGAAGTTCATGTGCGGTCGCGAGGCCGCCTCGCAGACGGCTGCGGCATCGTTTGCGTCGTTCTTGCCGCTCTTGCCCTGGATCCGGTATGGCGCGACAAACTGCGCTGGAATCATGCGGGCATCGAAACCGCGTTCGCGCAATTGACGGCACCAGTGGTGGGCGCCGCTGCAAGCCTCCATAGCTACCAGGCAGCCTGCGGGCAGATCGGCACACCAGGCCAGGAACTTCTCGCGCTTGAGCGCCCGGTTTGTCACCACCTTGCCCGCGGCGTCGACCGCATGAACCTGGATGACGTTCTTGGCCAGATCGACGCCGACTCGTGTAATGTTGCGCATGGGACTTCCCCTTCCATAGTGGTTGAGATTGACTTCCAACACGCCAATCTTGGCACTCGATGCCGTAGCCCGGAAGTGGGAAGTCCCTTCGTATTCTTTGAACACGCTCTAAGAAGACTAAAGCAAGAAAAGACCCGCACTTGGCGGGTTCCTTTTGGCTCAATTGTCTTGAGCTGCCAGGGTCACGTTCTCTGCCCCACGGTTCGTCCAACCACGGCCAAGCTCAGTGAACTTTGTCAAGGAAGCCCAGAACTTCAGTTGGTATCCTGTGTCATCGTCGCAACCGACGCTGCTCACCATCTACAGTGACGCCCACAGAACAAGGCCGGCAGCCACGACTGCCATGCCAGCCGCGACCATGTTCATCATGGCGACACGCCGCGCCTCGCGGATCGGCGCGACGAGCTGCGCCGTCACTCCTTCTACCTCGTTCCGCACGGCCTCGGCGGCCGCCTTCGCTCCGTCCTGCATTCCCTGAGTCATGGCATCCTTGCTGGCCGCCAACGTCGCGTTGAGCGTCCTTTCCGCCTTCACCTTGGCGTCATCACCCCATCGGTGGGCGATGGTCTCCAACTCCGACTTGAAGGCGTCCAGCATTTCCTGCTGGGCCGATGCGCTGTCCTGCATCAACTTCATGTTGATGGTCTGGAGGATCAAGATCGGATCGTCCCGACCCACGGCGATGCCGTGTTTGGCCGCGATCTCCCGTATCAGCTCCTCGATCTTGTCGTCGGTCGCCATCAGAGCACCGCTGCGTTTTCGAGCTGGGCGAAGAGCTGGGTTTTCACGATCTTGAGCCGCTGACGCGTCATGATCGTGAGCGCCGAATTGGCCAGGGCCTCATCGAAGGTGCGCCGATCTTGGAGCATTTCGGCGAAGTCGCGGCCGTAGGTCTCCTCTTTCAGCGCCGGAATCTGGATGATGGCTGACACGCGTCCCTTGTTTGCCGTGTATGCCTTCAACTGCTCGAACCCCTTGCCCTCATGCTCGATTGGCCCCCAATACGGGTTCAGCCAGACCACGAACAGGCATCCAGCCGGAAACTGGCTGGCGAGTTGAGCGAAGCCGCTCACCGTGTCCACCAGGGCCTGCCCGCCGGTGACGACTGTATGCACCACGAGTTCGTGGCCCATCTCCTGGAGCAGCGCCGGCACCTGGTTGCTGATGAGGTAGTGAGACAGCGGCACGAACGAGCTGGCCCCGTTGTCGATGATGACGTCGCTATCGGCCGAAGCGATCATCTCGACCAAGGCGTCGAAATTCCGGGTGTTGATCTCGTCGCCGTCCATGATTTTGAGCCGGCGCACGTTCAGGGCTTTGTAGCCCTCGAACGTCGCGTTGACCGGATCGGTGTCTATGCAAAGCGGCTTCTGTCCCCTGCTGGCTTTGTACTGAGCGATGGTCGCCGCGATCATCGACTTGCCGACGCCGCCTTTGCCTTGCAAAACCATGTGAATCTTTGCCATTACAGTAAGTCCTCTTTCTTTGGAGTCGCGTCAAACGTGAAGCCACCGATCTTGGGCGGTTCACTCTTGGGGGTTTCCGAGGTTGGTGGCGCGGCCTTCGGGTCGGGCTTTGCGCCCTTGGCCTGGCTGTTCGGGGGAGTGGTGGGAGCCGGTGCAGCAGCGACCGGCACGGCCTTGATGTACCGCTTCACGTGCTGGGTGAAGGTTTCGTACCGACAGCGCAGCCGGTCGGTCTCCTTCATGTGCTCCCAGACCGTCTTCATCGCATAGCCCGCATCGAGCGCCGCTTGCACGTCACTCTTGACGGCCAGAAAAGCGACTACGTGCTTGTCCTGGCGCGGCTTCTTGGCTTCCCGTCCCTTCACCCATTCAGCCAGCTCGTCGGGGTAGGTCTTTGGCATCGTGTTCGTCCATCCCTCTCGTTGCAAATCCAACGCTACTGAGCAGCGCTGCAAAACCGCAAAAAGTCCGCTGTCAGAGTGCATTGGCACGCTTCGACAACGGGATTATGGGTCGTCGTCGAATATTTCGCTATATCCGTTACAAATTTTGCGCGCTGATGGCGTGATACTTGTGGATAAATCGAAATTGCAGGTATAGACTTTCCTTGGAGTAATTGACGCCGTAAGGCGGGCAGGATGTGCGAAGTTAGCTAACCGGACAAGCCGGTTATCTATCTTCGCTGTCCCTTATTCGTGCCTGCGGCACTCAACGGTCATCCTGCTCTGCGAGGCACCCGGCTACCGCCGGGAGGAAGTGAGGCAAACGACATGAGTTCCATTTTTCCGCTTCTGGACTTGCCCGAAGATGACGTGGCGCAATCAAGGCCCGCCGAAAAGCGGCGGCAGCACTTGCGGGTGCCGGTGTTCCCCGGTGAAAAAGAACTGATCGAGGCGAACGCCAGAAGGGCGGGGGTCAGCGTGGCGCGCTACCTGCGCGATGTGGGTCAGGGCTACCAGATCAAGGGCGTCATGGATTACGAGTACGTGCGCGAGCTGGTGCGCGTCAATGGCGACCTTGGTCGGCTGGGAGGCTTGCTCAAGCTATGGCTTACCGACGATGCTCGTACGGCGCGCTTCGGAGACGCCACGATCCTTGCACTGTTGGGCCGGATCGAAGCCACCCAGGACGAAATGAGCCGGCTCATGAAGTCCGTGGTGCAGCCGAGGGCCGAGCCTTGAGTGTTTTAGCAGCTAAAAAGCTGGAGACCGGCCGATGATCGCCAAGCACGTGACCATGCGCTCGCTGGGCAAGTCAGATTTCGCCGCCCTGGTGAACTATGTCACCGACGCGCAGAGCAAGGAACACCGGCTGGGCCAGGTGCACATCACGAACTGCGAGGCCGGTTCCGTGCGTGACGCCATCACGGAGGTGCTGGCGACACAGCACACAAACACCCGCGCGAAGAGTGACAAGACCTATCACCTGATAGTCAGCTTCCGGCCCGGCGAGCAGCCCAGCGCCGACACCTTGCGCGCGATCGAGGAACGCATCTGCGCGGGATTGGGCTACGGCGAGCATCAGCGCGTCAGTGCCGTTCACCACGACACCGAAAATCTGCACATCCACATCGCCGTCAACAAGATTCACCCGACGCGGCTCACGATGCACGAGCCGTACTACTCGCATCGGGCGCTGGCCGAGCTTTGCACGGCCTTGGAGCACGACTACGGACTGGAGCCAGACAACCACGAATCGCGCAGACGCGGTGCCGAGAGTAGGGCGGCAGACATGGAGCGGCATGCTGGCGTGGAAAGCCTGGTCGGGTGGATCAAGCGCGAGTGCCTGGACGAGATCAAGGGCGCGCAGTCCTGGCAGGAATTGCACCAGGTCATGCACGAAAACGGTCTGGAGCTGCGCGTCCGTGCCAATGGCCTCGTGTTCGAGGCTGGCGACGGAACGATGGTCAAGGCGAGCACAGTAGCCCGCGACCTTTCCAAGCCGAGCCTGGAGGCTCGGCTTGGCCCGTTCGAGGCTTCGCCCGAGCGGCAGGCGCAATCCAACGCGAAGCGGCAGTACCGAAAAGACCCTATCCGGCTCCGCGTCAATACCGTGGAGCTGTACGCCAAGTACAAGGCTGAGCAACAGAGCTTGACGACGGCGCGCGGTCAGGCCCTGGAGCGTGCTCGTCATCACAAGGATCGGCTGATCGAGGCGGCCAAGCGGTCGAACCGCCTGCGCCGCGCAACGATCAAGGTGGTCGGCGAGGGCCGAACGAACAAGAAGCTGCTGTACGCCCAGGCCAGCAAGGCGCTGCGGAGCGAAATCCAGGCAATCAACAAGCAGTTCCAGCAGGAGCGCACCCTGCTCTATGCCGAGCACAGCCGGCGCACGTGGGCTGACTGGCTCAAGAAGGAGGCGCAGCACGGCAGCGCCGATGCCTTGGCCGCCCTGCGTGCCCGCGAGGCGGCCCAGGGCCTCAAGGGCAACACCATCCGGGGCGAGGGCCAGGCGAAGCCCGGCCAGGCGCCGGCGGTGGACAACATCACGAAGAAGGGGACGATCATCTTCCGCGCTGGCATGAGCGCCGTGCGAGATGACGGCGACCGCCTGCAAGTCTCCCGCGAGGCCACGCGCGAAGGGCTGCAAGAAGCCCTGCGCCTGGCGATGCAACGCTATGGCAACCGCATTTCCGTCAACGGCACGGTGGAGTTCAAGGCAAAGATCATCCGCGCCGCCGTCGATTCCCAGCTACCCATCACCTTCGCTGATCCGGCGCTTGAGAGCCGGCGGCATGCGCTTTTGAACCAGGAGAACACCCATGAGCGAACCGAAAGACCCGAGCATCGAGGACGAACTGGACGCGGCGCTGGCGGCCCTGGACAGCGGACCGCTGCCGACCAACACGCTACCGAAGTCGCAGCCGTCGCCCGAACAGGCGACGGCCGGCCAGCAGCCGGCCGAGGCGACCGCGCCGACGCCGGCCATCATGCCGCCAACATCCACTGGAAGCCCGACCTTGGACGCATTGGAAAAAAACCGCCGCCCCAAAGCCAGCACCGTTTGCGAACATTGTCCGAACTCGGTGTGGTTCGCATCGCCGGCGGAAGTGAAGTGCTATTGCCGCGTGATGTTCCTCGTCACGTGGAGCAGCAAGGAACCCAACCAGATCACGCACTGCGACGGGGCATTTCTCGGCCAGGAACAGGAGTAGGAGCTACTTCTCCAAGCGTTACAGCCGCCGACAAATACATCATAGAACGTGAGTCGAAGCGTCTAAAAGGTTTCGATATACCGAAGCATATTCGATATACTGCCGGCGATGGTCCTCTCAAGTTTCAGGGCATCAGGAACGTCGATAACCAGGCGCTGGCTCTCTTGAAGCGAGGTGATGTGGTCATGGTGATGCCCATTGACCAGGCCACAGCCCGGCGCTTGACACGCATCGCTGTTGGCGATGCAGTCTCGATCAACACGAAGGGCTCCATAAAAACGTCGCAAGGGAGGAGTAGATGAAGTTCAAGATGAACAATGCTGTTGGGCCGCAAGTCAGAGCTGCGAAACCAAAGCAGAGCAAGCTGCTGCCGGTGCTAGGAGCCATCTCCCTGGTCGGCGGCCTCCAGGCCGCGACACAGTTCTTCGCCCATACGTTCGCCTATCACGCCACCCTTGGCCCGAACGTGGAGCACGTGTACGCCCCCTGGTCTATCCTGCACTGGACATACAAGTGGTACAGCCAGTACACGGACGAGATCATGAAGGCCGGCAGCATGGGCATCCTGGTTTCGACCGTGGGTCTGCTGGGTGTGGCCGTGGCGAAAGTCGTCACGGCCAACACCTCGAAGGCGAACGAGTACCTGCACGGCTCGGCTCGCTGGGCCGAGAAGAAGGACATTCAGGCGGCCGGCCTGCTTCCGCGCGAGCGCAGCGCCTTGGAGAGAGTCACCGGCAAGGCAGCGCCCACGGCCACCGGCGTGTACGTGGGCGGCTGGCAGGACAAGGACGGCAATTTCTTCTATCTGCGGCACAGCGGCCCTGAGCACGTGCTTACCTTCGCTCCCACGCGCTCGGGTAAGGGCGTCGGCTTGGTGGTGCCCACGCTGCTGTCGTGGGGCGCGAGCAGTGTCATCACCGACTTGAAGGGCGAGTTGTGGGCGCTGACCGCCGGTTGGCGGCAGAAGCACGCCAAGAACAAGGTGCTGCGCTTCGAGCCGGCCAGTACCTCGGGCGGCGTCTGTTGGAATCCGCTGGACGAAATCCGCCACGGCACCCAATACGAGGTGGGGGACGTGCAGAACCTCACCACGCTGATCGTCGATCCAGAGGGCAAGGGCCTTGACTCGCACTGGCAGAAAACCGCCTTCGCGCTCCTGGTCGGCGTGATCCTACATGCACTCTACAAGGCGAGAGCCGAGGGTAGAACGGCCACGCTGCCGTCCGTCGATGCGATGCTGGCCGATCCGAACCGGGACATTGGCGAGCTTTGGATGGAAATGGCAACCTACGAGCACGTAGACGGCCAGAACCATCACGCCATCGGTTCGGCGGCCCGCGACATGATGGATCGTCCCGAAGAAGAAGCCGGCTCGGTCTTGTCCACGGCTAAGTCCTACCTGGCCCTGTATCGCGACCCGGTAGTGGCGCACAACGTCAGCAGGTCGGACTTCCGCATCAAGCAGTTGATGCACGAGGACGACCCGGTAAGCCTCTACATCGTCACCCAGCCCAACGACAAGGCTCGCTTGCGGCCTCTGGTGCGCGTCATGGTGAACATGATCGTGCGACTGCTAGCTGACAAGTTGGACTTCGAGGGCGGTCGTCCGGTGGCGAACTACAAACACCGGCTCTTGATGATGCTGGACGAGTTTCCGAGCCTTGGGAAGCTGGAGATCATGCAAGAGTCGCTGGCGTTCGTGGCCGGCTACGGCATCAAGTGCTACCTCATCTGCCAGGACATTAACCAGCTCAAGAGCCGAGAGACAGGCTACGGCCACGACGAAAGCATCACATCGAACTGTCACGTGCAGAACGCCTATCCGCCCAACCGCGTCGAGACGGCCGAACATCTGTCCCGCCTCACCGGGCAGACCACCGTAGTGAAGGAACAGATCACGACCAGCGGCCGCCGTACGGCGGCGATGCTGGGTCAGGTGTCGCGCACCTATCAGGAGGTGCAGCGGCCCTTGCTGACGCCCGATGAATGCCTGCGCATGCCGGGGCCGAAGAAGAACGCTCAGGGCGAGATCGAAGAGGCCGGCGACATGGTCATCTACGTCGCCGGCTACCCGGCGATCTACGGCAAGCAACCCTTGTACTTCAAAGACCCGGTGTTCTCGGCACGCGCTGCAATCCCCGCGCCCAATGCAAGCGACCGCTTACGCGCCGTCGCACAGGCCGAGACGGAAGGGGAGGGCGTCACGATATGAGCCGCATCCTGAAACGCATCGCGGCAGGCTTCGCCATCGCTGGAGTGGCCACCCTGCTGCTTGCCGCCGGCGGCTATGCCGCCGGTGCCCGCGTGAATACCACCAAGAGCATTCCGGTCGGCCTGTACTGGAAAAGTAGCGCGCCGGTGGAGAAAGGGGCTTACGTCCTCTTCTGCCCGCCCCAGCTCGGCGTGTTCGATGATGCCAAGGAGAGGAGCTACATCGGGGCCGGCTTCTGCCTGGGCGGCTACGGTTACATGATGAAGCGCGTTTTAGCCGCTAAAGACGATGCCGTGGCTGTCGACGATGACGGCGTGCGCGTGAACGGTGAACTGCTGCCCCTCAGCGCACCGATCAAGGCCGACAAGGCCGGCCGGCCGCTGCCGCGCTATCAGTCCAACAGCTACACGCTCGGCAATGCCGAGGTTCTGCTCATGTCGAACGTGAGTGCCACGTCCTTCGATGGCCGTTACTTCGGCCCGATCAATCGTTCGCAAATCAAGAGCGTGATCCGCCCCGTCATCACCTGGTAGGGAGACACCATCATGCGCCTTTTCATCGCAGAAAAGCCGTCCGTCGCCAAGGCCATTGCCGGCGAGCTGGGCGCGACCGGCAGGGGCGAAGGCTTTATCGAGTGCGGCACCGACAAAGTGACTTGGTGCTTCGGCCACATGCTCGAACAGGCCGACCCCGACGAGTACACGCCCGATGACGTGCCACGCGGTCAGTCGGGCAAGAAGGTCTGGCGCGTCGATGAGCTGCCCATCATCCCCGAGAGCTGGATTCTCAAGCCCAAGGACGACGCGAAGAAGCAGCTCGCCGTGATCGGCAAGCTGCTCAAGGAGGCCAAGGAAATCGTCAACGCCGGCGATCCCGACCGCGAAGGCCAGTTGCTGGTTGACGAAGTGTTGGAGCACTTTCGCAACAGCAAGCCGGTGCGCCGCTTTTGGGTGAGCGCGCAGGACTCTGTTTCCGTCAAGCGCGGCCTGGCCGCGTTGAAGGAGAACACCACCTATGCCGGCTGGGCAGACGCCGCTCGCGGGCGGCAGCGCGCCGACTGGCTGATCGGCATGAACCTCAGCCGCGCGTACACGCTGCGCGCGCAGCGCGGCGGCTCCCGTGCCCTGCTGACCGTGGGCCGCGTTCAGACGCCGACGCTGGCCCTCGTGGTCGCCCGCGACCGCGAGATCGAGGCGTTCAAGGCCGTGCCATACCACACCATCCGGGCCCTGGTGGAGCACGCCGGCGGCAGCTTTACCGTCGCATGGATGGCCAGGGAGGATCAAGCCGGCCTGGACAGCGAGGGCCGGCTTGTCGATACCGCCGTCGCCGACGCCCTGGTGGCCGCCGTCAAGGGCAAGCCGGGCATCATCGACGCGTACAAGCAGGAAGCCAAGAGGCAGAACCAGCCGCTGGCCTTCGCGCTGTCCGACATTACGGCCGTGGCCTCGGCCAAGTTCGGCTACAGCGCCGAGGACGTGCTGAACGCCTGCCAGGCGCTCTACGAGACGCACAAGCTGACCTCGTACCCGCGCACCGACTGCGCCTACCTGCCGGAGTCGCAGCACGCCGACGCGCCGCGCGTGCTGGAGGCGATCAAGCACGTCAACCCCGAGTTGGTCGGCCTGATCGATGGTGCCGATTCGCGCATCAAGTCCAAGACCTGGGACGACTCGAAGATCACCGCGCACCACGGCATCGTGCCAACCATGCAGAAGGGCAGCAAGGCCGCCCTCAGCGAGCGCGAGCGCAACATCTACGACCTGATCGTGCGCGCCTACCTGGCGCAGTTTTACCCCTTGCACGAGTACATGCAGACCACCGTGGGTGTCGAGATCGCTGGCGAGAACTTCGCCGCCAGCGGCAAGGTGGTCACGCGCAACGGCTGGCGTGACGTGTACAGCCAGGCCGATGAGGAAGCCGAGAAGGATGAGGACGACGACAGCGGCACTCTGCTCCTGCCATCGATGACCCAGGGCGACGCCGTGAGCTGCACGGACGCCACCCGCAAGGACGCCAAGACGAAGCCGCCGGCGCGTTTTACCGAAGGCACGCTGATCCGCGCGATGGAGAACATCCACAAGTTCGTCAGTGACGCCGAGCACAAGAAGATGCTGCGGGAGGGCGACGGCATCGGCACGTCCGCCACCCGCGCGTCGATCATTTCCGAGTTGAAGCGGCGCGAGTTCCTGGCCGTCCAGGGCAAGCAGATCATCAGCACGACCCTCGGTCGCAGCGTCATCGACGCGCTGCCCGAGGTTGTGAAAAGCCCGGTGCTGACCGCGCTCTACGAGCGGATGTTGAAAGGCGTCGAACAGGGCTCGGCCGCTCTGGACGCCTTCATCGCGAGGCAAGAGACGTTTATCCGCGACCAGGTGGCGAAGGCCAACAGCGGAGCCGTGACCATCGCCGGCGGCAAGGACGCCGCTCCGGTGTCGTCCCTTCACAAGTGCATGGCCTGCGGCAGCGGCTTGTCGCGCCGGGCCAGCAAGAAGAAGGGGCAGTTCTGGTGGGGATGCAGCAACTTTCCCACGTGCAAGCAGACCTACCCCGACCTCAAGGGCCGGCCCGACTACAGCAAGGGCCGCAACGGCCCGGCATCCGAATGACCACAGCGAAGGAGACCAACCATGAACGAGCAAACCACCAATACCACCGCCCAGGACGAGCCGCTGGCCGTCCTGCCCCCGGTTGACGACGACGCCGCCGGCCGCGAGGCCGTGCGCGAGAAGATGGCCGACGCGCTGACGCCCGGCTTCCAGGTCGAGTTCGATCCCGATGAAGCCGAGCGCGTCGGCGCGTTCGTGGAGGACGCGTTGTCCGAGCAGGACGCTGCCGAGAGCGGCGACGACCTGGTGGAGGTTGATGGCGCGCTAGAGCCGGCATTCCTGGATGACGAAGGCCCAAGCGCCGACATCCCGCCGTTCATCACCACCACGAACGCCCGCGAGCTGTACGACCTGCGGCCTGGCGAGACGGTGGCCCAGGCCGCCGCGCGCAAGGCGTCTGAGGGCTGACCGAGGGCGTCGAGAGTTCAACGAGCTATTCCGAAGGGAGGACAACATGGAGCCGAAGAAGCCGTTTCACGAAGTCGTGGCCGAAAAGCTGATCGAACAGCTCAAGGCCGGCACCGCACCGTGGCAAAAGCCGTGGGAACCGGGCCAGCCCAACGCGTACCTGCCGTTCAACCCGACGACCGGCAAGCGGTACAAGGGCATCAACGCGATCCACCTGATGGCCCAGGGCCGCAGGGATGGCCGCTGGATGACCTACAAACAGGCTGACGCCGTGGGCGCGCAGGTGCGCAAGGGCGAGAAAGGCACGCCGGTGCAGTATTGGAAATTCAGCGAAGAGCAAGACAAGCTGGACGAGAACGGCCGGCCTGTCCTTGATGAGAAGGGCAAGCCGGTCAAGGAAACCGTCATGCTCGAACGGCCGCGCGTGTTCTTTGCGACCGTGTTCAATGCCGAGCAGATCGACGGCTTGCCGCTACTCCAGCCACTGAAGGAACAGACCTGGAATGCCGTCGAGCGCGCCGAGCACATCCTGAAAGCCTCGGGCGCGAAGATCACGCACGCGCCTGGTGATCGGGCGTTCTACCGCCCTTCGACCGACAGCATCACCCTACCGGAGCGCGGCCAGTTTCCCAGCTCCGACCGCTACTACGCGACCGCGCTGCACGAGCTGGGCCACTGGACAGGCCATGAGTCGCGTTTAGGCCGCGACCTGGCGCATCCATTCGGCAGCGAAGGCTACGCCAAGGAAGAGCTGCGCGCCGAAATCGCTTCCATGATCGTCGGCGACGAGCTGGGAATCGGCCATGATCCGGGCCAGCACGCCGCCTATGTGGGTTCCTGGATCAAGGTGCTGCAAGACGAGCCGCTGGAGGTGTTCCGAGCTGCCGCCGACGCCGAGAAGATTCACGACTATGTGATGGCCTTCGAGCAGAAGCAGGTACAGGAGCAAGACCAGCAGCAGGCAGAAGACCAGCGGCCGCCGCATGAAATGACGCTGGCCGAGTTCATCACCCAGGCCAAGACCGAGGAGCTGACCAACCACGGTCGCAAGTGGAATGTCACTCTTGGCGACCGCTACGCCGCCTTTTCCGACGCCGACAGCCCGCAAGCCGCGCTGGCCGATGTTCATTGGGCGGCCGTTAATAATGCCCTTTTCCTCAACACACCCGAGGCTGCCGGGATCAGCAGAAAACCAACCTTGCCGCCCCCTGCTGTGTTGGCAGAGTACCCCGACCTCGTTGCGCAGTATCCCCAGGCGACAGAACAGGAGAACAAGATGCAAGCGCTGGACGCTAAGGCCGACCAAGCTAGCGGTCGCACTTACATCAACGTGCCCTTCAAAGAGAAGAATGAAGCCAAGCAGCTCGGTGCGCGCTGGGATCGGCAACAACAGTCCTGGTACGTACCGCAGGGCGTCGATGCCGCACCCTTCGCCAAATGGGCGCAGGTAGATGCTATGGCAGCCGGAGAGCCGCGTTCGGTCCAACAAGCCCAGGGCGAAACGCAGAAGCTCGAGCAGCAAACCCAGCAGGCCCGCCAGTACCTGGCGGTGCCCTACGAGCAGCGCAATGCCGCCAAGGCCGCCGGCGCGCTTTGGGACAAGGCCGCGAAGTCCTGGTATGTCGGCCCGCGTGCCGACGCGGCGAAGCTCGAACGCTGGAAGCCCGAGAACGTGCAGGCCCAGCAAGGGCCAGCGATGACGCCAAGGGAAGAGTTCGCCGAGGCCATGCGCAGCGCCGGCCTGTTCACCGGCAGCAACGCCCAGGGCGATCACCCAATCATGGACGGCATGCGGCACCGCGTGCCGGTCGAGGGCGGCAAGAAGGGCGCGCTCGATGGCTTCTACGTGGGCCACCTGGACGGGCACCCGGCCGGGCGCATCATCAACAACAAGACCGGCGTGGACATTACCTGGAAGAGCAAGGGCTACGCCCTGAGCGACCAGGAGAAGGCCAAGCTCCAGGCCGAGGCAGCCGAGAAGCTGGCCCAGCGTGCCGTCGAGCAAGAGCGCGCCCAGGAGGCCACCGCGCAGCGTGTCGGCCAGCAGATGGCCAACCTGGTGCCCATCGAGCAGCCGACCCCCTACCTGAAAGCCAAGGGCATCCAGGCGCACGCCGGCGTGATGACCGACCGCGAAGGCCAGAAAACCTACGTTCCAGCCTTCGACGTTGAGGGCAAGCAATGGACGATGCAGTACATCCAGGAGGACGGCACCAAGCGGTTCGCCAAGGACTCGAAGAAGGAAGCGTGCTTCCATCCGGTCGGTGGCATGGACGCCCTGGTGGCTGCGCCTGCGCTGGTGATCTCCGAGGGATACGCAACAGCGGCCCAGGTGGCCGAGGCCGTGGGCCACGCCACGGTCGCCGCATTCGACAGCGGCAACCTTGAAGCCGTGGCGAAGGCGTTACACGCCAAGTTCCCGGATAAGCCAATCATTATTGCTGGCGACGACGACCGCCACCTGGTTATGACCCACGGCAACAACCCCGGCCGGGAGAAAGCCGATGCGGCCGCTCTGGCCGTAGGCGGCAAGGCGATCTTCCCGATCTTCTCGCCGGCCGAGAACAACTACCCGCGCGACTTGCCCGCCATCACTCCCGACAGCTTCAAGGCCCATTTGCGCGCCGAGCAGCGCCTTGCCGACGCCGCCGCCGGCAAGGTCGAGCTGGCTGGCGACGAGGCGGCCAAGCTCAAGGCTTCGATCTTGAGCGGCGCGCAGATCGCGGCGCTGTCCACGATGAAGCAGCACACCGACTTCAACGACCTAGCGCACAAGAGCGAGCTGGGCATCGAGGGCGTGAAGCGGCAGATCGGCGCGGCCCTCAGCCAGGTGCAGCGCGAAGAGCAGCAGCACCAGGAACAGAAGCACATCGAGAAAAAGCAACAGCAGCTTGAACAGCGCCCGAGACGTGTCGCACGCATCGGATAAAGGCAGCTTCGCTGCACACCAGGCCGCGCGGTTTGCTGTAGGCAGAAACCCAGCTTCAACCAGATACTGCGCGAAAATGGTCAGGTGCTGCTTGACTTGTGGGGAGGCCCTTGTAGTACTGTGCGATCCGAATTCTGAGACGATCCCTCCTTGCTTCAGGGATATAAAGCCTGATGAAGCGTTTTGGCGTATATTTGATTGATGAAAAATACTCTTAAACGTATCAAGCATCCTGTCGCCCTGGTTCGTCTGGGCCAAGCCCTACGTCTTCGCCGCGAGCAGCTTGACATGCCACAGAGCAAGGTGGATGGCATGCGGCAGGCTACCGTCTCCAAGATCGAGAACGGCGGTGATGTCACCCTGGATACGCTGATCAGCTACGCCTCGGCGCTGGGCCTTGAAGTGACGCTGGCGCCCATCGGACAAAGCCAATACCTGAAACCAGGCCCAGTACCGGCGCCTGATGAGCATGCAGGGAGCGTGCCGCTCGACCTGCTCGACGAATTCGATGACTTAAAGGACGATGCATGAACGCGGTCAGTACCCTGGCGGTGTACCTGAACGGCCTGTTGGTCGGCCACCTGACCCATTACCCCGACGAAAAGACCCACTTCGTGATCGACGAGGGTTATCTGGACCTGGGCCCCAAGCGTCCGATCCTCTCGCTGTCGCTGGCCCGCCCGGGTGACGAAGCAAGCACCCGTGCGCTGCTGCTCGACAGTCGGCACAAGTCGGCTTCGGTCAAGGGGCCTCCTTTTTTCTCGAACCTGCTACCCGAAGGTGGTCTACGGCGCACCATTGCCCAGCGCCTCAAGATCCACGAGGACAGAGAATTTCTGCTGCTGCGGGCGCTTGGCCGCGATCTGCCCGGAGCCGTGATCACCACTCCTGCTGAAGCTCAGGCTTATAGCCGAGCGGGTCGAGGTAGCACTGCGGCCCATCCGGCACATGGCCCTGACGAGACCGATTTTCTGCACGAACTCAAGTTCTCTCTGGCGGGCATGCAGATGAAGTTTTCCATGCTGCGCCAGGGCGAACGCCTGACACTGGCGGGGGAAGACGCGCTGGGCAACTACCTGGTCAAGCCGCCGTCGCGTGACTTCGAGGCCTTACCCATAGTGGAGGCTGCCACCATGCAAGTCGCACAGGCTGCGGGCATCGAGGTACCCGAAATCCGCCTGGTGCCGGTCAGCCAGATCGACGGCTTGCCCGACATTGAAGTCTTCAATACTGGTGAGCCGTTCTACGCCATCAGCCGCTTTGATCGGTCACCGTCGAACACTGGAGGAGAACGTATCCATATCGAGGACTTTGCCCAGGTCTTCAACCTGAGGGCACAGCAGAAATATGGCCAGGTCAACCACGAGATGATCGGTCGGACCCTGCTGCGCTATGCCGGCGGATTGCCCGATCTGCAGGAGATGGCCCGGCGCATGGTGTTCAACGTGCTGATGGGAAACGGTGATGCCCACATCAAGAACTGGTCGCTGATCTACCGCGACCCATCGCGTCCCCGACTGGCACCGGCCTACGATCTGGTGCCCACCGTGGCCTACATGAGCCGGGATACCTCGCTGGCCCTGAACATGGCCGGGGTCAAGCGCTTTGCCGACATCACGCTTGACACCTTTGCCGCCTTTCTGTCCCGGGTTGGCATTGCCGATCAGGTGCTGGATGCTGTGATGGCTGAGGTGAAGCTTGTCGGCCATCGGGTGCTGCATGGCTGGGGAAACCAGTTTCATGCAGCCGGCGTTCCGGAACGACTGATTCGGCGCATCGCGGCGCACCAGGCAGGGCTGCCTCTTGCGGCAGCGTTCGGCGCAAAGCAAGGCGCGTGAGAACCGCCATCAACGTGGAACGGTGTCCGCGATGGCGGTGGAATGCTGTCCGGCATCGCGTGGAATACGCACAAGCTCAAAACATGCACGTCAAACCGTGTCGGATTACCTCGACAGACGGAAATTCAGCGCTGGACGTTTTCCGACAGCAAGATGGCGGCTGGTGACACGACTGAATACGAAGGCAATGTGTGCGGGTGTGATCGCGGTGCGGTAGCGGGTGAGGATGCGGCCGCGAGCGCGGACCGACCCACCGGTCGCCGGGGAAAGGGGTTCCATGTTTCTGCTCCAGAAGAATGCACACGGGCTGAGCACGCGCAGGAACGCGCGGCAGCCGCTGCTGACCACCGACCCAGCTTCAGAGGCCGAGTGGTGTCAGGGTGGACACGTCAGAGCAGGGAGGGCGGACGCCAGATGCTGGCGGGCTTGCCACGCAGTGGCTCGGGGGGCGCGGGTGCGTGCAAATCGCTCACAGGGAGCGCCTGCGCCACGGCCATGACCGGCGGCGCCACAAAGCCCGTGGGGGCCTGGCACTCCTGCCCGGTCTTGCACATCTTGCCGGTGAGCTGAAAGGTCTCTGCGTCGTTGCAGCAATCGTCAATCGCCATGTCCTGGCCGGTGTGGACCGAGTCGCCTTGCATGGCCATGGCCGCTTCCATCGGGCATGGCGGCTGCAGGCGCACGCCACCACCCCAACCCTGCAAAGGCAGGGCCAGGCACAACAGGAGAGCCAGGAACAGGCGCATGGGCGGATTCTAGGACGATGCGTTCTGCGTGGGAAAGCTCAGGCAGAAGGTGGTCGTCTGATCGGTGGACGCCACCGATGCCGATCCGCCGTGGGCTTGCATGATGGCTCTGGTGATGGACAGGCCCAGACCCGTGCCTTCTGAGTCGGGGTTGCTGCGCGACTTCTCGGCCCGGTAGAAGCGGTCGAACAGTCGCGGCAGGTCGGCTGCGGGGATTGCGGGACCGGCGTTGTGCACGCAAAGCTGGATCTGACCGTCGCCAGGAGTCACCGACACCCGTACGGGTGCGTTCGGCGGCGAGTACCGTATCGCATTGGACAGCAGGTTGCTGATCGCGCGGCGGATCATCAGCCGGTCGCACACGATGTGCGCATTGCCATTCGCTTCGAGGGCAATGTGCTTTTCTTCTGCCAGCGCTTCGTAGAAGTCGAACAGGTCCAGCACTTCATCGAGCAGCGACACGGTCTCGCGGTGCGGCAGTTCGATCCCGTGTTCGGTCTTGGCGAGGAACAGCATGTCGGAGACCATGCGGGCCAGCTGCTGCAACTCCTCGGCGTTGGACGCCAGGATGTCCTGGTACACGCCCACCTCCCGCTTCTGCGTCAGCGACACCTGTGTCTGGGTCAGCAGGTTGTTGATGGGGGTACGAAGTTCGTGTGCCAGGTCGCTGGAAAATTCCTGCAGGCGCGCAAAGTCCGATTGCAGGCGTTCGAGCATGGTGTTCAGGCTTTGCGCCAGGTCAGCGAACTCCGCAGGTACTGCGTCCACGGGCATGCGCTGGTCCAGCTTGTGGGCCGTGACCGTCATGGCGCGCGCTCTCATGACACGCAAGGGCTCCAGGCCACGGCGGGCGGCCCACCAGCCCAGCAGACCGCTGATCAGGATCGCGCCTACCAGGTAGAGCGCCAGGATCTGCCTGAGCGACTGCATGAAATGGGTGTGGTGCGCTGTGTCCAGCGCGATCAAAAGTTCAAGTGATGCGCCGTCACTGGCCTGGCCCGTCCATGTGGAGGGAGGCCGAATGGCCGCCCTCAGACCTCGCAGCGTTTGGTCACCGGCCATCCAGTCGAAGGCGTGCCCATCTGTGCCGATGGATGACGGCAGACGGGAGAACACCGAGCTCGCTTCTCCATAGACCAGGCCGGTGCTGTTGCGCAGCTCGATGAACAAGCCGTGGTGACTGGTCAAAAGCTCATCCAGTCGAGGGACCAGCATCTCCGATGACGATGCCTCACCGACGATGGTTTGCACCAGGTCGATCTTGTCCTTCAGGAAATCCCTATCGAGTTCGACAAAGTGCCGACCTACGGCTATCGAGACCAGAAGACCCAGCCCGACCAGAACGCAGGCCGATACCAGGGTATACAGCGCGGTCAAGCGCGCCGTCAGCGACAGCCGGCCGAGCATCAGTGGGCGTCCTCGGGTGCTTCGAGAACGTAGCCCATGCCGCGCACGGTCTGGATCAGGCGCGGTTCAAATGCATCGTCCACCTTGGCCCGCAAGCGCCGCATGGCCACTTCGATCACATTGGTGTCGCTGTCGAAGTTCACGTCCCACACCTGCGAGGCGATCAGGGAGCGCGGGAGCACCTCGCCATGGCGGCGCATCAGCAGCTCCAGCAGGCCGAATTCCTTGGCCGTCAGATCGATGCGTTTTCCGGACCGGGTCACCCGCCGGCGCAGCAGGTCGAGCTCCAGATCGGCTACTTTCATCGAAGTGGGTTCCATACCCGTGCGGCCACGCCGAAGGATCGTCCGGACCCTGGCCAGCAGCTCGGCGAACGAAAACGGCTTGACCAGGTAATCGTCGGCCCCCAGTTCCAGGCCCTTGACGCGGTCTTCAACCTGATCGCGTGCCGTAAGGAACAGCACCGGCATCTGGCGCCCCTGACTGCGCAGGTTCTTGAGCACCTGCCATCCGTCCATGCCTGGCAGCATGATATCCAGGATCACCAGATCGTGGTCCCCCTCCAGGCCATGGTGCAGACCGTCCACACCGTTGGTCACGAGGTCCACGGCAAAGCTGGCCTCGCGCAGGCCTTGTCTGAGGTAGTCACCCGCTTTGGGCTCATCTTCAACGATCAGAATTTTCACGTTCACATTCTCCTGACCGCAAGTTTGCCTGTACCGAAGCGGGCGTGACGAAAGCTGACATTTTTGTAATCCGGCCGACAGGGAAGTGACGAACTCGCCTCGCCAGAATCCGCACCACTTGATCCACATCAAAAGGAGCGATTGCAGTGAAACCTTTGTTTAGTCATCGAGCCACGAGCCAGCTGCTGGTGGCGGGCCTGTTGGCCCTGCCATTCGCGCTGGCTGCGCAGACGGCCAGCCCGACGCAGGAGGCCGACTGGCGCCGGGCCAACGACGCGGTGGGAGCGCTCAAGCGCGGCCATGCCGACGTGCTCAAGTGGGAGCAGGCCAATACCAGTGCAGCCACCGCGACGCCAGCCAGCACCCTGGGTGTTGCCATGCCCACTACGGAGGTGGCTGTTCGCATGGCCTGGACGGTGCACCGCGATCTGGCCCGTGCTTTGGCTCGGCTGGGTCCGAAGAACGAACAGCTGATCGCAGAAGGCCGCTGGACAGAACTCGACCCCAGCCTGCAACGCCGCGTCGAGGATGCCAGTGAGGTGCTGGAGGTGGCTGCGGCCGGCCGCAAAGCCTGGATCGAAGCTGTAGCCGCTCAACAGGTGCTGAAGCACCAGCGTGACATGCTGGAGGCTGCCCAGGCCGCCTATGAGCTGGGGCAACGCATGGTGACAGTGGGCAACTGGAGCAAGCTGCAGCTGTCTCCCGTACAACTGGCTGCCTCCAACGCACGCATGAATCTGCGGCGAGCGCAGCAAGCCGCCGCCCAGGCGCAGGCCAATCTGGTCAAGACGATGGGGCAAACAGGCCTTCAGGATGGCTTTGAGCTGCCGGACCAGCTGCCTGCCATCCCGGTGCAGCCCATGACAGCGGCCGAACTGCAGAAGCGCGCTGAAGCGGTTCGCAGCCATTTGCCAGATGCAGAAAGCCTGCGCAACCGTGCTCTGTCGAAGTCGGCCATGAACGTTTACTGGGCCGCCCATGCGTTGGCGCAGGACAGCCAGGGAGACATTCTGAAAACCCGTGAGTTCATCACCGAAGAGACGGTGCTGCACTACAACGGCATGCTCAAGAGCGTATGGGACCTGCTGGACGAGGTGCGCAACCAGTCCCAGGCCACCGTGGACGCCATCGGCGCTCAGCGCGACTTCTGGATCGCTGAAGCCGATCTGCAGTGGGTATTGCAAGGCGGAGAGCCCGACAGTTTTGTGAGCCTGGGGGGCGCCGGTGGCGATGCCCCGGCTGCAGCAGCGCATTGAAAGGACACAACACATGACCAACACCAATTCCAGACGCCAGTTTTTCGCAGGCGCAGCCGCTTCCGTGGCAGGCCTGGCCGTTGCCCGCTCCGCCCTGGCAGGTTTGCCGGAGCCCGTCATCCAGACGTCGGTAGAAACCGCGCCGCCCTTGATTCCGACCACCGGTCGGCCCTACAACCCAGTGGTGACCCTCAACGGCTGGACGCTGCCCTGGCGCATGAACAACGGTGTCAAGGAATTCCACCTGGTGGCCGAGCCCGTGGTGCGCGAGGTCTCGCCGGGCTTCAAGGTCAACATGTGGGGCTACAACGGTCAGAGCCCAGGCCCGACCATCGAGGTGGTGGAGGGCGACCGCGTGCGCATCTTCGTGACCAACAAGCTGCCCGAGCACACCACCATCCACTGGCATGGTCAGCGTCTGCCCAGCGGCATGGACGGCGTCGGGGGCCTGAACCAGCGGGCGATTCCCGTGGGCAAGACCTATGTGTACGAGTTCGAGGCACGGCGCCCCGGCACCTTCATGTACCACCCACACGCCGATGAAATGGTGCAGATGGCCATGGGCATGATGGGCATGTGGGTGACCCACCCCAAGGCCAAACACCCGCACATCAGCGAGGTGGACCGCGACTTCTGCTTCCTGCTCAACGCGTTTGACGTCGAGCCCGGCAGCAAGACGCCCAAGGTCAACACCATGACGGACTTCAACATCTGGTGCTGGAACAGCCGGGTGTTCCCGGCCATCGACACGCTGAACGTGCGTTTGAACGACCGCGTGCGCATCCGGGTAGGCAACCTCACCATGACCAACCACCCGATCCACCTGCACGGCCACGAATTCCTGGTCACCGGCACCGATGGTGGCCCGACGCCACCCAGCACCCGCTGGTACGAGGTCACCACCGATGTGGCCGTGGGCCAGATGCGCCAGATCGAGCTGATCGCCGACGAAGAAGGCGACTGGGCCATGCACTGCCACAAGAGCCACCACACCATGAACGCCATGGGGCACGACGTGCCCACCCTGATTGGCGTGGACCACCGGGGCCTGGTCAAGAAGATCCAGAAGGTCGCGCCCGACTACATGCTGATGGGCGAGCGCGGCATGGCCGACATGGGCGAGATGCAGATGCCCATTCCCGACAACACGGCGCCCATGATGACCGGCACCGGCCAGTTCGGCCCGCTGGAAATGGGCGGCATGTTCACGGTCTTCAAGGTGCGCAAGGATCAGAAACCAGGCGACTACAAGGACCCGGGTCCGTACAAGTTCCCTGAAGGCACCGTGGCCTACGAATGGAACGGCACGCTCCCGCCAACGCCGCGCCCAGCGGCCAGCAGCGACACGACCCCGGCTGCCGCCACGGCGATCAAACCCAGCGCCAAAGGCATGTCCCACTGAAATGGGCCATTGCACGCCTCACCACCGCTTTTCCTCAACCGTTTCCCCAACCAAAACCCCAAGGACAACCATGAAATCCGTCAAGTTCAACTTCGCTTCCCGCGCTGGCTTTGTTTTCGCTGCTGCAGCATTGGCCGCATCGGCTGCTTTCGCTGGTGGCACCCATGGCGGTGGGCACGATGAATCGCCCATCGGCGAACCGGGTGTCGCAGCCAACGTCACGCGCACGATCGAGGTGGACGCGGCCGACAGCATGCGGTTCACGCCGTCGAACGTGTCGGTGAAGAAGGGCGAGACCATCCGTTTTGTCATCAAGAATTCCGGCAAGGTGCCGCACGAGTTCAGCCTCGGCACGGAAAAGGAGCTCAAGGAGCACTACGAGGTCATGAAGAAGTTCCCGACCATGGAGCACGAAGAAGCCAACAAGATCTCGCTCAAGCCTGGCAAACAGGGTGAAGTGATCTGGCGCTTCACCAAGCCCGGTGTGGTGAACTTCGCCTGCTTGCATGTGGGCCACTACGAGGCCGGCATGAAGGGCCAGGTCAAGGTGGCAGCCAAGTAAGCGGCTATCCGATCATCACAACCTCCACCCAACGACACAAGGATTCACGATGAAACTGCGACTGGTTCTGAGCGCAACCGCACTGGCCTTCACGGCCATTGCAGCCAACCCCGTGTTCGCTCAAATGAACATGGACCACAGCAAAATGGGCATGGCGGGCATGCCCAGCATGACCGATGGTGAAGTCCGCAAGATCGACAAGGACGCCGGCAAGATCACCATCAAGCACGGTGAAATCAAGCACATGGAAATGCCTGGCATGACCATGGTCTTCGTGGCCAAGGACAAGGCCTTGCTGGACAAG
Source organism: Malikia spinosa (assembly GCF_002980625.1). GTDB lineage: Bacteria > Pseudomonadota > Gammaproteobacteria > Burkholderiales > Burkholderiaceae_C > Malikia > Malikia spinosa. The sequence goes on along the minus strand of NZ_PVLR01000049.1, from coordinate 29,780 downwards.
ACCAGCGTCGGTGCCAAGATCCAGTTCATGGTCACGAACGAGAACGGGCAGATGACGGTGACGGACATCCAGCCAGTGAAGTGATCCTGCGTTTTCGGCGTGTCCCTATGGCAGCGGCTGTCCTTGCTCTGGCGGGGGGCGCCGCAGCCTTTTTTGGGTGGCGGTCTGCTGGCCTCCACCAGGTAGTGCCTGCCGGGCTGCTTCGCCCAGATGACGCCGCGATGCTCAAGCAGGGTGCGCTGATCTACCAGGCACGGTGCGCCAGTTGCCATGGCGTGAAGCTGGAAGGGCAGGCCAACTGGCGGGAACGGGGTGCCGATGGGCGATTGCCTGCGCCTCCCCACGACGGGAGCGGCCACACCTGGCACCACCCGGACGATATGTTGATTCGCATCACCAAGGAAGGGGTAGCGAAGGCGGTGGGCCTGCCGGACTACGCCACCAATATGCCCGCCTTTGGCGATTCGCTCAGCGATGCCGACATCGTGGCGGTTCTGTCCTGGATCAAGTCGCAGTGGTCACCAGAGACCCGGCGCCACCACGACGACATCAACCGCCAGGCCCAGCAACAGTCGCCACGCTGAACCTGACTTTTTTGTCATCTCCGGGTCATCTTGGCGACCTGGGTCGATCCCTACAGTGACCCCATGGCATTTCGCCATGCGTTCTGTCACGAAAGGAAATCGACATGTCCGCCTTGATCCGAACCCTTCTGTCCGTGGCTGTCGCCGCTGCGGCGTTCTCGGCCGCAGCGCAGCAACCAGCCGACCACGCCCAGCACCACCCTTCCACCCCGGCGGCCAGCACCGCAACCCAGCCGGCCACACCCCAGGCAAGCATGCCCATGGGCATGTCGTCGATGCCGCAGATGCAGGAGCACATGCAGCAGCACATGGCCACGATGCAGACGCTGCGCACCAGGATGGCGGCCGCCAAGACGCCGGCCGAACGCGAGGCTCTGATGGTCGAGCACATGAAAGCCATGCAAGAGGGCATGGACATGATGAAAGCCATGAAGCCCATGGGCGGTATGGCCGGCACGTCGGGGATGCAGGGGATGGGTGCCCCGGGCGCGGCCACGCCGGATCTGACGCAGCGGCATCAAATGATGGAGATGCGCATGGACATGATGCAAAACATGATGGAAATGATGATGCAGCGCATGCCGCCATCGCCCGCCAAACCCGGCGCCCAGTGATCGCGCCGACGTTCTGACGCTGTTCCTGTTTTCGTATTCAGTTCAGGAGATTGTGTGATGTCGATTTCTTCACGGCGGCAGTTTCTGGGCGGCATGGGCGCGCTGGGGGCAGCAGCCGCCTACCCGGGCGCCTGGGCCGCCTCAGCCACGCCGTCAGGCCTTTCTACCGACGAGGTCCTGCGCCTTGAAGCGCAGGCGACGGGCTTCTCCAACCCCTTGCGCCTGCCGGGCACCAGTGGCCTCTTCGGGGTGCTGCCCGTGACGGACTTCAAGGAGGTCCATGTGGTCCGCAGCGAGATCGAGGTGCTGCCGGGGCAGCGCACCCCCGTCCTGGCCTATGCCGTGGAGTCGGGCGGCAAGAAATTCCTCAACCCGGCGCTGCTGGCCCGCCGTGGCGACGAGATGCGGGTGAAGCTGATCAATCACATTGATCAACCGACGGTCATTCACTGGCATGGCCTGAGTGTCGATTCTCGCAACGACGGCAATGGCCTCAACGTCGTGGCGCCGGGTCAGAGCATGGACTACGCGTTCGCCTTGCAGGACCGGTCGTCGATGTACTGGTACCACCCCCACGCCCACGGATACATCCCTCAGCAGGCCTATCACGGCCTGGCCAGCCTGCTGTTCGTCGAGGACGACGACGAAGCCGCCCTGCGCAAGGAGCTGGCGCTGGCGTTGGGTGAATCCGAAATCCCGCTGGTGCTGCAGGACAAGGAGTTCGACGCACAAGGGCGCCTCCAGTACGCGCCCAGCGCCGCCCAGTCCTTCGGTGGCTGGGTGGGCAGCCGGCTGATGGTCAACCTGACCGAGCGTCCGGTGCTCAAGGCGGGGCGCCGCATCGTGCGCTTTCGCATCCTTAACGGCAGCAACGCGCGCAGCTACCGGCTGGCGTTCCTGCAACAAGGCCGAGCCCTGGGCTTTTACTTGGCGGGCACGGACGGTGGATTGCTGGCCCAGCCCGTGCGCATCGAACAGACCTTCCTTTCGCCCGGTCAGCGGCTGGATGTGCTGGTGGACTTCCGGGAAGCCGAAGGCGGTCGGCCGGTGACCCTGGCCTCGCTGCCTTTCGACCCGATGCACCAGGAGGGCGGACACGATATGGCGGCGATGGACCACAGCCAGCACGGCGCGGCCCTCGGTGCCGCCGCGCCCGCCGCCATGGCGATGGAAGGCGATGCGAGGGCACTGATGCGTATTGACCTGGCGGCAGCCGGAGTGCCCTATGACCGGCGCATGCCCTCCCGGCTGTCCAGCCTCGCCACACCGGTCGAACCGGCGGGCACGCCGCGCCGCATGCGGCTGGGTCACGACGGCCAGGGCCACTGGACCATCAATGGCGGGGTGTTCGACCACGCGACCGTGGCGTTGACCGTGCAGCGGGGCGCGCGCGAGACCTGGTTGATCGAGAACGCCGAACGCAGCATGCCGCACCCCATGCACCTGCACGGCTTTTCGTTCCGGGTGCTTGAACGCCGGGGCAGCCCGGCACAGATCCGCCCCCTGGCCGGCGCTCGCGGCCTTCTGCCGCAAGACCTGGGGGTGGTGGACACCCTGCAGGTCTGGCCGGGCGAGTCGGTGAAGGTCGCCATCGACTTCTCGCACCCCCACGCCGGCGATCAGGACTATGTCTTTCACTGCCACACGCTGGAACACGCCGAAGCGGGAATGATGCTTCGCTACCAGGTCAAGGCTTGAGGAACCCACATGAACATCCGAAACTATCCCATGCGATTCACCCTGTTGTCCGCCTGCCTCGCCCTGGGCGGGATCTCCGCCGCCCTGGCCGCGCCCAAGGTGTACGTCGCAAATGAAACCGACGGCACGGTCAGCGTGATCGCGACCGACACCCGCCAGACCGTGCGCACCGTCACCGTCGGCGCAGGCGCGCACAACGTCCAGGCCACCGCCGACGGGCAGCGGGTCTGGGTGACCAACAACGGAACGCCACCGGCCGACGCCGGCCACGCGGGCCACCAGGGGATGTCGGGCGCCGCACACGCCGCCATGACCACTCCTGGGGAGGTCTGGGCCATCGACACCGCCACCGACACGGTGGTTGGCAAGGTGCCGGTCGGCAAGCATCCCGCGCACGTGGTGGTGTCCCCGGACGGCCGCTGGGTCTACGTGGCCAACGGTAGTGACAACACCGTCAGCGTGGTGGACGCCGCGGCGATGAAGGAGGTGGCCACCATCGCCACCGGGGCGTTCCCGCATGGCATCCGGCTGAGCCCGGACGGGCGGCAGGCCTATGTGGCCAACCTCAAGGGCGGCACCGTGTCCGTCATCGACACGGCCAGTCGCCAGCAGGTCGCGAGCATTCCCGTGGGCCGGGGGCCGGCCCAGGTGGGGTTCACCGGCGACGGGCGCCTGGCGTTCGTGTCGCTGTCGCAGGAGGACCGGGTGGCCGTCATCGACCCGAAGACCCACGAAGTGGTGCGCAAGGTCCCCGTCGGAGACGGTCCCATCCAGCTGTTTGCGACCCCGGACAGCCAGCGCCTGTTGGTGGCGAACCAGGGCAGCCGCAAGAACCCCGGGCGGACGGTGAGCGTGATCGACTTGACCTCCTTCAAGGTCACCGCCAGCATCCGCACTGGACGGGGTGCGCACGGGGTCGTGGTCGATGCGGACGGTCGGCAGGCCTATGTGAGCAACCTGTACGACAACACGGTCACCGTGATCGACCTGGTCGCGCACAAGCCGGTCGCCACCGTGCCGGTGGGTGCCGGCCCCAACGGCATCAGCGTGACCCCATAGGAGCAGGCCCATGCATGCGCCGCACCACCACCACCCGGTCGCCGATTCGCACGCAGCGGCGCCTGCGGTGCCCCTGCCAGCGGGCACGGTCTACACCTGCCCCATGCATCCCGAGATCCGCCAGCCGCACCCGGGCAACTGCCCCAAGTGCGGCATGACGCTGGAACCGGTGATGCCGGAGGCCGAGGAACAGGACAACCCGGAACTCGCGGATTTCCAGCGCCGGTTCTGGGCCACCCTGCCGCTCACGGTGGTGGTCACGGTGCTGGCGATGGCCGGGCACCGGCTGGGCTGGTTCGACATGGCGGTGCAGAGCTGGGTCGAGCTGGTGCTGAGCGCGCCGATCGTCCTGTGGGCGGGCTGGCCCTTCTTCGTGCGGGGGTGGCAGTCGGTGGTGCACCGCAGCCCCAACATGTGGACCCTGATCGGCCTGGGCACGGGGGCCGCGTTCGTCTACAGCGTCGCGGCCACGGTCGCACCGCAGGCCTTCCCTGCCTCGTTCCAGTCCATGGGGCGGGTGGCGGTGTACTTCGAGGCCGCGGCGGTGATCATCTCGCTCACGCTGCTGGGTCAGGTGCTGGAGCTCAAGGCTCGCTCCCAGACCTCGGCCGCCATCCGTTCCCTGCTGGGGCTGGCGCCCAAGACGGCGCGGCGGATCGGCTCCGACGCGAAGGAAGAGGACGTGCCGCTGGCGCATGTGCACGTCGGCGACCTGTTGCGGGTGCGCCCGGGCGAGAAAGTGCCGGTGGATGGCGTGGTGGTGGAAGGCCGCAGCGCCCTCGACGAATCCATGCTCACCGGCGAGCCGCTGCCGGTCAGCAAGCAGGTGGGGGACAAGCTGATCGGTGCCACGCTCAACACCAGCGGGGCCCTTGTCATGCGCTCGGAGCGCGTGGGATCGGCCACCGTGCTGTCCCAGATCGTGCAGATGGTGGCCATGGCCCAACGTTCGCGCGCGCCGATGCAGCGCATGGCCGACCAGGTGGCGGGCACCTTCGTGCTGGCCGTGGTGGGCATCGCGGCGCTCACCTTCCTGGGCTGGGGCTGGCTGGGACCGGAGCCCAGCTGGGTCTATGCGTTGATCAATGCGGTGGCGGTGCTCATCATCGCCTGTCCCTGTGCGCTGGGCCTGGCCACGCCCATGTCGATCATGGTGGCCACCGGCCGCGGCGCCGGCCACGGCGTGCTGTTCCGCGACGCGGCGGCCATCGAGAACATGCGCAAGATCGACACCCTGATCATCGACAAGACAGGTACATTGACCGAAGGTCGCCCGACGTTCGATCGCGCCATTCCCGCGACCGGTTTTGACGCCGACGAGGTGCTGCGCCTGGCCGCCAGCCTGGACCAGGGCAGCGAGCACCCGCTGGCCGACACCATCGTGCGTGCCGCCCGCGAACGCGGCATGGTGCTGGACAAACCCGAGAACTTCGAGTCTGGCACGGGCATCGGCGTGCGTGGCCAGGTGGCTGGGCGCCAGTTGGCGCTGGGCAACACCGCGCTGATGGAGCAGATGGGCGTCTCGGTCGCGGCGCTGGTGCCGCAGGCCGAGGCTTTGCGTGCAGAAGGTGCCAGCGTGATGCACCTGGCGATGGATGGCCAGTTGATGGGCCTGCTGGCGGTGTCCGATCCGGTCAAGGCCAGCACGCCGGAGGCCTTGGCGACCCTCAAGGCATCGGGACTGCGCATTGTGATGGCCACCGGTGACGGCCTGACGACGGCCCAGGCTGTGGCCACCCGCCTGGGCATCGACGAGGTGCATGGCGAGGTCAAGCCTGCCGACAAGCTGCTGCTGGTTGAGCGCTTGCAGAAGGAAGGTCGGGTGGTGGCGATGGCCGGTGACGGCATCAACGATGCGCCGGCACTGGCCAAGGCCGATGTGGGCGTGGCCATGGGCACCGGGACCGACGTGGCGATGAACAGCGCGCAGGTGACGCTGGTCAAGGGCGATCTGCGCGGGATCGCGATCGCGCGGGCGCTGTCCGAAGCGACCGTGGGCAACATGAAGCAGAACCTGGTGTTTGCCTTTTTGTACAACGCACTGGGCATCCCGATTGCTGCCGGCGTGTTGTACCCGTTGACGGGTTGGCTGCTGTCACCCTTGATTGCTGCGCTGGCCATGAGCCTGAGCTCGGTGTCGGTGATCGGCAATGCGCTGCGGTTGCGTCGTCGAGGGAGTCAGTGGGAATCACGATAAACAGCCGTTGGCTGCATGACATGGGCGACAACTACCTTGACGCGCGCCGGATGGCAAGTGCAGGCAACAGCGTCGCCGCTCAAACCAAGGGGTGACGGTCTAAACCGTAGGCTGATAATGGATGCTCCACATAAATCAGACAGGCACCACGAGGGAGTGAGATGGTTCAGAAATTGCACAGCCACGACGCACGACTGCGTCAGTTCCTTCGAGAGACCTTTTACCCAAACCGCCGAGTTAACGAAAGGTTGGGGCCGCTCAAGCAGATGCTGGAGACACGTCCTGCAAGTGAGTTTCACCGCATCATTGCGGCTTTCAAGACAGCGGCTCCGATTACTCACCGCAACCTAACTGCGCTCGGAGCGAAGCACGCTTGGGACCTCGTTTGGCTACGCGAGCCCTTCCCGGTGCTCGACCTTAAGGATGCGTTGAAATGGGCCGGCCTATGGCTTCGTGGCCACAGCGTAAAGGTCAACGAGTTCCGGGTTTTCTCAACGCAGCTAGAGGCCTTAATCACTTCCGGCAACGAGCTTGAGGCACTCAGCCAGCTAGATGTATTCGTTAAAGTAAAGGGATGGAGCCTTTGGGCAGTGGAGGTTCGAGCAGCGCTGCTGCAGGCAACGGGAGGTACGTCCTCGCTGCGGACGTGGCTTACCGAGCTCCAAGAGAAAGCCACGAACAGCATACCGGGGTTGCTCTTCCAAGTCTTCGGTGACCGAAACGACGACACGTTCTCCTATGAGGCCGTCTACGGAAAGTGCCAGACTTCGTTCCCGCGGTTCGGTGGACTGGCGCCATGGCTGGTGGATTACTTGTACTTCCGTGCGCTGGGGCACGTAGAGGTGCCGCGCAAAGCATTCGCCGGCGTTCTCGCGCGGGAAATCTCGTCCAGCCTTTTGGACTACTACGAGAGCATCGTCGAGTGTCTGACGCACTTGGAGATCGATGAATCCTTGGCGGATCTGAGGCCTGCTGGTCGCGAACTCATCCGAGAACTCCTAGAAGATGGCTACGTAGACACGCGCCTGAGCAAGATGCTCTTCATCCTGTCGGATGGCAGCGTTGAACCAGTCCTCGTCGAAACTCCCTCGTCACCGGCTTGGCTCGGCTACATGTCTGGAGATCGAGTGTGTGAGAAGAATCAAGGGAGATTTGGCGAGATGTGCGCGGGTCTCGCAGAGGTGCGTGACCAAGGGGCGGCGGCTCACGAACTAGTCGGGAAGCTGCTTAAGTGGGGCTTAAATCACAAGACTCTTGATATCGGAGCGGCTATAGCGGTTTCTGGTCTGTACGCCAGCACAAGGATTCCAGACCGGCCTCTGCCGTTGTCCATCTCAGTTTCGCACGCCAGCGTCAGTCTTGAAGATGTGGCGACGTGCGGACCAGCGACCGCCATGAGTATCCTTCGTTCGGCCTTTCCCGACCGGTGGCCGCGCGAGCTAGATAGTGTGGCCGACGCCCTTGTCGCAGTGGGCACGCAGGAACTGCTGTCGCGGTATCCGACTGTAAGCATGGCGCACCTATGGTGGGCTATCACCCTGAAGAACGCTGGGCGCTACGATGAACTTAGGCCGCTGCTTGCCTGGCTGAAGCAGCGCGGTGGGTTATGGGCCCGCAAGGCAACGGTTATCGAGGTTGAGCTCCTAGGTGCCAACGGGGACCTCGAGGGAGTTCTAACGATGGTTGAGGCTTGGGTTCGCGCGGACTCCAGGCACGCATACGAGTTCAACTGCGAGGCCATTTTCAAGGGGCGAGGTTGGCGAGTCTGGAAGACCTTGGACCCGGTCAAAGTGAGTATTGTTGCCCACCATGCGTTCGCGGCGACCGGCGCCACCTCCATCGCATACCTCTGCAAGATGGCTTGTCGAGCGTACTTGGAGTCCGGCCAGCGAGATTCCGTGGTCGAGGAGTACGTAGCTGCAGCGGACGAGCGCAAAGCACTGCTGGTGGCCTTTCTGAGAGACGTCTGGATAGAAGAAAACCTCTCGATGTGCCACCGTTTCCAATCAACCGCTGAGGTGCGTGTTGAGCGAATGGCCGTCCTCCAACTCCTCATTAACTGGGAGAGTTCCCGTGAGTCTGAGTACGCAGAAGCCATCAAGATGCTGACGTTCGACCAGACGATGCAGCGCGGACTTGAGCAAATTGACCGTACGCGCGTTTTTGTCAACGAGTCAGCTATCACCCGATGGGCGGAAAAGGAGGTCGCGCAGGACTACGAACGTTGGCGCCGCATTGCCGAGACCAGTGCCGGAAGCCGCGAAGTGGACGATCTCCTACGGCAATATGCGTTGGCCCCGTCGAACGATCAAACACTCGCAGCGCTCGCGAAAGGTAAGCCAACAGCTGCGGACGCGATGCTGATGGACATGGTGGATCGGCTGTATCAACGCTTTTTGTTCGACCCAACGGACGGGCTCGACACGTTTCTCAGTCTACGCATCAGACACGGAAGCTTCAAGGGAACCTTGTTGGGGCCCTTTGAAGAGCAGGGATTGCTTTTCGGCACCGGGAGCAGCTACTCCGACGAAGCATTTACCGAGCGTTGGGGGGATGCCCTGAAGCTGCCGCCTCTCGACATGGAAACGTTGACATCAGAGTTCCAACAGTTCTCGAAGGACGTTCGCGGATACATCGACGACTTCGTTAACGAGCGCATCCAGATTGGGCTTCCTGATAAGCCTCGTGGTGCGTTCCAAGCCCAGGTGCTACCGTTGTCTGCAAGACTCTTGGCCGTGGGCTTGGCCGAACGCCCTCCTACATTTTCGGCATTCCTAGGAACGGCCTATTTCGTATTCTGGAAGCTGGTTGAGCTGTCCTTGAACGAGCTCAGAACGGAAATTTTGGAAACGCTGTCAACACAGATTCGCACCCGGATAGAGCAGCTGATTCAGGCTGTCCGCGGCAGAGGACCCAGATGTCTGTCGCTGGTGACGACGCTGACGACCGTGTCCACCACGACCATCTCGCAGTGTGAATCGGTAGCGGAGTGGTTTCGCCTTCCAAAGACCGTTGAGGGAGAGAAGGTCGAGTTGAAAGATGCCATCGACATCGCTACCGCTTCCACACGCAACGTGTATCGCGCGTTCGGGGCAGAAGTCAGAGTCGAATCTCTGCCCTCCGTCCGCTTGCCGCTGACCACAAACGCGCTTGCCACGATTACAGACTGTCTATTCGTTGCCTTTGAGAATTCTTGGAAGCATTCCGGGCTAGGCAGCGCGCTCGACCTAGTCTCTGTTGAAGCATCTTTCGACGATGCATCGAAGGTCCTCACGCTTTGTGTGAGGAGCAAAATCTCTGAGGAGCGGCGCAGGGAGCTTGTTGACGGAAAACTCAATCTACTGCGCCATAAGTACTTAGGAGAGTTGCCGTTAGACCTAATCAGAATTGAAGGTGGGTCAGGTTTCCCGAAGCTGTCTCGGCTAGCTCGAGCAGTTCCCAAAGATGTCAATGAAATGCCATTCAACTTTGGTGTCGATGAGGATGTTTGGTGGACTACCGTCTCCTTCCCACTTTACGAACGCGAGGGCGTCTATGAAGCCTATGAGTAAGTCCGTGATTCTTGTTGTGGAGGACGACGAGCCGAAGCAACGCTCCATCGTCGGGATGCTAATGGAGCATTTCCAGAACCACTTCGAAATTAAAGTGACGGAATCCCTGTCGGGCGCCATTGAGGTACTCACGGGAAACGAGGTGGTCTTCGCAATCGTTGACATGTCCTTGCCGACTTATGATTTTGTCAAGGATAAACGCGGTGGCGGCACTCCTCAAGGCTACGGTGGTGCAGACATTCTCAGGTTCATTGATTCCGAGACTGAAGAAACCCGAACGCTAGTACTTACACAGTACGAGGAGTTTGTGCTGAGCAAGGACGGGCAACTGCGTGACACAAGGAGCTTGGAGGCCATGCTCCGAGAGGAACTTGATGATCGGTTTCTCGGTGTTGTTCACTATGACGGTCAGCATGGCGCTTGGCGAAAGACGCTGCTGCAGGTGCTGATAGACTTAGGCATTGAGAGGGATGGATGATGAGATTTCTTCTGGTCGATGATGACCAATATAAGCGTAAAGCCATCGTGGATTTTCTCGCTTCCAAAGGCGTGGAGCGGGAGAGTATCTCTGTCGCAGAGCATGCCGCAGCGGCGCGCGTGAAGCTTAGCGAAAGCGCGTTTGACGTATTGTTGCTGGACGTGCTTCTTCCCGTTAGAGCCGGTGCTCGGCCCGCCGGAGAGCATTCGGTTGAACTTCTTCGTCAAATCGTCGAGGATGGCACTAGTACAGCGCCTCAGTTCATCATCGGCATCACCGCAGATGCTAAAGGAACCCTTGGCTACGCGGCAGAATTCAAGTCACTTGTCACCCAGGTTGTTGACTTCAATACAGGCGATGGCGTATGGCAAGAGATGCTCACTGTCTTGCTGCAACTGCTAAGGAGGCAGGAACAGGCGAAGCAGACAAACGACTATGACGTCGTTGTCCTGGATGCGTTGCGCTCTCCCGAGCTCGAATGCTTGCTCAAGGTGTGGCCGGTCAAGCTTGGAGCCGAGAAACTGCTCTGTCAAAACATCCTGCACAGCACCGGGACTCTTGAACTGGACGGAACTACTAGGCGTGTGGCTTGTGCGCACCTTTCGCAGATGGGTCCCATCGCCTCGGCCCATGCTGCGGCGACTCTTCTCACCGAATACAGACCGCGCTTGCTGGTGATGACAGGAATCTGCGGCGGATTCTCGAAAGAGGTCTCCATCGGCGATCTGGTCATCGCCGACAAGAGTTGGGACTGGCAGGCGGGTAAATGGACGGAGGAGGGGATGCTCGCGCCGTCAGTTGACCCACGAGACGGGGCGGCCGACCTGGTTGCCTACGCTCGGACCATTGGAGATGTCGTTAAGCTTGCACATGACAGCTTCGCTGGCCACGAAAAACCTGTGAACACCCCAAAGCTAGTGGTAGGCCCCATGGTCACTGGCAGCGCGGTGGTGGCGTCCAAAGATGTTCAAGAAGTGTTCAAGGGCCAGCACCGCAAGATGGCAGGCATCGACATGGAGTGCTACGGCATGTATTACGCTGCCTCCAACCACGCGGGAGCCTCCGTCCGGACGCTCTGCATCAAGGCTGTTTCCGACTTGGCTGACCGTGCGAAAGCAGACGACCATCAGCAGTACTGCAGCTACATCAGCGCCGCGGCGATGCTTGAGGTCGTTCGCCTCCACTTTAGAAACCCAAGAGCCTGAAGGTGGGGAAAATTCACGATCCCAAGTAGTCACCTCGAATCTCCGCCTGCTCCGCCGTTGGCGTCCCGCTCAGCCCGAAGGTTGAGCGACCGCTATCGAGCGTCGAATTCGCAGCGTGAAGGACCGCAGCCGCTGCGGACCGGTCATTCACCCGTAAGGGCTGAAGGACATCAACTGGCCGGTACCGGCCCGGCCCGAAGGATGACGCCCGGAGAAATCCAACGGTCGAGACTTGGCACGCCGACGCCTCTCCAGCCCTGCGATCAGCCGAGCTGGCTACCGCCAACCGGGCAGCGACTGCCCTGTCCGGCTCCACCAGGGGGGCGCCAAGCGCAGCGCGGCGGGGGATGGCGTCAGCCGTCCCCCAGGAGGCAAGCGAAGCGCGCAGCGCCGGCCACGGCGCGAAGGCGTCAGGGATTGAAGCCCGTCAGGGGCGAGACGCCAGGCGGCTCGATGCGCAGCATCGAAGGCCCGGCCCGCAAGGGCGACGCCCAGAGAAATTCAACGCCTGCAATGCACCAGGTCGTCAATCACCCACGCGCTTTCGACCAGGCCGGTTTCGCTCAGCTCGGCGCATGCTTCGCCTACCTGCTCACGCCACTTCTTTGGCCGCTTGGAATCCGAGCCGCACATCAACCGGAATGTTTCCAACTTGAGAGGGTACGGTTGTTTGTGCGTTGCGAAGTAGTCGAACATTCGTCGCGCCGTGGGTGTCAGCTTACGGTACTTCTCCCATACAAATTTCGTGTAGTGGTCGCCGGCGAACAGCACCACGATCTCGGCATCGATCTCAACCTGGCAGCGCGATGTGCGCTTGCCCCGATCTAGGACACGGAAGCGTTGGATCATGGACACGGATTCCAGGCGGCCAATCCGTTTGGAAGAGAACTGCATGGCCGATGCCTGAAGTCGTGTCAAGCATTCTTCGGCCTTGGCGTAATAGCGGCCGTTGATCGACCAATCCAAGTCCCGGCAAAGCTCATAGAACGTGAAGGAAACCGGCTCTCCGAGCGCGGTGCGCTTCGCGTACTCCAGCACCTGGGCAAACACCAGCTCGTCGTCGTCGGCACGCAACTCGATTCCGGTATAAGTGATTTCAACGTCTTTGTTGACGTGGTAGATAGGGTGGCCTTGCAATGCGGCACGCGGAACCTTCTTGTTGCGGACAGTGAAAATCGCCGATCTGCCAATGTCGTTGGGTAGCGCCCGCATATGATCAGGCCACGGTGCCAGATCGAAAAGAGAAAGCTCCAAGTCCCTGATCTGCTGCTTTGAGTGCTGGAGCAAGGCCGTTTGCATGGCCTCGTCTACCTTCTCGGCCAGGTCATTGCCCGCCGTTCGCCTCTTGATGGTCGCCATCGAACTGCTCCGTTTATCCTGGGCCAGCTCGTCAATCTGCTCGACCATCTTGTTCACGGCGGTGCGTCGTTCGGGTGGTGGCCCCATCGTGCGCGCCAGTTCAGTCGATTTCTGCGTCGTGCGCTTAGGTCGCTGGACAGCGGCACGTGCTGGCTTCGGCGGCAAGACCGCCTGGTCATCGCCAGTGGCAGTCAGCAGGTCGAGGGGGGGAAAGACTCTGCCGGCGCTGCCCGAGTCCTTGCGCGCGGCGGCGGTGCGGGCAGCAAGAGTCGTGGCGTCGGCTTCACTAAGCCCGCGCTCGATGAGCTTGCGCCGGTATTCCTGTTCGTTGAACTCGTTTGGCATGAACCCTCCCTTTTAGCACACTCCAAGCCCGTGAATGGGCGCTGGACTTACTGACTTCCTGGTGGTTTGGTGTCCAGGTATTCGATTACCTCGGCAATGAAGTCGAACCCGAATTCCATCTTGCCGTTCTTCTCGTACTTTGTCGGCTCGATGCGGCCCTGAACAAACACCTTGGAGCCTTTGCCCAGGTACTTGCCCGCGTTCTCCGCCAAGCCGCCGAACGACTTGATGCGGAAGAAGTCCGTCTGCTCCTGCTTCGCTCCGGCTGCGTTGCGCCACACGCGATTGACAGCCAGGTCAAAAACGGCGCGGACACTGCTTTCGCTCTGGCGAACGTCAGTGTCGCGGGTAAGATTGCCGATAAATTGGAACTGGTTGTGGCTCATTTGTCATGCTCTTTTTGCTGCTGGAGTAGCAAGTTTAGCTAAACCTTTTTCTATGGTCAAGAACTTTAGCGGCTAAATTTCTGCCGCCCGCACTGAGAAGCATACGGGCCTTGTACAACTACATCTTCTTTACTAACGTGCTCCGGCTGCTCGATGAGCATCAGATGACAAAAAAAGAGCTGTCGGAACGGTCGGGGGTTTCGATCTCCTTCCTGTCCGATCTCACTACTGGCAAAGCCAACCCCTCCCTCAAAGTGATGGAGGACATCGCGCAGGCCCTTGAGGCGTCCTTGCCTTTACTGCTTGAATCCACCGATCTGAGCAATGACGATCTTGAGCAGCTTGCAGCCGGTAAAGTACCAAGAAGTCTCCCAGTTGGTTTCGAGCGGGTGACGGCGGTGCTGCCCGAGCATCAAGCGTTCATCGTCAAGAAGTGGGGCGAAGTAACACGCCAAAAACTTCGAGAAATTTGACGCCAGGATGAACGCTGCTGGGCAACTAGCAAGAACTGACTTTTAGCCGCTAAAGCTCATGGGGGTTTCACTCCCTGAAGAGCTGCCACTCCACGCTACTTTTGTCTTAAGAGCGCACCTAAAGCGTGTGCTGCTTTGTCACGTCATCTGAACGCAGAAAAAAGTTTTTGCGTGAGTGGCTGTTGCAGTATAACAAATTTCGGTATATCGTACTTCTATCCAAGAGTGCAAAAACTGCATCTCAGAACAGGACATACGTCGTGACAGACCATAGTCAAGAGTACAACACTGTTAGAGATAGGGCAAAGAAGAAGCTCGAACGCGACATGGGGCCAGAACTGCTTGCAGCTCTGAATGACCCCAAGACCGTCGAGATCATGCTCAACGCAGACGGCAAGCTCTGGCATGAACGCCTGGGCGAACCGATGACTTGCATCGGCACACTGCGCGTCGCGCAGGCGCAAGCCATCATCGAAACCATCGCGGGATACCACGGCAAGGAAGTCACGCGCTCCAAGCCGATCCTCGAAGGCGAGTTGCCGCTTGATGGCAGCCGCTTCGCCGGCCAGCTACCGCCGGTTGTGCCAGCACCCACCTTCGCCATTCGCAAGAAGGCCGTCGCCATCTTCACGCTCGATCAGTACGTCGAGCGAGGAATCATGACCGTGCAGCAGCGCGAGGCCTTGATTGCAGCGGTGCGCGCGCACCGAAACATCCTCGTCATTGGTGGCACCGGCTCGGGAAAGACGACTTTGGTCAACGCCATCATCCACGAGATGGTCCAGCTGAACCCGGGTGAACGGGTCTTCATCATCGAGGACACCGGCGAAATCCAGTGCACCGCCGAGAACTACGTCCAGTACCACACCAGCCTCGACGTGAACATGACGGCGCTGCTGAAAACCACCCTGCGCATGCGCCCCGACCGAATCCTGGTCGGTGAGGTTCGCGGTCCCGAAGCCCTTGATCTGTTGATGGCCTGGAACACCGGGCATGAAGGAGGTGCTGCAACCTTGCACGCCAACAACGCCAGAGCTGGATTGGATCGGCTCGCCATGCTCATCAGCATGCACCCCGATTACCCGAAACCCATTGAACCGCTTATCGGCGAGGCGGTTCACGTGGTTGTTCATATCGCCCGCGTCGAAGGGTCGCGACGCATCCAGGAAATCTTGGAGGTTTCCGGTTACGCCAACGGCCAGTACATCACCAAAACCCTCTGACTAGGAGTCAAGAATCATGAAAGCAACCCTGCCGGCGTTCAGCCTCAACCGCAAAGCCCTGGTCTACACGGGCTTCTTCGTCCTCTTGGTGCTCTTCCTGCTGGCCCCCCAGCACGCATTCGCCTCCGAGGGCACCGGCGGTTCTCTGCCGTATGAGAGCTGGCTGACCAACCTCCGCAACTCTGTCACCGGCCCGGTGGCCTTCGCGCTGTCGATCATCGGCATCGTGGTCGCTGGCGGCATCCTGATCTTCGGCGGCGAACTCAACGGCTTCTTCCGCACGTTGATCTTCATCGTGCTGGTCATGGCCCTGCTGGTCGGTGCGCAGAACATGATGGGCACGTTCTTCGGCCGTGGCGCGGAAATCGCTGACCTGACCGATGGTGTGTTGCACCAGACCAAGGTCGCCGCGCTGGACATGGCCGGCTTCCCCGGCGAAGCCGTCATGCGCTGGGCCGAGGGCGGCCACATCGCGGGGTAAGTCATGGCTCTGCGCGCGATCCCCATCCGTAGGGCCGGCAACCGAGCAAACCTGTTCATGGGCGGCGATCGTGAGCTGGTGATGTTCTCGGGCCTGCTGGCCGGCGCGCTGATTTTCAGCGCCCAAGAAGTCAGGGCAACGGTGTTCGGCATCGCCTTGTGGTTCGGCGCTCTCTTCGCGCTGCGCCTCATGGCAAAGGCCGACCCGAAGCTGCGCCACGTGTACCTGCGGCACCGCCGGTACAAGCCGTACTACCCGGCTCGCAGCACGCCCTTCCGTGACAACACGCCGAGTCAAGGGAGGCAATACCAATGATTGAAGCAATCGCCATCGCCATTGCTGTGCTCGGTGCGGTCCTGTTGTTCATGCTCTATGCACGCATTCGTTCCGTCGATGCCGAGCTGAAGCTCAAGAGGCATCGCGCCAAGGATGCCGGCTTGGCCGATCTGCTCAATTACGCCGCTGTGGTCGATGACGGCGTGATCGTGGGCAAGAACGGCTCATTCATGGCGGCCTGGCTATACAAGGGGGATGACAACGCCAGCAGCACCGAGGAACAAAGGGAAATGGTGTCGTTCCGCATCAACCAGGCCCTAGCGGGCCTGGGGAACGGTTGGATGGTGCACGTCGATGCTGTGCGTAGGCCTGCGCCCAACTACTCGGAGCGGGGCGCGTCGTCGTTCACCGATTCCGTGTCACTTGCCATTGACGAGGAACGCCGGCGCTTGTTCGAGGGCCTGGGCACGATGTTCGAGGGCTACTTTGTCCTGACCGTCACGTGGTTTCCGCCGATGCTGGCCCAGCGCAAGTTTGTCGAACTGATGTTCGATGACGATGCAGTCGCCCCTGACCATACGTCCCGGACGATGGGACTCATCCAGCAATTCAAGCGCGAGATCACCAGCTTGGAATCGCGCCTGTCCTCGGCGGTCAAGACGATGCGCCTGCTCGGCCAAAAGGTGATGTCGGAAGAGGGCAGGGAAGTCACGCACGATGACTTCCTGAGCTGGTTGCAGTTCTGCGTGACAGGCCTCCATCACCCGGTCATGCTGCCCAGCAATCCGATGTACCTCGATGCGGTCATCGGCGGGCAGGAGCTGTGGGGCGGTGTCGTGCCCAAGATCGGGCGCAAGTTCATTCAAGTGGTTGCCATCGAAGGTTTCCCCTTGGAGTCCACTCCTGGGATTCTCTCGGCCCTGGCAGAGTTGCCCTGCGAATACCGCTGGTCAAGCCGCTTCATCTTCATGGACCAGCACGAGTCCTTGAGGCACCTGGACAAGTTCCGCAAGAAGTGGAAACAGAAGATTCGCGGCTTCTTCGACCAGGTGTTCAACACGAATACCGGCTCCATCAACCAGGACGCGGCGGTAATGGTCGGCGATGCCGAGGCGGCCATTGCCGAGGTCAACAGCGGTTTGGTGGCGGCCGGCTACTACACCAGCGTGGTCGTGCTGATGGGCGAGGATCGGGAGCGCCTCGCAGCCGCCGCGCTCCAAGTCGAGAAGGCAATCAACCGCTTGGCTTTCGCGGCACGCATCGAAACGATCAACACGCTCGATGCGTACCTGGGCAGCCTGCCGGGCCACGGCGTCGAGAACGTGCGCCGGCCGCTCATCAACACGATGAACCTGGCGGACCTGCTGCCGACAAGCTCCATCTGGACGGGTAGTGCCACGGCTCCGTGCCCGATGTACCCGCCCCTGTCGCCAGCACTCATGCACTGCGTGACGGTCGGCGCCACTCCGTTCCGTCTGAACCTGCACGTGCGCGACCTGGGGCACACCTTCATGTTTGGCCCAACCGGCGCGGGCAAATCGACACACCTGGGCATCATCGCGGCGCAACTCCGTCGCTACAGCGGCATGTCGATCTACGCCTTCGACAAGGGCATGTCGATGTACCCGCTCGCGGCCGGCATTCGTGCGACCACGAAGGGCAAGAGCGGCTTGCACTTCACGGTGGCCGCAGACGATGACCGCCTGGCCTTCTGCCCGCTCCAGTTCCTGGAAACGAAGGGGGATCGGGCCTGGGCGATGGAGTGGATCGACACCATCCTGGCGTTGAACGGCCTGAACACCACGCCAGCCCAGCGCAACGACATTGGAACCGCAATCGTGAGCATGAAGGAGAGCGGCGCACGCACGCTGTCCGAGTTCTCGGTAACGGTTCAGGACGAGTCGATCCGGGAGGCGATCAAGCAGTACACGGTGGACGGCTCGATGGGCCATCTGCTTGATGCCGAAGAGGACGGTTTGTTGCTGTCCGACTTCACCATATTCGAGATCGAAGAGCTGATGAACCTGGGCGAGAAATTTGCGCTCCCGGTCCTGCTCTACCTGTTCCGCCGCATCGAGCGCGCGCTGCAAGGCCAGCCCGCCGTCATCATCCTGGACGAGGCCTGGTTGATGCTCGGCCATCCTGCGTTCCGGGCCAAGATCAGGGAATGGCTCAAGGTGCTGCGCAAGGCCAACTGCCTGGTGCTGATGGCAACGCAAAGCCTTTCCGACGCAGCCAACTCGGGCATCTTGGACGTGATCATGGAATCGACCGCGACCAAGATTTTCCTGCCGAACATCTACGCCCGCGACGACGATACAGCGGCGCTCTATCGCCGCATGGGGCTCAACGCCCGCCAGATCGAAATCCTGGCGACCGCCCTTCCGAAGCGTCAGTACTACTACGTCTCGGAGAGTGGGCGCCGTCTCTATGACCTTGCCCTGGGGCCTCTGGCCCTGGCCTTCGTCGGCGCGGCCGACAAGGAATCGGTCGCCAACATCAAGAGCCTCGAAGCCAAGTTCGGCCATGAATGGGTGCATGAGTGGCTGGCCGGCCGTGGGCTGAATCTCAACGACTACCTGGAGGCAGCATGAGCATCGGTGACACCTTCAAGGGCTGGATCTTCAAGAAGCCAGCCACCTGTGAGCCAAGCGATCCGCGCCGCTCGAATGACTCAATCGCCGGTGGCCGCCGCGCGGGTGAGGCCGAGAACCCCTACCTGGCCGCGCGCCGCACGTGGAATGAGCACCTGGGCGCGGTCGTGTCGCAGCGGCAGAACTGGCAGGTGATTGGCATCCTGTCGCTGTTGATCGCGCTGGCCAGCGTCGGCGGCGTGATCCACATCGGCAGCCAGTCGAAGTACATCCCATACGTGGTTCAGGTCGACAAGCTGGGCCAGACCGTGGCCGCCGGTCCGGTGCAGGCGACAGGGAAAACCGATCCGCGCGTCATCCATGCTGCCATTGCGGACTGGATAGGCTGCGCGCGCATGGTGTCGCCTGACGTGGCCATGCAGCGCAAGTGCGTGTTCAAGGCGTACTCGATGCTCGCCCCCAACGATCCGGCAACGCCAAAGATGAATGAGTGGCTGAACGGCACGCCTGACTCCAGCCCGTTCAAGCGCGCCGAGAAGGAAATGGTCAGCGTCGAGATCAAGACCGTCATCCCGCAGACGCCCGACACCTGGCAAGTCGAGTGGGTGGAAACCACCCGCGACCGGCAAGGCTCGCCGAAAAGCCAACCCGTCACGTGGCGCGCGCTAGTGACGACCTATATCGCCGAGGTCACGCCCAGCACCACCGATGAGCAACTGCGAAACAACCCGTTGAGCATCTTCGTGCGTGATTACTCCTGGTCCCGCGTTCAATGATTTCGAGGTCATCCACCATGACAAAAACACTCTTCGCTGTGATCCTGGGCGCTGCTGTGGCGGTGCCCTCCTTGGCACTGGCCGCCCCTGGCGACGACATTGCCGACAAGTATTTCAACAAGACCAACCCTAAGCTGACCGCTCAAGAGCGTGCGGCGCTCGCCATCGCCAAGAGGTGGGAAGCAGGGTCGGCGACCGGCATCCAGCCGGTGGCTGGCTCGGGCGGTGCCATCAAGTTCGTGTATGGCGTGCAGCAGCCCAGCATCGTGTGCGCTGTGCTCCAGGTGTGCGACGTGGCCTTGCAGGCCGGCGAACAGGTGAACTCGATCAACCTGGGCGACACGGCTAGGTGGACGGTGGAGCCGGCCATCACTGGCAGCGGCGCGACCGAGATCCAGCACCTCATCATCAAGCCGATGGACGTGGGCCTCGAAACCAGTCTGGTCGTGACTACGAACCGGCGCAGCTACCACTTTCGCCTGCGCTCGCATCGCACCGAGTACATGCCGCAAGTCTCTTTCACCTACCCGGAGGATGCCCAAGTCAAATGGGATGCGATCCAGCGCCGCGAAAAGCAGGAGCGCACCGACAACACATTGCCGGCGACCGGCGAGTACCTGGGCGATCTGACGTTCGACTATGACCTGTCCGGCTCGGCGAGCTGGAAGCCGGTGCGTGTCTACAACGATGGGCGCAAGACCATCATCGAAATGCCCGGCGCCATGCAGCAGACCGAAGCGCCGACGCTGCTGGTCGTGCGCAAAGAAGGCGGAATGTTTACAGACGACGAAACCGTGCTGGTCAATTACCGTGTGCATGGCAATCGCTACATCGTGGACACGGTGTTTGACCGCGCAATCCTGATTTCCGGTGTCGGCAGCAGCCAAGACCGCGTGACCATCGTTCGGAGGAAGTGATCATGCGCAAGATGGCTTCCCTCGCGTTGCTCGCGCTGGCATTGGGCGGTTGCGCCACCACCAGCCAGTCCCCGTACGGCAATTTCGTCCAGTCGGCCGCGCTCGATCAGCAGAAGCTCGCCGCCGACGCCGTGCAGCAGCTCGCCACGCTCTACGTGCCGGCACGCACGCGCTTGGAGCTGCAACAGCCGACGCCCGATCCGTTCGGCCAGGCCCTGGTCAAGACGCTGCGGGACAAGGGCTATGCCCTCCTGGAGTTCACCCCGGCCGGCGCTCCAGCGCAGGCCTCGGCTTCGGCCACGAGCCAGCCAAGCCCAGCAGCAACTCCGGCCGTGCCGGGGGGGCTGTCGCTGCGCTACGTGCTCGATCAGGCCGGCGACTCTAACCTGTACCGACTGACGATCATGGTCGGCAGCCAATCCATCACCCGCGCGTACCTGGCGCAAAACGGCGTGTTCGCGCCGGCCGGGTCTTGGGTTCGCAAGGAGTAACGCCATGACAGAGACAGCCGATCCGATGGCTCCCGACGCTTCCCCCGGCGCGGTGAAGTCGGGCGTTCGCCGCGTGAACAACATGCCGATGTACATCCTCGGCGGCGTCATGCTCGCGTTCCTGCTGGTGATGGCCTTGGTTGCGGCAGACCGCTCCGCGAAGCAGAACGCGCCGGCCGAAGGGCAGAAAGAGAATGCCGGCAACACGTCGATGTTCGCCAAGGAGATCGCTGGCGACAAGACCAGCGGCTTGATCGAGCCGGCCCGTCCGCCAGTCGTGCCCGACATGCCGACCGGCCCCGGCTCTGGCCCGTTGCAGGTCGCTCGGCCTGAGAACCCGGACCTACCGCCATCACCTCCAATGCGCCCCGGCAATCCGGGCCAGCCAGGAAACGACGATGAAGGCCAGCGCATCCGCATGGCGAAGATGCAGATGTTCGATGAGGCGGTGAAAGCCAAGACCACCGTCCGCGTGGACGCGGCCCGCAGCAGGGGATCAGCGCCGGGCGGCCCGACCGGCGACGCCGGCACTCCGCAGACGCGCGAGGAAATGTTGAACCGCATTGCCGCCGTGCAGCAGCAGATCAACGCGCAGCGAAGCACCGACCCGACTGCCGCCTATCAAGAGCGCCTGGCGCAGATTCGCGGGCAAGTCGGCGCCGCGCCGACTGGCGGCGTGGGTGGCGGCAGTGGTGCGCAGCAGCTCATGGCAACGGCGTCGGCGGGAGGTCGCAACAGCTACTCGCAGTTCGGCGCGAATGGTCAAACTGACCGATGGAAGCTCGATTCGCAGCCGCAGGCTCCACGCTCGCCGTATGAGCTTCGCGCTGGCTTCGTGGTCCCCGCCACGCTGATTTCCGGCATCAACTCGGAGCTGCCGGGCCAAATCATGGCCCAGGTGTCGCAGGACGTGTTTGATACGCCGACCGGAAAATGGAAGCTGATTCCACAAGGCTCTCGCCTGGTGGGTCAGTATTCGAGCGAGGTGGCATACGGTCAGTCGCGCGTGCTGGTCGCATGGCAGCGCATCGTGTTCCCGGACGGCAAGGCAATGGACATCGGGTCCATGCCTGGCGCGGACAGCGCCGGGTACTCGGGCTTCAACGACAAGGTGGACAACCACTACTTCCGCATCTTCGGATCGGCCCTGCTCATGTCCGCCATCACGGCTGGCGTGACCATCAGCCAGAACTGCGACGACACCAGCTCGGGCACTGGCACATCGGGCAAGTGTGCGATGACGGAAGCCCTGGGGCAGCAGCTCGGCATGGCTACTGCCGCACTTATCGCAAAGAACCTGAACATTGCGCCGACCCTGGAAATCAGACCGGGTTATCGCTTCAACGTCATCGCCACCAAAGATCTGACGTTTTCCAAGCCGTACCGTTCGTTTGACTACTAACGCCAAAGGGGGAGGCCATCATGAAGCAGAAATTTTTAGCTGCTAAATTAGTCCTCGTCGTTGCTCTTTCGAGCGCGCTGTCGGTCACGCACGCGCAGGCTGGTATTCCCGTCATCGACGGCACCAACCTGGCGCAAAACGTCATGACCGCCGTTGAGTCGGTGGCCCAGACCCTCAAGCAGATCGAGCAATACCGGACCCAGTTGCAGCAGTACGAAAACATGCTGCAAAACACCGCTGCACCAACGGCCTATATCTGGGATCAGGCGCAATCGACCATCAACGGGTTGATGAACGCGACCAACACGCTGAACTACTACAAGAATCAGCTCGGTGGCATTGACAACTACCTCGGCAAGTTCCAGGACGTTGCCTACTACCGTGGCTCGCCGTGCTTCTCGAACACGGGGTGCAGCCCTGCGATGCGCGCCGCCATGTTACAAAACCGGACGCTGGCGGCCGAGTCGCAGAAGAAGGCCAACGATGCCTTGTTCCGTGGCCTCGATCAGCAGCAAAACAACCTGACCGCCGACGCGGCCACGTTGCAGCGGCTCCAGTCGGGCGCGCAAGGCGCGACCGGGCAGATGCAGGCCATCGGCTACGCCAACCAGCTCGCCAGCCAGCAGGCCAATCAGCTCTTGCAGATTCGCGGCCTGTTGATCGCGCAGCAGAACGCGGTGGCGACCAAGATGCAGGCCGATGCCGACAAGGAAGCCCAGCAGGCGGCAGCGGCCGCACAACTGCGCCAGGGCAGCTACCGGACCAGCCCGGAACGCACCTGGTAAGGAGAATTCATGAAAACAATCAAAGCTCTGTCCTTGGCCTCGGCCGCCCTCGTGGTGGCCTTGGTCGCCGGCTGCGACAACAAGCCGGCCACGGCCCCCATGCCGGAAGTGAACGACGAGAACTGCAAGCACGAGAACATCGCCAAGATCGAGGACAAGGGCGTCCAACAGGCTTTCTCGTCGCGGTGCTTGCGTCGCGGTGGTGAGTTCAAGCCCAGCCCGAAGCGCGAATGGTGAGGTGCTGACGATGAGAACGCCAGCCAATCTAAAGACCCTCGCCCTGCCACTGTTCGTCTGGCTGGCGTTCTTTGCGGTCGATGCCCACGCGGCCATCGACAACGCCGGCGTGTTCGATAGCGTGCTGGATCGCTACCAGGCCGCCGCAAGCGGCTGGGCAGGTGTCATCACCATGGCCGCATCCAGACTCTTCTGGACGCTGGTTGTGATCTCGATGGTATGGACGTTCGGCATGATGGCCTTGCGCAAGGCCGACATTGGCGAGTTCTTCGCGGAGTTCGTCCGCTTCACGATCTTTACCGGCTTCTTCTGGTGGGCGCTGACCAACGGGCCTAACTTCGCCTCGTCCATCTATGCATCGCTGCGGCAGCTCGCCGGCAACGCGACGGGCCTGGGCAATGCGCTGTCGCCCTCGGGCATCGTAGACATTGGCTTTGCACTTTTCGACAAGGTGATGGATGAGTCCTCGTTGTGGTCGCCGGTAGATAGCATGACCGGCATCCTCATGGCCGTGGCGATCCTGGTCATCCTGGCACTGGTCGGCGTGAACATGCTTCTACTGCTCACGTCGGGCTGGGTGCTCGCCTACGGCGGCGTGTTCTTCCTCGGCTTCGGTGGTTCGCGTTGGACTTCCGACATGGCGATCAACTACTACAAGGTCGTCCTGGGCGTCGCCGCGCAGCTCTTCGCAATGATGCTCCTGGTGGGCATCGGCAAGACCTTCCTTGATGACTACTACGCGCGCATGAACGCTGGCATCAGCCTCAAGGAAATGGGCGTGATGCTGATCGTCGTCATCATCCTCCTGGCGTTGACCAACAAGATTCCGTCGCTCATCGCCGGGATCATCACCGGCGCGAGCGTGGGCGGTGCCGGCATCGGTCAGTTCGGTGCAGGCGCTGCGCTGGGTGCCGCAGGCATGGCGGCAGCAGCGGCCGCCACCGGCGGCGCAGCTCTGGCCGCCGGCGCGGCCTCGGCCGCCGGCGGTGCCTCTGCTGTCATGGCCGCCTTCTCGAAGGCCAATGAAAACGTGTCGGTAGGCACGGACGTTATGTCAGCCTTCTCAGGCGGCGGCCGCTCGGTCGGTGGTTTGGGTGGTGGGGGCAGCCATGCTTGCACCGGCGGTACGCCCTTCGCACAGGCTGCGGGCTTTAGCGGCAGCTCCGGCGGCGGCTCGTCGTTGGGTGGCAGCAGCACCTCGGCCGGCAACAGCTCGGGCAGCTCGAAGGGTGGCGACAAGGCCGGCGCCGGTGGCCAGGGTAGCAGCTCGACGGCAAGTACCGGTAACGGTGCCGACAAGGCAGCCAAGAACGAACCCAAGCCCGCTGACGGGGCAGGGAAGGAGCAGCAGGGCGGCCAGCAGGACGCGCCGGGCAGCACCGGCCCCGGCCTGCTGGCATCGGCCGCGTCGGCCCTCGGCACGGCCGGCCGCATCGCGGCCGACGCCGGCGCGAACTTGGCAAAGGGCACCGCCGAGGTTGCCAAGGGCAAGGCGGTGAGCCTGCGCGAAGCGGCTGCCGAGCGTATCGCCGACACCGTTGGCGGAAAGATCGCCGCTGCGATCAGGGAGCAAGGCAACAGCTCGGCCGACACGGTCGCAGATGCGCCGACGCAGCCCGCTCCGACCTTCAGCAACAACAGCCTGGCAGCAGATTCATCTGATGCCGATCTCAAGTCTGAAGTGGCCGCGTTCGCTAACCGAAATCAAGGCCGCAACGGCACAACCGCGTAATCATGAGAGTCAAAGATGAAGAAGAAATTCTTTGCCCTGACCGCCCTGTTGGCGGTCCTCGGATCGACCACTACGCCGGCCAGCGCGCAAGACGTGCTGACTGGCGACACGCGGCTGGCCTGCGAGGCGATCCTGTGCCTGTCAACGGGCACCCAGCCCAGCGAATGCGCGCCCTCGCTGCGGCGCTATTTCAGCATTTCACACCGCCGGTTTTCGGACACGATCAGGGGCCGCGTTAACTTCCTCAAGCTGTGCCCGGTGGCAAACCAGACGCCGCAGATGCAGGCGCTGGTCAATGCGCAAGCCAACGGTGCCGGCCGGTGCGATGCGCAGTCACTCAACGCCACGATGACGATGTGGCGCGGCTATGACGATGGGGCCACCTACATCAGCAACCAGATGCCCGACTACTGCGCGGCCTACATGGGCCACGCCTACGTTGACTTCAACGGTACGGTTCCCCGCTATATCGGGACGCCAGAGCGGGGCGGGTATTGGGCCGAAGGGCGCGACTATGACCGCGCCTTGGCCGAGTACAACGAACGCATCCGGCGCGAGGACGAGGAACGCCGTCGCCAGTCCTGGATGAATTGAGGGAGCGGCGGGCATGTCTTTCTTCGCCGATCTACCTCCGCAACTCCAGGAGCGCGTCGTCTGCTCGATCTCAGCCGCTGTCAAGTACGAGGTGCCGGTCAACATCGTGTTGGCCATCGCCGAGAAAGAGGGCGGCAAGCCGGGCCAGTGGGTGCGCAACTCAAATGGCACGCATGACGTTGGCCCGATGCAGTTCAACACCGCGTACCTGGGCGACCTGACCCGCTACGGCATCACTGCGAACGATGTGGCGGCTGCCGGCTGCTACTCGTTCGACCTGGCCGCCTGGCGGCTGCGGATGCACATCCGCAACGACAAGGGTGACCTCTGGACGAAGGCGGCGAATTACCACTCGCGCACGAAGCAGTACAACGCGGTGTACCGGGCCGACTTGATGCGCAAGGCGTCGAAGTGGGCCGATTGGCTCGAAGCCCGGTTCGTCACACTCGACGTGATGAAGGCCGGGGCCACGCCCTCGATACCCAGCCAGCCCACGCCTGCAGCCAAGACGGCCCAGCAGGTCAGGCCGGAACCGGCACCCCAGCAGCAAGCCACCCCGGCGGCGGCTGCTGCTCGCAGCGTAACGATGGCGAGCTACATACCCCGCACGGTGTCTTTCAGGATGAACACTCAAGAGGAAACGAAATAAGCAACAAAAGCCTGAATTTCGAACGTGACACTGAACAGCGCGATCCTTGCGGCGCTTGCCAAACTCTGAACTCCGGTAGTGGGGGGTGTCACCACCACCTTCAAGGCCCTCGTGAGGGCCTTTTTCACGTCTACTTGCGATCGAAGCAGGTGCTGCTGTCATCGGAACTTCTACAGACAATAGGTATCGTATAAGATACCTCGATGGAGCTGCGAATCTACACTGAGGCCACCGGCAAGATGCCGTTCAACGAGTGGCTGGCCGACCTGAAGGACGCGAAGGCGAGAGCCATCATCCGGGCGCGGCTGCTCAAGGTGCAGATGGGCAACTTTGGCGACTGCAAGCCGCTGCGCGATGGAGTGCAGGAGCTGCGAATCGACTACGGGCCAGGCTACCGGGCCTACCTGAGCCGGCAAGGCCCTGTCCTGGTGCTGCTGCTGGCCGGCAGCGACAAGGGCGGGCAGGACCGCACCATCAAGCAGGCCATCGACTACCTGAACGACTGGAAGCAAAGGGGAAGACCATGAACGCACCGCGAGACACCAGCTACGACGACAGCCTGCTGCAAGCCCTGGCCGATCCGAAGGAGGCCGCTGCCTACCTCGACGCCGTGATGGAGCTGGAAGACCAAGAGGCTCTGATGCTCGCGCTGCGCCAGGTCGCCAAGGCTCACGGCATGGCCGAGGTGACGCGCCGGGCCGAGGTGGGCGACAAGACTCTGTTCCGCGTCCTCAGCGACAAGGGCAACCCGACCATCGGTACGCTGAACAAGGTGCTTCACGCGCTGGGCCTGCGCCTGAGCGTTGAGCCGCTGCCAGCCTGATCGATCACCCCAGACTCAGACCCGAACTGTGTGCTTACTGGGCGGCATCAGGGATGATTGAGAGTCTGAGCCCATCGCTGAACTGTTGAGTACGGCTTTGTTGCATATCTCAAAATGCCAAACGAAGTTGTCAGCGTGCTGCGGTAAGCTTCTGCGATGAGTGACCGTGTCAGGCCAGAGCCCGCCAAGTACAAGACGACCAACTGGAGGCGCTACAACCAGGCCTTGAAGGCGCGCGGCGCCCTCATGATCTGGCTGGATCGCGACCTGCAGTGGTCAGGGCTGGCCAGTGGCAAGCGTGGTCGCCCGTCGTTGTTCTCGGACGCCGCGATCCAGTTCTGCCTGACCATCAAGGCCTTGTTCGGTCTGGCACTGCGCCAAGCCATGGGCATGGTCGAAAGCCTGCTCAAGCTCGCCGGCCTGTCATGGCCGGTGCCCGACTACAGCACGGTCTGCCGGCGCCAGAAGACGCTCAAGGTTCGGATCCCGTATCGGCCAGCCGCACAGGGGCTGCACCTGCTGGTCGATAGCACCGGCCTGAAGATGATGGGCGAAGGCGAATGGAAGAGAAAGAAGCACGGCGCAGAGTACCGGCGCCAGTGGCGCAAGCTGCACATCGGTATCGACGCGCAGATGCTGGAGATCCGGGCGATCGAGGTCACGCCCAACTCGGTAGGCGACGCACCGGTGCTGCCCAGTCTGCTCGGGCAGATCGACCCGCACGAAGCGCTGCTGTCGGTCAGCGGCGACGGCGCCTACGACACCAAGGCGTGTCACGAGGCGATTGCACTGCGTGCGGCTCAGGCGATCATTCCGGTACGAAAGAACGCCAGGAGAACCTGGAAGGAAAACCGCCCTGGAGCCCGCGCCCGCAACGAGATCTTGCGCGCGACGCAGCGACTGGGGCGAGATATCTGGAAGCGCTGGAGCGGGTACCACCGGCGTAGCTTGGTCGAGACCAAGATGCGGTGCGTCAAGCTGATGGGCGAGCGGGTTAACGCGCGGGACTTCGATCGTCAGGTTGCGGAGTTGCAGGTGCGTGCCGCCATCCTGAATCGCTTCACGCAACTGGGCACGCCCGTGACGGTGCGCGTGGGGTAAGTCCGCCTGGGGTCAGGGGAAGATCGTCCTTCGCTTGAATTACGCAACAAAGCCGACTCGACCTTGGCCTTGTCCTGCGGATGGCGGGGGCGCGCCGGCAGCACCGAGGTGCCGTAGTGGCTGGCAAAGTCCTGCACCGTGTCGTTGGGCTGTGGCTCGTAGCGGTCAGGGCGCGCGATCATGGCCTTGGGGTTGTCGGGCACGATGAGCTGGGCCACTGCCGACGCTGATCGTGATGCTGCCCGCATGGATGCCGCCCATGCACGCGAGGAAGCAGCCAAGCTGCGCGGCCAGCTCGAAGCCACTCAAGTGCAAGCCACCGAACTGCTGCGCGTTATCGGACAGAAAGAAGCCAGTGCGAGGCCGACACCGGCCAAGAGGGCACCGTCGCAGAAAACGGAAAATAAAGCTAGTGTCGTCTTCTAAACAAGCCGTGTCAGCAGTCCTATGCACGAGCCGCCCCAAGTCACCTGCCCGATGCCGCCTTGTCCGGAAAACGATCCTTAGCCGGCCAACCCGGACAGTATCGTTTTCAGAAGACGACTGCACCGATTGCCTGGGCGTAACGGCTGTTGTGCAGACGGCTTCTGACGGCCCAATATCAGTAGTCGCCTGCACCAATATCGCCTATGCTCAGTACTTGTGTGCACCATAGCGAGTTTGGTCATGGCGTCAGATTCACCACCGGTCGCCGAACAAGGTGTAGCAACGCTGCCCGATGCGGCATGGGAATAAGCCCGGCGCAGGGCCGAAGTCATTGGCACGCTGGCGGCCCACGAAACGGTCAGACAAGGCGCTCAACGAAGCCGTCGCCGAGGCGCGACACAACCCCGAGACGGCCCGCTCGCTGTTCGCGGTGGCTTCATATGGGCGGCGTGACCCCGCCTCCTTGGAGGAGTTGCGTGTCATGTTCGCCAAGGAAGGCATCCCCATGGAATTTTTGTCACTTTATGTTCCTAGCGGACCCTTTGCGTTCCTTAGTCTGAATGACGGGTTAAGTGACAAATTTTGACGCCCGGAGCTTTTCGGTTCACACTGTCACTTAATCGAACGTATATGTGACAGGAAAAGTATGCAAATTGGCTACATGCGGGTATCGAAGGCGGACGGATCACAGTCCACCCATCTGCAGCGCGATACGCTCATCGCCGCCGGCGTGAATCCTGCTCATCTGTACGAGGATCTGGCTTCGGGCCGACGTGATGATCGCCCTGGCTTGGCGGCCTGCCTGAAGGCGCTGCGTGAAGGCGACACGCTGGTCGTATGGAAGCTGGATCGGCTCGGCCGTGACTTGCGCCACCTGGTCAACACGGTGCACGACCTGACTGCGCGTAGCGTGGGATTGAAAGTGCTGACGGGTCACGGTGCGGCAGTTGACACCACGACCGCCGCTGGCAAACTGGTCTTTGGCATCTTTGCTGCACTGGCCGAGTTCGAGCGCGAGTTGATTTCCGAGCGAACGGTCGCCGGACTTGTTTCGGCGCGCGCTCGTGGCAGAAAAGGGGGGCGCCCGTTCAAGATGACAGCAGCCAAGCTGCGCCTGGCGAAGGCCAGCATGGGGCAACCGGAAACCAAGGTCGGCGCTCTCTGCGAAGAACTGGGGATTACCCGGCAGACGCTCTACCGACATGTGTCGCCCCAGGGCGAGCTTCGACCGGACGGCGTCAAGTTGCTCTCCCGTGGTTCAACCACCTAGGTGGCAATGGTATGACTGAGCTACGTGCTAACTCTAAGAACGTGTTCAAAGTCT
>NZ_PVLR01000048.1 GCF_002980625.1 Malikia spinosa | reverse complement strand
AGCCGCGTAGCGCTGGGCCCACCCGAACACGGTGGTGGTGTTCAAGCCCATGACCCGCGCGATCTCGCGCCAGGGCAGTCCCAGCTCCTGGCGCAGGCGCATGGCCTGGCTGCGCAGAGCCTTGAGCGCATCCGGGGAAAGCTTTCGAGCGTCGATCTTGTCCATGGTCAATAGACTACACGTTCTGGTCAATCATCGCCATCTAAATAATCCCTTTGGTATCAGGGCTTGATTGAATCCGAACAGGCCCCCCTGGCCGATGCCGCACCCGTGTCTTAATCCCTTTGGTATCAGGGCTTGATTGAATCCACTCCTGTTCCTAAGGATGGTGTTCAAAACTCTGCCGCTCACGCAGCCTGAAGGGCTGCGCCTCGCCTGACAATATCGACATGAAGCAACAGGACCTTGGGCTGAACCTCAGCAAGCGACGCACGCGCAAAGCGGTGTTCCTCGACGAGATGAACTTAGTGGTGCCGTGGTCGGAACTGCTGGCGTTGATTGCTCAGCACGCACCGCGTGCCAAGACCGGACGCCCGCCGTTCGAACTGGAGACCATGCTGCGCATCCACTTCATCCAGCAATGGTTTGGCCTGTCCGACCTGGCCATGGAGGAGGCCCTGTTCGAGACGGCACTGTACCGAGAGTTTGCAGGCCTCTCCAGTGTCGAGCGCATTCCCGACCGGGTGAGCATCCTGCGGTTTCGCCACCTGCTCGAAGAGCACCAACTGGCCGAACAAATCTTGGCCACGGTCAACGCCACCCTCGCCGACAAAGGCCTGTTGCTCAGAGAAGGCACGGTGGTGGACGCCACGCTGATTGCCGCGCCCAGCTCCACCAAGAACCAGGGCGGGCAGCGCGACCCCGAGATGCACCAGACCAAGAAAGGAAACCAGTGGCATTTCGGGATGAAGTGCCACATCGGCGTGGACGCTGATTCCGGGCTGGTGCACACGGTGGTCGGCACGGCCGCCAACGTCAACGACGTGACGCAGGCCGGTGCACTTGTGCATGGTGAGGAAACCGATGTATTTGCCGACGCCGGCTACCAAGGCGTAGCCAAGCGCGAAGAGGTCCAGCACATTAGAGTGAATTGGCATGTGGCCATGCGTGCGGGCAAGCGCCGGGCGTTGGACAAGAGTACGCCGATGGGGGCGATCCTGGAGAAACTGGAGCAGACCAAGGCCAGCATCCGGGCCAAGGTGGAACACCCGTTTCGGGTCATCAAGCGGCAGTTCGGCTACGTCAAGGTCAAGTACCGGGGACTGGCCAAGAACATGGCCAACCTGATGACGCTGTTTTCGCTGAGCAATCTGTGGATGGCGCGGCACAGGCTTTTACAGGGGCTGCAGGGGTGAGTGCGCCCGAAATCGGCCAAAGGGCCAGCCACAAGGGCGAAATCCCCCTGTTTGCAACTCCAAAACCGCCGAATTCGTCACCATGTGGAATATCTCGCCTCAGTGGCCGCCGCCACGGGTGTTTTGAACACCATCCCTAAGGTTGTGGCCCCGGCTACGTCTTAATCCCTTTGGTATCAGGGCTTGATTGAATCACAGTTTGAGCGTGCGGGTAACATGCTGGCAAAGTCTTAATCCCTTTGGTATCAGGGCTTGATTGAATCCAATGACCCAGGCTGACATGATCGAAGAGTTGGCGGTCTTAATCCCTTTGGTATCAGGGCTTGATTGAATCCTACTACAAGAAGTTCTTTAAGAGCGCAGTGGTCTTAATCCCTTTGGTATCAGGGCTTGATTGAATCAGGGTTTGCAGCACATTGAAAGGTGGAACAATGGTCTTAATCCCTTTGGTATCAGGGCTTGATTGAATCAAATGCGTCGAAGATTCTTTTACACTTACTTGTCTTAATCCCTTTGGTATCAGGGCTTGATTGAATCCGCCCACAACATCAAATGACACACAGCCCCTTCGTCTTAATCCCTTTGGTATCAGGGCTTGATTGAATCATACGACGCCTGCACGCCGAAAATCAGGCGCTTGTCTTAATCCCTTTGGTATCAGGGCTTGATTGAATCCGAGTACACGGTCTACGGCATCGACATGCACAAGTCTTAATCCCTTTGGTATCAGGGCTTGATTGAATCAGGTACCAAATGGTAAGGCGACCTTTATGGCATTGTCTTAATCCCTTTGGTATCAGGGCTTGATTGAATCGACATCAGATCAGGAAATGGACTGATACATAGGCTGTCTTAATCCCTTTGGTATCAGGGCTTGATTGAATCGATGTCATCCGGCCACGTTTATATCGTTGAATCGTCTTAATCCCTTTGGTATCAGGGCTTGATTGAATCCCATTAACGGCCGTGTCGCTACAATATTCACGTCTTAATCCCTTTGGTATCAGGGCTTGATTGAATCTGCGGCTTGCAAAGCTTGTGCAATCTGGATTGTGTCTTAATCCCTTTGGTATCAGGGCTTGATTGAATCGCAAAAGAACGGACGGGCGCCGCGTTCAAACAGTCTTAATCCCTTTGGTATCAGGGCTTGATTGAATCACTTTCCCGGCCCTTGGTCCGGCTCCAAAGTCTGGTGTCTTAATCCCTTTGGTATCAGGGCTTGATTGAATCTTGACGCCCTTGAAACCATCGAAGCCGCGTTAAGTCTTAATCCCTTTGGTATCAGGGCTTGATTGAATCTCCAGCTTGTAGAAAATCCTTAAGGATCAAAGGCTTGTGGCCTGGTTTGACGAACTTCGCGCTCCTCGTCAAGCCAACCTTTCCGTACTTTTGGGGTAGCTGCAGAATCATGTTTCGATTATCCACAGATCCTTCGGTATCAGGTCGGCGCCGATCGTGATTTTCCAGGGCTGCTCTGGCACCGGGTAGGCGCGCACGTCGTCCCCATCCGGATCGATGATCGATGCCAGTTTGGCCATCACCAGGGTCATGCCTGACTGGGTGGCGTGCAGCATGAAGACCGAATACTGTACCGGAACCCCCTCCTTCTTCAGGCAGCGGTGGACCCGGATCAGACGCTTCGGGTCACTGATGTCATAGCAGACCAGCCAATGGATGCGCTTGTTGTGGCTCATGGGCTAGTTCAGATCTGGTTCATTTGCGCGCTGGCCCAACGCTGCAGGCTGTGCAGATGGGCCAGCAGCACACCGGCATTGCGTGCTTGCCAGCGCTCCATCAGCTGCACTTGGGTGGCTTCGTCGGTGGCCTGATCGCCAAGCGCTCCCGTGCATAGGTTCAGCTGTGCCCAGCTCAGCCCCATCAGGATCTCCAGCAGCGGGATCACCTCTGCCTTGGGTCCTTGATAGTGTGGCTGCAGCCCGGCCTGCGCCATCTGTGCAGCCACATAGGCGCAGCACAGACCGCGCATGGCAATGGGCAGATGGGGTTTGAACTCCCTGTGGTAGACCCATTCACGCCTGATAGCTTCCCACTGCTTGGGCGTTATCGGCTCGGAGCGGCATTCAGACCAGGCCTTCAGCACCTGCATGCGCCGATGCTGCTGCCAGTACTGGAAGTCATGTGCCCCTGGCTCGCTCTCGAGCACGACTTCGAGCATGTGGTGCAGCGACAGGTTGCGCGCCTGTGCCGGAAACATCGTGCCTGTGGCCTCGCCGTGGCTGTCAATCCAGGTGACCGGGATGCCGCTGTGCTGGCACAGCAGCAGAGCGCTGCCCGCCCAGTCGACGCGCAGACTGCTGACGATACGCGCCACCCGTGCCACAGGGTAGCGCATGATCTGACCCCTGGCATTGCGCACGACCAGAGCTGCCTCGGTGCTGTCGACTTGCTTGTGCTCGCTGCCCGCCAGGTAGAGGGCGCGCGGAGGTGGTGTCTGCTGCGGGGTGGTGTGTTGTCCCATCAGTCTGCCTCATCTTCGTCATCGTGCTCGAGCCAGCCTTCGCCCTGCTGCCGCAACTGGCGCGCCAAGGCTCTGGTCTGCAGACGCAGCCATCGTTTCCAGCCCGCCTGCTGAGATTCCCAACGGGCGTAGAAGACGCTGCGTCCGGGCTTGCCCAGCAGGCAGCAACCCTTGTCCAGGGTGAAGTGGTGCTCGCGCAGTTCACGCTGGCGCACCAGGCGCCAGACCCACTGGTCCACTTCGCTGCGCAGGGGCTCGATCAGGTCGCTGGCCAGGCTCTCGCGGCCGAAGGCTGGTCGATGGTAAAAGCCCAGCAGGGGATCGAGACCAGCCGCATGGCAGGCTTGGACGGCCTGGGCATGCAGCAGCGTGTAGCCCAGCGACAGACAGGCGTTGACCGGGTCGCGTGGTGGGCGCCGGTTGCGCCCATTGAACTGCAGCGCCGGCGGCAGCACGGCAGCAAAACCGCCAAAATAGGCCCGTGCCGCTGCGCCTTCAAGTCCGCGCAGGCGCTCGACTCCGACTGGCTCGCCTTCCGGCATAAGCGTCTGTAGCACTGACCGGATTGTCTCCAGCGCATCCCACAGAGGCTTGCGGGCGTCGGGACGTTCAGCCATCCACAGCTGCAGGCTGCGGCACTGGCGCTGCAGCTTGGCGCGCACCAGTTGGCGCGACCATTGCTGGCAGTGGGACTCGTCGAGCACCAGTCGTGCCTGAGCCAGCCGGATGGCGGCGTCGTTGTGCCGCGGACCCAGCACCATGGCTACGCAGCGATGCTGCCGCGGGCTCATAAAGATCACGGCTGCGCCGGCCTCGGCCAGCTTGAGCAGCATGCCGCTGTCGAGCTGGGTCTGTGCCCCGTGCACGACGCAGCGGTCGATCAGCTTGATGGGAACGGTGCCGCGCCTGGTGCCGGCCTCGTACAGGGCCAGCGCATCCCCTTCGGTCTTGACTTGAAGATTGGCGCGGTCAAGCAGTAGCAGTGCCATGGTAGTTCACCCCACGTAGAAGTAGTCCGGGTCGGCCGGCACCAGGCCGAGGCCGAGCGTCAGCACCCGGCTGCGCGGATCAAGCCGCAGCAACAGGAAGCGGTCGGTGTCCAGGTCGAGCAGGATGCTCATGTCCTCGATCAGGTCGGTGCGCTCGGCCACGGTCAGGTAAAGCTCGTGGACTGATTTCTGGCCGCCGGTCGCATAGGCACGCGAAAGCTTGAGCGCGGCGACCAGGCGTCGCGGGCAGGACACGTCGTAGGCGGCGAGGTAGAGCTGGCGTTGTGTCATCGGGACTGGCGGGCTGATCTGACCCGTCCAGTGTGCCGACGCCCGCCGTTGCTGTCAGAGCCGGCAAGCTTGCCGCCGCCTGGCTGTCCCGGACCTCAGCTGCCGCTCATCCACTGCTGGATCCAGGCCGCCAGCTTCTTCACCCCTGCACCGTCCAGCACCGTGACCCCGTAGCGCTGGGCGCGCTCAGCCGTGGCCTCGTCCAGTGGGCGCGCCGATAGCAGCAGGCTGCTGGCCATGCCGCCGCCGATCTGCTTGGACAGTTGTGCCAGCTTGTAGACGTAGTCGGCATCCTTGAGGGGATCGTTGCCGAAGCGCAGGGTCTTGCACTCGATCACCAGCAGTCGGTTACCGTGGGCAACCACCGAGTCGAGCTCGTTGCGGATGTCGCCGCCCGCCGGCTTGACGGTGAGGTTGGTGGCGCTGTCGTGGGGCCTGATGCCGCGCAGCTTGAGCCAGACATATTCCTCCAGCCAGCCGCCGCCGAAGTAGCGCGCGACTTCGTCGCTGGCGAACACGATCTCGATGTCCTGGTCCCAGTGGATCAGGCCGAGTTCGTGGGCCTTGGCCAGCACATCCGCGTTGCGTCCGCCCGGCGTGAACAGAAGGCGTTGCTGGGGGCGGAACGGCGTGCCCTTGTTGGCGTTGCTCATGGCATGACCCGCCAGCTTGTTGAGCGCTCCGAAGAAGCTGGCCAGCTTGTCGGATTCGTCCCCCAGCAGCCGGGTGAGTGCGGCGCGCTCCAGCGCAGCCTGCTGCCAGTAGGCGTCGCGCTCGCTGGACGTGTCGCGCGTGTAGCCCTGGGCGATCAGGAAGTCGTCGATGTCGAGCGCGTTCTCCATCGCCTGCAGCTCGGGCACCGGTCGCAACCAGTCCAGCCGCTGGTTGCGGGTTTCCGCATAAAGCAGGTGCAGGTCGTCGGCCACTTCCATGTGGTGGGCCAATGCCAGCGTCATCAGCTTGTGGCCGCCGGTGACGTTGAAGACGATCGAGCCCTCGCCATATTGGACGCCGATCCGCTCGGCACTTTGTTCCACTGTCGCTGGCGTGCTGTCGTCGAAGGTTTCTCGCACCACCTGGATGCCGTGGCCTTCCAGGGCGCGTTGCAGGTGACGGGCCTGCAGCCGCATCTGCGGGGTCTCCAGGATGATGACCCGGCTGGCCTTGAGCTGCAGCGCGGGGATCAGGTTGGCCAGGTTCTGGCCGGTGGCGATGCACAGGTGCGTGGTGGGGCGCTGGGTGGTCATGGCTGTCGGGTGAAGTCATCGGACACTGGCCGGCAGGGCAGTGACCTGGAAGGGTCTCAGGCGGGCGCTGAACTGGTGCAATTGCTGCACGCTGAGCTCCCTGCCACGTAACTCGGCTGGCAGGTCCAAGCTCAGGTGCAGGTAGCGGGCGCCGCGCTCGCAGATGGCGGCAGCCAGGTGCACCGGCAGGCTGCCCATGACGGTGTCGCCAGCCCGAATAAGGGCAGGGTCGAGGTGGTTGACGAAATGGTCGACCTGCAGCTGCTGTGCATGGGCCCAGTCGATCGCGCCGGGATGGCGGGTGATGAACCAGGTCGTCAAGCCAGGGCCTCCAGCGTGTAGCCGCCCATGCCCATGCTGGCATTCTTGCCCACATGCAGCCACTGGCCCAGCCAGAGCCAGGGCCATAGTTCGGCCAGAGTCTCGCCTGGGGCGGACAAGGTCCAGCGGCCCAGCACACCACCCAGCGTCATCTCCTGCTGCTGGCGGCTGCTGAACCGCGTCCAGTCATGCCAGCGCAACTCGCGCTCGTCATGCACCTGCTCGGACAGGACCGCTACTCGCGGCACCTGCGCGCCCCATTGTGTCTGGCCGGCGTGGAACTCGAGCACCAGGGCTACGCGTCTGGCCAACGTGGTCAGCAAGGTCCGCGCGTTGAGTTGCGGCGGCCGCAGTGGCTTGCCCTGCTGTTGCAGCCGCATCGGGCTGTGGATCTGCAGCTCCAGCGCCTTGAGGGAGGAGGGCACCGGAGGCACGGCGAGCAGCGCCGGATGATCCTGCAGTACTGGCTCGTTGGCCGTCCAGATCGGCTGGGCCTGCTGTGCGCTGTCGATCCAGTCCACCTGCACCAGGTCTGCCGGCACCCGCTGGCGGGTCAGCCCTTGAGCCAGGGCGCGCTGCCAGGCGAATATCACCAGCGCGAGCTGCTCCCGCGCTGTACCAGCCAGCACCACGTGGAATACCAGTTCCTGACCCGTCGCGTAGTGCGTCGAGCCGAGCGGGGGCGGCTCGATCACGTAGGCGTTCGGAATAGCGCTGAAGTTCTGCAGCGCATGAGTCGGTGGAGGCAGTGCCTCGAATATCCGCGTGTAAGGGCAGGTGATCTGCAAGGGGCAGCCATCACAGCTGGGCTGGCGCGTCATGCAGGCCAGATGGCGCAAGGTGGCGCCGAACTGCCCGCGCAGCAGCGAGCCGGCG
The DNA here is from genome assembly GCF_002980625.1 of Malikia spinosa. Classification (GTDB taxonomy): domain Bacteria; phylum Pseudomonadota; class Gammaproteobacteria; order Burkholderiales; family Burkholderiaceae_C; genus Malikia; species Malikia spinosa. The sequence goes on along the minus strand of NZ_PVLR01000048.1, from coordinate 14,147 downwards.
TAGTCGGGCAAGTGCGCAGGATTACGCCAGCGAGCCGTCAGGCGATAGCGTGCGATTGGTAGGTCGGCCAGCATCATGACTGGCCACGCAGGGCGGCAAACTTGAGCTTCTTGCGCTGCTCTTTCGGGTCCCAGGGGCTGATGACCTGCGGCAGGTACTGCTCGAGCACATCGGCCAGCGCGGACTTTTCCGGGGCGGTCCAGTCGGCCGCTTCCAGCGCGGTCTTGGCCAGGCGCGCGGCGTCCTGGTAAAGGCCGGCGCGTCCGGCATCGGGTGGCTTCTTCCTGAAGTTGCCGCCCGAGATCTTCTGCAGCAGCTCCTCGCATTGGTGGCGCCAGGCTTCGATCGCCCGCAGGTTGGGACTTAGAGCCTGCAGGGCCCTGGCGCGTTCCTCGGCCGCCGCCTGTTCGGCAGCGGCCTGGGCAGCTCGCGCAGCGGCTTGCGCTTCCAGCTCTGCCTTGCGGCGGGCGGCTGCCGCCTTTTCTGCCTCGAAGCTGGCGCGCAGCTGCGCCATGTCGGGCCGTCCCTGGGATTGCTGCTGGCACCAGGCCTGCAGTTCTGGCAGCTCGCCCTCGGGATCGATCTCGACCACCGCCCAGCCAAAGGGCAGGAGGTGCTTCTGGTCGGTTTCGTGCTCGGCGGCCAGCCAGACCGTCTTGGTGCTGTCCATGAAAACGGGCGGCATGCCCTGGCCTTGCATGATCTTGATCTGTGCGACGCCAGCGCCCGACAGGGTCTTGCTCTCGGCGCCACCATAGCGGCCCAGCCGCACCAGCATGGCCTGGCCGGCCTGGATCCGGCGGCCCAGCTCGCCCGCCAGCAGCTGTTCTACCGAACGCTGCCAGGCCGGGTTGACCAGGCCTCGGCTGGCCAGCAGCTCGAGCTCGCGCCGCAGTCGCGCCAGGTGGTAGCGGTTGGTGGCGTGCACGATCGGCGTCAGGGTCCGCGGTCGCAATCCGGGTGTCGGGGTCAGTTTGGGCTCGGTGTGCGGGTCGAGCGAGGGCAACACCACCTCGGAGGTAAAGGCGCGGTACTGTCCCTCCAGGATGGATTCCTTGCGCGCCGCGATGCCCTTGGGCTGGAGCTCGCGTCCGTCCTTGATGACGAGCTTCTTCTTGCGGTTGACCGCATAGAGCACCCGCCGTTGCGGCTCGCGGCTGGGCATGAAGTCGGCTACCTTGATCAGGCGCAGCGGGCTGGTGGCGTAATCACCTCCCAGCAGGCGGCGCTCCACGGCATCGGCCTTGGCGTTGCCCCTGCGGTCGAGCTCCTCCGCGCGTGTGACACGCTGGCCCTGGTTGAGCTCGTCCAGGAAGGCGGTGCGCAGGCAGCCCTTGAAGCTGCTGCCCGGCAGATAGGGCCAGCCCTGGGCGCCGGTGTGGCTGGCGCGCTCGATGACGAACCGGTTGAACACCTGGTTGCCGTTGCTTTCCTGGTTGACCGCGCGTCCGATGTCCTGCTCGTACTTGCTGGCCACACCCTGGCTGACCGGGATCAGTACCTGGGCATGAGGCTTGAAGACGGCGGCATGTTCACGGAAGAAGCGCTGCAGGCCCAGCAGCGAGGCCCGGTTGGCCGCGTCCAGCAGCTTGCCGCGCTGCACATCGCTGAGCGTGGCTCGGCTGGGATCGAAGCCGTAGAGCACGTCGTCATCGATGACGTAGTTCGTCGGCTCGAAGTCCTCCCCGCAGCCGATGTGTATCGGCGACAGAGGTGTCAGGTGCAGGCGGTGTGTGGTCAGGAAGGCGTTCATGCGGCCACCTCGGGGCACAGGATGGGTATCACGGGAGCGTAGCCCTGATGCACGGTCTGCGGCATGGCGGCAGAGATCAGCTGCAGTTCTCCGCCCAGACCCTGGCCGATGATCGTCAGCGCCGGGTCGAGGGTCTCGGGCCTGAAGACTGCTCCAGCCTGTGCCAGCAGCAGTGGCTTCTTGAAGGGGCTGCTGCCCTGCACGGCTGCATCGCCATGGCGACCGAAGCGGGTCAGCACCTGCCAGCTGCTGCGCACCGGGCAGAAGCCCAGGCCCTGCGGCGCACAGGGCCCCAGCGTGAGGTAGCGGTTGGCGCCTGCCGGCCGGTGCCACTGCACCGATCTGGCCGCTGTCACCAGTTCGAACTTGCCCAGGCCGATGCTGGCATCACGCCCGAATCCCGTGGCGCCGATGTAAGCCAGCGCGGCGCCCAGTTCGTCCACGGACAGACGGCTGTCGTCGAGCGCGACATGCAGGTCAAGCCGCGTGTCCTGGGTGTACCAGCGCTGCGACTGGCTGTAGGGCGCGAACGGCCCGGTACCCGTGGTGCCCGTCTGGCGGTTGATGGTGTTGTGCGGCTGGGCTCGTTCGGTCACCGGGGCAAGCTCGGCATCGGTTTTGGCGACGGACTGCCACTGGGGCAGTGGCTGGGCCAGATCGCCGACCGCCAGCCAGCGGCGCTTCTTGAGGGCCTTGCGATCGGCGTTGACGCTGCTGTTCCAGGTCGAAGACGGCAGGGCGGGCAGCGGCACATGACCGCTGGGCATGGCGTCCGACACCACAGCGAAGGGACGTCCGGTGGCATAGCCCTCCAGCAGGACCTGCAGGCGTGCATTGCCCAGCTGATGGCGCAGGGTCCAGCACAGCTGACCGAACAGGGTGTCGCCTGCCAGTGGCGTGCCGAAGGCCGTCAGTGGGCGCAAGGTGTAGCAAAGCACTCTCATGAGCGGTTCTGGCTTCAGCGGGCAAAGGGCTGGATGGCGTCGAAGCTCGCCTGGCTGTCCTGGCCGTTGATGCGCAGGCCCTTGAAGCGGACCTTGCCGTAGCCGCGTGAGCCCGAACCGCCCACGCTGTCGAGCTCGAGCAGCTTGAGTCCCTGCAACACGGTGGTCAGTAGTTCCTCGCCGTCGCCAGCGAGCTGCTTGACCGACAGGCGGAAGTCGAAGCAGGCCCCGGCAGGCACGCGCTCGGTCTGGCGCGGGTGCTCGGCCACGCCGGAGATGCGGTTGATGCGGTTCTCGCTCTTGACCTCGGTCAGTGCCAGGTTGTCCTCGCGGATCTGCTGCTCCCAGTCGGGCTGCAGATTGCAGTCCCAGAAGGACACCCGGGTCGGACCGAGCTCGAGCATTTCCTCCAGGCCCGCCTTGTCGCCGCCGCTGATGCCGAACAGCTGCAGGATGCGCTTGACCTCGGCCTTTTGCACGCCCGTGGCCGCCTGGTAGTCACGCCAACCCAGGGCTTCCTGCTGAACGGCACCGCTGCGCCATTCCAGCAGGCTGCGCATCTTGCCCTTGAGGCTGGAGCCCGGGATGTAGGGTGATTGGGTGTGGGGATGCTTGATGACAGTGTTGTCCACGCCGCCGATGTGCATCTCGCTGTCGCCCGCGCCGATGCGCAGCCCAGTGACGAGTTCGAGCGTGGCTTCGAGGGTGGTGATGCCGTTGAGTTGGGGCATGGCTTATTTCTCCTGGGCTTTGTAGAAGCCCATGAAGGCTTCCATGAACAGTTTGGCGTGCTTGAGGCTGCCGACACCATCGATCTGGCTGACGAGGTGGGCAAACAGCTGCTCGAAGCACTCGTCCACATGGTCGCGGCCACGCGCGTAGGCCACCTTGGCCTTCATCATCTTGATGAAGGGCGCGATCTCGGCGTACTTGTCGGCCTTGGTCTGCGGTGTGCGCTCGTGATGGACCTTCTCGTGCCACATCACGAGCTCGTCGTAGAACTTGCGCAGCTGGGTCGACTTGTTCTTGCGTCCGGCACCGGCCTCGGCGATGACTGCCGCCTTGTCCTTTGCGATGTCGCCGAATAGCTCGGCCGGGATCGGTGCGGCGAGCCGGATGTCGGAGACGTTGAGGGTCGGGCTCGGAGCTGTGGCACGGTCATTGCCGTAGCCGCCCGCGCGCGGTGAGGGGTTGCGCGCTTGATAGGCGCCGCCGTAGGAAGTTGCCATGGCAGTGTGGTCCTTATCGCTGACGGTAGAAATGGTTGAACAGGGGAATGCGGTAGCGGCTGCCGAGCTCCTGGAGGCCGTGCTGGCCGATGGCTACCCCCAGCTCGGTCTGCGCCCGCTGGCGTTGCTCGGCCGGCAGCCGGTCCACGACAAAGCGCCGGGTGCGGTAGGCGAAGCGGCTGCGCCACATTGCGTGCTCGGGGTTCTGGCTGTCCGAGGCCAGCTCCACCAGTTGCAGCAGACCGTAGACATAGCCGGTCGAGAGCCGGTAGGCCTCGCGTGCCATCTCCAGCTGATCCTGCGCAGCCTGTACCTTGGGCCAGTCCGGCCAGCGTACCCGCTCGCCGAACACGACGACGGCGTTCTTGCGCTGCTGCGGGTTGGCGTGCCCGCTGGCCTTGGCCGCATCTAGAGCGTCCTCGGCCTGCGTGGCCAGGGTGTGGATCGGCAGGCCCGGCTTGGTCATCACCATGCCGGCCGAGAAGCTGATGTCCGGGTTGTGGGCCACAAAGTTCTCGAATGCCTTGGCCATGCGGTGCGCCAGGCGCTGGGTGCTGAGCCAGGGGCCGATCAGGAAGAAGTCGTCCCCGCCGGCAAACACCGTGTAGGTGTTCGGGAACTCGGTCTGGCATAGCGCCGGCAGCCAGATGGCAAAGAAGGCGTTCATCTGGCGCGATAGCGCGGCCATCTTGGCGAAGGTTGGCTCCTGCAGGCCCTGCTGGAAGATCATTCCCAGGTTGTCGACGTCCCCCTTGAGGGTCATGAGTGCCTCCTGCCCCAGCCATTGCTCGGGCTGCTCCGGGCAGCTGCGGTCCTCGCAGGCAATATGGTTGAGCGTCTTGCCGCTGCCGACGCGCACGGCATCGGCTTCCGCGTCCGCATCGCCTCGGTACTTGCCCTGGGTCTGCTGGTCCAGTTCGGTGAACTGGGGTACGTAGGCATTGATGAAGCGGCGGGCGTAGCCCTGCCACAGGTTGTCTTCGAGGTTCTGCGGCAGGCTGAAATCCCAGCAACGCGCCAGCGTGCCGTCCTGAGCCCAGGGCCCGAATTTGCCGGTCACGGCTTCGCTGGCGGTAAAGCCCACCTGGTAGCCGAAAACCGGCGTCTCCAGCACGGTGATGTTCTGGCCGCTCATGACTTGCTCGCCCCGGGCCACCATCAGCCGGTCCTTGCGGGTCAGTGAGGTGCCCAGGGTGATCTGGTCGCGCGATAGCGCCGCACTGGCACGCCCATCATCGAGCCGGTCGGCCGGCAGGCGGCCGTTGAACTGGCACACGCCCAGGGGATACTCGACCTGGAACACCGGCGAGCTGCCCGCCGTCAGGTCGAAGCGTTGCAGCTTGGCCTTTTCCAGGGAGGCAAACAGCTCGGCCATCAGGTCCTTGAAGCGGCCCTTGAGCAGGTCGTTGCCGCTGGCGGGCTTGCCGATCAGGCCCAGCCCGGCCAGGCCGAAGCTGTGCTGCAGGAACCATTCGTTGATTTCCTGCCTGACGCGCTGCAGCGCCGAGCGTGCGCTGACGGTGTTGGGCGCCACGATCAGGAACTTGCCGGCCGCATTGGTGATCTGGCTGGTCGGAGGCAGGTCCAGCGCCTCGAGCACCTTGAGGGCGGCGAGCTCGGTGAACAGCGACACCTGGAACGAGCGTCCGCGCAGCAGTCTGGCGGCAGCACGGTTGGTCTGGCTGCCCTCGGCAAAGATGAAGTCCTGGATGCCGAAGAAGTCCCCCTGCACCAGCAGCAGCTTGTCCTCGTCCCAGTCGCTGCGCTGTTTCAGTCGTTCGGCAGCTGCGCTGTCGGTCTGCTGATGCTCCAGGTGCCAGCGCCACAGGGCCGTGGCCAGTGCGGCAGTGGCCTTGCTGTGGTCGTACAAGGAGACCTCGGGCTTGGTCCCAAACGCCGTGGCGGCTGGTATGGCGTGCGTGAAGGTCAGCCAGGCGGTATCGAAGTGGTCCAGCCACAGCGGCCATTGGCTGCGGTGTGAGGCCGGAATCTCCTGCAGGCCCTGCAGGAACTGGTCCCACAGGCGCCGGTATTCGGCCTGGGCCGGCGCGTCCTCGCCCGGTTCGCATTCGCTACGCCGTTGCGGGAAGATGGACTGTGGTGACAGTGCCCGCAGCGGATAGCGCCACTCCAGATCCCTGGCACTGCTCGCTCGCGCTGCAGGCCCCTGCAGGCGGATCTGCTCGAACAGCGTGAGCTGGCGTGCCTGGTAGTGGTTGCGGCCGGTGGAAGTTTCCTGGTTATCGTCGCGAGCGGCGTTGTAACGCTCGAATTCCTCGCGCTCGAAGCCGCTGGCCAGCCGGTCGGCTGTTGCGATCACCCACTGCAGAAAGGATTCAGGCCTGTGATGGGCCGCCGCCGCGTTGACCAGGCTATCGACCGAAAGGGCCGGGTTGGCCTGCAGCGCATCCCGGTTGACGAATGGGCTCATGTCACCCCGGATCAGGTCGGGTGCCATCCGCTCGACCAAGTCGAATGCCAGGCCCGTGTAGGCGGCGTGCTTGTGGGTGTGGTAACCGTTGCGCCCGCTGGCATCGCTCCGGAAAGGACAGTACTGGGTGACATGGGCTTGCAGCATGTCCTGGGGCACTTCCAGCCGCGCGCGCTCGGCAAACTTGCCCAGGTCATGCAGATAGGCCGCCAACGCTACCCGACTGCTGGCTGCCAGCAAAGGCGAATCATGCCTCGTCATCAAATTACTCCTCCCTGGGCATATAGTTGTCAATCAATATAGCATCCGGCGACAGGGCAAGGGCGTAGCGGCGCGGCCGGCTGCCGCCGTCCTGGATCCGGTACACGCCTGCCGCGTGACCCAGGGCGGTTTTCATGCGCTTGTCGAGCTTGGACTTGCGCGCCGAGAAATATTCACCGTCCATACCCTGGCGCAGCGCTCGCTCGGTGGCTTCTAGGTCGGCCATGTCGCCGACAATGGCACGGTACTCCCGCAGATAGCGGCGCGCCCAGCCAGGATCGGGCACGCCCTTGGCCGGGGCAGCCAGTGGACTGCCGCCTTCGAGCTGAAGTCGTGCGAACATCGCCAGCAGCGCCATTTCCGCTGGCGGTAGCGTGAAGGCCTTGCCAGCGGCTTCCACGGTGCGGGCTCTGAGGTTCAAGCGCAGCCTGGGTGGTGCCAGTGCCAGCTGGGCCGCATCGACCGTGTCGTTGAAGGTCGCCTGGCCCTGCAGCAAGGCCTCGGGCAGGCCGTGGCGCAAGCTGACAAAGGGAATCTCGGCGAGCGTGATCTCCGCCATGGCGCTGTCCGCCAGCTTGCCGTCTGAAGTCTGCAGTACCCGGCTGTATGGGGTCGGGTAGAAGAAGTCCCAGCTGGACTCGAAGGGCGAGCTGACCAGCACATGGCTCAGGCGGTCCTGGGCGCGGCCGTAGAGCGACAGGGCATAGCCGAGGTAAAAGCCCATGGTCTTGCGTCCTCCAGCGATCGACACATGCAGGGCGCAGTTGGGGTCGCTAGTGAAGCGGCGCACATGCTCGGTCAGGCAGTCCGCGGCCGCCTGGTTGTCCTCGGGGCTTCGGATGTCCTCCATGGCCCGGCCCTGGCGGTCCGGAATGACATGGATGTGGCTGCGGTCGAATTGCATGCCCGGCAGGGCGTAGTCCTGCTGCAGCTTGTGGAACCAGCCCAGGTCCTTTGAAAGCAGAGCGAGTTCAGCCCTGCGCGCGCCCTCGGCCGTCGTGACCAGATGCACCTCGGTCGGGACAAAGGGGTGGTTGGCTTCGGCTGCCAGTGCATAGATGGTCTCGGTCACGATCTGTGGCGACAGGCCGCAGACCGCGAGCAGCACGCGACGCGGATACTCATGGGGTCCCAGGGGGGTGACAGCGTTCATGGAGCCAGTCTAGAGGCGTTGGTCCTATTCCCGGGATGCGGCAAGCTTGCCGCTCCAGTACGCCCGTGCGGTTGGTTTGCGCCTCAGTTCATCAGGTTGGCGTTGAATAAGTTACTTACGCAAATCAAAGACTACGCCCTTTGAGTACATGACGGTCCTGCAATATCTGCCCTGATCGCAGGGTGCCACTTCCTGCACCTGCGTGCAGAACTCTACGATGTCATAAGCTCTGACTTTGAAGGTATTCACCGGGTCGCGCGCAAGTCCTCCACCGTCAAGCCGTACTGTTCCATGGACTCTATGATTTCCGCGATGGCTGCCTGTTTCTCGGCCTCGGGGTTTCGCTCGGTCGCGGCAAAAAAGGCGCTGGCTTGCTGGAGCAGATCCTCGAACCGTCTGTCGGTCAACGGCTCCTGCCGGGCGGGTGGTGGCGAAGCAGGTCTGCTGTGAGTTCGACCGTGGCGCATTTTCATATGTCGTGCATGATCCGGAAATCCTTCCCGGTCGGATTTCTTGACTGGGTCAATACGCTGCAGTTTACCTACCTGGCGTCGGTGCCGCTTGCGTATGTAGCGCCGTCTCCAGGGCCGCACGCTGGAGCCACACCTGCCGTACGAAAGGGTCGGCGACGGCATAGACCCCGTGCGACTGCCGCATGATCAGGTTGCCTGTGATCATGCGGTCGACCATGTTCTGCACCTGTGGGGTGTCCACCACCGATCCGATGCTATCGGCATAGCCGGCCATGGCCTCCGCAGCAAACAGGCCCGATGCCCCGGCGTCTCCACCCTGGGCGATACGCCCGAAGATCGTGGTAGCCAGGGTGCCGAGTTCCTCGACCGCTGCGATTTCCACGTCAGCTGCCGCCGAGGCGAGCGTGGCACAGATGATGGAGAAAGCCAGATCGGGTGATTCGGTGCGGGACTGCAGCTGGACCAGGGCGTTCTGCAGCTCCTCGGGCCGCTGCCCCATGGCGAGGAAGCCTTCCCACATCACCTGCTCGCTGGGCAGCTTCACCCCCAGCAGGGCCTGGAGCTGCTGCCACTTCCACTGCACGAAGTCCCGCCCCAGCGGTTCGTAAGGCGCCGATACCGCCCCAGAAAAAGGCTGCGAGCGCCTGGTGGCCATGTCGGTCACCAGTGACTTGTGCGATCCCGTCCCTACGATCAGCAGATGACCCGGCGTCTGCGGGCGGGTGTTGACCGCATCGCGCGCCGCCTTGAGGGCAAACATCAGGTGGCTGCCCTCCTCGGATCCCAGCGCCTGTTGCACCTCATCGACGATCAGCACTACGCTGGTCTGCACCTTGTCTACGAGCTCGGTGAAGGCCTGCGCCAGGGTAGCTCCGCCCTTCTTGCCTACGCTGTCGAGCTGGAAGCCGAACGAGAACCCGCCAGCACCCATGTTCAAGCCCTTGAAACGGTCCAGCAGCCTGGAGCCGGAAGTGGTGAGCTGTGTCAGGGTGTCCTGCACCGCCTCCTGGACCAGAGAGGCGGTGCTCTTGCTGCGGTCGGCCCAGAGGTCGACGTAGATGACCAGTGCCCCCATGGCTTCCATGGTGGGAATCAGGTCCTGGCGCAGGAAGGTGGTCTTGCCGATGCGGCGGATGCCGGATAGGAAGACTCCGGAGCGCACCTGCAGCTGCAATGAACTGGGCTGCAGCAGCTGCCGCGCCATGTCTTCGGCGTACTCGTGGCGGTGAAAGACGTCGTGGTTGGCCATGATTAGTTGACTTTATCCATTACAGATAATTATTTGCTTTGGATAATTTTACTCAAACAGGGGTGCCCGTTGCCAGAGATCTGGCGATCACCAGAGACGGCTTTAATAGTAAATTAATTTACTGTACAGTCCGGCCATGACCCGAACCCCCACCTCCCCTGCCCTCGCCCGCACGCGCCAGGCCCGCCTGATGCTGCTCTGGCTGCAGTGGCGCCTGCGCCGGCTGGCTACCGGGGAGGAAGCGCAGGAACGCGACTTCGCCGCCAGCCTGGGCCTGGCGCCCAGCCAGTGGAGCCAGCACAAGGCCGGCAAGCCGCTGGGCCACCGACTGGCGCGTCAGATCGAGGCCGCCTGCGGACAGCCCGCCGGCTGGCTGGACCAGCCGCAGGCCGAAGACAGCGCGGCAGACCCGCTGCGCGAGCTGCTCGGGAACGGTCCGCCGGACAGCCTGGCTGCGACCCCGCAGGCTCTTGCCCAGGCGCTCGGCATCGATCCGGCAGCCTATGTGCGCGGACTGGGCCTGGCCGAGTCGCCGACCCGGGCCGGCTTTCCGTCGCCGGCGGCGGATCACCGCATCCAGCGCGTCGACCTCAACGCCGAGCTGGTCCAGCATGAGGAAGCCACGCTGCTGGTGCGCGTGCGCGGCGAATCCATGCGCGACGTCGGCATCTTCGACGGCAACCTCCTGGTGGTCGACAAGTCGCTCACCCCGGTGCATGGCGACATCGTGGTCGCCATCCTCGATGGCGAGTTCACCTGCAAGAAGCTCTACTGCCGCGACGGCCTGGTCAAGCTGCAGCCGGCCAACCCGGATTTCCCGGAGATCGTCCCGCAGGAAGGCCAAGAGCTGCGCATCTGGGGTGTGGTGACCTCGACCGTCACCCGCTTTCGCTGAAAATCGGAGGCCGGACATGACGCTGCCGCTCTATGCCCTGCTCGACGGCAACAACTTCTATGTCTCGTGCGAGCGCATCTTCGACCCCAGGCTGCACGGCCGCCCGGTCGTGGTGCTGTCGAACAACGACGGCTGTGCGATTGCGCGCAGCGATGAGGCCAAGGCGCTGGGCATCAAGATGGGTGCGCCCTGGTTCCAGATCCGCCACCTCGAACGCGAGGCTGGTCTGGTCGCGCTGTCGGCCAATTTCGCCCTCTACGGCGACATCAGCGACCGCATAATGAGCCTGGCGGCCCGGCTGGGCGACAGGCAGGAGGTCTACAGCATCGACGAGTGCTTCCTTGACCTCGCCGGCCTGCCGGACGCCACCGCTCAGGCGCGCGCCACGCGCGAGCAGATCCTGCGCTGGATTGACGTCCCGACCTGTGTCGGCATCGCGCCGACCAAGACCCTGGCCAAGCTGGCGAACCACATCGCCAAGAGCGCCGAGCGCAAGCCTGGCAGCTACCCGGCCCGGCTGGCCCAGGTCTGCAACCTGGCCGAGCTCAGCGAGCGGCAGCGCGACTGGCTGTACCAGCGCACCCCGGTCGGCGAGGTCTGGGGTGTGGGGCCGCGCATCGGCCGCCAGCTCAATGAGGCCGGCATCGCAACCGTGCTCGACCTGATCCGGCTTGACCCGGCCACCGTCAAGGCGCGCTGGTCGGTGGTGCTTGAGCGCACCGTGCGCGAGCTGCGCGGTACCCCCTGTATCGGGCTCGATGACGCGCCGGCGCCCAAGCAGCAGATCGCGGTGACACGCAGCTTCGGCCAGCGCGTGACCGGTCTGGCCGAGCTGAAAGAGGCCGTCACCGACTTCGCCAGCCGCGCCGCGCATAAGCTGCACGGGCAGGACAGCCACACCAGCGCCGTGCTGGTCTTCATCCGCACCAGTCCCTTCAAGCCGCAGGCACCGCAGTACAGCCGCTCCATCATCGTGCCGCTGCGCCTGCCCAGCAGCGACACGCTGCAGATCGTCGGCGCCGCGCTGGCCGGGCTGGATCGGATCTACCGTGCCGGCTTCGACTATGCCAAGGCCGGCGTGATGCTGCTCGACCTGCAGCCAGCCACGCAGGGACAGCAGGAGCTGGAGCTGGGCGATGACGCCGTCTTGCACGAGCGGCGCCAGGCCCGGCTGATGCGCGCGCTCGATGCCGTCAATGACCGCTTCGGCCGCGGCACGCTCACGCTGGGCAGCGCCGGCCTGTGCCAGGAGCCCGGCCGGCGCTGGACGATGCGGCAGGAGCGCCGCACACCGCGCTACACCACCTGCTGGGATGAGTTGCTGACGGTGTCTGCCTGACTGGGTTGCTATGAGCGTGCTATGGGCCTGCTATGAGTTCTATGGGATCCCGGGAATTGGATGAAAACGGATGGAATCGGACGAGTACCATCCGTTTTCAGGGGCTGCACGGTCGTCCTGGATGCCCAGTGACGCATCTGACTTATGGCGTGCTATGGGGGGCTATGGGAGTTATGGAAATCCGGATGACCATGAAAGGCAGTCAGTGAAACAGGAAAAGGTCTTCTTCGAGAACATGGCCGGCACCCTGTCACCGGGCTGGACCGTCAAGCTGCAGTGCCATCTGCAGCCTGGCCAGATGGACCTCGGACGCTACCAGGTCAGGCTGTATCTGATCGACAGCAGCAATAGCTGGACGGCGGCGGCAGCCATGGCGCCCGAAGGCTTCGCGGAGGCAAGCCGGAACGTCGCAGCCGCAGGGCTGACACCGACCGCCGTGCTCGATGCCGCCGGACAGGCGATCGCGCAACTGAGCCGGCGCCAGGCCGGCGCGGGCGATGCCGAACTGCAACAGGGCTTCCAGCTGGTCGCCGCTGCGCTCACCAGTACCCAGACCTTCAAGGCCGTGCCGCCGGATCGGCGTAACGGACACTGGCTGTACCTGGCCTACCGGGGCCACGACGCCTCGACCATCTGCCGGCCGGTGTTCTTCGGCGCTCCGGAAGCCGGTTTCTGTTCGCCCGAGGTGCTGATGCAGATGGCGCGTCAGGTGATCGCGCACGACCTGCGCCCGGGCACATCAGTGGCCGACCAGCTGCGCAAGGCGGGCGGGGCCCTCATCGCCCCGGAGCTGTCGAGCAAGAGGCCGGCCCACTGAAAGTCCAGTCTGCTGGCTCGCTCAGCGGTTTCACCATCCCATTTCTGCAGGAGTTCCCTTGTCCCCCCGCTTCGTCCACGCCGGCCAGCACGGCACCCCACCAGAGTTTGGCATGAGCCTCTGCGGCAAGCTCACCGGGCTGAACACCCCGCTGTCAGACCAGCTCACGCAGGTGACCTGTCCGACCTGCCGGCGCAGGCTGCAAGCTGGTTGGTTGCGGTGGGAGGATGTACCTCGTGAGAGCGATCCAGTTGATTCATGATCTTTTTGGGTGTTCCACCAGTCAGCCAAATGGCTTGTACCTGTAGCAAACCGTCATCCTTCCGGCACCTGCAACCTCCCTACCCCATCAATGTCCTTCCGTTTCTTCCGCCGCATCAGCATTGCCCCTGGCATCACGCTGAACCTCAGCATGTCAGGCGTGTCCATGTCCGTGGGGCCCAGCGGGGCCAAGTTCACGGTAGGCACCAGGGGCACCCGGGCCACGATCGGGCTGCCAGGTACCGGGCTGTCCTACTCCGTGAGCGATCCTCTCGGCAAGGCAAAGTCCGGGACCCAGCGCAGGCCTGACCCCGTACCCGCTTCGCGGCGACCCTCGCTGGGCTTCTTCAAGCGGCTCATCACCCCCGCGCATGAGGAGTCGTTCGTCGATGGACTGGCCGCGCTGAGCGACGGCCAAGAAGCCGAAGCGCTGCGGCTGATGGAAGCCGCGCTGGACCAGGACGCCACCATGGCGGACGCTGCCTGGCTGGCCGGCTTCATGCGGCTCAAACTTGAGCATTTCGATACCGCTGCCCGGCATTTCCAGCGGGCACTGCAGCAGTCGCAGACGCTGAGCCAGATGTTTGGCCAGTACGGTCTGACGCCCCGGATAGGCCTGCCCGTCACGCCCGAGGTGACGGCCGCGCTGCAGCCCAACGCGCACAGCGCCCTGCTTGGCCTGGTGGAGGCCTTGCAGCTGCAGGGCAAGGACAGCGAGGCGATGGCGCACCTCGAGACCTTGCTGGCCCGCCAGGCTGATGACCCGGTGGCGCTGGCGTCCTATGCCGAACTGGTGCTGGACACCGAGGACCGAAGCCGCTGGCAGAAGGTGGTCGAGCTGACCGCCCCTGTTGGCAACGAGACAGCCATCCACACAGCCGTGCTGCTGCTGCGCGGCAAGGCTCTGGTCAAGCTGGGTATGGACCATGCCGCCGAAGGCGTATTCACCACGGCACTGCGCCGGACCAAAGACCGTGCCGAAACCCTGCTGCGCGAGATCCGTTATCAGCGGGCACTGGTTTTCGAACGCCTGGGCAAGCGAGTCCAGGCGCGCCGCGAGCTGGAACTAGTGTATGCCGAAGACCCAGGATTTGAAGACGTGGCGCAGCTGCTGGGTGTGAGTCAAGCTGGCGCCACCCTCTCACAGGGTCGGGAGGCTTCATAGTCTTTCGCACGGTAGCCATCATCCGGAGGGCAGCCAAACCACTTCCTGTTTGAGGGCTCTTCCGGACTGTCGCATGTGCTCTGCCAAAGGATGCAAGTACTCGGGCAACAGCGGACTGCACCGCCTGGGGTGACAAGGAGGAAGTCTCGGTGCTTATTAGAGCGTGTTATGAACTTT
>NZ_PVLR01000047.1 GCF_002980625.1 Malikia spinosa | reverse complement strand
GTTGTGTTAGCCGTTGTTAGCGGGGGTCTTCATGTTCAGCGCCTGGTGAGGGCGCTGATGGTTGTAGAAGCCGATCCAGTCTCCGATGACCCGGCTGGCGTGCTGCAGGGTCTCGAAGCGGTGGCGGTGCGCGCACTGGTCCTTGAGCGTGCGGATGACGCGCTCGACCATGCCGTTCTGTTCCGGGCTGTACGGGGTGATGAATTCCTGCTGCAGCCCGTAGCTTTTGACCAGCGCCGTATAGCTGCGGCTGGTGAATACCAGGCCGTTGTCCGAGCGCAGCAGAAAGGGCTTGTCCACCTTGCCCAGGCAACCGTAGCGGGCGATCAGGGCTTGCTCCAGTGCCGACTCTGCCGTCTTGGATCGTCCACTGCGGCTCAAGTGCCAACCCAGCAGTTCACGCGTGTGACAGTCGATGACCAGTGCCAGGCTGGCCCAGCCATCACGGCCCGTCCAGACCCGGCACAGATCGGTCGCCAAGCGCTCGTTGGGCGCCTTGGCCACCGACGGCAGGGCCTGGATGCGGGGCCGAAAGCCCACCGGACGCTTGCGCACCTGCCAGCCCTTGAGCTGGAAGACGCGTTGCACCGTATTCTTGTTCATTCGCAGTAGGTGCGCCATCGTCCGGTAGCCGAACGAGGGGTGTTCCTCGATCAGGGCCTTGATCGGCGCGACGAAGCACTCCTGTAGCTTGGGCACCGTCTTGCAGGGCCGGTAGTACACGCTGCGCCGGGGCACATCGAACCACCGGCACAGCTTGACCAGGCTGACCTCGGTGCCGTCATCCTTCAATCCCTGCTGGAGGGCCAGAATCATTTCTCGTCCTCGTTGCCCAGCAGGGAGGCCAGCTTTTTTCTGGCGCGCAACTCCAGCATCGCTTCACCGTAGGCTTCCTGCAGCTCACGCACCTGGCGCTCGTACTGCTCCTTGACTTCCAGCGGCTTGCTGCGCAGCGCGTTCTCCATGCCGCGCTTGCCTTCCTCAACCCAGGCATCGACCTCCGACGGAGTCAGGTCGTAGGCCCGGCTGGCCTCGGCCACCGTGGTCTTGCCTTGAATGATGTCCAGAACCAGGGCCGTCTTGCGCTTGGCCGTCCAGCGTTTGATGTCGTCTTCCATCAGGGTGCTCATCTGTCTTTCCTTCAACGATAACACCTGAGCAGTTTTTCACTGGGTCAATACAGGCGCGCGCTTGGCTTGAAATCCTCGCCACCGGCCCCCAAGTCCTGCACAATGATTCATCACGGAGGGCTTTGATGCGAGCTGACAAACTCACCACCAAATTCCAGGAGGCGCTGGGCGAAGCCCAGACCCTGGCACTGGGCCAGGACCACGCCTATATCGAGCCGGCCCATGTGCTGGCGGCCATGCTGGCGCAGCAGGATGGCCCCCGGTCGCTGCTGCAGCGCGCCGGCGTCAACCTGCCGGCGCTGGCCCAGGCGGCTGACGCGGCGATCAAGAAGCTGCCGCAGGTGCAGGGCCAGGAGCAGGTCCAGGTCGGACGCGACATGGTCAGCCTGCTGCAGGCGGCCGAGAAGGACGCGATCAAGCGCGGTGACCAGTTCGTCGCCAGCGAATCCTTCCTGCTGGCGCTGGCCGACAGCAAGACCGATCTGGCTGCCGCCGCGCGCCAGGCCGGCCTGCAGCGCAAGACCCTGGAAGCCGCGATTGTCGCGGTGCGTGGAGGACAGAGCGTGGACAACCCCGAAGCCGAAGGCCAGCGCGAGGCGCTGAAGAAATACACGCTGGATCTGACCGAGCGCGCTAGAGAAGGCAAGCTCGACCCGGTGATCGGGCGCGACGACGAGATCCGGCGTGCTATCCAGGTGCTGCAGCGCCGCAGCAAGAACAATCCGGTGCTGATCGGCGAGCCCGGCGTCGGCAAGACCGCGATCGTCGAGGGCCTGGCCCAGCGCATCGTCAACGGCGAGGTGCCCGATACGCTGCGCGAAAAGCGGGTGCTGGTGCTCGACATGGCGGGCCTGCTGGCCGGCGCCAAGTTCCGCGGCGAGTTCGAGGAGCGCCTCAAGGCCGTGCTGAAGGAAGTCGCGCAGGACGAGGGCCGCATCATCCTGTTCATCGACGAGCTGCACACCATGGTCGGCGCCGGCAAGGCCGAGGGCGCGATGGACGCCGGCAACATGCTCAAGCCCGCCCTGGCACGCGGCGAGCTGCACTGCATCGGCGCGACCACGCTGGACGAATACCGCAAGTACATCGAGAAGGACGCCGCGCTCGAGCGCCGCTTCCAGAAGGTGCTGGTCGACGAGCCCAGCGTCGAGGACACGATCGCGATCCTGCGCGGCTTGCAGGAGCGCTACGAGAAGCACCACAACGTCGACATCACCGACCCGGCCATCGTCGCTGCGGCCGAGCTGAGCCACCGCTACATCACGGACCGCTTCCTGCCCGACAAGGCGATCGACCTGATCGACGAGGCGGCGGCCAAGATCAAGATCGAGCTCGACTCCAAGCCCGAGGTGATGGACAAGCTGGACCGCCGCATGATCCAGCTCAAGATCGAGCGCGAGGCGGTCAAGCGCGAGAAGGACGAGGCCTCGAAGAAGCGGCTGGCGCTGATCGAGGAGGAGCTCGAAAAGCTGCAGCGCGAGTATGACGACCTGGACCAGATCTGGAAGGCCGAGAAGGCCAGCGTCCAGACCTCGGGCGCGGTGCGCGAGGAGGTCGAGCGCGTCAAGCTCGAGATCGAGGACTGGAAGCGCAAGGGCGATTTCAACCGGGTCTCCGAGCTG
The DNA here is from genome assembly GCF_002980625.1 of Malikia spinosa. Lineage (GTDB taxonomy): Bacteria > Pseudomonadota > Gammaproteobacteria > Burkholderiales > Burkholderiaceae_C > Malikia > Malikia spinosa. The sequence goes on along the minus strand of NZ_PVLR01000047.1, from coordinate 40,922 downwards.
CAGTACGGCAAGCTGCCCGAGCTGGAAAAGCGCCTGAAGGAGGCCCAGGCCAAGGAGGCTGCCGGCCCCGAAACCGCCAAGCGCCCCAAGTTGCTGCGGACCCAGGTCGGCGCCGAGGAGATCGCCGAGGTGGTGGCGCGCGCCACCGGCATTCCGGTCTCCAAGCTGATGCAGGGCGAGCGCGACAAGCTGCTGGCGATGGAGGACAAGCTGCACGAGCGCGTGGTCGGCCAGCACGAGGCGATCCAGGCCGTGGCCAACGCGATCCGGCGTTCGCGCGCGGGCCTGTCCGATCCGAACCGGCCGCTAGGTTCATTCCTGTTCCTGGGCCCGACCGGCGTCGGAAAAACCGAGCTGTGCAAGGCGCTGGCCGGCTTCCTGTTCGACAGCGAGGACCACCTGATCCGCATCGACATGAGCGAGTTCATGGAGAAGCATTCGGTGTCACGGCTGATCGGCGCGCCGCCCGGCTATGTCGGCTACGACGAGGGCGGCTACCTGACCGAGGCAGTGCGGCGCAAGCCCTACAGCGTGATCCTGCTCGACGAGGTCGAGAAGGCGCACCCGGATGTGTTCAACGTGCTGCTGCAGGTGCTCGACGACGGGCGCCTGACCGACGGCCAGGGCCGTACGGTCGACTTCAAGAACGCGGTGATCGTGATGACGTCCAACATCGGCTCGCAGCTGATCCAGGCCATGGTCGGCCAGGACGCCGAGGACATCAAGGATGCGGTCTGGGGCGAGCTCAAGGCCCATTTCCGGCCCGAGTTCCTGAATCGGATCGACGAGACCGTGGTGTTCCACGGCCTGGACGCCGCGCATATCGCCGCGATCGCCCGCATCCAGCTCCGGGTGCTGACCGAGCGGCTGGCCAAGCTCGACCTGCATCTGCAGGTCAGCGAGGCGGCGCTGGAGGAGCTGGCCAAGGTCGGCTTTGACCCGGTGTTTGGTGCCCGGCCCCTGAAGCGCGCGATCCAGCAGCGGATCGAGAATCCGCTCTCCAGGCTGATCCTGGAAGGCAAGTTCGCGCCCCAGAGCGAGATCCCGGTCGATGTCGACCCGATCACGGCGCCGGGCCAGTTCCAGTTCGGGCGCGTGGTGCACTGAAAGCGCCTTGCCAGCTGGCCCCGCCTTGGCGCGGGCTGGCTGATCCACCAAGCAAAACAGCCCTGATCAGGGCTGTTTTGCATCGGGGGGCGCCAGGCTTACTGCACGCGCGCCTTCTTGATCAGGTTTTCCTGGTATTCCATGACCTTCTGCTGGGCCAGTGCCTGGACGATCTGCGGCTTGATCTGATCGAGCGGGGGCAGTTGCTGGCCCGGGTTGCCAGCGGCGAAGCGGTCGTACTCGGACTTGACGTCGGCGTCGCTGACCTGGGTCTTCTTCTGCTGCTCGGCGAACATCATCGCGGCCATGACCTGCTGCAGCGCGATGGTGGCTTTCTGCTCGTAGCCCTTGCCGGCCTTGATGCCCTGCTGGCCGGCGGCCTGGACGAAGGTCTCGAGGTCGAGCAGGTGCTCGGTGACCTGTGCCTTGACCTGGTCGTCGACCGGACGGCCGCTGCGCTCGAGCTGTGCCAGCATGGCGTCGATGCGGGCCTTGGACAGCGGCTTGCCGTTGATGCTGGCCGGCGCATTGCTGCGCTTGGCGGCCTTGAGCAGCTGTTCGCGGTACTGAGTCAGCTTTTGCTGGCCCAGATGCTGCTGGATCTGGGGCTTGAACTGCTCGATCGGGGGCAGTTGCGCGGTGCGGATGTCATCGACGCGGATGATGTGCCAGCCGAACTGGCTCTTGACCGGCGCGTCGGTGAGCTGGCCCTTGTCGAGCTGTTGCATCGCGGCAGAGAACTCGGGCACGTAGTTGCTCGGGTTGGCCCAGTCGAGGTCGCCGCCGTTGGCGCCGGAGCCCGGGTCCTTGGACTTGTTCTTGGCCAGCTCCTCGAACGAGGCGCCGCCCTTGATCTGCGCGATCAGGGCCTGGGCTTCGGCTTCGGTCTCGACCAGGATATGGCGGGCGCGGAATTCCTTGCCGGTGTTGCTGGCGACGAACTTGTCGTACTCGGCCTTGATCTCGGCCTCGCTGACCGGGTTCTTGCGCTGGAACTGGATGAACAGCTCGTTGACCAGCACCTGCTGCAGCGCGAGTTCGGCCGCCTGCTTGTATTCGGGCTTGGCCTTGATGCCTTGCTGTTCGGCCGCCTGCGCGAAGACCTCGAGCTTGGTCAGGTGGTCCTTGATCTGGCCCAGGGTGGCCTCGTCGACCGGACGGCCGGATTGCTCGATCTGTGCTGCCATGGCCTCGGCGCGCGAGGAGGGGACGGCCTTGCCGTTGACGACGGCCAGGTTTTGCGCCCAGGCGGATGCGCTCAGGATCGTGGCCAGGGCCACGGCGGTCAGGACTTTTTTCATGCTGGTGTGACGAAGGAAGACGGGATCAGCGCTTGATTTCGATCGCGACCGCATGCAGGCCGGCGGCGATGAAAGGCGACAGCGCATCATACACAAGCCGATGGGCCGCGACCCGGCTCAGGCCTTGGAAGCGCGGCGAGGCGATGGCGACGCGAAAATGCGTGCCCCAGCCCAGTCCGTTGGCGCCGGAATGGCCGGCATGGGCGGCGCTCTGGTCCTCGACCTCGAGCGCGCTGGGCTCGAGTTGCGCGCGCAGATGCGCTTCGATGGCGGCGGCGGTCGGTATATGGCTCATGGGCGGTGCTCATCCTTCAGATAGCGGGCGACATACAGGCCCTGGCCGACAATGAACAGAATCGGGAAGGCATAGCCCCAGAGTTTGAAGTCCATCCAGGCCTCGGTCGAGTAATAGGCTGCGACATAGGCGTTGCTGGCGGCCATGAACAGAAAATACAGGATCCAGGCCACGGTCAGGCGGCCCCAGACGGCGCTGGGCAGCCGCAGCTGGCTGCCCAGCAGCAGTTGCAGCACGTTCTTTTGCCAGCCCCAGAGCGCGGCGGCCAGGCCCAGCGCCATGCCGACGTAGAGCACGGTCGGCTTCCACTTGATGAAGCGCTCGTCATGCAGGCCCAGGGTCAGCGCGCCGAACAGCAGCACCAGCGCCAGGGTCGCCTTCTGCATGGTCTGCAGCCGGCGATCAATCGCGTAGATGAGGACGCTTTGCAGCACGGTGGCCGCCATCAGCACCGCCGTGCCGACATAGATGTCGTGCAGCTTGTAGGCGCCGAAGAACAGCAGGATGGGGAAGAAGTCGATCAGGAAACGCATGGCAGCGATTATCGCGACTTGAAGTCCAGCGCCGCCGAATTCATGCAGTAACGCAGTCCGGTCGGCGCCGGGCCGTCCTCGAACACATGGCCCAGGTGGGCGCCGCAGCCGCTGCAGACGGTCTCGACCCGGATCATGCCGTGGGCGTGGTCGACCTTTTCCTCGATCGCGCCGGCCAGCGACTCGTTGAAGCTGGGCCAGCCGCAGCCGGCATCGAACTTGGTCTCGGACTCGAACAGCTGCTGGCCGCAGCAGATGCAGTGGTAGCTGCCGTCGGCCCAGACCTGGTCGTACTTGCCGGTGTGGGGTCGCTCGGTGGCGGCCTGGCGGGTGACGAAATAGGCCATGGGCTCGGCGTCCTTGGCGGCGAGTAGGGCGCGCCATTCGGCGTCGGTCTTTTCTACGGGGTAGGTCATGGGTGGGCTAGGCTGAGGTTGGGACAGGGGCGAGCGTCGTCAAGTCTTGGCGGCGCCCGCAGGCGGGATGTCAGGGATGCAGGCATTCACTGCTTCAGGACGAGCAGCTGATGCTGATGGTAGCGGCCCAGTCGGGTGGAAAATCGGCCAAGTCCTCGCTGCCACGCATTTCATCGTAGGGCCGGGCCAGCGCAGCTTGCAGGCGTTGCAGTGCCGACAGGTTGCCTGCCTTGGCCTGGCGGATCGCGAGCTCGCCCAGGTGGTTGCGCAGCACGACCCTGGGGTTGGCGCGCAGCATGCGCTGGCTCACCCGGTCCAGCTGGCTGGCCGGATCGCAGGCAGGGCCGGCATCGGTCGCCAGGCGCTGCTGCCAGCGCGTCCACCAGCTGTCGAAGCCATCGGGTTGCAGGAACAGGTCACGCACCGGTTGCCAGGCGTGGCCTGGCGGCTGGGCGGTGCTGTATGGGAACGATGGTTTGGTCTGGCCGGCATAGTCCGCGCTGGCGGCCTGTGCCAGGCTCAGGCGGCGCCAGAAGATGGTGTAGTCGGTGCGCTCGCGGCTCAGCAGCTGCAGCAGGTCCTCGGTCAGGGTGTCATCGCCTTCGCGCAGCTCGGCCAGGCCCAGCTTGTCGTTCATGCGCCGCTGCAAGGCAGTCGGGAACAGGGTCTTGTAGGGCTCGAGCGCGTCGAGCGCCTGCTGGGTGTCGTCGAGCAGCGGCAGCAGCGCCTGGCCCAGGCAGAACAGGTTCCAGTAGACGATGTTGGGCTGGCGCGAGTAGGCATAGCGCCCGCTCTGGTCGCTGTGGTTGCAGACATGGCCGGGGTCGAAGCCGTCGAGGAACTGGAACGGGCCGTAGTCCAGCGTCAGCCCCAGGATGCTCATGTTGTCGGTGTTGAGCACGCCGTGGCAGAAGCCCACCGCCTGCCACTGCGCGACCAGCTCGGCGCTGCGCCGGGTCACGGCTGCCAGCAGCGCGGCATAGGGGTTGCCATCGGCCTGCCGGCATTCGGGGTAGAACTGGTCGATGACGAAGTCGGCCAACTGGCGCAACTCCTGATGCCGGCCGCCGTGGCTGAAATGCTCGAAATGGCCGAAGCGGATGAAGCTCGGTGCCAGCCGGGTGACGACGGCGGCGGTCTCGACTGTTTCGCGGCGCACCGGAGCCGGCGAGCCGGTGACGCAGAGCGCGCGCGTGGTCGGGATGCCGAGCGCGTGCATGGCTTCGCTGCAGAGGAATTCGCGGATCGAGCTGCGCAGCACCGCACGGCCGTCGCCGCCGCGCGAGTAGGGCGTACGCCCGGCGCCCTTGAGCTGGACCTCGTGCCGGCCCTGCGGGCCTTCATGCTCGCCCAGCAGCAGTGCGCGGCCGTCGCCGAGCTGGCCGGCCCAGTGGCCGAACTGGTGCCCGCTGTAGACGCTGGCGAGCGGCATCAGGTCGTCCGGCATGTTCGGCACCGGGTTGCCGCTGAGCCGCTGCAGCAGGGCCTCGTCCTGCGGCAGTTCGGGCGCCAGGCCCAGCAGGGCCGCGGCCTCGGCGCTCCAGCCGACCCAGTGCGGGGAAGGCAGCGGCGTGGCGGGCAGGCGGGTGTGGAAGGCATCGCCCAGACCCTCGAATCGGCTGACTTGAAGTTGCATGAGCGCATTGTCGGGCGGCCCGGGAGGCCTTGCGCACCAGATGGTCATGGTAAAAACCCGGCGGGGCTGGCATTGGCTGGCCCGGAATGCCGTCCCGTGGAATCTTTTGTCATTGCCTTGCTCAACGCCATCAGCTACGGCTTGCTGCTGTTCATGCTGAGTTCCGGTCTGACCCTCATCTTCAGCATGATGGGGGTGCTCAACTTCGCCCATGCCAGTTTCTACCTGCTCGGGGCCTATTTCGGCGCGGCGCTGTCGGCGCGGCTCGGCTTCTGGCCGGCGTTGCTGCTGGCGCCGCTGGCGGTCGGTCTGCTTGGCGCCTGGTTCGAGTCGGCCTGCCTGCGCCGCGTGCACCGGCATGGCCATGTGGCCGAGCTGCTGGTGACCTTCGGCCTGTCCTATGTCCTGCTCGAGCTGGTGCAGCTGGTCTGGGGCCGCGCGCCGCTGGACTTCCAGCCGCCCGCGCTGCTGCAGGGGCCGGCCTTCACGCTGGTGCAGGAGCTCGAGCGCGGCGCGCACCTGGTCTGGGGCGCTGCCGGCGCGGCGGTCTGCCGTGCGCCTGGCGTGCTGTGTCACCCGTTTCCGGCCACGCGGGTCTTCATCGTGGCGGTTGCGCTGCTGATCCTGCTCGCGCTGGGCTGGCTGTTGCACCGGACCCGGATCGGCCTGGTGGTGCAGGCGGCGCTGACCCACCCCGAGATGGTCGAGGCGCTCGGCCATGACCTGCCGCGTGTCTTCATGGGCGTGTTCGGCGCTGGCGCGGCGCTGGCCGGCCTGGCTGGCGTGGTCGGCGGCAGCACCTTCGTGACCGAGCCCGGCATGGCCGCGGCGGTCGGGCCGGTGATCTTCGTCGTGGTCGTGGTCGGCGGGCTCGGCTCGCTGACCGGGGCTTTCCTGGCTTCGCTCCTGATCGCGCTGGTCCAGACCTTCGCGGTGGCCTACGACTTCAGGCTGCTGCCCTCGATCGGTCTGGCGCAGGTCGCGCCGATCCTGCCCTATCTGCTGCTGGTGCTGGTGCTGCTGTGGCGCCCCAGCGGCCTGTTCGGTCGCAGGACAGCCTGATGCGCGCGGAAAAATTGGCCTGGGCGCTGGCGGCCCTCGCGCTGCTGGTCGCGCCGCTGCTGTGGCCCGGCAACGCCGCGCTGGCGCTGCTGACGCAAGGGGCGATCGCGGCGATTGCCTGCCTGTCCTACAACCTGCTGTTCGGCCAGGGTGGCATGTTGAGTTTCGGCCATGCGGTCTACACCGGACTGGGCTGCTATGCCGCCATCCACGCGCTGCAGGCGCTCGCGGCGGGCTGGCTGGTGCTGCCGGTCAGCCTGGTGCCGCTGGTCGGTGGCCTGGCCGGGCTGGTGCTGGCGCTGCCGCTGGGCTGGGCCAGCACGCGCCAGTCGGGCACGCCGTTCGCGATGATCACGCTGGGCCTGGGCGAGCTGGTCGCGGCTGCCGCGCTGATGTTCCCGCTGCTGTTCGGCGGCGAGGCGGGCATTTCGGCCAACCGGGTGCTGGGGCCGGCCTGGTTCGGCATCAGCTTCGGGCCGCAGATCGAGGTCTATTACCTCTGCGCGCTCTATGCCCTGGTCTGCGCGGCGCTGCTGCGCGGCTTCCATTTCACGCCGCTCGGGCGCATGCTGAACGCCGTGCGCGACAACGCCGAGCGTGCGGCCTTCGTCGGCTACGACCCGCATGCGGTGCGCTTCCTGGCCTTCCTGGGCGCGGGTTTCTTCGCTGGCATCGCGGGCGGGTTGGCGGCGCTGCATTTCGAGATCGCCAGCGCCGAGGTGCTGGGCGCGCAGCGCTCGGCGTCCTGGCTGCTGTTCACCTTCCTCGGCGGCGCCGGCTATTTTCTCGGGCCTGTGTTGGGTGCGGCGTTGTGGGTCATCAGCAGCGCGCTGCTGTCCGAATGGACGCCAGCCTGGCCGCTTTATTTGGGCCTGCTGTTCCTGTTCATGGTCATGCGCGCACCGCAGGGCCTGGCCGGATTGATTGCCCAGGGCTGGGCCCTGGTCCGGGGGCGTAGTCCCGCGCTCTGGCTGCCGGGCGCGCTGGCGCGAGCGGGCGCCGGTGTGCTGGCCCTGCTGGGCGGCTGCGCCCTGGTCGAGCTGTTGTATCGCCTTGAACTCGAAGCCGTGATCGGCGGCGAGTTCCGCTATTTCGGACTGCGGCTCGACAGTGCGAGTCCGGCCAGCTGGCTCGGTGCTGCGGCGGTGCTGCTGGCGGGCTGGGGTTGGGGCCGCTGGCTGGGCCGTTCCGGGAGGCAGCAATGAGTCGCGACGATACCGTGCTCGCCGTCGAGGGCCTGTCCAAGCGCTTCGGCCGCATCGAGGTGTTGCGCGAGGTGACGCTGTCGATCGCGCGCGGCGAGCGCGTCGCGCTGATCGGCCCCAATGGCGCTGGCAAGTCGACGCTGTTTAACCTGCTCAGCGGGCGCGAGGCCGCCAGTGCCGGCCGGATCTGGCTTGAGGGCCGGCGTATCGACGGCTTGCGCCCGCACCAGATCAGCCGCCTGGGCCTGGCGCGCAGCTTCCAGGTCAGCCACCTGTTCCCGCGCCTGAGCGTGTTCGACAACCTGCGCTGCGCCATGTTCTGGAGCCTGGGGCTGGGCTATAGCTGCTGGCGCCCGCTGTCGCGGCTGCGCGAGCTGAATCGGCGCGCCGAGGCGCTGCTGGCCCGGCTCCAGCTCGAATCCCGGCGCGACTTGGCCGCCGCCAACCTGAGCTATGCCGAACAGCGCGCGCTCGAGATCGGTGTCACGGTCGCGGGCGGGGCGCAAGTGATCCTGCTCGACGAGCCGACCGCCGGCATGAGCCGCAGCGAGACCGCGCGCTGCATCGACCTGATCCGTGACTTGAGTGCCGGCAAGACGCTGCTGATGGTCGAGCACGACATGGGTGTGGTGTTCGGCCTGGCCGACCGGATCGCGGTGCTGGCGCAGGGCGAGCTGATCGCCTTCGGTACGCCGGCCGAGATCCGCGCCGACGCCCGGGTCCAGCAGGCCTATCTCGGGGCCTTGCCCCCGTTGGAGCAGCCATGAGCGACCACCTCACCCCGCATCCAGCATCCGCATCCGCATCTGGCGCGACTGCACCGCTGCTGCAAGTGCGCGGCCTGCAGGCCTGGTATGGCAAGAGCCATGTGCTGCACGGCGTCGATCTTGCAGTCGGCGCCGGCGAGATCGTCGCGCTGCTCGGGCGCAACGGCTCCGGGCGTTCGACCACGGCGCGCGCCATCATGGGTCTGGTCGACTGCCAGGGCGAGATCCACTGGCGCGGCCGCTCGATCCGGGGCCGGCGCACCTTCGAGATCGCGCGCGCCGGCATCGGCTATGTGCCCGAGGACCGGGCGATCTTTCCGCGCCTCACCGTCGAGCAGAATCTGCTGCTTGGGCGCCAGCGCGGCAAGTCCGGCCGCTGGCGGCTGGACGATGTCTACGCCCTGTTTCCGCCGCTCGGCGCGCGGCGCCAGACCGAGGCCGGCCGACTCTCGGGCGGCGAGCAGCAGATGTTGACGCTGTGCCGCACGCTGCTGGGCGAGCCACAGCTGATCCTGGTCGACGAGCCGACCGAGGGTCTGGCGCCGCAGCTGGTCGAGCAGGTCGGCGCCTTCTTGCAGCAGCTGCAGCGCGAGGGCCTGGCGATCCTGCTGGTCGAGCAAAAGCTCGCGATCGCGCTGGCCGTCTCGCAGCGCGCGCTCGTGATGGGGCAGGGCCGGGTGGTCTTCGACGGCACGCCGGCGCAACTGCTGGCCAATCCCGCGGTCCGGCGCGAGTGGCTTGAGGTCTGAGAGGTCCTGGGTCTTGGCGCGGGCCGGATTCTTGTCGGCCTGTTTCGGCCCGACGTCGGCCCTATGTCGGGCTCTGATCGGGCCGTCGCCACCGGGCTTGCGCTATGCTCGGGCGCCATCCAACCCTCAATCAAGTCACCGGAACCTGACATGGAATTCCCCGTTCACATCCCCTTTGTCGAGCTGCTGGGTTTCGAGCTGCTGCGCTGGGAGAACGACGAGGCCGAGATCCGCTTCGATGCCCGCAGCGAGCACCAGAACAGCTTCAGCGTCGTCCATGGCGGCGCGCTGATGACCTTGCTCGATGTCGCGATGGCCCATGCCGCGCGCAGCGGCCACCCCGAGCTTGGCGCGGTCACGATCGAGATGAAGACCAGCTTCATGCAGGCCGCGCGCGGCTCGCTGCTGGCCAAGGCCCGCGTGCTGCACCGCAGCGCGACAATGGCCTTTGTCGAGGCCAGCGTGTTCGATGCCGAGGGCGGGCTTTGCTGCCACGCCAGCGGCACCTTCAAGTGCATCCGGCGCCTGCCGGTCGGCGCCAAGGTCAGCCAGGCGCTCAACGGCGCCGCGCCGGTCCAGACCGACTGAGCCTCCTGCCTGAAGCGGCTGAGCGGCCCAGCCCTGCGCCGTTTCAGCCGCTGCAACCGTTTCAGTCGGCCAGGCGGCTATTTTTCGAGCACGTACTGGCCCGGTGCCGGGCCCAGGGCCGGGAACTGCGCGCTGGCGGCCGGGTAGGCCGGCACCCACTCGCCGGTGCGCGCGTGCAGCCAGGCGGTCCAGTCCTGCCACCAGCTGCCGTCTTGCTTCGGCGACTGCGCGAGCCATTGCTCGCTGGAGTCATTGCGCCTGGGCTCGCCGACCCAGTAGGCCCGTTTCGGTGGGCTGACCGGCGGATTGACGATGCCCATGATATGGCCCGAGGTCGACAGCACGAAGCGCACCGGTGCGGCCAGGTTGACCGACTCGCGGATCTTGTAGCAGGACTGCCAAGGCGCGATATGGTCGTCCTGCGCGCTGACCGCGTAGAGCGGCTGGGTGATGCGGTCGAGGTCGATAGTCTCGCCCGCAAGGGTGAGCGCATCGGGCTGCACCAGCCGGTTCTTCAGGTACATCTCGCGCAGGTAGAAGGCGTGCATCGCGCGCGGCATCCGGGTGGTGTCCATGTTCCAGAACAGCACGTTGAAGGCCGGCAGCGGCTCGCCAAGCAGGTAGCTGTGCACCCAGTAATGCCAGATCAGGCTGTTCGAGCGCAGCAGCCGGAACGACAGCGCCATCGCCTCGCCGTCGAGGTAGCCCTGGCGCGCCATCAGCTGGTCGAGCGTGCGCAGGCTGTCCTCGTCGATGAAGACCCCGATCTCGCCGGGCTCGGCAAAGTCGGTCAGTGTGGTCAGCAAGGTCCAGTGCGCGACGGGCATCTGCTCGGCCGGATAATGCCGGTTGGCCCAGGCCATGTAGGTCGCCGCCAGCGTGCCGCCGATGCAGTAGCCGACCAGATGCACCTGCGGCACGCCGCAGAACTCGCGCACGACGCGCACCGCTTCGCCCAGCCCCTCTTGCAGGTAGTCGTCGAAGCCGAGGTCCTGCAGCTCGGCGCCCGGGTTCTTCCAGCTCGTGATGAAGACGGAAAAGCCCTGCTCGGTCAGATGCCTGACCAGGCTCTTGTGCTCGTTGAGGTCCAGGATGTAGAACTTGTTGATCCAGGGCGTGCAGATCACGAGCGGCAGCGCACGCACCTGCTCGGTAGCCGGCGCGTAGTGGATCAGCTCGAGCAGCCGGTTGCGCCAGATCACCTGGCCCGGCGTGGTGCCGAGGTCACGCCCGACCTGGAACGCGTCCGGTTCGACCATCAGCAGCTTGCCTGCCTTCAGGTCGCGCAGCCAATTGGCCCAGCCCGCCTGCAGGCTCTGGCCGCTGGTTTCGAGCGCGCGCTGGATTGCGCTCGGGTTGGTCCAGAAGAAGTTGCTCGGCGCGATCGCATTGAGCCAGTTGTGGACCCAGAAATGGGCCTGTTGCTGCTCGTGCGGGCTCAGGCCGGGTGCCTGGTAGTTCAGCGTGCGCAACCGGTGGTCCAGGCTCAGGAAGCCTTCCTTCAGGAGGTCGAAGCCGGCCGACTCGAGCCAGATCGGGTCGGCGAAGCGCTCGTCCTCGGTCTTGGGTGCGACCGGATCGTCCGGCTGCACGCCGAGCAGCCGCTGCACGCCATGCTCGTAGAGCGCCAGCGCTTCGCGCCAGGATTCGTTGGCCTGCTGCAGCAAGTCCTGTGGGTGGGTCCACCAGGCCAGCTGCGCGCGCCAAGGTGTGGACAGCATGCCGAAGGGATCGACCGCCTGGCGCAGTGCCGGCCAGGCCTGCTCGGGCGGACTCAGCTCGGTTTCGCCGTCCTGGCGACGGCTTGCTGGGGCACTGGGCATCTCAGTTCGGCTTGATCGCGACTTTCAGCACGCCGTCGCGCTGGTGCGCGAACAGGTCGTAGGCAGCAACGATGTCGTCGAGCTTGTACTGGTGCGTGACCAGCAGGCCCAGGTCGACCCGGTTCGATGCCACCACGTTCATGAGGCGGCGCATGCGTTCCTTGCCGCCCGGGCACAGCGCGGTGTTGATGCGGTGGTCGCCCAGGCCGGCGGCGAAGGCCGACAGCGGGATCGTCAGGTCGCCCGAATAGACGCCCAGGCTCGACAGCGTGCCGCCGGGTTTCAGCACGCGCAGCGCCGACTCGAAGGTGGCCTGGGTACCGAGCGCCTCGATCGAGGAGTCCGCGCCGCGCCCGCCGGTCAGCTTCATGATCTCGTCGACCACGTCGCAGTTCCTGAAGTTCAGCGTGACGTCGGCGCCCATCTGCTGCGCGATGCCGAGCCGGTGGTCGTTGCCATCGACCGCGATGATGGTGGTCGCGCCCAGCAGGCGCGCGCCGGCGGTGGCGCACAGGCCGATCGGGCCCTGGGCGAACACCACCACGGTGTCGCCGATCCGGATGTTGGCGTTTTCCGCGCCCTTGAAGCCGGTCGACATGATGTCGGGGCACATCAGCACCTGCTCGTCGGTCAGGCCGTCGGGGATAGGCGCCAGGTTGGCCTGGGCGTCGGGCACCAGCACATATTCGGCCTGGGTGCCGTCGATCAGGTTGCCAAAGCGCCAGCCGGCCGTCGCCTTGTAGCCGTGGCAGCCGCACAGCCCGCCCGGGATCAGGTAGCTGCCGTCCTGGGACGCCACGCCATCCTGGGCCGCATAGGAGTTGAAGTTGGGGCAGATTGCGCCGGCGATCACGCGTTGACCTTCGGTGTAGCCGGTCACGGCGCTGCCGAGCTTCTCGATCACGCCGACCGGCTCATGGCCGATCGTCAGGCCCTTGGCGACCGGGTATTCGCCCTTGAGGATATGGACGTCGGTGCCGCAGATGGTCGTGGTCGTGATGCGCAGCAGGGCATCGTTGGGTCCCACGTCGGGGATGCGTTTCTCGACCAGCTCGATACGACCGGGTTCGACGAAGACGGCGGCTTTCATGGTGCGCATGGATCAATCCTGTTGGAGTGGGGTGGACTTGCGAGACATCCGGCGAGCGCAGGGACTGCGGCTCTGACCCCGGGTTTAACCCAAAACAGGGGCTTTGTCACGCCGGTCGGCTGCGCTCGACCTCAGGCCTTGATCCGGATCAATCCGGCCTGCCAGCGCGCTTGAATGCCGGCACCGGCGCGGGTATATTGGGACCACCATGCCCGTCATTCGTCTTCGTCCATTGCCCGCCTGGCTGGCTGCCTTGCTGCTGGCGGGCTGCGCCTCGACCGGGCCTGCCAGCCCTTCGGCCCGGCCGGTGCTCTACCCCAATGCCACCTTCAACCGGGTCGGGCCCGACCAGGCCCAGCGCGAGGTGGACCAATGCCTGCACAACGCCCGCAATGCCGGCCTGACGCCGCAGGAGCAGGACAACCCGGCCGGGCGATCGGCACTCCAGGGCGCGGCGGTCGGTGGCGTGGCTGCAGCGGTCGGGGCGCTGGTCTATGGCCAGGGCCCTGAGCGGGCCTTGCGCTCGGGCGCTGCCGGGGCCGCTGTCGGTGGCTCTGCCGGCGCGGTCTCGGGTGCGATGCAGGCAAGGCCCAATGCCACCTACCGGCACTATGTGCAGCGCTGCCTGCAGGAGCGGGGCTTCGACGTCATCGGCTGGAACTGAGATCAGTCAATCAGTCGATCAATACTTGTCGGTGCTGGACCAGGTGCGCACGCCCGTGCTGTGGGCGGTCTTGACGCCTTCGACGCGGCTGACCAAGTAGCGCGCCTGGTTGACATCCTTCGGCTCCTGGGCCCAGCCCTGCAGGGTGGCGACGCCGTTGCCGTCGACCGCGACCGTCATGTCCTTGGCTGTCGCGCCCATCTCCTGCGTCAGGGTCTGCCGGGCCTTGGCAGCGATCTCGGTCTCGCCGGCATGGGCCATCGACAGGCCCAGTGCGGCGAGCGTCAGGGCCAGAGTGGCAGAGTAAGAAGTCTTCATGGTGGATTCCTTTCGAGGGTTTGAACAGGTTCAATACCCCACCGTCCGGGCTGTTGGCCCCTGGGTGGCATCGGGGCGGTTCCTGTGGGTCCGTCCGTTCGATGTCTCGACTATAGAATTGAACGCGAGATAGATAAATAGCGTTTGAAGCAAGTTGTTGTTGCTTTTAAAGCAACAATTCGGCTTCGGATCAGGGTTTCATGGCTGGTCCCAGGGGGCAGGCCAGCGCACCGGTTCTGGCCAGACGGCTTGCTCCAGCGCCGCCAAGTCGGCAGGGGTATCGAGGTCGGTGATATAGGCGCGCTGCTGGCTGATGAAGGGCCCGATCAACCCGGGATGGTCCTTGAGCCAGTCGCGGATGCCGGCGTCTTGCGCCAAGGCATTGATCTGCCCGACCGCCTGCCAGGACAGCAGCACCGGATGGCCGCGCACCCCGGCAACCAGCGGCATCTGGGCCTCGATGCCGGCGGCACGCCGCTGCCAGTGTTCGAGCAGCGCCCGCACGTGGTCGGCCTGCAGCCAGGGCAGGTCGGCCAGCACCAGCAGCAGGTCTGGCGCCTGAGCTTGAGCTTGAGCTTGAGCTTGAGCTGGCGCTGGGGACTGGCCCCGTCCCTGCGCCTGGCCTGGCGCCAGATGGGCCTCAATTGCCAGCCGCTGCGAGTCGATCAGCCCGGTCTCGGGCCGGTCATGCGCCAGCACCTGCAGCCCGCAGCGCTGCGCCAGCGGCAGCAGGGTTTCGGTATAGGGGCCGAGCACGATCCGGATCGGTTCGATGCCGGCTGCGCGCAGGGCATCGACCAGGCGTTCGAGCAGGCTGCGACCGCCGATCTGCAGCGCTGCCTTGGGACGCCCGCCGAGCCGGCGCCCCAGGCCTGCGGCCAGGATGGTGGCGGCGACCGGGGCGGGTGCCTGGGCTGTGGCTGGGGCCGATGTCTGTGTTGGCACGGGTGTCGGCGTGGCTGCCGGCATCTGCTAGAAGGCGCAGCTCGACGCGGTCGTGGCAGTCTGGGTCACAGGGGTCACTGTCGGTGCCCCGGTGCTGTCCTGCTGCGACTTGCCGGCCTGCACCGGGGTCGGCGCCGGCTGCTGCAGCCCGTTCTTGACCGCCACCACCTCGGCCATGATCGAGAGCGCGATCTCGGCCGGCGTCTTGCTGCCGATGTAGAGGCCGGCCGGCCCGTGCAGCGCCTGCAGCGCCGCCTCCGGCAGGTCGAAATGGGTGCGCAAGCGCTCGCGGCGCAGCTCGCTGTTGCGGCGCGAGCCGATCGCGCCGACATAGAAGGCCTCGGACTGCAGCGCCTCGAGCAGCGCCAGGTCGTCGAGCTTGGGGTCGTGCGTCACGGCCACGACGGCGGTGCGCGCGTCGGGCCGCAGCCGCAGGATCAGGTCGTCGGGCATCTCGCGGCTGAGCTGCACGCCGTCGAGCTGCCAGCTCGCGCGCTGTTCCTCGCGCGGGTCGCAGACGATGACCTCGAAGCCCAGCCCGAGCGCCATCTGGCACAAAAAGCGCGACAGGTCGCCGGCACCGATCACGACCAGCCGTGCCTGCGGCCCCAGGCAGCTGCTGAGCTGGTGCGCGTCGAGCTGGGGCAGGCCGTCGCGCCGGCCCGGGCGCAGTTCGACCGCGCCGGTCTGCAGGTCGAGCACGCGTTCGGTGCTGCGGCGTTGCTGGCAGGCCAGCAGCAGTTCGGCCAGCCGGCTGCGCGCCGAGACCGGCTCCAGCACCAGTTCGATCGTGCCGCCGCAGGGCAGGCCGAAGCGGTGCGCCTCGTCGGCCGAGATGCCGTAGCGCAGCAAGCCGGGCCGCTCGCTGGCGCAGACGGCCTCGATGCCGCCAGTCTGGATGCGCTGGATCAGGTCGTCCTCGATGCAGCCGCCCGAGACCGAGCCGACGGTCTCGCCGCGGCAGTTGATGGCCATCAGCGAGCCGGGTGGCCGTGGCGATGAGCCCCAGGTCCGCGCGACCGTGATCAGCACCACGGGCAGGCCCGCAGCCTGCCAGCTCAGCGCGGTGCGCAGGACCTGGGTGTCGAGATCTTCCATCGCTTGAGCGTGCGCTGTGCTGGCCGGCCGCATCAGGCCAGCTTGAACGGCAGCTCGCGCAGCGGCTTGCCGGTCAGTTGCGCCAGTGCGTTGGCGAAGGCGGGCGCCAGCGGTGGCAGGCCGGGCTCTCCCATGCCGGTCGGCGGTTCCGCGCTCGGCACGATGTGGACCGCGATCTCGGGCATGTCGCTGATGCGCGGCAGCACGAAGTCGCTGAAGTTGCTCTGCTCGACCACGCCGTCCTTGAGCGTGATCGCTGCGCCGGGCAGGCACATCGACAGGCCCATCAACGCGGCGCCCTGGACCTGGGCTTCCACGGTGCGCGGATTGACCACCAGGTTGCAGTGCACGCCGGCGGTGGCACGGTGCAGCACCGGTTGGCCGTCCTTGACCGAGGCTTCCACCACATAGGCCACCACCGACTCGAACGATTCGTGCACCGCCACGCCCCAGGCGCGGCCGCTGGCGAGCGTCTTCTTGCCGTAGCCGCTCTGGTCCACCGCCAGCTGCAGCGCGGCGCGGTGGCGCGGGTGCTGCTCGCCGAACAGACGCAGGCGGTAGGCCACCGGGTCCTGCTTGGTGGCGCGGGCGATCTCGTCGATCAGGGTCTCCATCACGAAGGCGGTGTGGGTCGAGCCCACGCTGCGCCACCAGAGCACCGGCACGTTGAGCTTGGGGTGGTGCACCGTCAGGCGCATCGGCAGCGCGTAGGGTTCGCGCATGCCCTCGATCGCGGTGGCGTCGATGCCGTTCTTGGTCATCGCGCCCTCGAAGAAAGTGCCGGCCGTGATCGACTGGCCCACCAGCACATGGTCCCAGGCCAGCACCTGGCCGCGCTCGTCGAAGCCGATGCGCGCGCGGTGCAGGTGCATCGGGCGGTAGTAGCCGCCCTGGATGTCGTCCTCGCGGCTCCAGATCATGCGCAGCGGCGCGTTCAGGCCGGCGCTGCGCGCGGCCTTGGCGATGGCGCAGGCTTCGACCACGTAGTCGCTGCTGGGCACGCCACGGCGGCCGAAGCCGCCGCCGGCCATCTGCACGTTGACCTTGACCTGCTCGGGCTTGAGGCCCAGCACGCGCGCGGCGGCCATGCCGTCGACGCCGGGGAACTGGGTGCCGAGCCAGAGCTCGGCGCCTGCGTCCGACAGCGCCACGGTGCAGTTGAGCGGCTCCATTGGCGCATGGGCCAGGTAGGGGAAGACGAACTCGGCTTCGATCTGGCGCGGCGCGCTGGCCAGCGGGGCCATGTCGGCATCGAACTGGCGCGGGCCGGGCTGGCCGGCCAGCTCGCGGTACTGGGCCAGCTGGCGCACGCTGTCGACCTTCTCGACTGCCGAGCTGTCCCACTGCAGCTGAAGCGCTGCGCGGCCCTGGCGGGCCGGCCAGTAGCCGTCGGCGATCACCGCCACGCCTTCGCCGCCGCGGTCGGTCGGCACGCGCAGCACGGCCTTGACGCCCTTGATCGCGCGCGCCGCGCTGTCATCGAGCGCAGCCAGCCGGGCGCCGAACACCGGCGGATGGGCCACGACCGCGGTCAGCTGGCCGGGGCGCTGGATGTCGATGCCGAAGTCCTGGCGTCCGCTGCTCTTGGCGCGTGCGTCGAGCCGGTTGGTCGGGCGGCCGATCAGGCGGAATTCCTTCGGGTCCTTCAGCTTGACCTGCTGCGGCACCGGCAGGGCCATGGCGGCATCGGCCAGTTCGCCGTAGCCGAGCTGACGCCCGTTGGGGCCGATCACGCGGCCGGACTCGGTGCGCAGGCGGCTGACGTCGACGTTCCAGCGCGCGGCGGCGGCGGCCAGCAGCATGGCGCGGGCGCGGGCGCCGAGTTCGCGGTATTGCAGGAAGCTGTGCTTGATCGAGTTCGAGCCGCCAGTCAGGTGCATGCCAAAGCGCGGGTCGACATAGGCGCCGTCATTGCTGCCGTGGCGGCTGCGCACCCGGCTCCAGTCGGCGTCGAGTTCCTCGGCCAGGATCATCGGCAGCGCGGTCTGCACGCCCTGGCCGAATTCCAGCCGGTTGATGGTCACGGTGACTTCGCCGTTGGGCGCGATCTGCACGAAGGCTGACGGCTGCTCGGTGGGTTTGAGCGCGCTGGCCGACTCGCTGCCTGCAGCGGCCTGGGCCGACGCCAGATGGGGGAAGGCGCCGAGCGCCAGCCCGCCGGCACCGGCGAGCTTGAGAAAGCGCCGGCGCGGCAGCGTGACGGCGGCATCAGCCTGGTTGCGGCCGAGCAGCTGCTGCAGCGCGCGCGGCAGTTCGTGGGGATGGATGGCATCGATCGGGGTCAGCATGGCGATTCCTTCAGGCGAGTGACTGGGCGGCATCGGCCACGGCGGTGCGGATGCGGGCATAGGTGCCGCAGCGGCACAGGTTGCCGGCCATGGCCGAGTCGATCTCGGCGGCGCTGGGCTGCTTGCCGCGTGGCAAGGACTTGAGGAAGGCGGTCGCGCTCATGATCTGGCCGCTCTGGCAGTAGCCGCATTGCGCCACGTCGTGCTTGACCCAGGCCGCGTGCACGGCGGCGCCGACCTTGTCGCTGCCGTCGGTGGTGGCTTCGATGGTGCGGATCTTCTTGCCGGCGGCAGCCGAGATCGGCGTGACGCAGGAGCGGACGGCCTGGCCGTCGAGGTGCACGGTGCAGGCGCCGCACAGCGCCGCGCCGCAGCCGAACTTGGTACCGGTCAGGCCGAGCGAGTCGCGCAGGGCCCAGAGAATGGGGGTGCCGGGGTCGATGTCGACCGGGTGCTGGCGGCCGTTGACGTGGAGCTTGCTCATGAGGGGTCGGTTCTCCAGGAATGGGGGCGAGCGCGGGGGCTGGCTCGAAGTGATGAATGGTAGCGGGGTTGGCGCGCCAGCGGATAGGCCGCACTTCATCTGACCTTAAGGTGGCGGTCATCTAATCCATTGCGTGGACCTTGAGGCCCACCTGAAAACCCTGAATTCACCCCCCGCAAGGAAACACCATGAAACTGAAAATTGCTGCTATCGTCCTGGCCCTGACTGGCTCCGCCGCTTTCGCCGGCCCGACTTGCAATGTGCCGCAAGACAAGTGGATGAAGGAAGCCGACTTCAAGGCCCAGATGGAGAAGCAGGGCTACCAGATCAAGACCTTCAAGGTCAGCAAGGGCCAGTGCTACGAGATCTACGGTTTCGACAAGGCCGGCAAGAAGGTCGAGATCTACTTCGATCCCGCCACCGGCGCCGAACTCGAGCGCAAGTGATCGACCCGCGCGCCTGACTCCTGCCCTCTGCCCTGCACCCCTTGCCGACCATGAAACCTGACCACCAAGCCGCTCTCGCCCCTGCCGTCAAGGTCTGGGACCCGTTCGTTCGCCTGTTCCACTGGAGCTTGGTGAGCTGCGTGCTGTTGAACCAGTTCATCCTGGAAGCCGGCGCGACCGCCCATGAGTGGACCGGTTATCTGGCCAGCGCGCTGGTGCTGGCCCGGGTGCTGTGGGGCTTCGTCGGCAGCCGGCACGCGCGCTTTGCCGATTTCTTTCCCACGCCGGGTCGCCTGTACCGCCATTTCAAGGCGCTGAGCCAGGGCCAGCACCCGCAGTACGCCGGTCACAATCCGCTCGGCGCGCTGATGATGCTGGCGCTGATGGCTTTCGTGCTGGGGCTGGGGCTGACGGGCTGGATGCAGACCACCGATGCCTATTTCGGCGAGGAATGGCTGATGGAGCTGCACGAATGGCTGGCCAACGGCCTGCTGATCGCCGCCGGCCTGCATGGCGTCGCTGCCATCGTGATGGGCCGACTTGAGCGCGTCAACCTGGTCAAGGCCATGGTGACCGGCGTCAAGCAACCCTACTGAACTACCATTTCGGCATGCGACTGCTTTTGCTGGAAGATGACATCACCCTGGGCGAGGGGCTGCGCGACTACCTGCGCAGCGACGGCTACCTGATCGACTGGTGCAGCAATCTGGCCCAGGCCAGGGCGCTGATCAGCGAACCCTATGACGCCTGGCTGCTGGACTGGAACCTGCCCGACGGCTCCGGCATCGACTGGCTGAGGTCGCTGCGCGCCAAGGGCCTGCGGGTGCCGGCCTTGCTGCTGACCGCGCGCGACCGGCTGTCCGACCGCATCGAGGGACTCGACAGCGGTGCCGACGATTTCCTGGTCAAGCCGTTTGCGCCCGAGGAGCTCAGCGCGCGCCTGCGCGCGATTTCGCGCCGGGTCGCCGGCAGTGCCCTGCGCAAGGCGTTCGGCCCGGTCGAGATCGACCTCAACGCCAAGGCCGCCTGGTTCGAGGGGCAGGGCGTCGAACTGACCGCGCGCGAATGGGCCATCCTTGAAGCGCTGGCGCTGCGCGCCGGGCGCATCGTCTCCAAGGCCGATCTCGAGGCGCTGGTGCTCGGCTTCGACAGCGAGCTGGCCAGCAACTCGACCGAGGTCCATGTCTTCAAGCTGCGCAGCAAGCTCGGCAAGGCGCTGATCGAAACCGTGCGCGGGCTGGGCTACCGCATCCCGGCGCCCTGAGCCATGATCCCATCTGCCGGTCTGCCCTCGATCCTGCAGCGCGTCACGCGCTCGCTGCTGGTCATGGCCTTGCTGTGGGCGCTGCTGATGGCGGGCGTGGTGCGCCAGGTGGTGCACCACGAGGTCGACGAGCTGATGGACCAGAGCCTGCGCGAGTCGGCCGAGATCCTGCACAGCGTGATCGCCGTGTTGCACCAGCAGGGGCTCGATCAGGCGATGGCGCAGGTCCATTCCGAGTACGAGGAGCATCTGGTCTGGCAGGTCGTCGAGCGCCAGACCGGCGCTCTGGTCGCCCAGTCGCACAAGGCGCCAGCCCAGGCGCTGCTGCTGACGCTGGACGCCGAGCCGCGCGACACGCCCGACGGCCTCTGGCGCGTGGTCAGTTTCGGTTTCCAGAACGATCCGGGCCACTTCCTGCTGGTGGCGCAAAGCGAGGAAGAGCGGGTGGAAGCGCGCGCCGAGGCCGAGAGCTACACCCTGATTGCCACCCTGCTGATGGGGTTGCTGGTCACGCTGCTGCTCAATCTGCTGGTGCGGCGCGAGCTCAAGCCGCTGGCCCGTCTGTCCAAGGCGGTGCAGGCCTGCGACCCGCTGCAGCCCGAGACCCTGCCGCAGTCGCCGGAACGGGCCGAACTGGTGCCGATGCTGCAGGCGATCCGCGACCTGGGTCGACGGCTGGCCCAGCGCATCAGCTCCGAGCGGGCCTTCACGACCCATGCCGCCCATGCCTTGCGCACGCCATTGGCGGGCATCGATGCCCAGCTCGCGATCGCGCTCAAGGAGGCGCCTGATTCGCTGCGCCCGCGACTGACCCGCACGCGCGAGGCGGCGACCCGGCTCAGCCGCGTCATGCAGGCGCTGCTGACGATGTTTCGCAGCGGCAGCGAGCCGCAGCGCCAACTGATTGATGTCGCCGATCTGTTGCCCACGCAGGCCTTTGGCGAGCTGCAGATCGACATCCAGGCCGAGCGCTCAGTCAGCGGCGACCCGGACCTGCTGGCGGCGGTGCTGTTCAACCTGCTCGACAACGCGCAGCGCCATCAGGCCCGGCAGGTGCAGCTGAGCGTGACCCAGGCCGACGGCATGAACCGGCTGCGCCTGCAGGACGATGGCGAAGGCTGTCTCCCTGAAAAACTGCAGTCACTGCGGGCCGCGCTGGCGCGGCAGGACTATGGCGCCGATGGCAGCTCCAAGGGGCTGGGGCTGGTGCTGGCCGACCTGGTGGTCCGGGCCCATGGCGGGCATATGACCTTGCCGGCTGTCGAAGCGGGCTTCTGCGTCGAGCTGAGCTGGCCGGACGCCTGACCCACCGCTGCCGCTTGAGGGGGATCAGGCCAGCGGGAGCAGGCCGGCCTGAGTCGATGGCAGAATCGGCCGATGCAAAAGGTCTCCCTCGTCATCGTCAGTCCGGCCCTGGCGGACGCCAACAACGGCAACTGGCAGACCGCCCGGCGCTGGCAGTCCATGCTGGCCGAGCGCTATCGGGTCCGGATCTGCCGCGACTGGAGCGGCAGCGGCCGCGATGCCGAGGACAGCGCGATGATCGCGCTGCATGCGCGCCGTTCGGCCGCGTCGATCCAGGCCTGGGCGCAGCAGCATCCGGATCGTGGGCTGGCAGTGGTGCTGACGGGCACCGACCTGTACCGTGACATCGCGCAGGATGCGCAGGCCCGGCAATCGCTCGAGCTGGCCCAGCAGCTGGTGTTGCTGCAGGAGCGCGCGCCGCTGGCGCTTCCGGCGGCGCTGCACCCCAAGTCGCGCGTGATCTTCCAGTCCTGCAGCGCCCGTGCGCCGCAGCACAAGACGACGCGCCAGCTGCGCGTGCTGGTGGTCGGTCATCTGCGCGAGGAAAAAGCGCCGCAGACGGTCTGGCAGGCGGCGCGGCTGCTGCGCGACCAGCCCGGCCTGCTGATCGACCATGTCGGCGCGGCGCTCGAGCCGGCCTGGGCCGAGCAGGCGCTTGCGGTCATGCGCGACTGTCCGCAGTACCGCTGGCTCGGCGCGCTGGCGCACGAGGCGACCCGGCGCCGGATTCAGCGCGCCCATCTGCTGCTGCACCCGAGTCTGATGGAAGGCGGCGCCCATGTGATCATGGAGGCGGTGCGCAGCGGCACGCCGGTGCTGGCCTCGCGCGTCGATGGCAATGTCGGCATGCTGGGGCCGGACTATGCGGGCTATTTCGAGTGCGGCGACGCGGCTGCTCTGGCCGACTTGCTGCTGCGCTGCCGCGATGAGGTGCAGGCCGGTTCTTCTGCCTTGCACGGCCTGCCCAGCCCGTCGCTGCTGGAGCGCCTGCAGCAGCAATGCGGGCAGCGTGCACCGCTGTTCGATCCGGCCCGCGAGCGCGCGGCGCTGCTGGCGCTGGGCGCCGAGCTGCTGGCAAGGCCTTGAGTCCCCGGC
Organism: Malikia spinosa; assembly: GCF_002980625.1. GTDB lineage: Bacteria > Pseudomonadota > Gammaproteobacteria > Burkholderiales > Burkholderiaceae_C > Malikia > Malikia spinosa. The sequence goes on along the minus strand of NZ_PVLR01000047.1, from coordinate 18,443 downwards.
GCCGGGACTCAGAATTCACGACAGGTGATCGTTTCCGGCTCAGATGCCTTTGCTGGTCCTGAATTCGAGGCCGCTGGCGCGCTGGACCTGCCGGCCGATGGCTTCGCCGAGCAGCCCTGGCCGGGGCTCGACGATCGACAGGAACTCCCTGGCGCGCGTGATGCCGGTGTAGACCAGCTCGCGCGTGATGATCTCGCCGCCGACCTCGGGCAGCACCACCACCGTGTGCGCGAATTCCGAGCCCTGGCTCTTGTGGATGGTCATCGCGAAGGCGGTCTCGACATGGGCCAGCCGGCTCACCGCCACCGAGCGCAGCTGTTCGCCGTCGAGAAAATAGGCGCGCAAGCTCTTGCTGCCCGAGGAGGATGCGCTGGCCGAGGGCAGCACGATGCCGACGTCGCCGTTGAAGATGCCCAGCGCCTTGTCGTTGCGCGTGACCATGACCGGGCGGCCGATGAACCATTCGCCCTCGGGCCGGATCAGGCGCCGTGCCGCCAGCGCGCGCTGCACGCCCTGGTTCAGTGCCCGGTCGCCCCATTCGCCCTCGTGCACCGCGCACAGGATGCGGAAGCGGTCGAAGGCGATCAGCACCCGCTTGACCCAGTCGGCATGGGCCTGCTCGGGGCTTTCTTGTCCCGCGGCCTGAGTTGGGTCCTGCGCTTGCAGCTGATTCGGGCCGGCCTGGATTGTCAGCAGGTAGTCGCTGTAGCTGGCGCTGGCGCCAGGGCGGCCTTGCAGCGCGAGCTGCAGCAGGATCTCGGGGCTGGCGGGCTGCGGCGCCAGCCAGACCAGACCGTCGTGGTTCTGCCTCAACAGCTGCATGGCAGGGCCGGCCTGGCCGGCGTTGACCTCGCGCGCCAGCGCGCCGATGGTGGTGCCAAAGCGCCGGCTGTGGCGCAGCATCACGGTCTGCTGGTCCAGCGCCGAGCCCCGGGCCGAGGAGGCCGGCAGCGCCTCGCCCGTCGCTTCGAGCAGATAGTCCCGGGTCGCGGCGTCATAGCGGACCTGGGCTGCATGGGCGCACAGGTCACCCAGCACCGAGCCGGCCTCGACCGAGGCGAGCTGGTCCTTGTCGCCCAGCAGCACCAGCCTGGCATGCGGCGGCATGGCCTGCAGCAGCGCGGCCATCATCTCGAGGTGGATCATCGAGGTCTCGTCGACGATCAGCAAGTCGAGGTCGAGCGGATGGCGCGCGTCGTGCCGGAACTGGCGGCTGCCCATCTGCATGCCGAGCAGCGAGTGCACCGTGCTGGCCTTGCCGATGCGAGTCGTCAGTGTCTGCAGATCCAGCGTATGGCCCAGGCTGGGCTGCAGGCTGCCGAGCGACTGGTCGATCGACTGGCGCAGTCGCGCCGCGGCCTTGCCGGTCGGTGCCGCCAGCGCGACCTTGAGCCGGCTGGCGTCCGGGCTCATCGCCAGCAGCAGCGCCAGCAGGCGGGCGGCGGTGTAGGTCTTGCCAGTGCCCGGGCCGCCGGTGATGACGGTCAGCCCGCTGCGCAGCGCCAGCGCACAAGCGATCTTCTGCCAGTCGGTCCTGGGCTCGGCTTGGCTCGGATCGGTCGGCTCGATTGGCTCGATCGGCTGGGGGGTGAACATCCGGTCCAGCCATTGCCGGGCCAGGGCACGGTCGACCGGTTGCAGCCTGGCGGCCCGTTCGGTGATGGCCGAGGCGACCTGCTGTTCGTAGACCCAGTAGCGGCGCATATAGAGCAGCGGGGCCGCACGCGTGCCGCCCAGCACCAGCGGCTGGCCCAGGTCCGGTTCGTCCTGGCCGGCGGCCTCATCCGTCAGCGCCTGGCGCACCAGTCGGCAGTCCTGCAAGGCCTGGACCCAGCCGTCGAGCCCGGCCGGCAGGCTGGACCACAGGGCTTGCAGTTCGAGCTGGGCCAGGTCCGGCCAGCCCAGCAGGGCAGCGGCGGGCTGCACCAGCTTGGCCAGCGGCAGGCAGCTGTGACCGCGGCCTTCCATCTGGGCCAGCAGGGCGCTGGCCACCAGCACGGCCGGCGCGGCTTGCGGGTCCTGCTGCTGCACGAAGGCGGCCAGTGCGCTGTCGAGGCGGCGCAGCCAGCCCTGGTCGGCCCAGGCGTGAAGGGTATGAAGGGTGTCGGTCATGGCGTGGCGAGCAAGGGGGGCGCGAGCATGGCGTCGAGCGCCGTCAGGCATTCGAGCGAGGGCTGCAGGCAGCAGCTGCCCTGGGCCTGGCCGTGGATGCCGCGCAGGAACAGGTAGACCGCGCCACCAAGCTGGCGTTCCGGGTCGTAGGCAGAGCCCAGGCGGCTGGCGAGCAGGCGATGCAGTGCCAGCAGGTAGAGCGCGGCCTGCACATCGTAGCGATGCTGGGCCATGGCCTGCACCAGTGCATCTTGGCCGTAGGCGCCGTCGTCGGCACCGAGCCAGTTGGACTTGTAGTCCAGCACCCAGTAGCGGCCTTCGTGCTCGAACACCAGGTCGGCAAAGCCCATCAGCATGCCGTGCAGCTGGCTGCCCTGCAATTGGGGCCGGGCTATGCCCGCCAGCAGGTGAGTGCGGCAGACCTGGTCGACGCGCGCCGTGTCCATCCGGTCCAGCGGCAGCCAGAATTCGAGCTCCGAGCGGAAGCTTTCGAGTTCTGCCAGCGCCACGCCTGGGCCGGCCAGGCGGGTGCCCACGACATCGCGCAGCCAGCCGACCAGCGCGGGCGCCTGTTCCTCGTGGCCGGCGCGTTCGCAGCGCGCCTGCAGCCGAGCCGCCAGCGCGTCGTTGTCCTGCAGCGCAAAGCGCTCCTGCGCCAGCCATTCGAGCTGGTCGTGCAGGAAGTTGCCGGTCAGCGGGCCGCGCTTGAAGCGGTGCCAGATCGCGGAGTCGGCCGGTGCGGGTGCCAGCGATCTGCTCGGACGGGACAGCGAGTCGGATTCCGGGCTGGATTCGGCATCCGATGTTGCGACAGGCGCGGCCTCGTCGTCGGCCGGTCGCACGCGCTGGATCGGCGACAGGCCGCTGCCCGGCACGGCGCCTGGCGTCTTGAGGTCGCGCGTCAGGCGCGAGTAGCTCGCGATGCCCCAGCTCAGGTCGAAGCTGGCCTGGTAGTGCGGCGCGGGCAGCAGTTCGCTGCTGTCGTCGGGGCGATGCAGTCGCGTGACGGGCACGGTCTTGTCGGCCGCGCGCAGCTCGATGCCGGGGCAGCCATCCGCCAGCGCCTGCAGCGGCTCCAGCCAGTCCTCGGCGGCGCGCGGCTCGGCACCGCCGACCAGGTAGCCGGCGGCGCTCAGGTGGCTGTAGCAGCCGTCGCCCTGGTAGAGCTTGACGGCCGAGAAACCCATCCAGAGCGCATGGCGCGGCCTTGTCAGCGCGACATAGAGCAGCCGCATGTCCTCGCGCAGGCGCTCGCGCTCGTAGCGGACCCGGGCTGCGTCGTTGAGGTCGAGCACCAGCTCGCGGCTGCCGTCCTCGCGCGGCAGGTAGGCCGACTTGACGAAGCGCGAATCGAAGTTGCGAAAGCTGGTGGCATAGGGCAGGCAGACCACCGGGAATTCGAGCCCCTTGCTCTTGTGCACCGTGATGACCTTGACCAGGTCGGAGTCACTTTCGAGGCGCAGCACCTGCTCCTCGTTCTGCCCGCTGCCCTCGGCGATCCGGTTCATGAGCCAGCGGATCAGCGCCTGCTCGCCCTCGAGTTCGCTGCTGGCGGTCTGCAGCAGCTCGGCCAGGTGCAGGTAGTTGGTCAGGCGCCGTTCGCCGCCATCGTCCTGCAGCCAGCGCGCCGCCAGCCCGAAGCGGTGCAGCGACTGGCGCAGCATGGCCAGCACGCCCTGGCTCTGCCAGACCTGCTGCAACTCGCGCAGCAGCGCGGCCTGCGCGTCGAAGGCCTCGTCGTCGACCGCGATCCGGCCCAGCGTCGGCAGCGGCAGCCCGATCAGGGCCAGCGCCAGCGCGGCGCGCGCCAGCCCCGAGTCCTGCGGCGTGGCGACACCGCGCAGCCAGTGCACCAGGTCGCGTGCCTCGTCGCTGCGATACACCGAGTCCTGGTCCGACAGGTAGACCGACGCCACGCCGCGCCGCTGCAGCGCCCGGCGCACGGCAGCGGCTTCCTTGCCGGTGCGCACCAGGATCGCGATGTCGCGCGGGCGCAGGCCCTGCAGCGGCTGATCCGGCCGCTCGAAGCCGTTGTCCGGGTCGTTGAGCCAGCCCACGATCTGTTCGGCGCAGCGCTCGGCGAAGAAGCGGCGGATCGCGGTCGTGCTGCGTGGCACCAGGTCATGCTGGATCATCAGCGCCGGCAGCGCGCCATCCGATCCGACCCAGCGTTCCGCGCGGCCCTGGGCCTCGACCTCGACGAAGGGCAGCGGGTTGCCGGCCGGGCCCTTGAACTGGAAGGCGCCGGACTCGCGCGCCTGTTCGGCCTGCAGGAAGCAGTGGTTGACCGTACGCACCAGTTCCTGGGTCGAGCGGTAGTTGACCGACAGGGCGTAGTGGCGGTTGCCGGTGGCGCGGCGTGCCTGCAGGTAGCTGTAGATGTCGGCGCCGCGAAAGCCGTAGATCGACTGCTTGGGGTCGCCGATCAACAGCAGCGCTCGGGCGCGGTCGTTGTCCGCGCTGCGGTAGATCTGGTCGAAGATGCGGTATTGCAGCGGCGAGGTGTCCTGGAACTCGTCGACCAGCGCCACCGGGTACTGGGCCAGGATGCGCGCGCGCAGCCGCTCGCCGTGCTCGCCCTGCAGCGCGGCGTCGAGTCGCTCAAGCATGTCGGCAAAGCCGAAGCTGCCCTGGCGCCGCTTGAGCAGCAGCAACTGGCGCGCGACATGGGTCGCGGCATGCCGGCGCGCGGCCTGGCCCGGCTGCGGCAGCCGTTCGAGCTCGTCCTTGAGCTGGCTGAACTGCTCGAAGGCCTCGGGCAGCGCCGGCATCGGGCTGGCGTCGCTGGCCCGCATCTCCTGCAGGCCGTCCGGGGTCAGCCGCTCCCAGCCGGTCTTGAGGTCGGGCAGGGTGGAGTCGCTTTCGCCGCTGGCCCAGGCCGCCAGGGTCTCGATCCAGCCCGTGAGCCGGGCGATCGAGAACTTCTTGCCGTTCCAGCCCTGCTTAGCCGGCGGCGACTGCGCCTGCACGAAGTCGAGCATGGCCTGGCTGCGTTCGACCCAGGGCGCGCGCAATTGCGCCAGCGCGGCATCGACCGCGGCCCGGCCTTCAGCCAGTACCTGCTGCAGCGACACCGGGTCGCCGTCGAGCGGGTCGCCCTGGCCCAACAGGTCGCGCATGTCCTGGTGCAGCGCGGCCTCGTCGCGCCAGACCTGCAGCAGTTCCCCCAGCGCCTGTTCCGACAGCGGATAGCATTCGCGTCGCCAGTAGTCCTGCACCGCCTCGGTCAGCAAGGCCTGCTCGTCGGCGACCAGTTCCTCGTCGAACAGGCTGCCGCTGTCGAACGCATGTTCGCGCAGCATGCGCTGGCACCAGGCATCGATGGTGTGCACGCTGGCCTCGTCCATGCTCTCGGCCGCCATCGCCAGCTGCCAGGCGGCCTTGTTGCGTGCTTTCTCGTCCGGGTAGTCGGCCAGCAGGCCTTGCAGGAACGGGTCGGCGGCGGCAGGCGCAGACTCGCCGCGAAAGCAGCGTGCCGCCTCGAGCAGGCGGGCCCGGATGCGGTCGGACAGCTCGCGCGTGGCCGCGCGCGTGAAGGTCATGACCAGGATTTCGGACGGCAGCAGCGCGCGCGCGAAGGCGCTGTCGGCCTGGCCGTGGCCCAGCACCAGGCGCAGATACAGCGCGGCAATGGTCCAGGTCTTGCCGGTGCCGGCGCTGGCTTCGATCAGGCGCGAGCCCCAGAGCGGGAAGGTCTCGGCCTGCAGGTTGTGCGGTGTGGCGTGGGCGTTCATGGGTGATCCGTTTCGGGCGTAGTGGCCTTCAGGCGTGCAGGCGGGCGCTCACATGGCGTGCCGCCCAATCCAGCAGCGGGACATACAGGCGCTCGGCCAGCTCCTGCAGGCCCGAGCCGTCCTCGGTCCGGGCCGCCAGCAGGGCTTCGAAGTCCGGGTACAGGCGCGCCAGGCACATGTCGTTGACCTCGGCCATGGAGTCGTTGAAGGCATCGCCGCTGCCCTCGTAGGTCTTGGCCGGATCGCTGCTGCCGTCTTCCTTGATGTCGCGCGCGACGGCCAGCCCGGTCTTGAGCGGCAACGGCAGCGGCTCGCGCATGCCCAGCAGCCAGAGCTCGAACAGGCATTGCAGCCCCGCGCTGGCGCTCTTCGTATCCATCGGCTCGATCTCGAGGACGCCGTCCTGTCCCACCACGCGCCCGTGCAGGCGCTGGTCGCAGGCCGCCGCCAGCAGCGAGACCAGCCAGGCCGCGACCAGCTTGTCGGCGCGCGGCATGGGTTTCTTCTTGCCATCGGTCAGCTTGCCGGATTCCAGCCTGAGCCAGGCCCGTTCGCCAGCGTCGTTGCGGTAGACCGGGTCGATCCAGTCGCGCAGCAGCAGGCCCTGGTGCTCGAACTCGACCGCCAGCCGCGCGTCCGGCTGCGGGAAGTCCTGGCCCGCCTGCTGCCAGGCCCGGCCCATGGCCTCCAGGGTGGCCTGCAGTTCCTGCTGCTTGAGCTGGCCCAGGCCCTGCATCGGCAGCGCGCCCGAGCGGCGCAGGCCGTCGAGCTTGCGCGCGATCAGCCCGGACAGCTCGACGCCGGCCTGGGGCGCCGGCCAATGCTGGATCTGCTGCTGCAGCAACTGGTATTGCTGCAGGCCGTCGAAGCCGAAGGCCTCGGTGTCGCCAGGCTCTTGCTGCGGGCTCCAGAAGCTCACGCTCAGGCGCTCCCGGAAGAAGGTCTTGACGGGGTTGCGCAGGAAGCGCTCGAGCCGCTCCAGCGTCAGGGCCACGGCCAGGTCGGGTTCTTGGCCGGGCAGGGCCATGGGCTGGACGGCCAGCGCAGTCTCGGCACCGGCCAGTTGATCGTGCGCGCTGCGCCATTCGCGCGCGTAGGTCAGCAGCTCGGAGCCGGCCTCGAAATAGCGCCGGCTGAACGGCTGCAGCGGGTGCGCAGTGGTGCGCTGCGCCACCGCCTCGGGGCCCCAGGCCGCGGCCAGGTAGTCGCGCAGCTGCGACACCAGCACCGAGGGCGGCTGCGCGCTGTTGTCGCGCACGCTGCGCCCGGTCCAGCTGATATAGAGCAGGCGCCGGGCCGACAGCAGGGCTTCGAGCATGAGCTGGCGGTCGTCATGCTGGCGCGAGCGGTCGCCGGGACGGAACTGGCCAGGCTGGCCCATCAGGTCGAAGTCGCTGCGCATGGCGCGACGCGGGTAGTCGCCGTCGTTCATGCCGAGCAGGCAGACGACCTGGAACGGGATCGCGCGCATCGGCATCAGGGTGCAGAAGGTGACGCCGCCGGCGCGAAAGCGTTGCTCCAGCCGCGGCACCTCGAGCGCTTCGAGCCAGCCCTGGCGCAGCGCGGCCAGCGGCGCCTGTTGCACGAAGCCGGCCTGGTCGCAGGCGGTGCGCCAGGCCGACAGGCCTTCGTCGAGCGCGGCGATGGCCTGGGTATCGAGCTCGTCGACCGGCTTGAACAGCGCGGCCAGCAGCCAGCGCGCCCGCTCGCACCAGTCGGCCGGGCTGGCTGATTGGGTGCTGTGCTGCCACCACTGCGTCAGCGCTTGCAGCAGATGGGCCAGGCTGCCCGCGAGTTCGGCGTCGAGCCCGCCGACCTCGGCATAGGGCTCGATGCCCTGCCAGCCCGAGGCCTGTGCCAGCTCGGCCAGCGAGCCGGTCGCATAGCCCAGCAGCATGCGCTGCAGGCCGAACCAGGCGCTGTTCTGCTCGCCGCAGGCGGCCAGGTCGAGCTGCTCGCGCTGGCCGGCATGCAGGCCCCAGCGGATGCCGGCGCCGCCCATCCATTGCGCGAGCTGGGGCAGCTGCTCGGCCTCGATGCCGAAGCGGTTGGCAACAGCCGGCACCTCGAGCAGGTCGACCAGCTCGCTCAGGCCGCAGCGCTGGCCCGGCAGCCGCAGCAGCCACTCGATGGCGCTGACGACCGGGCTGCTGGCCCGGGCGCTCAGGTCGGCGATGTCGAACGGGATATGGCGCCGGTCCTGGCGCGGGTACTGGCCGAACACGGCCCGGATCGCAGGCGCCATCAGCTGCACATCGGGCACCATGACCACGATGTCGCGCGGATTCAGGTCCGGGCCGGCCAGCAGGCCCAGCAGCTGGTCGTGCAGCACCTCGAGCTCGCGCACCGGGCTGTGCGCGAGGTGGAACATGATCGAGCGGTCGTCCTCGGCCAGCGGCGGGCTGTCGCGGTCCGGGTCGAGCGGCTCCAGGTCCCGGATGCGTTGCTGGACTCTTGTCAGCAGCGGCGTGGCAGCGCTTTCCTCCTGTTCGTCAAACAGGTCGATGCGCAGGCTCGGGAAGCGCTGGCTGGTGGCCACGCTGTCGTCGAAATCGTCGAGTTGGCGGATGAAGTCGCGCCCCTGCCGGCCCCAGGCCGCCAGCAGCGGGTGGGCATGCAGGTGCAGGTCTTCCAGCGGCAGCTCGGCCAGTTCGACACCCTGGCGCAGCGGATGGCGCCGGCGCCTGGCTCTGAGCAGCTCGCGCCCCTCCATGATGTCGCCCCAGTGGAAGCGGCAGGGGTTCGGCACCGCCAGCATCACCTGGCTGTGCCGGGCCAGGCCGGCCAGGGTCTCCAGCGTCGGGCCCGGGATATGGCTCATGCCGAAGACGACGATGCGCCGCGCGACCCGCTCCGGCGTGAAGGCCGGATCATCGAGCCGCTCCAGCACCTGCCGGTGCAGGTCGGGCCGGGTCGCCGCGCGCTGCTCGGGCGCCAGGGTGTCGAGCACCGCGCGCCACAGTGCCGGCTGCCAGCGCTGTTCCTCGGCCAGGGCGGCGCTGCGGCCGCTGGCGTCGCGCAGCTGGTCGCGGCCTGCGGCCCAGTCCTGCAGCCAGTCGGCGCGGTAGTTCTGGTACTGGTCGAACAGGTCGGCCAGCTGCGCGGCCAGCTGCGGCAGCCGCTCGGGCTCACCAGGTTGCAAATAATGCGCAATCGGCGCGAAGGCCGGCTCATCCAGCAAGCCGGGCAGCAGCTGGACCAGGCGCCAGGTCATCGGCAGCTTGTCCAGCGGCGACTCGCGCGGCACCGCGCCCGCGCCCAGCACCTGGCGGTAGGTGCGCCAGATGAAGCGCCCCGGCAGCTCGACCCGCGCCGCCGCGCAGACGCCGGCCTGGCAGGCCAGCTCGGTCTTGAACCATTCGGCCATGCCGCTGCTCTGGACCAGGATGATTTCCTCCTCGAGCGGCGCCAGCGGGTGCTGCTGCAGCCAGGCGATCAGCGCCTGCGCCAGGTCCTCGGCGCGGTTGCCGTGCAGCGCGATGAAGCCGGGCAGCAGGGGGCTTGGGGCGGGGGTCATGGGGTCTTCCTCGGGTCGGCGCGCGTCATCGGCATGAAAGGGGCTGTCGTGAGAAGCTATTGTCGCAAGCCCGCAGTAGGTCGGCTGGCGGCCAGGCTCAAGTTCAGGCATCGGCAGCGTCGGCAGTGGCCGGGCAATGGGCGCGGGCCGACAGCCGGATCATCCTGCAGGCGGGTGACAATCCGGCCATGAATGCCGTCGACTATTCCGAGCTGCCGCTGCTCTACACCTACCGCCGCTGTCCCTATGCGATGCGCGCCCGCCTGGCGCTGCTGGTCGCTCGCCGGCCCTTCGAGGCGTTCGAGATCGTGCTGCGCGACAAGCCGGCCGCGCTGCTGGCGCTGTCGCCCAAGGGTACGGTGCCGGTACTGCGCCTGCCCGACGGCCAGGTGCTCGAGCAGAGCTGGGACATCATGCGCTGGGCCTTGTCCGCCGATACCGAGGGCTGGTGGAGCCTGGGCCAGACCGCGCGCAATCTTGATCTGCTCGCGCGCAACGACGGCCCGTTCAAGCAGCAGCTCGACCGCTACAAATATCCCGAACGCCACGGCTTGGCGGACCTGGCCTTGGCGCGCGAGCCGGCGCTGCAAGTCCTGCTGCGCCCGCTCGAGCAGATCCTGCAGCGCAGCCCCTGGCTCGGCGGCGAGCGGCCCTGCGCGACCGATCTGGCGCTGTTTCCGTTCGTGCGCCAGTTCGCGGCCATCGAGCCGGCCTGGTGGGCGGAGCAAGTCTTGCCGGCGCTGCGGGCCTGGCTGGCTCGCTGGCTGACCAGTTCCCTGTTCTTGGCCTGCATGGTCAAGCTGCCTGGGCAGCAGGCGCTGCGTTTTCCAGTCGAGCAACAATAAGCGCTTTCTTTGTCGCCATCCTTTTGCCGCTATCCGTCCAGCCCGAATCACCCTTTGCCATGCCTTTTCACGCCCCCCATTCGCAACAGTTCCAGCCCGGCACCCGGCTTCGTCACTACAAGGGCGGGCTCTACGAGGTGGTCGGCACCTGCCTGATCGAAGCCACGCTCAAGCCCGGCGTGCTCTACAAGCCGCTGCAGGGCGACAGCCAGGCCATCACCTGGTTCCGTCCGATGGAGGAGTTCATGGACCAGGTTTCCACCCCAGGTGGAGTGGTGCCGAGGTTCGTGCGGGTGGTGGCTGACTGAAGTCTGATCTGGCAAACTCGCCCCTTTCGCAATCCCGTATCCGGGAGCCCGCAGGGGCGTCTCCGGACCCAGAGCCAGCATGCAAAAAATCATCGCGCAGATCGCGCAGGAACTCTCGGTCAAACCCCACCAGGTCAAGGCAGCGGTCGATCTGCTCGACGGCGGCGCTACCGTGCCCTTCATCGCCCGCTACCGCAAGGAGGCCACGGATGGCCTCGACGACATCCAGCTGCGCGAGCTTGAGCAGCGCCTGGGCTACCTGCGCGAGCTGGAAGACCGCCGCGCCGCCGTGCTCAAAAGCATAGCCGAGCAGGGCAAGCTCACGCCAGAGCTGCAGGCCGCGATCCTGGCTGCACCGACCAAGCAGGAGCTCGAAGACCTCTACCTGCCCTACAAGCCGAAGCGCCGCACCAAGGGCATGATCGCGCGCGAGAACGGCATCGCCCCGCTGGCCGATCGGCTGTTCGCCGATCCGACTCTGGTGCCTGCCGATGAAGCCATGAGCTTTGTCAAGCCGGAAAAGGGCGAGGACGGCAGCGACTTCACGACCGTGGCGGCCGTGCTCGACGGCGTGCGCGACATCCTGTCCGAACGCTGGGCCGAGGACGCGGCGCTGGTGCAATCCTTGCGCGAATGGCTGTGGCAGGAAGGCCTGTTGCAAAGCAAGAAGGTTGATGGCAAGGACGAGAACCAGCCCGACAATGCCAAGTTCCGCGATTACTTCGACTACGACGAGCCGATCGCTCGCGTGCCCTCGCACCGCGCGCTCGCCGTGTTCCGTGGCCGCGCGCTCGAGATCCTCGACGCCCGTCTGGTGCTGCCCGAGCTCGAACTGCCCGCCGGCGCCAAGCCCGGCAGCGCGCCCTCGCTGGCCGAGGGCCGCATCGCGCGCCATCTGGGCTGGAGCCACCAGGGCCGCCCGGCCGACGACCTGCTGCGCAAATGCGTGGCCTGGACCTGGCGCGTCAAGCTCAGCCTGTCCACCGAGCGCGACCTGTTCACCCGACTGCGCGACGAGGCCGAGAAGGTCGCGATCAAGGTCTTTGCCGACAACCTGCGCGACCTGCTGCTGGCCGCACCCGCCGGCCCCAAGGCCGTGATGGGGCTGGACCCCGGCATCCGCACCGGGGTCAAGGTCGCGGTGGTGGACCAGACCGGCAAGCTGCTCGATACCGCGACCGTCTATCCGCATGAGCCGCGCCGTGACTGGGAGGGCTCGATCGCGACCCTGGGCGCGCTGTGCCTCAAGCACGGCGTGCAGCTGATCGCGATCGGCAACGGCACCGCCAGCCGCGAGACCGACAAGCTGGCGGCCGACCTGCTGAAACGCCTGGCCGACCGGGGCCAGGATGCCTCCGCCTTGCCGCAGAAGGTGGTCGTCAGCGAGGCCGGCGCCTCGGTCTATTCGGCCAGCGAATATGCGTCGCAAGAGATGCCCGATGTCGACGTCAGCCTGCGCGGCGCCGCCAGCATCGCGCGCCGCTTGCAGGACCCGCTGGCCGAGCTGGTCAAGATCGACCCCAAGAGCATCGGCGTTGGCCAGTACCAGCATGACGTGAACCAGGGCGAACTGGCGCGCTCGCTCGAAACCGTGGTCGAGGATTGCGTCAACGCGGTCGGCGTCGATCTCAACACCGCCAGCGCGCCGCTGCTGGCGCGCGTCTCTGGCCTGTCGGGCAGCGTGGCTAAGTCGGTGGTGCGCTGGCGCGAGGCCAACGGACAGTTCAAGAGCCGCAAGGATCTGCTGAAGGTCACCGGCCTGGGCGCCAAGACCTTCGAGCAGAGCGCGGGCTTCCTGCGCATCCGTGGTGGCGACAACCCGCTCGACATGACCGGCGTCCACCCCGAGACCTATCCGCTGGTCGAGCAGCTGATGCAAAAGACCGGCAAACCGGTGGCCGAGCTGATGGGAAGAACCGACCTGCTCAAGGGCGTCAAGCCCGAGCTGCTGGTCAGCGAGGCGTTCGGCCTGATCACGGTCAAGGACATCCTGGCCGAGCTGGAAAAGCCGGGCCGCGACCCGCGCCCGGATTTCCAGGTTGCGCGCTTCAACGACGGGGTCGAGGACATCGGCGACTTGAAGGAAGGCATGATCCTGGAAGGCACGGTCAGCAACGTCGCGCAGTTCGGCGCCTTCATCGACCTGGGTGTGCACCAGGACGGCCTGGTCCATGTGAGCCAGCTGTCGAACAAGTTCGTCAACGACGCGCGCGAGGTGGTCAAGACCGGCGACATCGTCAAGGTCCGGGTGGTCGAGGTCGACGTGGCGCGCAAGCGCATCGCGCTGAGCATGAAGCTTGAGGCGGGTGCTGGCGCCGGTCGCAGCGAGCGGCGTGAGGGCGGCGGCGCTGGCGCAGGTTCAGCCGGGGCCAACCGCTTCCAGCCGGCCGGCCGCGGTCAGGCCCAGCGCGGCGGTCGCAGCGAGCCGGCGCCGGCCGGCGCGCTGGCCTCGGCGTTTGCCAAGCTGCAGGCGATCAAGCGCTGAGCCGGCAGCCGGTGCGCGCTTCGCCCGCCTGGCGTTGAAGCAGCAACTGCTGCCGCTGCCGGGGTGATGCCGTCCCGAGGGCTGTCTGGCCCCTGGTCTTACGCCTCGGCATCGAGCTCGGCCAGTTCCTCGGCCGTGAAGACGCGCGAGCGGGTGTGGAAGGCCTTGCCCTCCGGGCCTTCGAGCGAGAAGGTGCCGCCATGGCCCTCGATCACGTCGATGATGAGTTGGGTGTGGCGCCAGTATTCGTACTGGGCCTTGCCGATGTAGAACGGGCAGCCGCCGATCTGGCCCAGGTAGACATCGCCCTGGCCGATGGTGAGTTCGCCCAGCAGATAGCAGTTGGCCGCGCTGTTGTCGCAGCAGCCGCCGGACTGATGGAACATCAGGCCCGGTCCATGCCGGGTCTTGAGCCGTTCGATCAGTTCGAGCGCGGCCGGGGTGGCAATGACTTTTTCAACCATGCGGATCTCCTTCTAGTGGTTTCCAGCCTTGGCCTTGCCAAGCACAAAGCCGCGGTCCCCGAGGGCGGCCACCGATTTCTGGTACTCCAGTATGAGGTGGACGCCCCCGGCGACCGCGGCGCTCCAGGCGCCGCAGCGCTGGATGATCTTAAGGCCCAGCGCCCCTGAGGGGCCTGAGCCTGGCGCTTCTTAGAAGAAGCCGAGCTTGCTCTCGCTGTAGCTGACCAGCAGGTTCTTGGTCTGCTGGTAGTGGTCGAGCATCATCTTGTGCGTTTCACGGCCGATGCCCGATTCCTTGTAGCCGCCGAAGGCTGCGTGTGCCGGGTAGGCGTGGTAGCAGTTGGTCCAGACCCGGCCGGCCTTGATCGCGCGACCCATGCGGTAGGCGACGTTGCCGTTGCGGCTCCAGACGCCGGCGCCCAGGCCGTAGAGCGTGTCGTTGGCGATCTCGAGCGCCTCGGCCTCGTCCTTGAAGGTGGTCACGGCCAGCACCGGGCCGAAAATCTCCTCCTGGAAGATGCGCATCTTGTTGTGGCCCTTGAACAGGGTCGGCTGGATGTAGTAGCCGCCTTCGAGGTCGCCGCCCAGGTGGGCCTGGTCGCCGCCGATCAGCACTTCGGCGCCTTCTTGCTTGCCCAGGTCGAGGTAGGCCATGATCTTGGCCAGCTGCTCCTTGGAAGCCTGCGCACCCATCATGGTGTCGGTGTCGAGCGGGCTGCCTTGCTTGATGGCGGCCACGCGCGCCAGGCAGCGCTCCATGAACTTGTCGTAGATCGATTCCTGGATCAGCGCGCGGCTCGGGCAGGTGCAGACCTCGCCCTGGTTGAAAGCGAACAGCACCAGGCCCTCGATCGCCTTGTCCAGGAAGCCGTCGTCCTTGTCCATCACGTCGGCGAAGAAGATGTTGGGCGACTTGCCGCCCAGCTCCAGCGTGGCCGGGATCAGGTTGTTGGCGGCGGCCTGCGCGATCACGCGGCCGGTGCTGGTCGAACCGGTGAAGGCGATCTTGGCGATGCGCTTGGAAGTCGCCAGCGGCATGCCGGCTTCGCGGCCGAAACCGTTGACGATGTTGAGCACGCCGGGCGGCAGCAGATCAGCGATCAGCTCGGCCAGCACCAGGATCGAGATCGGGGTCGATTCGGCCGGCTTCAGCACCACGCAGTTGCCCGCGCCCAGGGCCGGTGCCAGCTTCCAGGCCGCCATCAGGATCGGGAAGTTCCAGGGGATGATCTGACCGACCACGCCCAGCGGTTCCTGGATGTGATAGGCGACCGTGTTGTCGTCGATGTTGCTCAGGGCGCCTTCTTGCGCCCGCACGCAGCCGGCGAAGTAGCGGAAATGGTCGATCGTCAGCGGGATGTCGGCGTTGAGCGTCTCGCGGATCGGCTTGCCGTTGTCCACGGTTTCGGCGTAGGCCAGCAGCTCGAGGTTGGCTTCGAGGCGGTCGGCGATCTTGAGCAGCAGGTTGGCGCGCTCGGCGGCCGGGGTCTTGCCCCAGGCGTCGGCGGCGGCGTGTGCAGCGTCGAGTGCCAGTTCGACATCGGCCGCGCCCGAGCGGGCGGCCTGGGTGTAGACCTGGCCGGTCACCGGGGTGATGACGTCGAAGTACTGACCGTCGACCGGCGCGACCCAACGGCCACCGATGAAGTTGTCGTACTGGGCCTTGTAGGCGATCTTGGCGCCTTCGGCACCGGGAGCTGCGTAGATCATCTTGTCTTCCTCTGATTGAAATTCGGGTGGAACAGATTGCCTGACCGGCATCAATAGGTTCTCAAGTTCCGTGCCAGCCTGGAAAAACCCGTCTGCTGGCCGCTGGCGTGGCATTTAGCTGGCGCCGGACTGTCACTGGCCGCACCTGGCGTCGCAAAAAACGACAACTGTGCGAAAAAGTGACAGTCCTTGCCCAGTGGTCACTCGATGGCCTTGGTCATTTCCTCGACCACCTTCTTGGCGTCGCCGAACACCATCATGGTCTTGTCGAGGTAGAACAGCTCGTTGTCGAGGCCGGCGTAGCCCGCGGCCATGGATCGCTTGTTGA
The DNA here is from genome assembly GCF_002980625.1 of Malikia spinosa. Classification (GTDB taxonomy): domain Bacteria; phylum Pseudomonadota; class Gammaproteobacteria; order Burkholderiales; family Burkholderiaceae_C; genus Malikia; species Malikia spinosa. Next base: position 2,940 of record NZ_PVLR01000047.1, on the reverse strand, counting down.
CGATCACGGTCTTGGCCTTGTAGGCCTCCAGGATCGGCATGCCGTAGATCGGGCTGCCCTTTTGCAGCGCGGCCGGGTTGACCACGTCGTTGGCGCCCAGGATGATCGCGACATCGGCCTGGCCGAACTCGCCGTTGATGTCCTCCATCTCGAACACCTGGTCGTAGGGCACCTCGGCCTCGGCCAGCAGCACGTTCATGTGGCCCGGCATGCGGCCGGCCACCGGGTGGATCGCGTACTTGACCGTGATGCCCTTCTCGGTCAGCTTGTGCGCCAGCTCCTTGACCGCGTGCTGGGCGCGCGCCACCGCCAGGCCGTAGCCCGGCACGATCACCACCGTCTCGGCGTGGCCCAGGATGAAGGCCGCGTCATCGGCGCTGCCGCTCTTGGCGGTGCGCTGCACGCCGCCGTTGCTCGACACCCCTTCGCTGGCGTCGGCACCGAAGCCGCCCAGGATCACGCTGAAGAAGCTGCGGTTCATCGCCTTGCACATGATGTAGCTCAGGATCGCGCCCGATGACCCGACCAGGCTGCCGGCCACGATCAGCATCGCGTTGTTCAGGCTGAAGCCGATGCCTGCCGCCGCCCAGCCCGAGTAGCTGTTGAGCATCGACACCACCACCGGCATGTCGGCGCCGCCGATCGGGATGATGATCAGCACGCCGAGCACGAAGGCCAGCGCGAGCAGGCCCAGGAAGGCGGCAAAGGCGGTTTCGCCCTGGCCCAGCGTGAACAGCAGGCCCAGGGCCAGCATCGCGACTGCCAGCACCAGATTCAGCAGGTGCTGGCCGGCAAAGGTCACCGGTGCGCCCTGGAACAGGCGGAACTTGTACTTGCCCGACAGCTTGCCGAACGCGATCACCGAGCCCGAGAAGGTGATGGCACCGATCGCCGCGCCCAGGAACAGCTCGACCTTGTTGCCCAGTGGCGCTTCCATGCCCTTGAGCAGGCCGGGGATCAGCGCCCAGGGCTCGACCACGGCGGCCACCGCGATGAACACCGCCGCCAGGCCGATCATGCTGTGCATGAAGGCGACCAGCTCGGGCATCTTGGTCATCTCGACCCGCTTGGCCATGAGCGCGCCGGCACCGCCGCCCAGCACCAGACCGGCCAGCACCCAGCCCAGGCCCTGCACCGCATCGAGCTGCATCTGCTGCGCGAGCGTGACGATCAGGCCGAACGTGGTCAGCACGGCAATTGCCATGCCGCCCATGCCGAAGGCGTTGCCCAGGATCGAGGTCTTGGGGTGGCTCAGGCCCTTCAAGGCCTGGATGAAGCAGACCGAGGCGACCAAGTACAGCAGTACGACCAGGTTCATGCTCATTTGGTGGCTCCTTCAGTTGCTGTGGCGGCAGGCGAAGCCGTCACGGCAGCAGCGGCCGCGGCCGGGGCCTTGCGTTCCTTCTTCTTGAACATCTCGAGCATGCGGCGCGTGACCAGGAAGCCGCCGAACAGGTTGACGGCGGCCAGTGCCACGGCCAGCACGCCCATGGCCTTGCCGAGCGGCGTTTCGGTCAGCGCCGCGGCCAGCATGGCGCCGACGATCACGATGGCCGAGATCGCGTTGGTGACTGCCATCAACGGCGTGTGCAAGGCGGGAGTGACGTTCCAGACCACGTGGTAGCCGACGTAGATCGCCAGCACGAAGATGATCAGGTTGATGAGGGTGGGGGAGACGGCTTCCATCGGAGAGACTTTCCTGACAGGGAGTTGAAGGAGGGGCAATGGCGGGGACTGGTACGGGGACCAGGGCAAGGGCCCGAGGACGGACTCGGCTTCAAGCCCGGGGCCGGGCCCGGACACGGGACATGGGCCAGGGGTAACGGGGGCACCAAGGCCCAGGGGCGCAGAGACCCAGGGGCTCAGGAATTCAGGACGGACGCCGGACCTGGCCGTCCTGCGTCATCAGGCAGGCCGTGACGATGTCGTCGTCGGCGGGCAGCTGCAGCGCGTCGGCGTCCTTCGGCAGCACGAGCTTGAGGAAGTCGAGCAGGTTGCGCGCGTACAGGCTGGAGCTGTCGGCCGCCACCAGCGCCGGCAGATTCGTCTCGCCGATCAGGTGCACGCCGTGGCGGGTCACGCTCCGGTCGGCCTCGGTCAGCGGGCAGTTGCCGCCCGGTGCGCCATGCGGCCCCAGCGGGCCCTTGCCAGCGGCCAGGTCGACGATCACCGAACCCGGCTTCATGCTCCGGACCATGTCCTCGGTGATCAGCACCGGCGCGGCGCGGCCCGGGATCAGCGCGGTCGAGATCACGATGTCGGCCTGCGCCACGCGCTTGGCGACCTCGGCCTGCTGGCGCGCCAGCCAGGACGCCGGCATCGGGCGCGCATAGCCGCCCACGCCCTCGGCGGCTTCCTTCTCCTCGGCTGTCTCGTAGGGCACCTCGATGAACTTGGCGCCCAGCGATTCGACCTGCTCCTTGACCGAGGGCCGCACGTCAGAGGCCTCGATCACGGCGCCCAGGCGCTTGGCGGTCGCGATCGCCTGCAGACCGGCCACGCCCACGCCCAGCACCACCACGCGCGCGGCCTTGATGGTGCCGGCAGCGGTCATCAGCATCGGGAACAGGCGGCCGTACTGGTTGGCCGCCAGCAGCACGGCCTTGTAGCCGGCGATGTTGGCCTGCGAGGACAGCACGTCCAGGCTCTGCGCGCGGGTGGTGCGCGGCGCGGCCTCAAGCGCGAAGCTGGTCAGGCCGGCAGCGGCGATGCGGCTCAACCCCTCGGCGTCGAAGGGGTTCAGCATGCCGACCAGCGCAGCGCCCGCGGTCGTCAGCGCCAGCTCGGCCAGCGACGGCGCACGCACCTTGAGCACCAGCCCGGCACCGAAGGCGCCCGCGGCATCGACGATCTCGGCGCCAGCGGCCTGATAGGCCGCATCGGTCGCGCTGGCGGCCAGGCCGGCGCCCGACTGCACCCGCACCCGGTGGCCTTGCGCCA
>NZ_PVLR01000046.1 GCF_002980625.1 Malikia spinosa | reverse complement strand
TTTTTTTGCGGGATGCGACCGGGACGGCCTTGCGACCGTCGCAGCGCGCATGCCGATCAGACGATCTGCGCGCTGTCGCGGCTGACGCCGGCGGTCGAGCTGAAGCCGCAGTCGACGTAAGAGATCTCGGCGGTCATGCCCGAGGCCAGGTCGGACAGCATGAAGGCGGCGACGTTGCCGACCTCGTCGATCGTGACGTTGCGGCGCAGCGGTGCGGCGGCCGCACCCATGCCCAGCAGCTTGCCGAAGTCCTTGATGCCGCTGGCGGCCAGGGTCTTGATCGGGCCGGCGCTGATGCCGTTGACGCGGATGCTGCGGCCGTCGGGCAGGGTGCCCAGGGCCTCGGCCAGGTAGCGCACGCTGGCTTCCAGGCTGGCCTTGGCCAGACCCATGGTGTTGTAGTGCGGGATGGTACGCACCGCGCCCAGGTAGGTCAGGGTCAGCAGCGCGGCCTTGTCGTTCAGGTAGGGCTTGGCGGCCTTGGCCATGCCCGGGAAGCTGTAGGCGCTGATGTCGTGCGCGATCTTGAATGCCTCGCGGCTTAGGCCTTCGAGGAAGTCACCCGAGATCGCCTCGCGCGGCGCAAAGCCGATGCTGTGCACGAAGCCGTCGAAAGTCGGCCAGTGGACCGACAGGTCCTTGAACATCTGCTCGATCTGCTCGTCGCTGCCGACGTCGCAATCGAACACCAGCGTGGAGTCGAATTCGGCCGCGAACTCGCTGATGCGGTCCTTGAAACGCTCACCGACGTAGCTGAAGGCCAGCTCTGCGCCTTGCGCGTGACAAGCCTTGGCGACGCCATAGGCAATCGAACGGTTGGACAACAAGCCCGTAATCAGCAATTTCTTGCCAGCGAGAAAACCCATGAGTCAATCTCCAGAAAATCTTGGGCAGAATTGTCGCATGCGTTTACCCCTCTTGCGGCTGGGGCTGTCGAGTTTGCTCCTGAGCGCCCTCATGCCGGTGCAGGCGGCACCTGGCTGGGCCCAGTTTGGCGAGCTCAAGTACCCGGCCGGCTTTGCCCATTTCGATTACGTTGATCCGCAGGCGCCCAAGGGCGGCGAGATCGCGCTGGTGCCGCCCACGCGCGCCAGCCAGTTCGACAAGTTCAACCCCTTCACGCTCAAGGGCAGCGCGCCGCCCGGCCTCAATGCGCTGCTGCTCGAAACCCTGCTGACCGGCTCGCTCGACGAGCCCAACACCGGCTACGGCCTGCTGGCCGACGATGTCAGCGTGGCGGCCGACGGCCTGTCGGCGACCTTCAGGCTCAACCCGAAGGCGCGCTTTCACAATGGCGAGCCGGTGCTGGCCGCCGATGTCAAGCATTCCTTCGACAGCTTGACCGGCCCGCAGGCCGCGCCGCAGTTCCGCAGCTATTTCGTCGATGTCCGGCGCGCCACCGTGCTGGGCGAGCGCCTGTTGCGCTTCGATTTCGTGCGCGCCAGCGCCGAGCTGCCGCTGATCGCGGGCAGCCTGCCGGTGTTCAGCCGCCAATGGGGCCTGGTGGGCGGACAGCGTCAGCCGCTGGATCGGATCGTGGCCGAGCCGCCGATCGGTTCTGGCCCGTACCGGGTCGAGGGCCGGGGCTTCGGGCGCGATGTCAGCTACCGGCGCGATCCGAACTGGTGGGCGGCTGACCTCAATGTGCGCCGCGGCATGTACAACTTCGACCGCATCACCTACCGGCTCTACCAGGACAGCACGGCCCAGCTCGAAGCTTTCAAGGCCGGCGAGTTCGACTACATCCAGGCCTTCATCGCGCGCGAATGGGCCAAGGCCTACCAGGGCCGCGCCTTCGAGCGCGGGCTGCTGGTCAAGGAGGAGCTCGCGCACGGCAACGCGGGTGACTTCCAGGGCTTCCTGTTCAACAGCCGGCTGGCGAAATTCAGCGACCCGCGCGTGCGCGAGGCGATCGGCCTGGCGCTGGACTTCGAGTGGATGAACCGCCAGCTGTTCTTCAACGCCTACACCCGGGTGCGCGGCTATTTCGTCGCCAGCGACTTCGAGGCCCGTGGCCTGCCCGGCGCCGACGAGCTCGCGTTGCTCGCGCCCTGGCGCAGCCGGTTGCCGGCGGCCGTGTTCGAGCAGCCGGTGCCGCTGCCGCCCGTCACCAGCCTGGACCCGGACTCGGGCCAGATGCTGCGCGACCACCTGCGGCGCGCGCGCGAGCTGCTGGCGCAAGCCGGCTGGACCTATCGCGACGGCGCCTTGCGCAACCCGCGCGGCGAGCCGTTCACGATCGAGTTCATCGACAACAGCGGCGCGCTCGGGCGGGTCTTCACGCCCCTGGCCAAGAACCTCGAGAAGCTGGGCATCTCGGCCAAACACAAGGTGGTCGATTTCGCGTTGCTGCAAAAGCGCCTCGACAGCTTCGACTTCGAGCTCATCAGCAGCCGGATCGTCGGCAGCGAGGCGCCCGGCGCCGAATTGCTCGAGCGCTTTGGTTCGCGCGCGGCCGCCATCGAGGGCTCGGCCAACCTGATGGGGGTGCGCGACCCGGTGGTCAATGCGCTGATCGAGCGCGCCGTGGCCGCGCGCCGGCGCCCCGAGCTGGTCGCGGCATTGCGCGCGCTCGACCGCGTGCTGCGTCACGGCCACTATGCAGTACCGCATTGGTATGGCAGCGTGCACCGGATCGCCTGGCGCGCCGGCCGCTTCGAGCGTCCGCGTCAGTTGCCGCGCTACTATCAGCCCGAGGCCTGGGTGCTGTCGACCTGGTGGGCCAGTCCGGCCAACCGGGTCGGGCGCTGAACCGCCGGTTGGGATTCGACATGTTGCATTACCTGCTCAAGCGCTTGCTGCTGATGGTGCCGACCCTGTTGGGCGTGCTGCTGCTGACCTTCGTCGTGATCCAGTTCGTGCCGGGCGGCCCGGTCGAGCAGATGGTCGCCCAGTTGCAGGGGCGCGACAGCGGCGGCGAAGGCGCGGCCGTGGCGGGCGCCGGTTACCGCGGGCGCCAGGGCGTGGACGCCGAGCGCATCGCCGAGATCGAGCGCTTCTACGGCTTCGACCAGCCGGCGCCCGAGCGTTTCGTGCGCATGCTGGGCCAGTTCGTGCGCTTCGACCTGGGTCAGAGCTTCTATCACCAGCAGGATGTCTGGACCCTGGTGCGCTCCAAGCTGCCGGTGTCGATCAGCCTCGGGCTCTGGACCTTCCTGTTGACCTACTCGGTCTCGGTGCCGCTGGGCATTGCCAAAGCGGTGCGCGCCGGCAGCCGCTTCGATACCGTGACTTCGATCCTGGTGCTGGCCGGCTATGCGATTCCCGGCTTCGTGCTCGGCGTGCTGCTGCTGGTGGTGTTCGGCGGTCAGCTGCAGTGGTTTCCGCTGCGCGGGCTGACCTCGTCGAACTGGGAAACCCTGAGCTGGGGCGCCAAGGTGATGGACTACCTGTGGCATATCGCGCTGCCGGTGACGGCCAGCGTGCTGGGCGCCTTCGCGGTCACGACCCTGCTGACGCGCAACGCGATGCTCGACGAGATCGGTAAGCAGTATGTGCTGACCGCGCGCGCCAAGGGTCTGAGCGAGCGCCAGCTGCTGGTCCGCCATGTGCTGCGCAATGCGCTGATCCCGATCGTGACCGGCTTTCCGGCCGCCTTCGTCGGCGCCTTCTTCACCGGCTCGCTGCTGATCGAGACCCTGTTCTCGCTCGACGGCCTCGGGTTGCTGAGCTACGAGAGCGTGATGCGGCGCGACTATCCGGTCGTGCTCGGCACGCTCTATCTGTTCACGCTGATCGGTCTGCTGACCAAGCTCGTGAGCGACCTGTGCTATCTGTGGGTGGACCCGCGTGTCAAGTTCGACTGATCAAGTGGCTGCCGATAGCGCTGCGCCGGCCGGACCCTGGCGCCTGGCCTGGCGCCGTTTTCGTGCCCACCGCCTGGGCTGGTTCAGCCTGTGGCTGTTTTCTCTGCTGTTCGTGCTGAGCCTGGGCGCCGAGCTGATCTCGAACGACCGGCCGCTGCTGCTGCGCTATCAGGGCCAGTGGTATGTGCCGGTGTTGCAGGATCTGCCCGAGACCACCTTCGGCGGCGATTTCGCGACCCCGACCGACTACCTCGACCCCTTCATCGAGCGTCAGCTCGAACAGCCAGGCAACTGGGTGCTGCAGGCGCCGAACCGTTATCACCATGCCACGATCAACTATTTCGCGCGCGAACCCCATCCGGCGCCGCCTTCGGCCGACAACTGGCTTGGCACCGACGACCGCGGCCGCGACCTGTTCGCGCGCCTGTTGTACGGCTTTCGGCTCTCGGTGCTGTTCGCGCTCGCGCTGACCGCCTCCGGCGTGCTGCTGGGGCTGGCCGCCGGGGCGATCCAGGGCTATTTCGGCGGCGGCACCGATCTGCTGCTGCAGCGGCTGATCGAGGTCTGGAGCGCGTTGCCCGAGCTCTACCTGCTGATCATCTTCTCGGCGCTGTTCGAGCCCAGCGTGGGGCTGCTGCTGTTGCTGCTGAGCCTGTTTGGCTGGATGGGCCTGAGCGACTATGTGCGGGCCGAGTTCCTGCGCAACCGCCAGCTCGACTATGTGCGCGCGGCGCGTGCGCTCGGGCTCGGGCCCTGGCAGCTGATCTGGCGCCATCTGCTGCCCAACAGCCTGACCCCGGTCGTGACCTTCCTGCCGTTTCGCATGAGCGCGGCCATCCTGGCGCTGACCTCGCTCGACTTCCTGGGCCTGGGGGTGCCGCCCGGCACGCCTTCGCTCGGCGAGCTGCTGGCCCAGGGCAAGGCCAACCTCGATGCCTGGTGGATCACGCTGTCGACCTTCGCGCTGCTCGTGACCACGCTGCTGCTGCTGACCTTCATGGGCGACGCCTTGCGCGACGCGCTCGATCCGCGCCAGGCCCGGCCATGAATGCCCCTGCCATGAAGGATCAAGCGCTGACAGCGGATGCCGAGCTGGCAGCGCAGCCACCCCTGCTCGAGGTGCGGGGCCTGCGCGTCAGCCTGGGCGGGCGCGAGGTGGTGCATGGCATCGATTTCAGCCTGGCGCCGGGTGAGAAGCTGGCCATCGTCGGCGAGTCGGGATCGGGCAAGACGGTCTCGGCGCTGAGCCTGCTGCGCTTGCTGCCGCAGGCCCGCCTGTCGGGTTCGGTCCGGTTGCAGGGGCGCGAGCTGCTGACGCTGGCCGAGCCCGAGCTGCGCCTGCTGCGCGGCAGCGCGGTCGCCTATGTGTTCCAGGAGCCGATGAGCGCGCTCAACCCGCTGCTGACCCTGGGCCAGCAGATCGCCGAGGTGCTGCAGCTGCACCGGGGGCTGGCGGGCGCGTCGGCGCGTGCGCGGGTGCTGGAATTGCTGGCATCGGTCGGCCTGCCCGACCCGCTGGCCCAGGCGCGTGCCTACCCGCACCAGCTCAGCGGCGGCCAACGCCAGCGCGCGCTGATCGCGATGGCGCTGGCCAGCGAGCCGCGGCTGCTGGTGGCCGATGAGCCGACCACCGCGCTCGACGCCAGCTTGCGGCTGCAGATGCTGGCCTTGCTCGATGAAATGCGGCTGCGCCTGGGGTTGGCGGTGCTGATCATTACCCATGACCTGAATCTGGTGCGGCATTTTGCCGACCGGGTGCTGGTCATGAAGGACGGCCTGGTGGTCGAGCAGGGTGCGGTCGCGGCGGTCTTTGCCGCGCCGACTCAGCCCTATACCCGGACCCTGCTGAACAGCCTGCCGCGGCGCGAGCTGGCGCCAGCCGACCCAGCGACCCGTCCGGATCACCCAGCCTGCCTGGAGGCTGAAGCGCTGCAGGTGTCCTATCCGGTGGCGCTGCCCGGCTGGCGCGGCTGGTTCCGGCGTGGCCGCCAGCTCGCGCTCGAGGGGGTGGACCTGCGGCTGCCGGCCGGCCAGACCCTGGGCGTCGTCGGCGAATCGGGCTCGGGCAAGACCACGCTGGCGCTGGCGGCGCTGGGCCTGCTGCCGCACCAGGGCCGCTTGCGCGTGCTGGGCCAGGACTGGCTCGATCTGGCGCGGCCCGAGCAGCGTCGGCTGCGCCGCCGGGTGCAGGTCGTGTTCCAGGACCCCTATGCCTCGCTGTCGCCGCGCCTGACGCTGGAGCAGATCGTCGCCGAGGGCCTGCAGGTGCATGAGCCGGGCCTGTCGCGCGCCGAGCGCCTGGTCCGCGTGCTGGCCGCCCTGCGCGAGGTCGGCCTGCTGGCCGGGCTGGCGCCGGCTGAGCAGCAGGCCTGGCTGCAGCGCTACCCGCACGAGTTCTCGGGCGGCCAGCGCCAACGCATCGCGATCGCGCGCGCGCTGGTCATCGAGCCGCAGCTGATCGTGCTTGACGAGCCGACCAGCGCGCTCGACGTCACGGTGCAGCAGCAGGTGATCGCGCTGCTGCTGCGGCTGCAGCGCGAGCGCGGCCTGAGCTATCTGCTGATCACCCACGACATGGCGGTGGTCTGGGCCATGGCGCACCAGATCACGGTGCTGCGCGCGGGCCGGGTGGTGGAGCAGGGCGAGGCCTTGTCCGTGTTGCGGGCTCCTCGCATGCCATATACCCGCAGTCTGGTCCAGGCCTCGGGGCTGTGATCCAATCGGGCCTGTCACCCTCACAATAAATCATTCGATGAACGACAAGCTTGCCCGCGTGTCACCAGTGTCCCGCGTGACACTGGCCTCTCCCTTGCTCTGGCTGATCCGGGGCTGGCGCGACTTCGTGCGCCATCCCTTGCCGGGCCTGCTCCATGGCCTGTGCGTCACCCTGTTCGGCGCCTTGCTCTATGCGGTGGCCGATCAGCAGTTCTGGCTGCTGGTAGGGGCTTTCTCCGGCTTCCTGCTGGTCGCGCCAGTGCTGGCCACTGGCCTGTATGCGGTCAGCCGCGAGCTCGAGCGCGATCGGCTCATGAGCCTGGCCGAGCTGGTCGCGCTCTGGCGCGGTCGTGACTCGCGCCTGGTCGGCTTTGGCCTGCTGTTGTGCCTGGCCGGCACCGCCTGGGTCCTGACTTCGGCCAGCCTGATGGTCCTGCTCGCGCCAGCGCCGATCAATACCGTGGTCGATTTCCTGCGCCATGTCGTGCTGTCGGAGTCGCCCTTGCTGTTCGAATTCTGGGTGCTGCTCGGCGGCTTGCTGGCGGCGCCGATCTTTGCCTCCAGCGTCCTGACCCTGCCGATGCTGATCGACCGTGACTGCTTGCCGATGAATGCCGTGCGCGCGAGCTGGCGCGCAGTGGCTGATCATCCGCTGGTGCTGGCCTTCTGGGCCAGCCTGATCGCCTGCCTGGTGCTGGTCGGGCTGCTGAGCTTCCTGCTCGGTCTGCTGGTCGTGGTGCCGCTGCTCGCGCATGCGAGCTGGCATGCCTACCGCGACCTCAGTGCATCGGCATCCGCCGCCTCCGCTGTCGGGGGGCGCTGACGATGGAGAATTCATTGTTTGGCCTGACCGAGGACCAGATCGCCGAATTCGGCCTGACCTTCGGGGTTGGCGCCTTCATCCTCTTCATGCTGTTCATCGTGCTCAACCTGGCGCGCGAATCCAAGGCTGGCAAGTTCGGCACCTTCGTGCTGTTTCTCGTGCTGTCCTTCGGCATGCTGGGCTTCATTGCCAAAAACGTGATTCAATGGTTCATCCATCTTTAAGTGCCGTCGCTGGCGCTTGCTTGCACCATGATGCCAAGCCTGTTGAGCCGTCCCGAGCGTCCGGACCTATCGACCGTTTCACCATCGGCACTGCCCGGCTTGGGAGACAGCTTGCCGCCTGATACCGTACCCGTCAGCCTGGTCAATGCGGTCCGGGCGACCTGCGAGGATCTGCGCGCCGCGCTCGAGTGGCAGCTCAGGCTCAAGCCGATGCCGATCGGCGAAGCCCTGCTGGCGCTGGCCAAGATCACGCCCGAGCAGTTGTCCGAAGCCCTGCATCGCCAGTCCCTGACCCGTGGCGTGCCGCTGGGCCAGATCCTGCTCGACATGAAGCTGGTCACGACCGCCGATCTGCAGCTGGCGCTGGTGACCAAGATGGGTTACCCCTTCGTCGACCTCAAGCTGTTCCCGATCGATGCCGCCGCGCTGCGCCGGGTACCGGCCACCACCGCGGTCCGGTTGCGCGTGCTGCCGCTGATGGAGTGGCAGTCGACTCTGGTGGTGGCGATGACCGATCCGCTGCAGTTCCGCATCCTGGAAGAACTCGAGTTCACCAGCCAGCGCAAGGTCAGGCCGGTGGTCACGACCAGCGTCGACCTCACGGCCCAGATCGCCAAAGCCTATCGCGGCATCGGCATGGCCGACAACCTGGCGCTGCAGGAGCCAGCGCCCCGTGTCGAGCGCGAGGCGCTGGCCGCCGCCGCCGTGGCGTCCTCCGAGCAGGATGCCTGGATGCTTGCGGCAGAGCTCAATGGCGGCGACGCCAAGCCCGAGCAGGAGGAGCAACCGCTCGAGCAGTCGGACAACACCCTGGTGCGGCTGATCAACTCGATGATCTCCGAGGCCTATCACCAGCGCGCCTCCGACATCCACATCGAGCCCTATCCCGGGCGCGAGAAGGTGTCGATCCGCTTTCGCATCGATGGCGAGCTGCGTCCCTACCTCGAACTGCCGCCGAGCTACCGCAACGCGCTGACCGCCCGCATCAAGATCATGTCCGACCTCGACATCTCGGAGCGCCGCAAGCCCCAGGATGGCAAGATCGCCTTCGCGAAATACGGCGGCCTGCCGCTGGAGCTGCGCGTGGCCACGATTCCGACCGCGCACGGGCTAGAGGACATCGTGATGCGTCTGCTGACCGCCTTCAGGGTGGTGCCGCTGGAGGCACTCGAGCTGGCGCCCGACAAGCTCGAGCTGCTGCAGCAGGTGGTCGAGCGCCCCAACGGCCTGTTTCTCTGCGTCGGGCCGACCGGTTCGGGCAAGACCACCACCTTGCACTCGGTGCTGCAGCGGCTGAACCGACCGAACCGCAAGATCTGGACCGCCGAGGACCCGGTCGAGATCACCCAGCATGGCCTGCGTCAGATCCAGGTCAATCCGCGCATCGGCTGGACCTTTGCCGCCGCGCTGCGCTCCTTGCTGCGCGCCGATCCGGACGTGATCATGGTCGGCGAGATCCGCGATCCGGAAACGGCCGAAATGGCGATCGAGGCCTCGCTGACCGGCCACCTGGTGCTGTCGACCTTGCACACCAACTCCGCCGCCGACACCATCGTGCGCCTGAACGACCTCGGGGTCGACAGTTTCTCGTTTGCCGATTCACTGCAAGGCATCCTGGCCCAGCGCCTGGTACGCAAGCTGTGCGCCAGCTGCAAGCAGTCGCGTCCGATGCTGGCGCCGCGCCTGCGCGAAATCACCGATGACTACCAGCGCGCCTTGCCTCCGGGCCACGCGCTGCGCGACACCCAGGCCCTGCACGAGCAATGGCGGCAACGCCATGCCAAGGGCGGCATGCTGCAGGATTTTCAGGCCCCCGGCTGCGACCACTGCGGCAACACCGGCTACATGGGTCGCATGGCCTTGCACGAGCTGCTGGCGGCGACGCCAGCCGTGCGCCAGCTGGTGCAAAAGCGCGCGCGGCCGGCCGAGATCCTGGCGCTGGCCTTGAGCGAGGGCATGCGCTCGCTGCGCCAGGATGGCATCGAGAAGGTGCTGGCCGGCCAGACCTCGCTGGCCGAGGTCAGGGCTTCGACCAACGACTGAGCCGGTCGCGCCGCGCCACCTGATCCGGATCAGCGCCGCAGCGGCAGCGCGCCAGGGTTGACGATCTGGCTCGGCTGGCCGTTGAGGAAATTGACGACATTGTCGAAGGCGGCGTTGAAATAGGTTTCGTAGCTGTCGCGCTCGACATAGCCGATATGCGGCGTGCAGACGCAGTTCTCGAGCCGCAGCAGTGCGTGGCCCTGCAGGATCGGCTCGGACTCGAAGACATCGACCGCCGCCATGCCGGGCCGGCCGCGGTTGAGCGCTGCGACCAGCGCATCGGGCTGCAGCAGTTCGGCGCGCGAGGTGTTGACCAGCAGCGCGGTCGGCTTCATGAGTGACAGGTCCTCGAGCGAGATGCCGCCCTGGGTCTGCTCGCCCAGGCGCAGATGCAGGCTCAGCACATCGCAGGTGGCGAAGAACTGGGCCTTGGAGTCGGCGGTCTCGTAGCCGTCGGCCCGGGCATGCTGGCGCGTCGGCTCGCTGCCCCAGACCAGCACCCTCATGCCGAAGGCGCGGCCGTAGCCCGCCACGATGCGGCCGATGCGGCCATAGCTCCAGATCCCGAGCGTCTTGCCGGCCAGCACCTGCCCGAGTCCGAAATTGCTCGGCATCGACGAGGACCTGAGCCCTGACTGCTGCCAGGCGCCATGCTTGAGGTTGGCCACATATTGCGGGATGCGGCGCATCGCGGCCAGGATCAGGGCCCAGGTCAGCTCGGCCGGTGCGATCGGCGAACCCAGGCCCTCGGCGACCGCCACGCCATGCTCGGTGCAGGCCGCCAGGTCGATGTGGTTGCCGACGCGCCCGGTCTGCGCGATCAGCTTCAGGCGTGGCAGCTTCTCGACCAGCTGGCGGTTGATCGGCGTGCGGTCCCGGATCAGCACCAGGATGTCGGCGTCGCGCAGGCGCACCGCGAGCTGTCCCACCCCCTTGACGGTGTTGGTGAACACCTTGACGGTATGGGGCTCCAGCTTGCTGGCGCATTGCAGCTTGCGCACTGCATCCTGGTAGTCGTCCAAAATCACGATGTTCATAGCCGATATTGTGCCGGCAGATCGGCCTGTCATGACCGCCAATCCGGCCGTGCTGTCATCACTTAATATCGTCGGCATGAGTCACCCCCTTCAATCCGCCGCCCCTGAGGCGCTGATCTGGCGCGCCGACGCGACCGTCATGGCACTGGTCGGGCTCGCTCACGCGATGTCGCATTTCTCTCACCTGCTGCTGCCGGGCCTGTTTCCCTTCCTGCAGCGCGACTTCGGCCTGTCGTTTTCCGAGCTCGGCGGGCTGATGACGCTGTTCTTCACCGTCTCGGGCCTGGGCCAGGCCCTGTCGGGCTTTGTCGTCGATCGGACCGGTGCGCGCCCGGTGCTGTTTGGCTCGATCCTGCTGTTCATGGGCGCGGCCCTGTCGGCCGCGCTGGCGCAGGGCTATGCCGGGCTGATGCTGTCGGCGCTGCTCGCAGGCCTGGGCAATGCGCCGTTTCATCCGGTCGATTTCTCGATCCTGAACCAGCGCGTCTCGGCGCCGCGGCTCGGCCATGCCTACAGCGTGCATGGGCTGTCGGGTAACCTGGGCTGGGCGCTCAGCACGGCCTTCCTGGTCGGGGTCGCGGCCTCAAGCAACTGGCGCCTGGCCTGTCTGGGCGCCTTGCTGCTGTACGCGCTGGTGCTGGCGCTGCTGGTCTGGCAACGCCAGCACCTGGCCACGGTCGCGGCCGCACCCAGGCCGGTCGCTGCGGGCCGCCAGGGCGCTCAGGGCGGAGCGGGCGCACCAGCTGCCGAGGGGGAATTCGATTTCCTGCGCCTGCCCGTGGTCTGGTGGTGCTTTGCCTTCTTCCTGCTGACCACCATGACCCTGGCCGTGGTGCATACCTTCTCGGTCTCGATCCTGCGTGCGCTGCATGGCGTCAGCCTGCAGGCGGCCTCGCTGACGCTGACAGCCTATATGTTGTGCGGTGCGGCCGGCATGCTGGCCGGCGGCTTTGTCGCGGCCCGGGCCAGGCGCAGCGAGCAGGTCGTGGCGCTCTGCATGAGTGGCGGGGCGTTGCTGCTGCTGTTGTGCGCCAGCGGCTGGCTGGGCACGACCGGCACCATGGTGGCCTTGGCCGCGACCGGGGTCGCGGTCGGCATTGGCGGGCCGAGCCGCGACATGATGATCAAGCGCGCGACCCCGGCCGGTGCGACCGGCCGTATCTACGGCACCGTCTATTCGGGTCTGGATGCCGGCCTGGCCCTGTCGCCATTGCTGTTCGGCACCCTGATGGACCGTGGCCACTACCAGGCCACCCTGGCGGGCGCCGGCCTGGTGCTGCTGCTCGCGGTGCTGGTGGCGCTGGGGGTGGGCCGGCGCACGGTGGCGCGGGCCTGAGCCGGATCAGGGCTGTCGTTGAGCGCCGTGACAGGCAAGAAAAAACCGACTCAAGAGTCGGTTTTTTCTCAGGCGAATCGCGAGCGGATCAGGACAGGTGCTCGTTGATCAGCTTGGTCATCTCGAACATCGAGACCTGGGGCTTCTTGAAGATCGGCTGCAGCTTGTCGTCGGCATTGATGTTGCGACGGTTGGCGCTGTCTTGCAGGTCGTGCTTCTTGATGTATTCCCAGACCTTCTTGGTGACTTCGGTGCGCGGCAGGGCGGCAGCACCCACGATGGCTGCGAGCGCGGCGCTGGGCTTCATGGCTTTCATGAAGGCGGCGTTCGGGGTGCGCTTGGCGGCGGGCGCAGCAACAGCTGTCTGGGTGGGGGCTTTCTTTGCAGTTGCCATATAGCAAATCCTTGTGAAGGTTGAATTCTGTTTTCGCAGGCAGCAGGGCTGCTGGCGAGTGGTGGAATGCTAAACGCAAAGCAGGGCTTTTCCTAGCCGACCCGGGGCAAATCCGGGATTTTTTACCCTGGCGCAGGCGCTTGGATGGCTTGCCGCGCCAGGGTGGCAGGCCCGCAAAAGGGGTTCAGCCACGGCAAAGCCAGCACGCTGTCATGAATGACTGACGACTGGAAGATGGAGAGGGTGGGTCGGGGGCTCGAACCGACAGGCGCAAAGGCCGCGATGAGAGTGTCTAGGGTGTCTGCTGCCAAGCCGGACCGTCATCCTGAACGGTGGGGTTCAGGGGGGCGAGGGCAACGCAACTTCGGGTTCATCTGACGCGAGATGCTCACACCAGTTACGCAATGTACCAAGCCCGGGCTCATGGAGCATTGGTTCAAGGAAATATAAAGCCCGACCATGGCAGCAGACAGCCCCATTGTAAGGGCAAAAGTTGCTGCCGTCGCGCCGGTTTCCAGTTGGCCGTTCAGTCCGGGCTGTCGTTGCTGGCCAGGGCCTGGTCGAGCCGGTCGATCAGGCCGCCCAGGCGCTGCTGGTGGCTGGCCTCGGCCTGGTCACGGCCCAGCTCGTGCGCGATGTTGAGGCAGGCCAGCACCGCGATGCGGTCGCGTGACTTGATGCGGCCGGCGTCGCGGATGGCGCACATGGTGGCGTCGACCTTGTCGACCGCGTCTTGCAGCGCGGCAGCTCCGCCTTCGGGGCAGGAGAGGGTGTAGCTTTGCCCCATGATCTGGACTTCAAGCTTCTGGCTGGCGTAGCGCTGGTTCATCATTCGTCTCCCACGGGAAGCGGCAGTTGCTCAAGCAGGGCGTCCAGTCGCACAGTGGCGAGCTGCAGGCGCTGGTGCAGCGCGTCACGCTCCTGTGCGAGTTGCTGGAGTTCTTGTTCGAGCTCGCGATTGCGCAGCTGCAGCTCGGCATGGCGCAGCAGCAGGCGCTCGACGCGGTCTGCGATCTGGTCTATCTGGGTCTGAGAGGACATGGGCTGATTTTAGGTCCGGCGCGTGCAGGCTGGGTAGAATGTTGTTTGTTGGTGCTCGCTGCGCAGTTCATGTGCGGCAGTTCAACGGGAAGCTGGAGGGAGTTGGCCGCTTGAGGCCCGGTCCTAACCAGCGCTGCCCCCGCAACGGTAAGCGGACGAGCCATTCTGGCTCCGCTTTCATCTCCCAGCCACTGGGCGCCGCAGGCGCCTGGGAAGGCGATGAAGGTTGTCTCCGCCAGCCCGGATACCGGCCAACGAAGTGGCCGCGCTCAGGCGCGGCTGTGACGCTCATGCACCGTCGGGGAAGGCGGTGAGGGCATTCGTTCTCGTTCCATTTCATGAAATTCAGCAGTTTTCCTGCACGTCTGGCCGTGCTCAACCTGGCGCTGGCCGCCGCATTCCCTGTGCTGGCTCAGCAGTCACTCAAGGATGTGGTGGTGACTGCGATGCGAGTCGCCCAGCCGCTGACCGATGTCGTGGCCGATGTCAGCCTGATCGACCGCGAGGCGATCGAGCGCAGCGGCGCTACCGGCCTGGCCGATGTGCTGGCACGCGTGCCGGGCATCGAGATCTCGCGCAATGGCGGCATTGGCGGCACCACCAGCGTCTTCCTGCGCGGGGCGGATACGCGCTTTACCGCGGTCTACCTCGACGGCGTGCGGATCGATTCCCAGTCCACCGGTGGCGCACCCTGGGAAGCGATCCCGCTGGCGCAGATCGACCGCATCGAGGTCCTGCGCGGGCCGGCGGGCGCGATCTATGGCTCGGACGCGATCGCGGGCGTGGTGCAGATCTTCACCCGCAAGGGCGAGGGCGCTTTCACGCCCTATCTGGGGCTGGGCCTGGGCAGTGATCGCACCGCCAAGCTCGATGCCGGTTTCAGCGGCGCGCAGCAGGGCTTTGACTATTCCTTCGGCCTGACGCGCGAAACCAGCAAGGGTTTCAATGCCAAGGCCGCCAGCAATCCCGACCGCGACGGCTATCTGAACCGCTCGGCCAATGCGCGCCTGGGCCTGCAGCTGTCGCCCGAGCAGCGCATCGAGGCCAACTTGCTCGACAGCTGGTCTGACTCGCGCTATGACGCCAGCAATACCACTGACGACCACAATCTGCATCATCTGCAGAGCCTTGGGATGAACTGGCAGTCGCAGTGGAGCGAGGCCTATTCGACCCGGATCGGTTTCAGCGAGGGCAAGGATCGCTACGAGACCCAGCCTTCGCCCTACCTGACCGATACCCAGGTGCGCAGTTACCTGTGGCAGAACGAATACCGCATCGGTGGCCAGTTGCTGACGGCCGCGCTCGAGCGGCGCGAGGATAGGCTCAACAACGCCAGCACCACGCCGGTCCTGACCGATCGTTCCCAGGATGCGCTGGCGCTGGGCTACGGCTTGCGGCACCAGGCACATACGCTGCAGCTCAACCTGCGCCATGACGATGACAGCGAATTCGGTGGCCAGGACACCGGCAGCGCGTCCTATGCCTATGCCTTCGCGCCGAACTGGCGCGCCAGCGTGTCGGCCGGCAACGCCTTCCGCGCGCCGACCCTGTTCCAGCGCTTCAGCATCTACGGTGATCCGAGTCTGCGTCCCGAGACCGCGCGCAACTTCGAGCTCGGCCTGAACTATGCGCTGCAGTCGACCCGCTTCGGTATCGTGCTCTATCGCAACCAGATCGACGACCTGATCAACTATGTCAGCGGACCGGGCAGCTGCATCAACGGCAGTGGCAAGTACCCTGGCTGCTATGGCAATACCAAGCGGGCCCGGCTCGAGGGCCTGACGCTGTCGGGCGCCCGTTCGCTGGCTGGCTTCAATCTGAGCGCCTCGCTCGACCTGCAGAATCCGCGCGATCTCGACAGCGGCAAGCTGCTGGCACGCCGTTCGCGCCGGCACGCCACGCTGGCGGCCGACACGCGAGTGGCCCGCTGGCAGCTCGGTGCCGAGCTGCAGCTGTCGGGCCAGCGCTACGACGACAAGGACAACAAGACCGCACTGGGTGGCTACGGCTTGTTGAACCTGCACGCCAGCACCGAAGTGGCGCCTCATGTCACGCTGCAGGCGCGGGTCGACAACCTGGCCGACAAGGACTATCAATTGGCCAACGGCTACTACACGCCGGGTCGCCTGTTCTATCTGGGCCTGAAATGGTCGCCGCAGTGAGCCTGAAAGCCTGTTGAAATGATCGATACCGCGTCAGCCGCCGTTCGCTGTCCTGCCATCCTGGTCGCGGCCCCGGCCTCCGGCCAGGGCAAGACCACCATCACCTCGGCGCTGGCGCGCCTGCATGCGCGCCAGGGGCGGCGGGTGCGGGTCTTCAAGTGCGGCCCGGACTTTCTCGACCCGTTCTGGCACCAGCTCGCCAGCGGCCATCCCGTCTACCAGATCGACCTCTGGATGACGGGCGAGGCCGATGTGCGGGCCCGGTTGCAGGCGGCAGCGCAGGACGCCGATCTGATCATCGTCGAGGGCGTGATGGGCCTGTTCGACGGCAACCCGAGCGCGGCCGACCTGGCGCAGCGCTTTGGTCTGCCGGTGCTCGCAGTGATCGACGCCTCGGCCATGGCCGGCACTTTCGCGGCGCTGGCCTTCGGTCTGCAGCATTACCGGCCCGGCCTGCCCTGGGCCGGCGCGCTGGCCAACCGGGTCGCCAGCGCGGGCCATGGCAAGATGCTGGAGCAGGGTGTGGCGCCCGAGCACTGGCTTGGCGCGCTGCTGCGCAACCCGGCGCTGACCCTGCCCGAGCGCCACCTGGGCCTGACGGTGGCGACCGAGCTCGAGGATGCCATGGAGCGGCTCGATGCTGCGGCCGATGCGCTGGCGGCGACGCCACTGGGCCAGATGGATGCGGCCGCGCTGCAGCGCTGGGCGGTCGATTTCACGGCGGCCCCTGCGCACGATCCGGTGCCGCCCTTGCTGGCTGGGCAGCGGATCGCGGTCGCGCGCGACGCGGCGTTCTGCTTCATCTACCAGGCCAATCTCGATACCTTGCGCGAGCTCGGCGCCGAGCTGGTCTGGTTCTCGCCGTTGAATGATGCCGCGCTGCCGCCGTGCGACGCGGTCTGGCTGCCGGGCGGCTACCCTGAACTGCATGCCGAGCGCCTGGGCGCCAACGCCGGCCTGCGTGATAGCTTGCGCGCCCATGTCGCGGCTGGCAAGCCGGTCTGGGCCGAATGCGGCGGCATGATGGCCTTGTTCGACACCATCGTCGACCAGCAGGGCATCGCGCATCCGATGTGGGGTCTGCTGCCGGGACGCGTCACGCTGCAGCAGCGCTTGGCAGCGCTGGGGCCGCAGCAGCTCGAGCTGCCGGCCGGCACCTTGCGTGGCCACACTTTTCACTATTCGACGGCGGCGTCCGAGGTCGCGGTGGTCGCGCGCACCGCGCGTCCCGCCACTGCGCCGGCACCCGACAAGGGCGAGTCGGTCTACCGCCTGGGTGCTATCCAGGCCAGCTATTTCCACCCCTGGTTCCCGTCCAGCCCCGAGGCGGCGGCGAGCCTGTTCCTGGCGCAGGAGGCTTCGTGCTGAATGTCGCGCGCAGCGAGCTGATCCTGGGCGGACAGAAAAGCGGCAAGTCGCGCCGGGCCGAGCTGCTGGCGCGCGCCTGGCTGCGGGCTGCGCCTGGGCACCGCGCGACGCTGATCGCGACCGGACAGCCCTGGGACGACGAGATGCGCGCGCGCATCGAGCGCCACCAGTCCGACCGCGCTGAGCGGGTGCCGGGCCTGGCCACGCTGGAGGAGGCGCTGCGCCTGCCCGAATGCCTGGCCGCGCACAGCCGTCCCGACCATCTGCTGGTGGTCGACTGCCTGACACTGTGGCTGACCAACCTGATGATGCCGGCCGAGGGCAAGGGCTTGCCGGCCGATGTCCTCGAACGTTCAATTGTGAAACTTACGCAATCAATTGTGGCCGCTCCTGGCCCGGTGGTGCTTGTCGGTAACGAGATCGGCCTGGGTGTGATCCCGCTCGGGCGCGAGGTGCGCGCCTTCGTCGACATGCTGGGCCGGCTGAACCAGGCGGTGGCCGCCAGCTGCACGCGCGCCACGCTGATGGCTGCCGGGCTGCCGCTGACCCTGAAGGACGAAGCATGAAGCGTTGGCTGATCCTGCTGCTGGCGGGCTGCTCCCTGTGGGCCTCGGCTTCGGCCTGGGCCTTGACCTTGACCTTGCCCGACGACCGCGGCCGTCCGGTCACGCTGGCCAGGACGCCGCAGCGCATCGTCAGCCTGCTGCCTTCGCTGACCGAGATGGTCTGCCAGCTCGACCAATGCCAGCGCCTGGTCGGTGTCGACCGCTATTCGACCTGGCCCGAGAGCATCAGGCAGTTGCCGCGCGTCGGCGGCGGACTCGACCCCAATATCGAGGCCATCGTCGCGCTGCGGCCCGACCTGGTGCTGGCTGCGACTTCCTCGCGCGCGGCCGAGCGGCTGGTCGCCTTGGGCATTCCGGTGCTGGCACTCGAACCCAAGACCCATGCCGATGTGCAGCGCGTGCTGGGCAAGGTCGGTCAGGTGCTGGGCGTGAGCGACGCGCAGAAGATCTGGCGCCAGATCGATGCCGGCGTTTCGGCCGCCGCGCAATCGTTGCCGCCCAGCGTGCACCAGGTGCGGGTCTATTTCGAGGTCAACCGTGGCCCCTATGGCGCAGGCGAGGGCAGCTTCATCGGCGAAACCCTGGCCCGGCTCGGTGCCAGGAACATCCTGCCGGCCAGCCTCGGGCCTTTTCCCAAGCTCAATCCCGAGTACATCGTGCGCGCCAATCCGGACGTGATCATGATCGGCGAGCGCAATGCCGAGGGCCTGCTGCAGCGCCCGGGCTGGCAGGGCATCCGGGCCGTGCGCGAGGGTCGGGTCTGCATCTTCCCGGTCGCCGAGTCGGATGTGCTGGTGCGCCCGGGGCCGCGCATGGCCGATGGCGCGCGCCTGATGGCGCGTTGCCTGGCCGAAAAGGCACCCGGCGCGGCCAAGGCCGAGCCGTCACCGGCCAAGGCATTGGCCAGGACTGCCGGGGGCAAGGCATGAGGTTGCGCCAGGCGGCGCTGCTGGGCTGGGGTCTGCTGCTGCTCGGGCTGCTGCTGGCCGCCCTGGGTACCTGCATCGGCAGCGCCGGCTTCGAGAACCTGCTGCGCCCGCTGCTCGATGCCAGCGCCGATCCGGCCGAGCGCGCGATGGCGCTGCAGATCGTCTGGGAAATCCGGCTGCCGCGCACCCTGGGCGCCTGGGCCGCCGGCAGCCTGCTGGGACTGGCGGGCGCGCTGGCGCAGGGCTTGTTCCGCAATCCGCTGGCCGACCCCTATCTGCTGGGCAGTGCCTCGGGCGCCTCGCTCGGGGTGGCGATCGCGCTGGCCGCCGTCGGTGGCGGCGCTGGCATGGTCGGTGGTGGCAGCATGATGAACGGCGCAACTTTCAGCATGCTGTCGGGCAGCGTCTGGGTCCGGCTCGGACTGACCGGCGCGGCCTTTGCCGGCGCGGTGCTGGCCGTGCTGCTGACGCTGGCGCTGGCGCGCGGCGTCGGTCATACGCTGCGCCTGCTGCTGGCCGGCGTCATCGTCGGCGTGGTGCTGGGCGCGATGACCTCGCTGGTGCTGCTGTTCTCGCCCGATTCGCTGCAGGCGATGCAGGCCTTCATGCTGGGCACGACCAGCTTTGTCGGCTGGACCTCCTGGGGCCTGATGTTCGCCTGCTGGTGCCTGTGCATGGCGCTTGCGGCGGCGCTGGCGCGCGTGCTCGACGGCCTGAGCCTGGGCGAGGCGACGGCGCAGACGCTGGGTCTGCCGCTGGCGCCGCTGCGCGCAGCGCTGGTCGCGGTGCTGGCGCTGGCTACCGGCACCGCGGTCGCGCAGACCGGGCTGATCGCCTTCGTCGGCCTGGCGGCGCCGCATCTGGTGCGCGCCGTGCTCAAGGTGCCGCATCGGCAGCTGATGTGGCTGGCCAGCCTGATGGGTGGCGTGCTGCTGGCCAGCGCCGACCTGCTGGCGCGCTGGGTCATTGCGCCGCAGGAGTTGCCGGTCGGCGTCGTCACGGCCGCGCTGGGCGGCGGCTATCTGCTGTGGCTGATGCATCGCCGCAGCAGCGGACTCCATGCCGGAGGCCTGCTGTGAGCGCGCCCGCCTACGTGGTGCGCGGCCTGGGCGCGAGCCTGGGCGGGACTCCCATCCTGCACCAGATCGACCTCGAACTGCGCGCCGGCTGCTGGACCGCCGTCGTCGGCCCCAACGGCGCCGGCAAGTCGACCCTGCTGCGCGCGATTGCCGGCCTGTTGCCCTGCAGCGGCCAAGTCGAGCTGCTCGGGCGCGAGCTGCATGACTGGCCGCGCCAGCAGCGCGCGCGTGCGCTGTCCTGGCTGGGCCAGAACCAGTCGGCCGCCGATGATCTGACGGTCCATGACGTCGCGATGCTGGGTCGGCTGCCGCATCAGTCCTGGCTGGCGCCGGCCAGTCCGGCCGACCTGGCGGCGGTCGAGCGGGCGCTGCGCCAGACCCAGGCCTGGGACTGGCGCGAGCGCGCGCTGGGCGAACTGTCGGGCGGCGAGCGCCAGCGCGTGCTGCTGGCGCGGGCGCTGGCGGTCGAGGCCCAGGTGCTGCTGATGGATGAGCCGCTGGCCAACCTCGACCCGCCGCACCAGGCCGACTGGCTGTTGCTGGTGCGCGAGCTGGTCGCGGCCGGCCGCAGCGTGGTCAGCGTGCTGCACGAGATCTCGATCGCGCTGCATGCCGATGAGCTGGTCGTGATGCGCCAGGGCCGGATTGCCCACCACGGCGCCTGCCATGAGGTTGCGACGCAACGCGCGCTGGAACAGGTTTTTGAGCACCGGATCGCGATCCACGCCCTGGCCGGGCAGTGGGTGGCGTTGCCGGTCACCTCGGTCACATGAACAAGACTCACCAACAGGACTGACAAGATGCAGATCGAAACCCCCCCGACCGAAAAACCCTACGAGAAGGCCGAAGGCGAGCGCCGCGGTCTGGTCATCGTCAACACCGGCGACGGCAAGGGCAAGAGCACGGCCGCCTTCGGCCTGGCGCTGCGCGCGCACGGGCGCGGCAAGCCGGTCCGGATCTTCCAGTTCATGAAGGTGCCGTCGGCACGCTTTGGCGAGCACCGCATGTTCGAGCAGCTCGGCATTCCGATCGAAGGCCTGGGCGACGGCTTCAGCTGGAAGAGCCAGGACCTCGAGCGCTCGGCCCAGCTCGCGCGCGACGGCTGGCAAAAGGCCAAGGCCGCGATCCTGTCGGGTGAATTCTTCCTGGTCGTGCTCGACGAGATCACCTATCCGCTGATCTACGGCTGGCTGCCGCTGCAGGACGTGCTCGACACCTTGAGCAGCCGGCCCAGCCAGGTCCATGTCTGCCTGACCGGCCGCCGTTGCCCGGAGGAGATCGTCGCGCTGGCCGATACCGTGACCGAGATGAAGATGGTCAAGCATGCCTTCCAGGCTGGCATTCCGGCCCAGCGCGGCATCGAGGACTGATACTTGATGAGGAAGCTCCCATCGCCCGCTGTTGGTGCTGGCGCTGCTGCCGCCGGGGTTGCAGATGCCGCTGTCGCTGATGCGACTGATGCCGCTGCGGCCTTGCCCGAGCAGGCTTTCGCGCCCGAGGCGCGCGCGGCCGTCTACCGCGCGATCTTCGAGCGGCGCGACATGCGCCATTTCGCCGGCGGATCGGTCGAGCCCGCGACGCTGCGCCGCCTGCTGACGGCCGCGCACCAGGCGCCCAGCGTCGGCTTCATGCAGCCCTGGCGCTTCATCCGGGTGCAGGACCGGGCGCTGCGCGAGCAGCTGCAGCAGGCGGTCGAGCGCGAGCGGATCGAGACCGCGCGCGCGCTGGGCCAGCGTGCCGATGAGTTCATGCGGCTCAAGGTCGAAGGCCTGCTCGACGCCGCCGAGCTGCTGGCAGTCTGCCTGGCCGACGGGCGCGAGCAGCATGTCTTTGGCCGCCGCACGCTGCCACAGATGGACCTGGCCTCGGCCAGCTGCGCGATCCAGAACCTGTGGCTGGCCGCGCGCGCCGAGGGGCTGGGCATGGGCTGGGTCTCGCTGTTCGACCCGGCCGAGGTGGCGGCGCTGCTGGGCCTGCCACCAGGCGCCGAGCCGATCGCCTTGCTCTGCCTGGGTCCGGTGCACGAGTTCTATGCCGAGCCGATGCTGCAGCAGCAGCGCTGGGCCAGCCGTCAGCCCTTGAGCGAACTGGTGTTCGACGAGGGCTGGGGCCAGCCGAGCGCGCTGTTTGAACCGAGAGATTCGTTCGATCCGTCCGTTGTTGCGCTGCAGGACGCCGCCACTCTGGGCGATCAGGGCCTACCCGCATGAGGGTCGGTGAGTTTGACTTGATGATCCTGGCGCCGGCCCTGCTGCTGGCGCTGGCGATCGACCGCTGGCTCGGCGAGCCGCCGCTGCGCTGGCATCCGGTGGTCTGGATCGGGAACTACCTGGGTTGGGTGGGGCAGCGGATTGCGCCGCTGGTCAGTGTGCGTTCGTCGGATCAAGCCGCTGATTCGTCTGCCAGCCAGGCTGATCGCCAGAGCAATGGCCAAAGCCAGAGTACCAGTCAGGCCATCAGCCCAGTCGAAATCCCTGACTACGTGGCCTTCGTTCGCGGTGCGTTGGCCTGGTGTGCGGGTGCTGTTGTGGTGCTGGCGGCGACTGCTGGCCTGCAATCCCTGCTGCTGCGACTGCCCGTCTGGGTGGCGGTGCTCGGCCTCGGACTGCTGCTGAAACCGCTGCTGGCCTGGGCCATGCTCAAGAGCGAGGTGCAGGCGGTCGAGGCGGCGCTGTCGGTTTCGCTGGCGCAGGGCCGCGAGCGCCTGTCCTGGCTCTGCAGCCGCGACACCTCCGCCTTGAGCGAGTCGCAGGTGCGCGAGACCGCGCTCGAGTCGCTGGCCGAGAACCTGAACGATTCGGTCATCGCGCCGCTGTTCTGGTTTGCCGTGGCGGGCCTGCCGGGTGCCGCGCTCTACCGTTTTGCCAACACGGCCGATGCGATGTGGGGCTACCGCGGCGAGCGCGGCGGGCGGCACTGGGAATGGGCTGGCAAATGGGCGGCCCATGCCGACGATTGGCTGTCCTGGTTGCCGGCGCGCCTGAGCGCGCTGCTGCTGGCGTTGGCGGCGGGCGGCTTGTCGCCATTGCGCTTGCGGCGCGAGGCAGTCCTGACGCCTTCGCCCAACGGCGGCTGGCCGATGGGGGCGCTGGCGCTCGCGCTCGGCATCCGGCTCGGCAAGCCCGAGGTCTACACGCTCAACGCTACGGGCCGGGCGCCCGGGCCACTCGATACCGTACGGGCCTGCGCGCTGGCAGGGCATGCGCTTGGCCTGATCGTGTTCGGCACGCTAGTCTTGTCACTTACGCAAATTTGGCTGCCTGATCTGCCTGATGCGTGGCTGTCAGGCCTGTGGCCAGCCAGCGGAGGCGGGCATGGCTGAATCCGCCCGTCTGCACGGCGGCCCCGATGCCTTCGGCGTGCCGCGCTTCGATTTCTCGACCAACAGCAATGCCTGCGGACCCTGTCCGGCCGCGCTGGCGGCGGTGCAGGCGGCCGACCCGACTCGCTATCCCGATCCGGACTATCAGGCGCTGCGCGCCTGCCTGGCTGACTGGCATCAGGTGGCACCCGAACGCATCGTGCTGGCCGGCAGCGCGAGCGAATTCATCTTCCGCATCAGCGCGCTGGCGGCCCGTATGACAAGGTCGATGCAATCCTCGATCCTGGCATCGGCATCGGCATCGGCATCGGCATCGGCATCGGCCTTGCCGTTGCGCTGGCAGCGGCCGGCTGCGGTCCATCTGCCGCCTTTTCACTATGGCGATTACGCCGAGGCCGCCCGCGCCTGGGACTTGCAGGCCGTGACCGACCCCTCCGAGGCGGATCTGCTCTGGGCCTGCGACCCCTCGAGTCCGCTCGGTCAGCCGCATGAGCGCCTGGCCCAGCAGGTCCAGGGCTTGCGCCCCGAACAGATGCTGGTGCTCGACTGCGCCTACCGTCCGCTGCGTCTGGCGGGCCGGCTGGCGCTGGACGCCGACGGGCTGGACCGGGTCTGGCAGCTCTGGACGCCGAACAAGGCGCTGGGGCTGACGGGGGTGCGCGCCGCCTATGCGATCGCGCCGCGCGACGCTGGCGAGCAGGTCTTGGCCCTGCAGGCGCTCGCGCCTTCCTGGCCGGTTGGGGCCCATGGTGTCGCGATGCTGCAGGCCTGGACTCAGCCGGCAGCCCAGGACTGGCTGGCCGCCAGCCTCGAAACCCTGCGCGGCTGGAAAAGCCGACAGCTCGACCTCTGTCATACACTGGGTTGGCAGACCCGTCCCAGTGACGCCAACTACTTTGGCGCTCGCCCTGAGCGCTCCGGCAGCTCCGGCCTCGGGGCCGATCTGGCCCAGCTACGCGCACGCGGCGTCAAGCTGCGCGACGCGACCTCCTTCGGCCTGCCCGGCTGCGTACGCCTGGGCGTCTTGGCGCCCGAAGCGCAGGACGCGCTCGCGCAGGCCTGGACCTCCATTCGCCACCTGACATGAATCTTCAAGCCAATTCCGGCCCCCAGCGGGCCAAATGCGTGATGGTGCTTGGCACCTCGAGCGGTGCCGGCAAGAGCTGGCTCGCCACTGCGCTGTGCCGCCATTACGCGCGCCAGGGCCTCAAGGTTGCGCCGTTCAAGGCGCAGAACATGAGCAACAACGCGCGCGTCGTGGCTTCGCCCGGCGGCTCGGGCGAGATCGGCTCGGCGCAATATTTCCAGGCGCTTGCCGCCCGCGCCGAGCCCGATGTGCGCATGAACCCGCTGCTGCTCAAGCCCGAGGCTGATACCCGCAGCCAGGTCGTCATGCTGGGCCAGGTCGATGCCGAACTCAGCACCATGCCATGGCGTGGCCGCTCGGAAAAGGTCTGGCCTCGCATCGCGCAGGCGCTCGACGACCTGCGCGCCGAGTACGACGTGGTCGTGATCGAGGGCGCGGGCTCGCCGGCCGAGATCAACCTGATGGCCAGCGACATCGTCAACCTGCGCGTGGCGCGCGCGGCCGATGCACGCTGCCTGCTGGTGACCGACATCGACCGGGGCGGCGCCTTTGCCCATCTCTACGGCACCTGGGCCCTGTTGCCTGAGGCTGACCGCGCGCGTATCGACGGCTTCGTGCTCAACAAGTTCCGTGGTGATGCGACGCTGCTGGCTCCCGCGCCCGAGCAGCTCGAGCAGTTGACCGGGGTGCCGACCGTCGCCACCTTGCCGATGTGGTGGCAGCATGGCCTGCCCGAGGAGGACGGCGTGTTCGACGACCGCAGCCGCAGCCAGGGCGCGGTCACGCGCACGGTCGCTGTGGTGGCCTATCCGCGTCTGAGCAACCTCGACGAGTTCCAGCCCCTGAAGAACATTCCGGGCCTGCGCCTGGTCTGGGCGCGCAGTCCGGCCGAGTTGGCTGGCGCCGACTGGATCGTGCTGCCGGGCTCCAAGCACACCAGTTCCGACCTGGCCTGGCTGCGCGAGCAGGGGCTGGACCGCGCGATTACCGACCATGCGGGGCAGGGCGGAGCGGTGCTGGGCATCTGCGGCGGCCTGCAGATGCTCGGCGAGGCCTTGATCGATACCCATGGCGTCGACGGCAACGCGCCCGGACTGGGCCTGCTGCCGCTGGTGACCCAGTTCGATCCCGACAAGACCGTCCAGCGTACCCAGGCCGGCTTCGGTGATCTGGTCGGTGCCTGGTCGGCCCTGTCGGGGGTGGCGGTGCAGGGCTACGAGATCCACCATGGCCAGACCGCGCAGCACCCGGCCATGGCCGCCGCCGGCGACATCGCGCGCGAGGTGCTGCCCGGCCTGGCCTGGCAGAACGAGCGCGGCAATGTGCTGGGCTGCTATCTGCATGGTCTGTTCGAGGACCCGGCCGTGCTGCAGGCGCTGTTCGGCGCCTCGGCCCCGACGCTCGACTGCGTGTTCGACGGCCTGGCGGACTATCTTGAACAGCATATTGCCCCCGGCTTGCTTGATGCGCTGATCGCCTGAAGCCTGCCTGCCTGCCTGCAGCGGCCCGAAAAAATTGGTCTCTGACCCCAATATAGGAATCGACATGACTTTCACCTTGCCCCGGATCGACAGCCTGCACGACGAGGCGCTGGCCCAATCGCTGCAGCGCCAGCTTGACCACAAGACCAAGCCGGTCGGTTCTCTCGGCGCGATCGAGGCGCTGGCGCTGCGCCTGGGTCTGATCCTGGGCAGCGACTCGCCCGAGCTGCGCGCGCCGCAGATGGTGGTGTTTGCGGGCGACCATGGCCTGACCCGGCGTGGCGTCTCGGCCTACCCGAGCGACGTGACCTGGCAGATGGTCGAGAACTTCCTGGCCGGCGGTGCCGCCGTCACCGTGCTGGCGCGCCAGCATGGCATCGGCATGACCGTGGTCGATTGCGGCGTCGCACACGACTTCGCGCCGCGTCCGGGACTGCAGATCCGTAAGGTCGGCTACGGCACCGCCGACTGCTCGACCGAGCCGGCCATGAGCCGCGAACAATGCGAGCAGGCGCTCATGCATGGCATCGAGCTGGTCGAGGGCCTGCCGGGCAACGTGCTGCTGCTGGGCGAGATGGGCATCGGCAACACCTCGCCGGCCTCGCTGATCCTGGCCCGCCTGGGCGGCCTGGACATCGCCGACTGCACCGGCGCCGGCACCGGCCTGGACCAGCCCGGCATCGCGCGCAAGACCGATGTGCTGCGCGAGGTGCTGCTGCGCCACGAAGGCGTGACCGAGCCGCTGGACGTGCTGGCCGCGATGGGCGGCTTCGAGATCGCGACCATGGTCGGTGCCGTGCTGCAGGCAGCCGCCGAGCGGCGTGTGATCCTGGTCGATGGCTTCATCACCTGCGCGGCGGTGCTGGTCGCCTCGCGCCTGGTGCCGGCCGTGCTGCAGCGCTGCGTGTTCGCGCACCGTTCGGGCGAGCGCGGCCACAGCCTGATGCTGGCCCAGCTGGAAGCCCGGCCGTTGCTCGACCTCGGGCTGCGCCTGGGCGAGGGCTCGGGCGCTGCGCTGGCCTGGCCGCTGCTGCCGTCGGCCTGCGCCATCCTGCGCGAGATGGCCAGCTTCGAGTCGGCCGGGGTCTCGACCCGGGACGGCGCGGCCTGACAGGGCCGGTCATGACGCAGCGCCTGCTGTTGTTCGTGCGCCACTGGCTGCTGGCGCTGCAGTTCTTCACCCGGATTCCGGTCACGGGCCGGCTGGCAGCCTGGGTCGGCTACAGCCCGGCCATGCTGCGTGCCAGCGCCGCCCATATGCCGGCTATCGGTGCCCTGATCGGCGCGTTGGCAGCCGCGCTGTTCGGCCTGCTGCTGTGGGCCTTGCCCTCGGTGCCAGCCGCACCCTGGGTCGCGGCCTTCGCCAGCACGGTCTGGACGGTCTGGCTGACCGGCGCCTTCCACGAAGATGGCCTGGCCGATCTTGCCGATGGCCTGGGCGGCAGCTACGACCGCGAGCGCGCGCTCGAGATCATGAAGGACTCGCGCATCGGCTCTTTCGGCTCGGTGGCGCTGGTGCTGGCCTTCGGCCTCAAGGCCGCGTTGCTCGCGACGCTGGCCCAGCTCGATGGCGCGCTGGCCGTCGCGGCGCTGTTCGGCGCCCATGTGAGCTCCAGGCTGGCGCCGCTGTTCGTGATCGCAACCCTGCCCCATGTCGGCGACACGCCGCGCTCCAAGTCCAAGCCGCTGGCCGATGCGATCAGCCTCTCGGCATTGCTCACCGGAACACTCTGGTGGGCCCTGGTGATGGCGCTGCTGGTCGGCTGGCGGGCCGATCCGGCCTGGGCTGCCGCCCTGCTGGCTACGGCCCTGGCCGCGCTCTGGATGCGGCGCCTGCTCAAGCGCCGGCTGCAGGGCTTCACGGGCGACGGACTCGGTGCCACCCAACAGGTCGGCGAAATCGCCTTCTACCTCGGCCTGGCCCTGGCATCCGGCGCTGGGGCTGCTGCATGAGCAGCGGCATGCGCCGGCTCTGGCTGGTGCGACATGCCCGCCCGCTGGTCGAGCCTGGCCTTTGCTACGGCGCCAGCGACATGCCGGCCGACGCAGCCGATACCGAACGCGCGGCCCGCGAGCTGGCTGCGGTGCTGCCCGCCGGCGCCACCCTGGTGATGTCCGGCTTGCAGCGCGCCCAGCAGCTCGCACGCGCGCTGCAGGCGCGGCGGCCCGAGCTCGCGCTGCCGCTCTGCGACCCTCGCCTCAACGAGATGGACTTCGGCCGCTTCGAGCTCAGCCGCTGGGACGCCATCGATCGGGCCGAATTCGATGCCTGGACTGACAATTTCCACTCGCACCGCTTTGGCGGGCGC
This sequence comes from Malikia spinosa, assembly GCF_002980625.1. Taxonomy (GTDB): domain Bacteria; phylum Pseudomonadota; class Gammaproteobacteria; order Burkholderiales; family Burkholderiaceae_C; genus Malikia; species Malikia spinosa. Next base: position 36,220 of record NZ_PVLR01000046.1, on the reverse strand, counting down.
GAAAGCGTGGCCGAACTGCTGGCGCGGGTCGGGCAGGCGCTGCACGATGCAGGCCTGATTCAGCCATCCACAGAAAAACAATATCCAGCCAGCCAGGATCTGGTCTGGTTCACCCATGCCGGCGTGATCCGTGCCGCCAGCCTGCTGCACGCGCGACCCGACGCCCGCCCGCTGGCGACTGACTGGCCGGCCCAGGCCCCCGCGTTTGGTGGCTGGCATTGCCTGGACTGGCCGCTCCCGTATGGAGCAGGCAAGGGTTATTCCTTTCAGGGTTAACCCCCGAAGCTGGCCTGGTTGACAGGCTTCGTAAGCAGACCGTCAGACCCGACCTGAGAATGGGACACATGTGAATCCTTCACATGAAATGCTTCGCCCCATCCACACCATGAGAGGAGACATCCATGAGTGATCCGGTAGTCGACAAGATCCTGAAAAATCCCAAATACCAGGAACTTCAGTCCAAGCGCAACAGCTTCGGCGTGTTGCTGTCCATCCTGATGCTGGTCGTGTACTACGGCTACATCGCGCTGATCGCCTTCAACAAACCCTTCCTGGCCCAGCCCCTGGGTGCAGGTGTGACCACGGTCGGCGTTCCGATCGGCATGGCCGTGATCGTGTTCACGATCGTGATCACCGGCATCTACGTCCGTCGCGCCAACGGCGAGTTCGACGAGCTGACCAAGGAAATCCTGAAGGACGCCGCAAAATGAAGAAAAACCTTAGCGCATTCCTGGGCGCGCTGCTGGTCCTCGCGGCCGCCGGCGCGGCCCACGCCGCCGGCGGTGACGTCGGCGAGTCGGCCAAGCAGGCGACCAACTGGACCGCCATCGCGATGTTCGGCCTGTTCGTCTGCGGCACGCTCTACATCACCAAATGGGCGGCGTCCAAGACCAAGTCGGCTGCCGACTTCTACACCGGCGGTGGCGGCATCACCGGCTTCCAGAACGGCCTGGCGATCGCGGGCGACTACATGTCGGCTGCTTCCTTCCTGGGTATTTCCGCCGCCGTGATGGCCAACGGCTATGACGGCCTGATCTACTCGATCGGCTTCCTGGTCGGCTGGCCCGTCATCACCTTCCTGATGGCCGAGCGCCTGCGCAACCTCGGCAAGTTCACCTTCGCCGACGTGGCCGGCTACCGCTTCAAGCAGACTCCGATCCGCGCCTTTGCGGCCTCGGGCACGCTGGTCGTGGTCGCCTTCTACCTGATCGCCCAGATGGTGGGTGCCGGCCAGCTGATCAAGCTGCTGTTCGGCCTCGAGTACTGGATGGCGGTGGTGATCGTCGGCGCGCTGATGATGATCTATGTGCTGTTCGGCGGCATGACTGCCACCACCTGGGTGCAGATCATCAAGGCTGTGCTGCTGCTGTCGGGCGTGACCTTCATGGCCTTCATGGTGATGTCGCAGTACGGTTTCTCGTTCGAGGCGCTGTTCGCCAAGGGCGTTGAAGTCAAGACCGCGATTGCTGCCAACACGGGCAAGACGCCGGAAGAGGCTGCTGCTGCTGGCCTGTCCATCATGGGCCCGGGCGGCTTCATCAAGGACCCGATCTCCGCCATCAGCTTCGGCATGGCGCTGATGTTCGGTACCGCCGGTCTGCCGCATATCCTGATGCGCTTCTTCACCGTGCCGGACGCCAAGGAAGCCCGCAAGTCGGTGTTCTGGGCCACCACCTGGATCGGCTACTTCTACATCCTGATCTTCATCATCGGTTTCGGTGCCATCACCCTGGTGCTGACCAACCCCGAGATGGCTGACGTCGCCAAGGGCATCATCCTGGGTGGTGCCGGTACCGCCAACATGGCAGCCGTGCTGGTCGCCAAGAGCGTCGGCGGCAACGTGTTCTACGGCTTCATCTCGGCCGTGGCCTTCGCGACCATCCTGGCCGTGGTGGCTGGCCTGACCCTGTCGGGTGCCTCCGCTGTCTCGCACGACCTCTACGCCACCGTGTTCAAGAAGGGCAAGGCCGACAGCGCTTCCGAGCTCAAGGTCTCGCGCATCACCACCCTGGCACTCGGCGTGCTGGCTGTGACCCTGGGCATTGCCTTCGAGAAGCAGAACATCGCCTTCATGGTGTCGCTGGCCTTCGCGATCGCGGCTTCGGCCAACTTCCCGGTGCTCTTCATGAGCGTGCTGTGGAAGGATTGCACCACCAAGGGCGCCGTGATCGGCGGCTTCCTGGGCCTGTTCTCCTCGGTCGCCCTGACCGTGGTCTCGCCCTCGGTCTGGGAAGCCACGCTCGGCAACCCCAAGGGCTCGGCCTGGTTCCCGTACAGCTCGCCGGCTCTGTTCTCGATGACCATCGGCTTCGTCGGCATCTGGCTGTTCTCGATCCTCGACCGCAGCAAGGACGCCGCCAACGAGCGCGCCGCCTACGCGGTGCAGAAGGTCCGCTCCGAGACCGGCCTGGGTGCCTCGGGCGCATCGGGTCACTGATCTGCCAACATCGTCCGGGAGCGATCCCGGCGCCACAAGAAACCGGGCTTCGTGCCCGGTTTTTTCATGTGGTCACGCCTGGGGTCGTGACAGCGGCCAGCCTTCAGCCGACCTGCAGCTGGCGCAACTTGATGAAGGCCAGCGCCGTCAGTACCGCGCGGTCGAGCGGATCGGGCGCCTCGCGCACCGGCAGCCCCAGCTGCTCGAGCATCGAGGCATAGCGCAGGTCGATCGCGGCGTCGCCCTGCTGCTGGTAGGGCGGCAGCTGGCGGAACTGCCACTCGTGGTAGAGCGCCGACACCTCGACCGCCGGTTGCGGCAGCCCGACCCCGATCAGCGGCCGGATCAGCTGCTCGAGCAGCGCGAGGTCGAATTCGAGGTAGTAGCCCAGCAGCGGCCGGCTGCCGATGAAGCGCAGCAGCCGCTGCATCGCTTCCTTGGCTTCCAGTCCCTGCGCCAGCTCCTGCTCGCGCAGCCGGTGCGTGCGCAGCGCCTCGGGCGGCACCGGGCGCGTTGGTTTCAGCAGCAGCTCGAGCCGCTCGCTGGCCAGCACCCGTTGGCCGCTGACGCGCAGGGCGCAGACCGACAGGATCTGGTCGCGCGCCAGGTCATGCCCGCTGGTCGCGCAGGCCAGCGACACCCATTCGTCAGCCGGGGCGGGCTCGAACAGGAAAGCGTAGGCCGGGTCCTTGAGCTGGCGCAGGCGCCATTCGCGCCGGATCGCCTGGGCCCAGCGGCCGGGAATCAGCGGCGGCTCCATCACATCGCATCCAGGTGAAAGCGCTGGCGCAGCAGCGCCTTGAAGCGCTTGACGGCGGCCAGCGTGTCCTTCAGCAGGTCGCGCTCGAGCGGGCTGAGCTGGGCCGGGTCGATCCGTCCCGTGACCGTGCGCCCGGTGTCGATCTCGGCCAGTCCGGCCTTGAGCTTGAGGCCCATGAAGAAGCTCAGGCTGTCGGTCAGCTCGGCGCCCATGGTCGCGTCGAGCGCGCCGTCTGCGACCAGCGCCGCGATGCGCGCGACGGTACCGGTCTCGGTCAGTTGCCGCGCCAGCGCCAGGCTGCGCACGCCATGCACCAGCGGGAAGATGCCTTCCTTCTTGAGGTCCAGCCCGCTGTCGGCCTCGCCGAGCGAGAACAGCTTGTTCCACCAGCCCTGGCTTTCGCCAAAGGCCGTGATCGCCGAGGCAAAGCGCGCCAGCACCGCCTGGTTGTCGGGCGCCAGCGCCAGCACCGCCTCGCGCGCCTGGCGCAGCAGGCCGGCATCACCGCAGACCGCATGTGCATCCATGAAGATCGCCAGCTTCATCAGGCTGTCGGGGTCGGGCAGGATCAGCCATTCGCGCAGCTGACGCGAGAACTCGGCCAGCGGCGCGCGCCAGTCCGGGTTGCTGACCATGATCCGGCCCGGGCATTCGGGGTAGCCGAAATCGGCCAGCGCCTGCGAGAAGCGCGCGCAGATCGCGTCGAGGTCGGCCGGGGGCATGTAGCCGTCGCGCAGGATCAGGCCGTTGTCCTGGTCGGTCTTGAGCAGCTGCTCGCCACGCCCCTCGCTGCCCATCACGAACAGGCAGCTGTTGGCCACCAGCTCGGCTGGTGCGACCAGCTGCCAGGCGCGCTCGAACAGCTGGGCGTTGAGCTGCTGCACCAGCTTGGCGATCAAGGCCACCCGCATGCCGCTGCGCTGCATCAGCGCGATCATGCGCGTGATCTGCGCGGCGGCCTGGCTCAGCGCGTCGAGCGCCTGGGCCTGCTCGATCTGGGCGCTGATCAGGTGCGAGTGGTTGGACAGGAAGCTGAACAGGTCGAGCGACTCGAGCACGCCGACGATGCGCTGCCCGTCGAGCACCACCACCCGGTGCGCGCGGTGACTCAGCATCAGCGTCATCGCGTCGCCGATCTGGTCCGAGCGCTGCACCGTCAGCAGCGGGTAGTCGGCCAGCTCGCCGACTGGCAGCTGGTCGAGCGGGCGCCCGTCCAGGATCGCCTGCGCCAGCTTGGCCACGGTGAAGATGCCGAGCCGGGGCGGCTCGCTGCGCGCATCGCGCACCAGCACGTTGTGGGTCCGTTCTGTCTGCAGGATGCGCGCGACCGAGACGATGTCGGTGCCGGCATCGACCTCGCGCGCGGGCCGCAGATAGGCCTCGTCCACCCGCGCCAATGTCAGCGCATGGAGCTGATGCTGGTCCTGGCGCTGCGACAGCGCGCTCAGGCGCTGGCCGAGGTCGGAAAACAGCAGCGCACCGAAGCCAGCGTTGGAGGCGATCAGCTCGGTCACCGCCTGCTGTCTGAGTTCGTAGGCCACCACCTCCTCGGCGGCGACGAAGCGGTCGCTGACCTTGCCCGCCAGCAGCGCGCGGCCGTCGAAGCAGTCATCGGGCCCGTAGGTCGATACCCGCTCCTCGCCGTCCCACTGCACGACATGGCCCTTGATCAGGATGAACAGATGGGTCGGCGGTATGTGCGGTGCCAGCAGCACCGCGCCTGCGGGGTAGTAGCCCACATTGACGCTCTGGCGCACCAACTGGCGCTCCTCGAGCGTCAGGCAGTCGAACGGGGAGGCGGAGAAGTTGAAGGCGTTGGGCATCTGGAATCGGCGCGGCAGTCAGGCTGTTGCCATTTTGCACCCGGACCGGCCGCGCTGGCAGGCCGTGCAGGAAGTCAGTGCCGGGTAAGCGCTGCCGGGTCACAATGGCAGTCTGGACATCGATGCGGCGGGTGCGTATCCCGCGTGGAGACTGAGCATGAAGCCAAGACTGGAATCGCAACGCCTGCTGGCGCTGTTCGCTGCTGGCTGCCTGCTGCTCAACTATCCGCTGATCGCGCTCTGGAACCGCGACACGCTGCTCTGGGGTCTGCCGCTGTTTCCGCTCGCGCTGTTCGCGCTCTGGGGCCTGCTGATCGCCGCGCTGGCCTGTCTGATGGAGCGGCAGCCGGACTGAGTCCGTTGCCCCGGTATTCCAACGCCATGTCGCCGCTGCTGGTCGTCGCCGTCTCGCTGGCCTATCTGCTGACCCTGTTCGCGGTCGCGGCTTACGGCGACCGGCGTGCGGCAGCCGGGCGCTCGATCATTGCCAGCTCCTGGGTCTATGCGCTGTCGCTGGCGGTCTACTGCAGCGCCTGGACCTATTTCGGCAGCGTGGGCCGGGCCGCCAGCTCGGGCGTCTGGTTCCTGCCGATCTACCTGGGGCCGATGCTGGCGATGGTGCTGGCCTGGCTGGTGCTGCGCAAGATGCTGCGCATCGCCCAGCGCTACCGCATCACCTCGATCGCCGACTTCATCTCGAGCCGCTACGGCAAGAGCCCGCTGCTGGCCGGTCTGGTCACGCTGATCACGGTGGTCGGCATCGTGCCCTATATCGCGCTGCAGCTCAAGGGCATCTCGGTCGCCTTCGATGTCCTGACCGCCGTGCCCGCGGCGCTGGCGCGCGAGCGCGCCTGGTGGCAGGAGAGCACGGTCTACCTCGCGCTGGCGCTGGCCGGCTTCACGATGATGTTCGGCGCGCGCCACCTCGACAGCAGCGAGCGCCACGAGGGCCTGGTGGCGGCGGTCGCCTTCGAGTCGGTGGTCAAGCTGCTGGCCTTTCTGGCGGTCGGCGCCTATGTCTGCTGGGGCCTGTTCGACGGCGTCGGCGACATCTTCGCGCGCGCGGCGGTCCAGCCCGAACTCGCCAGCCTGTTCGCGCCGGGCCAGGGCATGGCCTTTGCCCATCCGCAATGGTTCGCGCTGACCTTGCTGGCCATGCTGTCGGTGCTGCTGCTGCCGCGCCAGTTCCAGCTCATGGTGGTCGAGAACGTCGACGAGCGCCACCTGCGGCGCGCGGCCTGGGTCTTTCCGCTCTACCTGCTGTTGATCAACCTGTTCGTGCTGCCGATCGCGCTCGGCGGGCTGCTGCATTTCGGCCCCGGCCAGGCCGACCCCGAGAGCTTCGTGCTCTCGCTGCCGCTGAGCCAGGGCCAACCGGCGCTGGCGCTGCTGGCCTTTGTCGGTGGCCTGTCGGCCGCTACCGGCATGGTGATCGTCGAGACCATCGCGGTCTCGACCATGGTCTGCAACGACCTGGTGGTGCCGGTGCTGCTGCGCACGCGCCGCTGGTCCGAGGGCCGCCACGACCTGACGCGCGTGATCCTCAATACGCGCCGGCTCGCGATCCTGGCCGTGATGCTGCTGGGCTACTGCTATTTCCGCCTGGCCGGCGAGGCCTATGCGCTGGTCAGCATCGGCCTGATCAGCTTTGCCGCCGTCGCCCAGTTCGCGCCGGCCATGCTGGGCGGCATGTACTGGCGCGGCGCCACCCGGCACGGTGCGCTGGCCGGCCTGCTGGCCGGTTTCGCGCTCTGGTGCTACACGCTGATGCTGCCCTCGCTGGCCAAGTCGGGCTGGATGGCCGACGACTTCCTGCGCGTCGGCCCCTGGGGCCTGGACTGGCTGCGGCCCGAAGCGCTGCTGGGCCTGGGCGGCTTCGACCCGCTGACCCATGCCTTGTTCTGGAGCCTGCTGGGCAACGTCGGCCTTTATGTCGGTGTCTCGCTCTGGCGCAGCCCCTCGGTGGCCGAGGCCAGCCAGGCCCTGCTGTTCGTCGACGTGTTCGAGCGCAGCAGCCAGCTGCAGCCGGTGTTCTGGCGCGGCCAGGCCAGCGTCGCCAGCTTGCTGGCGCTGGCCGAGCGTTTTCTCGGGCCTGAGCGGGCGCGCGAGCTGTTCGAGCGTTACGCGCGCGAGCATGGGCGTTCGGACCTGAGCCGCCTGGATCTTGTCGACCGCCTGCAGCCCTTGCAGGCCGATGCCGAGCTGGTCCATTTCGTCGAGACCCAGCTGACCGGCGCGATCGGCAGCGCCTCGGCCCGGGTCATGGTGGCCTCGGTGGTCGAGGAGGAGGCGCTGGCGCTGGAAGACGTGCTCGCGATGGTCGAGGAGGCCAAGCGCCTGCTGCTGCACTCGCGCGAGCTGGAGCAGAAGTCGCTCTCGCTCGAACGCGCCAGCGCCGAGCTGCGCGCAGCCAACGAGCAGCTCAAGAGCCTGGACCGGCTGAAAGACGACTTCATGTCCTCGGTCACCCATGAGCTGCGCACCCCGCTGACCTCGATCCGCGCCCTGGCCGAGCTGATGCTCGACGACGCGCGCGCCGAAGCCGGCGGTGCGCCCGCCATGCGCCTGGAGCAGCGGCAGAACTTCCTGGCCATCATCGTCGCCGAGACCGAGCGCCTGGGCCGGCTCGTCAACCAGGTGCTCGACATGGCCAAGATCGAGTCCGGCCACGCCGAATGGCAGCATGCCGAGCTCGACCTCGTGGCCCTGATCCGCCGCAGCGCCGATACCGTCGCCGAGCTGCTGCGCGAGCGCGGTGCCTTGCTTACCCTCGATCTGCCCGAGTCGCCGGTGATCTTGCGTGCCGACCCCGACCGCCTGACCCAGGTCATGATCAACCTGCTCTCGAACGCGGCCAAGTTCGTGCCCGCCGGCAGCGGCCAGATCCGGATCGGTCTTGCGCTGCAGCGCGACCGCGTCCAGGTCGAAGTGCAGGACAATGGACCCGGGGTAGCGCCCGAGCAGCAGGCGCTGGTGTTCGAGAAGTTCCGCCAGGGCGGCGACGCGAGTCAGCGCCCGCAGGGCACCGGCCTCGGCCTGCCGATCAGCCGCCAGATCATCGAGCATTTCGGCGGCCAGATCGAGCTGCGTTCGCAGCCGGGGCAGGGCGCCTGCTTCAGCTTCTGGCTGCCGCTGGGCGCCCCCGATAACGACAAGAATGGAGACCGCGCATGAGCGCCACGATACTGATCGCCGACGACGAGCCCAACATCCTGCTCTCGCTCGAATTCCTGATGCAGCGCGAGGGCTACCGCGTGCTGGTCGCGCGCGACGGCCAGCAGGCGCTCGACACCATCTTGCAGCAGCGCCCCGACCTGGTCCTGCTCGACGTCATGATGCCGATCAAGACCGGCTTCGATGTCTGCCAGGCTGTGCGCGAGCACGACGAGCTCGCCGGCATCCGGATCCTGATGCTGACGGCCAAGGGCCGCGACACCGACATGGCCAAGGGCCTGGCGCTCGGCGCGAATGACTACATGACCAAGCCGTTCTCGACCCGCGAGCTGGTCGACAAGGTGCGCAGCCTGCTCGGGGCGCAGCCATGAACCGGCCCGGGCGCACCGACCGGCGCCTGTGGCTGATGCTGGCCATCGCGGCGCTGACCTCGATCGCCTGGCTGGCGCTGACCTTTGCGCTGGTGGCCGCGACCCTGGAGCCAGCCCAGCGCGCGGCTGCCTTCGAGCTGGTCGGCCCGCACCTGGCGCTGGTCGGCCTGACCTGGGCCGGTGGCATCGCCGCGATCGCCTACGGCCTCAAGCGCTGGTTCGACTTCTGGGTCACGCCCTCGGTGCGGCTGGCCGAGGAAGCGCAGATCCTGCTGCGTACCGACGTGGTGCGCGAGCTCGCGCCTGCCGGCAACCCCGAGACGCGCGCCCTGGCCCGGCTGTTCAACCAGCTGGTCGAGCAGCGCGAGACCCTGCGCCACGAGATGGACAGCAAGGTCCAGGCCGCCGCCCAGCGCATCGAGGAGGAGAAATCGCGCCTGGCCGCGCTGATGGCCGAGCTGACCCAGAGCGTGGTGGTCTGCAACCTCGACGGCCGCATCCTGCTCTACAACCAGCGCGCGCGGGCCCAGTTTCGCGACCTCGCGCCAGCCGGCCAGGCCACTGCACCGGGTCAGCCGGGGCAACCGGGCCAGCCCGGCCAGACGGTGGCCGACAGCGGCCTGCTCGGCCTGGGGCGCTCGATCCACGCCCTGTTCGACCGCCAGCTGGTCGAGCACGCGCTCGAGAACGTGCGCCAGCGCATGCGCCGCGGCGCGCCCCAGCCCTCGGCCCAGTTCGTCACGCTCACGCCCGCCGGCCAGCTGCTGCGGGTCCAGCTCGCGCCGGTGCGTCCGGCCGCCGGCAGCGCTGCCGAGCAGGACATCGCGGGCTATGTGCTGATGCTCGACGACGTGATGCCCGACTACGAACAGCAGGCCGAGCGCGACCGCGCGCTGCAGACCCTGACCGAGGGCAGCCGGGCCTCGCTGGCCAGCATCCAGGCCGCGCTCGAGATGCTCGACTTCCCCGACCTCGAGCCGGCCATGCGTGAGCGCTTCCTGCGCGTGGTGCGCGACGAGGCCCAGGCCATGGGCGAGCGGCTCAAGCCGCTGGTCAGCGAGGCCTCCGAGCGCCTGTCCAGCCGCTGGCCGATGGAGGACATGCTCGGCAGCGATTTCGTCACCGCCGCGCTGCGCCGCATCGAGCAGCAGGCCGGCCTGTCGGCGCGCGAGGCCGAGGTCGACCCCGCCGCCTGGCTGCGCATCGAGAGCTTCAGCCTGCTGCAGGTCCTGGTCTACCTGGCAGCCAGGCTGCAGGACGAGCTCTCGGTCCGCTTCATCCAGCTGCGGCTGCAGCCAGCGCCGACCGGTTCGGCGCGGGTTCATCTCGACCTGATGTGGACCGGTCCCGCGATCAGCACCGAGACCGTCATGGGCTGGGAGCTCGACCCGGTGCGCATCGGCCAGGAGTCCTATTCTTTTTCGGTGCGCGACGTGGTCGAGCGCCATGGCGGCGCGCTCTGGTTCGAGCGTGACCGTGCCAGCCACCTGTCCTTCTTCCGCTTCCTGCTGCCAGGCGTCGCACCCCGGCAGGCTGCCGTCTTGCCCGAGGCTGCGGCCGCCGAGGCGGTGGGCCGGCCCGAGTTCTACGACTTCGACCTGTTCAGCCGCTCGGAGCAGGCCAGTGCGCTTGACGACCGCCCGCTGCTCGACCTGGTCTACACCGTCTTCGACACCGAGACCACCGGGCTCAATCCGGCCGGCGGCGACCAGATCCTGCAGATCGGTGCCGCCCGCATCGTCAACGGCAAGCTGCTGCGCCAGGAAACCTTCGACCAGCTGGTCGATCCGCAGTGCATGATTCCGCCCGCCGGCATCCCGATCCACGGCATCCAGCAGGACATGGTCCGGGGCCAGCCGACCATCGAGCGGGTGCTGCCGGCCTTTCACGCCTTTGCGCGCGACACGGTGCTGGTCGGGCATAACGCGGCGTTCGACCTGCGCTTTTTGCAGCTGCTCGAGGCGGGCACCGGCATCCGCTTCGACCAGCCCGTGCTCGACACCCTGCTGCTGTCGGCTCTGGTGCACCCGAGCCAGCAGTCGCACCGGATCGAGGCCATCGCGCAGCGCTTCAACCTGGCTGTCCAGGGCCGCCACAACGCCCTGGGCGATGCGCTGGTCACGGCCGAGATCTTCCTGCGCCTGATCCCGCTGCTGGCCGAAAAGGGCATCCACACCCTGGGCCAGGCGCGCGCGGCCGCCCAGCAGACCTATTACGCGCGGCTCAAGTACTGAGCGTTACTGAGCGCCCGTTGCGGCAGCCCGCTGCCCCCCATGTGGCTTCAATGCGGCTTCAATCTGGCTTCGATCGGCCCGTGGGGCTCGCTTGACTTGAGCTGCAGGCCGCTGCAGTATCAGCAGCGCAAAACCACATGAACAGGGAGAAAAACATGGCATGCAATTCAGGATCGGTTCAGAGCGTCGCCGACAAGACCGTGGCGGCGAAGAACCAGATCGACAAGCTGCAGACAATGATCCTGGCCCAGGAGGCGGACAACAAGGCCCGCTTCTATGCCGAGATCGAGGGCCACCTGAAGGACGCCGGCGTGACGGACGCCCGCGAGCTTTCCTACAATTCCGACATCAAGACCGAGTACAGCAGCGAGTTCAGCCTCGACAAGATCGCCGCCGTCGTGACCAAGTCATTGGCTGCCATCGCCGCGGCGCAAGATCCGCTGGCCAAGAAGCCGGCCATGAGCCCGGAGGCGATCAAGACCTACACCGATGTCGTCAACACGGTCGCCGAGGCCGCCAAGTCCTCATCGACCGCGTCGGCCAGCCTGTCGTTCTCGATGAACCGCCTGTCGCCCGGCCTTTTTGCCTTCCTGTACGCCTCGTCCATCAACATCAAGGACGTCGACACTTTCGGCAGCGAGGCCGTCACCACGACCGCCGTCTATTACCGCTTCATGCAGAGCATCGACGATGTCAAGTCCGAGGCCAGCTTCGGTGCGGCGGTCATCGATGCCAAGAACTTCATCGACATGAAGACGATCCAGGCCGCCCTCACCGATGACCTCGCCAACGGCAAGATCGACATCGATGAATGGATGAAGAAGGACGCCCTGTATACCGACGCGGTCAACCGGATCAAGGCCAGGCTCGACGCCAACCGCCTCAAGTCCGGCGTGCAGTTGCTGTCGATCCACCCACCCGCACCGGGCGCATCGGCGAACCAGCAACTGGTGCTGGCCTCGATCCAGCGACTGTCCACGCTGGGGGCGGCCTACCAGCCGGTGGTCGAGACTTCGCGCGCCCGCCTGGCGAACTGCTATTACTGAGGCCGCCTGACCGTCAGTAGTCGAGCCGCTCGGGCTTGATCTCCTGCAGGATGATGGTCGAGATCTCCTCGATCGACTTGCTGGTGGTCGACAGCCAGCGCACGCCGGCGCGGCGCATCATGGCCTCGGCCTCGCTGACCTCGTAGCGGCAGTTGACCAGGCTGGCATAGCGCGAGTTGGCCTTGCGCTCGTGGCGGATCTCGCTCAGGCGTTCGGCCTGTATCGTCAGGCCGAACAGCTTTTTCTTGAACGGCACCAGCGCCGGTGGCAGCTGGCGGCGCTCGAAGTCCTCCGGGATCAGCGGGTAGTTCGAGACCTTGAGCCCGAACTGCATCGCCAGGTAGAGCGAGGTCGGCGTCTTGCCGCTGCGGCTGACCCCGATCAGGATCAGGTCCGAATTCGCCAAATCGACATGGGTCTGGCCGTCGTCATGCGCGAGCGTGAAGTTGATCGCCTCGATCCGGTCGTGGTAGGCCTGGGTCCGCGTCACATCCGAGAAGCGCCCGACCCGGTGGTTCGACTTGATGCCGAGCTCGGCCTCCAGCGGCGCGATGAAGGTGCCGAACATGTCGATCAGCATGCCCTTGCACTCGGACTTGAGCACCGCGAGCACTTCCATGTTGACCACGGTCGTGAACACCAGCGGCCGGCTGCCGTCGACCTTGGCGCTGTGGTTGATCTGGTGCACCGCCTGGTGCGCCTTGTCCACGCTGTCGACGAAGGGCAGGCGGATGCGGTGCGGCTTGATCTCGAACTGGGCCAGGATCGCATTGGCGAAGGTCTCGGCCGTGATGCCGGTGCCGTCGGAGATGAAGAAAGCGGTGCGATGCGGCATCTGGTACTTACTCTCGGTTCGATTGTCGTGAAACGGACGGCGCGCAGCCCGCGCGGCCCCTACAATGTTTCTGATTATCCCGAATTGCACAGCGATGCTGCGCCGCGACCGCACAACAGCACAACAACAGGTCAGCGCGCCAGCCGGGAACCGATTTTTTCAACTTAGTGGAGTTTTCCCATGTCCCAACTGTTCAGCCCGACCGCCCTGGTCGTGCCCTTCGAGCAACTGCGAATGACCGACGTCGAGTCCGTCGGCGGCAAGAACGCCAGCCTGGGCGAGATGATCTCGCAGCTGCCCGAAGGCGTGCGGGTACCGACCGGTTTCGCGACCACGGCCCATGCCTTTCGCGAGTTCCTGGCCTTCGAAGGCCTGGCCGACAAGATCAGCGCCAAGCTCGCCGCGCTCGACACCGAGGACGTGCGCGCGCTGGCCCAGGTCGGCGCCGAGATCCGCGCCATGGTCGAAGCCCAGCCGTTCCCGGCCGACCTCGAGCAGGCGATCCGCGACGCCTATGTGACGCTCAACGCCGGCAGCGAAACTGCCACCTACGCCGTGCGTTCTTCGGCCACTGCCGAGGACCTGCCCGACGCCTCGTTTGCCGGCCAGCAGGAGACCTTCCTGAACGTGCATGGCGTCGAGGAAGTGCTGCACAAGATGAAGGAGGTGTTCGCCAGCCTCTACAACGACCGCGCCATCAGCTACCGCGTGCACAAGGGCTTCGCGCATGACGTGGTCGCGCTGTCGGCCGGCGTGCAGCGCATGGTGCGCTCCGACCTCGGTGCTGCCGGCGTGATGTTCACCATCGACACCGAGAGCGGCTTCGAGGAAGTGGTCTTCATCACCTCGAGCTACGGCCTGGGCGAGACCGTGGTCCAGGGCGCCGTCAACCCCGACGAGTTCTACGTCCACAAGCCGATGCTCAAAGCCGGCAAGCAGGCGCTGATCCGCCGCAACCTCGGCAGCAAGCTGATCGAGATGGTCTTCGCCTCCCCGGAAGAAAAGGCCGCCAGCGGCAAGCTGGTCAAGACCGTCGAGGTGCCGGTCGAGCAGCGCAACCGCTACTCGCTGACCGACGCCGACGTGCTGGAACTGGCGCGCTACGCGGTCGTGATCGAGCAGCATTACGGCCGCCCGATGGACATCGAGTGGGGCAAGGACGGCAATGACGGCCAGCTCTACATCCTGCAGGCCCGCCCCGAGACGGTCAAGAGCCAGGCCGCCGGTCAGGTCGAGCTGCGCTACAAGCTGGTCGGCAAGGGCGCCGTGCTGGCTTCGGGCCGCGCGATCGGCCAGAAGATCGGCACCGGCCCGGTGCGCCTGGTGCACAACATCAGCGAGATGGACAAGGTCCAGCCCGGCGACGTGCTGGTGACCGACATGACCGACCCGAACTGGGAGCCGGTCATGAAGCGCGCCAGCGCGATCGTGACCAACCGCGGTGGCCGCACCTGCCACGCCGCCATCATCGCGCGCGAGCTCGGCATCCCGGCCGTGGTCGGCTGCGGTGACGCGACCGAGACCCTCAAGGAAGGGACTCTGGTCACCGTCAGCTGCGCCGAGGGCGACACCGGCCGCATCTATGACGGCCTGCTCGAGACCGAGGTCAGCGAGGTCAGCCGTGGCCAGATGCCCGAGCTCGACGTCAAGATCATGATGAACGTCGGCAACCCGCAGCTGGCCTTCGACTTCGCCCAGATCCCCAACGGCGGCGTCGGTCTGGCGCGGCTCGAGTTCATCATCAACAACAACATCGGCGTGCATCCGAAGGCGATCCTGGACTATCCGGCGATCGACGCCGACCTCAAGAAGGCGGTCGAGTCGGTCGCGCGCGGCCACGCCAGCCCGCGTGCCTTCTACGTCGACAAGGTCGCCGAGGGCGTGGCCACCATCGCTGCGGCCTTCTGGCCCAAGCCGGTGATCGTGCGCCTGTCCGACTTCAAGAGCAACGAGTACCGCAAGCTCGTCGGCGGCAGCCGCTACGAGCCCGACGAGGAAAACCCGATGCTGGGCTTCCGCGGTGCGGCGCGCTACATCAGCGAGGACTTCGGCGAGGCCTTCGCGATGGAATGCGAGGCGATCAAGCGCGTGCGCGAAAGCATGGGCCTGACCAACGTCCAGGTCATGGTGCCCTTCGTGCGCACCCTCAAGCAGGCCGAGCGCGTCGTCGATTTGCTCGGCAAGTTCGGCCTGAAGCGCGGCGAGAACGAGCTCAAGCTGATCATGATGTGCGAGATCCCGAGCAACGCGATCCTGGCCGAGCAGTACCTGCAGTTCTTCGACGGCTTCTCGATCGGCTCCAACGACCTGACCCAGCTGACGCTGGGCCTGGACCGCGACTCAGGCCTCGAGCTGCTGGCGCATGACTTCGACGAGCGCGATCCGGCCGTCACCGCGCTGATCAGCATGGCGATCAAGGCCTGCCGCGCCCAGGGCAAGTACATCGGCATCTGCGGCCAGGGCCCCAGCGACCACCCGGACTTCGCCGAATGGCTGCGCGACCAGGGCATCAGCTCGATCTCGCTCAACCCCGACTCGGTGATCGACACCTGGAAGCAGCTGGCGGGCTGATCACTGTCCTGGTTCCGGGCCCGCTGCGGGCCCGGTTCGAACCGGCAACAGGGCCGGCTGGCGTCTGAATGGGGGCCAGCCGGCTTTTTTTGGCCTGGGCATCCGGGCGATCCTGCACACGGCCGGGTCCATGGGCGTTACCAAGGGCCAGGGCAGGGCGCAGGTTCTGCTGCACCGCCGCATCCCTTGCGGGATAATCCAGGGTTTTCCCCTGCCTGGTTTCCGTGCGCCTCCATACCATCAAGCTCTCCGGCTTCAAGTCCTTCGCCGAACCGACCACTTTCAGCCTGCCCGGCCAGCTCGTGGGCGTGGTGGGGCCCAATGGCTGCGGCAAGTCCAACATCATGGATGCCGTGCGCTGGGTGCTGGGCGAGTCCAAGGCCAGCGAGCTGCGCGGCGAGTCGATGCAGGACGTGATCTTCAACGGCACCACCCAGCGCAAGCCCGCCAGCCGCGCCAGCGTCGAGCTGGTGTTCGACAACGCCGACCACCGCGCCGGCGGCCAGTGGGCGCAATACGCCGAGATCGCGGTCAAGCGCGTGCTGACGCGTGACGGCAGCAGCAGCTACTACATCAACAACCAGGCGGTGCGACGGCGCGACGTGCAGGACGTGTTCCTGGGCACCGGCCTGGGCCCGCGCGCCTACGCCATCATCGGCCAGGGCACGATCAGCCGCATCATCGAGAGCCGGCCCGAGGAGCTGCGCCTGTTCCTCGAGGAGGCTGCCGGCGTCTCGAAGTACAAGGAGCGCCGGCGCGAGACCTCGAACCGCCTGAGCGACACGCGCGAGAACCTGCTGCGGGTCGAGGACATCCTGCGCGAGCTCAACGCCAACCTCGACAAGCTCGAGAAGCAGGCCGAGGTCGCGAGTCGCTACCACCAGCTCCAGTCCCAGGTCACGCTGCGCCAGCAGCAGCTCTGGTGGCTCAAGCGGCGCGACGCCGAGGTCGAGCTCGCACTGGTGCGCGCCGAGGGCCTGCAGGCGCTCAACTTGCTTGAGGGCCGCATGGCCGAGCTGCGCCGCACCGAGGCCGAGCTGGAAGCGGTCCGCCAGGCCCATTACGACGCCGGCGACCTGCTGAACCAGGCCCAGGCCGGTCTCTACGAGGCCGGCGCCGAGGTCGCCAAGCTCGAGGCCGAGATCCGCTACGTGGTCGAGGGCCGCAGCCGCGTGCTGCAGCGCCTGGACCAGCTCAAGGAGCAGATCGCGCAATGGCAGCAGCGCCAGCAGGATGCCGAGCAGGAACTCGAGCGCCTGGCCGAGCAGAACGAATCGGCCGCCGAGCAGGCCGAGATCCTGGCCGCCCAGTGCGAGGAGCAGGCCGAGCTGCTGCCTGCGCTCGAGGACAGCCTGCGCCGGGCCCAGGGTCAGGTCCAGCAGCAGCGCGCGTCGGTGACCCAGGTGCAGCAGGCGATCCAGGTGCTGGCGGCCGAGCAGCGCGGCATTGCCGAGCAGCAGCGCCAGTTGCGCCAGCGCCGCGAGCGGCTGGCGGCCGACCAGCAGGCGCTGGCCGCGCCCGACGAGAGCCGTCTCGATCAGTTGCGCGAGCAGCTCGAAGCGAGCCAGGAGCAGCGCGAGCTGGCCGCGGCCCGGCTCGACGAGCTGCAGGAGCTGCAGCCCCGGCTCGAGCAGGCCCGGCGCGAGGCCCAGTCCGATGTCAACCGCGAAGGCAAGTGGGAAACCGACCTGTCGGCCCGGCTCGAGGCGCTGCGCGCCTTGCAGGACAAGCTCAAGACCGACGGCAAGCTCAGTCCCTGGCTGGCCCGGCACGGACTCGACGGCCTGCAGGGCCTGTGGAGCCGGCTGCAGGTCGAGCCGGGCTGGGAGGTCGCGGTCGAGTCGGCGCTGCGCGAGCGCATGGGCGCGCTCGAGGTCTCGCGGCTCGACCAGCTGCAGGCCTTTGCCGCGGATGCGCCACCGGCCAAGCTGGCCTTCTTCAGCTTGCCCGATAACATGTCACTTACGCAATTGAAAGGCCACAGCAATCTGATACCGCTGGCCCAGCGACTGCGCCTGCATGACGCCGGTCTGCAGGCCCTGCTGTCCGAGTGGCTGGCCGGTTGCTGGAGCGCCGAGGCGCTCGATTCGGCGCTGGCGGCGCGTGATCAGCTGGCGCCGGGGCAGGGCATCTGGACTCCGGTCGGCCACAGCGTCGGCAGCCATCATGTCGCCTTCTACGCGCCCGACAGCGAGCAGGCCGGCCTGCTGGCGCGCGCGCAGGAGATCGAGAACCTCGACCGGCAGTGGCGCGCCCAGACCCTGCTGCTGGAGCAGTCGCGCCTGGCGCTGACCCGCGCCGAATCCGCCTACGCCGATGCCACCCAGCGCCTGGGCCAGGGCCGGCGCGAGGCGCAGGACGCGCAGGCGCGCGCCCACGAGCAAGAGGTCGAGCTGCTGCGGCTGGCGCAGCAGGCCGAGCAGGCCCGGGCGCGGCGCGAGCAGATTGCCGACGACCTGGCCGAGCTCGACGCCCAGCTCGAGGCGCTGCAGGAGCGCAGCCTGATGGCTGAAGCCCGCTTCGAGGAACTCGACCTGCAGCTGGCCGACAGCCAGGAACGCCACCTGCAGCTCGAGGACGGCGCGATCGACGCCGAGCGCCGGCTGGCGCAGGCGCGCGAGCAGTTGCGCGCGCTTGAGCGCCAGGCGCAGGAAGCCCAGTTTTCCGAGCGCAGCTTGCAGGCGCGCCGCTCCGAGTTGCAGCGCGCGATCGAGACCGCGGCTCAGCAAAGCCGCGCGCTGGCCGACGAGCTGCAGCGCGCCCGCGACGAGCTGGCCCGCCTGTCCGATGCCGCCGCGCAGGGCGGACTGCAGGACGCCATCGAGCGCCGGCTGCAGCGCGAGCAGGCGCTGGCGGCCCAGCGCAGCCAGTACGACGAGCTGACGGCCCGCCTGCGCGCCAGCGACGAGCAGCGCCAGCAGCACGAGCGCTCGCTCGACCCGCTGCGCGCGCGCATCACCGAATTCCAGCTCAAGGAGCAGGCGGCCCAGCTCGGCCTCGAGCAGCACAGCCAGTCCCTGCGCGAGGCCGGTGCCGACCTCGAGGCACTGGCTATTGGCATCGAAGCCGATGGCGTCAAACTGCACGGGCTGCAGGCCGAGATCGACCGCGGCCAGCGCGAGATCACCTCGCTGGGCGCGGTCAACCTGGCTGCGCTCGACGAGCTCAGCAGCGCGCGCGAGCGCAAGACCTTCCTCGATTCGCAGTCGGCCGACCTCAACGAGGCGATGCAGACGCTCGAGGACGCGATCAAGAAGATCGACGGCGAGACGCGCGAATTGCTCGGCAGCACTTTCGAGACCGTCAACCAGCATTTCAGCCGCATGTTCCCCGACCTGTTCGGCGGCGGCCAGGCCCGCCTGATCATGACCGGCGACGAGATCCTCGATGCTGGCGTGCAGGTCATGGCGCAGCCGCCGGGCAAGAAGAACCAGACCATCCACCTGCTCTCGGGCGGCGAGAAGGCGCTGACTGCGATCGCGCTGGTGTTTGCGATCTTCCAGCTCAATCCGGCGCCGTTCTGCCTGCTCGATGAGGTCGATGCCCCGCTCGACGACGCCAATACCGAGCGCTACGCCAAGCTGGTGTCGCGCATGAGCAGCGAAACCCAATTCCTCTTCATCAGCCACAACAAGATCGCGATGGAGATGGCCCGACAACTGATAGGCGTGACGATGCAGGAGCAAGGCGTCTCGCGCATCGTGGCGGTCGACATGGAAACCGCCGCCGGAATGATGGAAACTGCCTGAATATGACGAATCTACAAATCGGTTTGGCGGCAATAGGGGGTGCGGTCGTGCTGGCCGTGCTGCTCTACAACCGCTGGTCCACCCAGCGCAATCTGCCGCTGCGCTCCCAGGGCGGGCCCGAGCTCGAGCCGGGGCTTGACGGCGCGCCGTTCCACGACCCGCTGCCGCAGCAGGGCCGGGTCGAGCCCTCGATGGACGATTTCGAGACCCTGGTGCCGCAGGGCCAGGCCGGGACCAGCCTGGTTGCGCGCAGCCAGCTCGATCCGCTGATCGACGTGCTGGTCACGCTGGTGCCCGACCACCCGGTCGCGGGCGAAGCCGTGCTGGCCGCCATGCCGCGTTCGCGCCGCATCGGCAGCAAGCCGTTTGCGGTCGAGGCCTATCACTCCGACAGCGCCAGCTGGGAGCTGCCGCGCCCGGGACGTCAGTACCAGAGCCTGCAGGCGGGCGTGCAGCTGGCCAACCGTGCCGGCGCGCTCAACGAGATCGAGTTCTCCGAGTTCGTCAACAAGACCCAGCTGCTGGCCGATCAGCTCGCGGCCCATGTCGACTTCCCCGACATGATGGCCGAGGTGGCGCGTGCGCGCGAGCTCGACCAGTTCGCCAGCGAGCATGACGCGCAGATGTCGTTCAAGATCCGCGCCACGCGCGCGGCCTGGAGTCCTGGCTACATCGTGCAGCAGGCCGAGCGGGCCGGCTTTCTGCCCGGCGCGATTCCGGGCCGCATGGTGCTGCCGGCGCAGGACACCGCCTCGGGTCCGCTGGCGGTGCTGCAGTTCGAGATCCGTGCCGCGCTGGCCGAGGACCCGAACCAGAGCGCCTTGCTCGAGTTCGACCTGCTGTTCGATGTCTCCAAGAGCCTGCGCTCGGAAAACCCCTATGCCAGGTTGCGCGAAGCCGCCCAGACGCTCGAAACCGTGATGGAAGGGCGCTTGACCGACGAGCGCGGCGTGCCGCTGGATGCCCAGGTGCTCGATCAGGTCGGCACCGAGCTTGAGGCGCTGTACGACCAGCTCGACAGCCGCGACCTCGCGGCGGGCTCGCCGCTGGCGCGGCGGCTGTTCAGTTGATGTCGCCGGCGTAGAAGCCGAAGCTGCCGCGCTGCTGGTCGGCGAAGAAGCGTTCCAGCGTCTCCTTGACGGTGCGAAACGCGATCTCCTCCCAGGGGATCTCGTGCTGCTGGAACAGCCGCGCCTCCATGGTCTCGTGACCGGGGTCGAAGCGCTCGCTCAGCAGTCGTGCGCGGTAGTACATGTGGACCTGGCTCACGCGGGCCACATTGAGCAGCGTGAACAGTCCTTCGAGTTCGATCTCGGCGCCGGCTTCCTCCTGGGTTTCACGCAGCGCGCCCTCGGCGGTCGATTCGCCGAGCTCCATGAAGCCGGCCGGCAGGGTCCAGAAACCACGGCGCGGCTCGATGTTGCGCTTGCACAGCAGCACCCGGTCGCCCAGGTAGGGCACGGTACCGACCACGTTGAGCGGATTCTGGTAATGGATGGTGCCGCAGGCCGGGCAGATCGCGCGCAGCCTGGTGTCGCCATCGTCCGGCACACGCTGCTCGACCGCTGTGCCGCACTGGCGGCAGAAATGAATGGTGTGCGAGAAGTTCACCCGTAGCATCGAAGAAAAATGATCAGATCATTCTCGCACAATCGGATCATCCTTCACTTCAGCCCTGCTGCGCCCGCCATGTCCGCCACGCCCGAGACTTCCCCGTCCGCACCGCCTGCCCCAGGCCCCGATCACCCTGGCGCAGCCAGCGCCAACCCGCAGTCTCCGCAGTCCAACGGCACAGCCGATAGCGCTGCAGCCGGTTTGCTGGACGCAGGCGACTGGCCCGCTGGCGTGCACGCAGCTTTCACCAGCCGCCGTGGCGGCCTGTCGAAAGCGCCGTTTGACGACTGGAACCTGGGCGACCATGTCGGCGACTGTCCGCAGGCGGTCGCCGGCAACCGCGCCTTGCTGCACCAGCGCCTGGGCACGCGTCCGGTCTTCCTGCGCCAGGTCCATGGGGTCGAGGTGCTCGAACTTCAGCCCGACAGCCCCGACGGCCTGGAGGCCGACGCCTGCTGGACCGCCCAGCCCGGCCTTGCCTGCACCGTCATGGTCGCCGACTGCCTGCCGCTGTTGCTCTGCGCGGCTGATGGCGCCAGCGTGGCGGCCGTGCATGCCGGCTGGCGCGGCCTGCTCGGCGTGGGCGGACGCGGCGTGCTCGAAGCCCTGTGCGAGCAGTGGCCGGCGGCGCGCACGGACTCGCAGCGCGCGGGCCTGCGCGTCTGGCTCGGTCCCTGCATCGGCCCGCAGGCGTTCGAGGTCGGCGCCGAGGTGATGCGCGCCTACACCGAGTCCGACCCGGCGGCGGCAAGCGCCTTCAAGCCGCTGCCGATTTCAGGCGGGCAGAGCGGACAGGGGAGGCCGTCAGCCCAGGGCGGCAAATGGCTGGCCGACCTGCCGCGCCTGGCCCGGCTGCGGCTGGCCGGCTTGGGTATCAGCCAGATCGCGGGCAACGATGGCAGCCTCGGCTGGTGCAGCGTGACCCAGTCCTCACGGTTCTTTTCTCACCGGCGCGACGCTGCCAGGCTCGGCAGCACCGGGCGCATGGCCGCCAGCATCTGGCTCGACTGAGGCGGCCTGCTGCTCGCGCCGGCGCCGGCGCGCCGGACGCCCCAGGACATAGAGCAGTAACCCGACTGGCATCAAACCGTAACAAACAAATGTCAGCATGGCTCCTAGGATGGAGCCATTTGCGTTAGTCGCTTCTGCCAGTGCCATCATCAGTGCGACGTAGCCCCAGCCAATTGCCATGATATACATATGATTCAGAACTGAAATGAAAGAGGCTGGATAAATGAGATATGCTAGTAGCCATACCTAGTTTGACCCAGGTTACTGAGCTAATTGCTGCAAAGCAACAATCTAATACAAATAGGAGGCATTTATATGATTTCAAGCAACCCCTGGCTCGCAAGCTCCCAGGATTTCCAGCAGGCTGCCTTGCAGCAGTGGTCCCGCATGTTGCAGTCCAGCCAAGCCGCAGTCGCACCGGTGTTCGGTGTAGCCATGCCCCAGTTTAACGGTCTGCCGCAAATGCCCACTGCCTCCAAGCTTTCCGAACTGTTCAGCAAGATCGCCGGCCAGACCGAAGTGCCGGTCAAGCTCGACCAGGCCAAGCTGGCCGAAATCCAGCAGTCCTACTTGCACGAATTGGCTCAGATCTGGAACCAGGGCCTTGAAATCAAGTTGCCCAAGGACCGTCGCTTTGCCGGCGAAGCCTGGGGCAGCAATCCGATGGCCGCCTTCAATGCCGCGATGTACCTGCTCAATGCGCGCACGCTGATGGCGATGGCCGAGGCGGTTGATGCCGACGCCAAGACCAAGGCCCGCGTCAATTTTGCGGTCCAGCAGTGGATCGACGCCAGCGCGCCGAGCAACTTCCTGGCGCTCAACGCCGATGCACAGCAAAAGGCGATCGATACCAAGGGCGAGAGCATTGCCAAGGGCATCCAGAACCTGCTCAAAGACATGCAGCAGGGCCATGTCTCGATGACCGACGAGAGCGCGTTCGAAGTCGGCCACAACGTCGCCACCAGCGAAGGCGCAGTGGTGTTCGAGAACGAGTTCTTCCAGCTGCTCGAATACAAGCCGCTGACGGCCAAGGTGCATGCGCGCCCGATGCTGTTCGTGCCGCCTTCGATCAACAAGTACTACATCCTGGACCTGCAGCCCGAGAACTCGCTGATCCGCTACTGCGTCGAGCAGGGCATGCGCACCTTCGTCGTGAGCTGGCGCAACCCCGACCAGTCCTGCGCCAAGCAGACCTGGGACGACTACATCGAGCAAGCGGTCATCAAGGCCATCAGCGTCACGCGCGAGATCACGGGCGCCGAGACCATCAACACGCTGGGCTTTTGCGTCGGCGGCACCATGCTGGGCACGGCGCTGGCCGTGCTGGCCGCGCGTGGCGAGAAGCCGGTCAACAGCGCGACCTTCCTGACCACGATGCTCGACTTCCGCGACACCGGCATCATCGACATCTTCATCGATGAGGCCATGGTCAAGTTGCGCGAGCTGCAGTTCGCCCAGGGCGGCCTGCTGCCGGGTCGCGACCTGGCGACCACCTTCAGCTTCCTGCGTCCGAACGACCTGGTCTGGAACTATGTGGTGGGCAACTACCTCAAGGGCGAGACCCCGCCGCCGTTCGACCTGCTGTACTGGAACGGCGACAGCACCAACCTGCCCGGCCCCTATTACGCCTGGTACCTGCGCAACACCTACCTGGAAAACCGCCTGGTCAAGCCCGGTTCGGTCACGGTCTGCGGTCAGCCGGTCGATCTGTCCAAGGTTGACATTCCGGTCTACCTCTACGGTTCGCGCGAGGACCATATTGTGCCGATCGGCGCCGCCTATGCCTCGACCCAGCACCTGACGGGTCCCAAGCGTTTCGTGATGGGCGCCTCGGGCCATATCGCCGGCGTGATCAACCCCGCCAGCAAGGGCAAGCGCAGCCACTGGATCGGCTCCGACACCGAATTCCCGGCCAACGCCGAGGACTGGATCGCCGCCTCGACCGAGCACAAGGGCAGCTGGTGGGGCGACTGGGCCCAGTGGCTCAAGAGCCAGGCCGGCGCGGAAATCGCCGCGCCCAAGTCCTACGGCAGCCGCAAGTACAAGTCGATCGAGCCGGCGCCTGGCCGCTATGTCAAGGCCAAGGCCTGAAGCGCTGAGCCAGTTTTCCGCATTCCCCCTGTTATCCGTTAGTCAATAAAGAGGAGCTACCCATGCAAGACAACATCGTCATCGTCGCCGCTGTGCGCACCGCCGTCGGCAAGTTTGGCGGCAGCCTGGCCAAGGTGTCCGCCCCCGAGCTGGGCGCGACCGTGATCAAGGCGCTGCTCGAGCGCACCGGCGTCGCTGCCGACCAGATCGGCGAAGTGATCATGGGCCAGGTGCTGGCAGCTGGCGCTGGCCAGAACCCGGCGCGTCAGGCCATGATGAAGGCCGGCATCGCCAAGGAAACCCCGGCGCTGACCATCAACGCCGTCTGCGGCTCGGGCCTGAAGGCCGTCATGCTGGCCGCGCAGGCCGTGGCCTGGGGCGACAGCGAGATCGTGATCGCCGGCGGCCAGGAAAACATGAGCGCCAGCGGCCATGTGCTGCCGGGCAGCCGTGACGGCCAGCGCATGGGCGACTGGAAGCTGGTCGACACCATGATCAACGACGGCCTGACCGACGCCTACGCCAAGTACCACATGGGTATCACGGCCGAGAACGTCGCCAAGGAATTCAACATCACGCGCGAGATGCAGGATGCGCTGGCCCTGGCCAGCCAGCAAAAGGCGGCTGCCGCGCAGGAAGCCGGCAAGTTCGTCGACGAGATCGTGCCGGTCGTGATCCCGCAGCGCAAGGGCGACCCGGTCGTCTTCGCCGCTGACGAGTTCATCAACAAGAAGACCAGCGCCGACGTGCTGGCCGCCCTCAAGCCCGCCTTCGACAAGGCCGGTAGCGTGACCGCCGGCAACGCTTCGGGCATCAACGACGGCGCCGCCGCCGTGATGGTCATGAAGGCCAGCAAGGCTGCTGCCCTGGGCCTGACCCCGCTGGCCACGCTCAAGAGCTTCGGCACCACCGGTCTGGACCCGGCGATCATGGGCATGGGCCCGGTCTCGGCATCGAAGAAGGCGCTCGAGCGCGCCGGCTGGAGCGTGGGTGACGTCGACCTGTTCGAACTCAACGAAGCCTTCGCAGCCCAGGCCTGCGCCGTCAACCAGGAGCTGGGCACCGACCTGGCCAAGGTCAACGTCAACGGCGGCGCGATCGCGCTGGGTCACCCGATCGGCGCGTCTGGTTGCCGCATCCTGGTCTCGCTGCTGCACGAAATGCAGCGCCGTGACGCCAAGAAGGGCCTGGCCGCACTGTGCATCGGTGGCGGCATGGGCGTGGCGCTGGCTGTCGAGCGCTGATCTACTGTTTCCCAGAGTTTCCCCAATTCCTGACCGCCGGGCCTTCCGGCGGCCGGGATGATTTCCAGACGACTTAAACCAACAAACGAGGAGAACGACATGACTCAAAAAATCGCTTACGTGACCGGTGGCATGGGTGGCATCGGAACGGCTATCTGCCAGCGCCTGCATCAGGAAGGCTTCAAGGTCATCGCCGGCTGCGGTCCGACCCGTGACTTCACCAAGTGGCTCGACGAGCAAGCCGCGCTGGGCTTCACCTTCTACGCTTCGGCCGGCGACGTCAGCAGCTGGGATTCGACCGTCGAAGCCTTCGCCAAGGCCAAGGCCGAGCACGGCCCGATCGACGTGCTGGTCAACAACGCCGGCATCACCAAGGACCGCATGTTCCTGAAGATGACCCGCGAGGACTGGGACGCCGTCATCGACACCAACCTGAACTCGATGTTCAACGTGACCAAGCAGGTCGTGCCGGACATGGTCGAAAAGGGCTGGGGCCGCATCATCCAGATCTCGTCGGTCAACGGCAACAAGGGCCAGGCCGGCCAGACCAACTACTCGGCTGCCAAGGCCGGCATGCATGGTTTCTCGATGGCGCTGGCGCAGGAAATGGCGACCAAGGGCGTGACCGTCAACACCGTGAGCCCGGGCTACATCGGCACCGACATGGTCAACGCCATCCGTCCGGACGTGCTCGAGAAGATCGTCGCCACCGTGCCGGTCAAGCGCCTGGGCAAGCCGAGCGAGATCGCTTCCATCGTCGCCTGGCTGGCCAGCGAAGACGGCGGCTACTCGACCGGTGCCGACTTCTCGGTCAACGGCGGCCTGCACATGGGCTGATGCCCTGCACTGGGGAAGACGCCTGTCAGGGCGTCATTTCCGGTCATGAAAAAACCCGCTCCGGCTTTATTCGCTGGCGCGGGTTTTTTCATGCTGGGCGCTGCTGGCTCAAGCCGGGGCGCGGCCCTTGCCGGCGTGCGCGATTTGCTGCAAGCTAGTCCCATCTGCTCAACTCTGTCCCGGGAGTCTGCCCATGGAAGCCTTCTTTCACCGCTTTACCGAACTGTTCGACCAGCTCGGCCTGCCCAGCGACCCGTTCAGCATCGCGGCCTTCCTGCGCGAGCAGGGGCCGCTGGCGCCTGATGCCAAGCTTGAGGAGGCCCCGTTCTGGACCGCTTCGCAGGCCGAGCTGCTGCGCCAGCTGCTGGCCGATGATGCCGACTGGGCCGAGGTGATCGACCGGCTCAGCCTGGCGCTGCGCGAGTAGCACGGACCTGGGCTGGCCTGTGCGGAGCAGGCTCGGCCACAGTCACAGTCACAGTCACAGTCACAGTCACAGTCACAGTCACAGTCACGGCTTCAGCTTCAGCTTCAGGCTATCGCGACTGGCAGGCCGCTGCGCAGCGACTCGGTAATGGCCTGGCCGATCCGGGTCGCCTCGGTCGCGTCCGACAGCGTCAGCGGCGGCGCGATCTCGCCGCGGCAGGCCGCGACGAAGGCTTCCATTTCGAGTCGGAAGGCGTCCTCGAAGCGGGCGAAGAAGTCCGGCAGCGCGGTGTGCTGCACACCGGCCGCGTTGCGGAACTCGGTGCGGTCGGCGTGCGCACCAAAGCCGATCTGCACCGTGCCGGTGGTGCCGATGACTTCGGTCGTGGTCTCGTGACCATGGGGCAGGGTGCGGCTGGCGTAGAACATCGCGCGCTGTCCGCCCTCGAACTCGACGATGGCCAGCCCGTTGTCGACATCGCCGCAGTCGGTCAGGCCCGGGTGCAGCGCGATCGTGCCGCTGGCGAAGGCGCGCACCGCCTTCGGGTTGCCGAGCATCCAGCGCGCCAGGTCGATGTCATGCACGCTGCAGTCCATGAAGATGCCGCCCGAGCTCGGCGCGAAGCGCACGAAGAAGCCGGCCGGATCGTTCTGGTCACAGGTCTGCGAGCGCACCAGGAACGGTCGGCCGAGCTGGCCGGCGTCGATCGCGGCCTTGGCACGCGCGTAGCTGGGGTCGAAGCGGCGCACGAAGCCGACCATGGCGACCTGATCGGGATAGTCGCGCGCCACGGCCTCGACCGCCTCGCAGGTCGCGACGTCGAGCGAGAGCGGCTTTTCGACGAAGACATGCTTGCCGGCACGCAGCGCCGCGCTGGTCTGGTCGGCATGCAGCGTGGTCGGCGTGACCAGCACCACGGCATCGATTTCGGGGTCGGCCAGCAGCTCGGCATAGTCGGCATAGAGGCGCGGCACGCCAAGCGTCTCACGCGCCCAGTCGAGCTCCTCGGCCACCGGGCTGCAGGCCGCAACCAGCCGCGCGCCCGGGGTGTGGCGCGCCAGTTGCTCGGCGTGGCGCTTGCCGAGCCGGCCCAGGCCGGCGATGCCCACGCGCAGCGGGGCGGTGTTTTCCTGTTTCATGTCTTGTCTCCTGTTGTTTTCGACTGGGGAGCTGCGGCGCCTTCGCCCGCGCTCCGATTGCCATCAGGCGCCAGCGCTCAGAACTGCACCGGCTGGCCGCTTTGCGCACTCAGGGTGGCGGCATCAGCCAGCTGCTGGGCCTTGACGCCGTCCTCGACCGTGGTCTTGAACGGCTGGCCCGACTGCAGGCAGTCGAAGAAATGCTCGATCTCGAGCCGGTAGGCGGCGGCATAGCGCTGCAGGAAGAAGGGCTCGGGCTTGTCGGCCCGCACGCCGCGCGCGTCCCATTGCAGCACCTGGCTCGGGGTCTGGTTGCCGCATTGCAGCATGCCGTCGGAGCCGAGCAGCTCGAAGCGCTGGTCGTAGCCGTAGGCGGCGCGGCGGCTGGTGTTGATCTGGCAGAGACGGCCCAGGCGGGTCTTGATCGTCACGGCGGTGCTGTCCCAGTCGCCGGCTTCGGCCACGGCTGGATCGGTCAGCACCGAGGCGGTCGCGCTGAGCCAGGCCGCTTCGTCGCCGTCGGCGCACAGGATCCAGCGGAACACGTCGAGGTCGTGGATCAGCATGTCGCGGAAGATGCCGCCCGAGGCCTTGAGGTAGTCGACCGGCGGCGCGCCGGGGTCGCGACTCGTGATCACGAGCATCTCGGGGCGGCCGATCTCGCCGGCGTCGAGGCGGCGGCGTGCCTCGTTGAAGGTCGGGTCGAAGCGGCGCTGGAAGCCGATCATGCAGGCCACCCCGGCCTCGGCGACGGCGCGCGCCACCGCCTCGGCGCGCGGCACCGACAGGTCGACCGGCTTCTCGCAGAAGATATGCTTGCCGGCGGCCGCCGCCCTGGCGATCAGGTCGCTGTGGGTGCTGGTGGGCGAGCAGATCGCGACCGCATCCACGCCCGGATCGGCGAACACCTGGTCGAGCTCGGCGACCTGGGCGCCGAGCTGCTGTGCCAGTTCGGCCGCGGCGCTGGGCACCGCGTCACAGACATACTGCAGGCGAACGCCGGGCAGGGCGGCGAGGTTGGAGGCGTGGATGCGGCCAATGCGGCCCGCACCGAAGACGGCGACGTTTTTCATGAGGGTTCCTTATGTCTCCTGGGATCGAATCTGGCGCGCGCTGCGCGTCCCAGGAACTATAAGAAGTTTTCCGCTATTTTGGAAAGATTTTTCCAAAATATTTTCCATGAAAAAGCGTGTTTCTATTCCTCGGGCTCAGTTGCCGACCTTCGGCGAGGTAGGCCGGTAGGGCAGCTCCAGCGCGTAGGCCAGCGCGATGAACAGGCTTTGTGCCAGGCCCATGGTGCTGGTGAGGGCACGAAAGCCGAAGGTGGAGTTGTCCTGCACCAGCAGAGCGGCCTCTGCCATCTTGACCAGCGGGCTCATGCGGCTGTCGGTGATGGCGATCAGTCGGGCGCCGCGTTCGACTGCCAGATCCACCGCAGCGCGCGTTTCCTCGGCATAGGGCGCGAAGGAGATCGCGATCATCACGTCGCCCGGGCGTACCGAGCGCATCTGTCCCAGGTGCATGCTGCCCAGGCCGGACATCAGGCCGACCCGCTTGTCGGTGTGCTGCAGCGCGTAGTCCAGATAGACTGCCACCGGGAAGGAGCGCCTGGATGCCGCGATCCAGATGCAGTCGGTCTCGCGCAGCATGTCCACCGCCTGCTTGAAAGCTTGTTCGTCGAGGTTGGCATCGAGTTCATGCATGCCGGCCTGGCTGCCGGCCAGGAATTCGCGCGCGATCTCGACGCTCGACAGGCTGCCCGAGCCCGAATCGATGACATCGCGGATGCGGGTCCGGTAGTTGCGACTGGGCGCGAGCTGGCGCGTCAGCCCGGCGCGGAAGATGGCCTGCATCTCGGAAAAGCCCGAGAAACCGAAATGCTTGGCAAAGCGCACCACGGCCGAGGGCTGGACCTGGCACTGGGCCGCCACCTGCTGGATGCCTTCGAGTCCGATATGGTCACGGTGCTGTTCCACGTACTTGGCAATCACCTTGAGCTGCTTGCTGAGCTGCTCGTATTGCGCCGTGATGCGTGCAATGAACTGGTCTACACTGTTGTTGCTGTCTGTTGTCGCTGCCATGTTCGTCTTTCAAATGGAGACCGGCCGCGCCCCGGCCTTGCACCCATCATTGGGCTCATGCGGGTTTTGAGTTGCCTTTATAGAAATATATTTCTTTGCATATTGTGAATGAAAATATAGTTCTTTCTTATTCGGGCATTCCCGCAACACCGGTTTCATGCGCTCGGGGCTGCCTGGCGGTTCACTCCAGATAGGGCTGTTGTCCCATGTTCTCGGCAAAGTAGAGCCGGAATTCTCCGGGTTGTTGCGCCAGGCTGGCCGCTGGCGCCGTGCCGAGCGCAGCCACCACATTCTGCAGTGCCCGGATGGCCTGGGTGTCGGGGTCCTGGTCGATCACGACGTCGAGCATGCCTTGCGCCAGGTATTGCCGGTGGTCGTCCGAGATCTCGTGCGTGACCCAGCACACCTTGTCCTGCGCAAAGCGCCCCAGCGCGGCCATGATGCCGGGTGAGCCGGCCCCGGTGTTATAGAGCCCGACCAGCGCGCCGTTTTCCTGCAGCGCCTGCTGCACCGCCCAGTAGCATTTGTCGGCGTCGTCGTGGGTCTCTGTCACGTCGAGGTCGCAGCTCAGGGCCGGAAACTGCTCGGCCAGCACCTCGCGGCAGCCCCGGCTGCGCTCGCTGTGGCCCAGGTAGTCGCGCCGGCTCGACAGGATCAATACCCGTCCTTCGCGGTGGCACAGCCGCCCGAGCAGGTAGCCCGCCGTGCGCCCGGCGGCGTGGTTGTCGATGCCGACGTAATCGGCCTGCGGCACCTGGTCGACCCGGGTCACCACCATCGTGACATGCTCGCCGCGTTCGCGCGCCTGCTGCAGCGCACCGCGCACGGCCGGCGTGTCGGGCGCCGCCACGATCAGCGCCTGGCGCCGGTAGCGGCGCGGCCCGATGCTGCGCACCAGGGCGGCCTCGTCCTGCTCGGGTGTCCACAGCCGATGCACCACGAGACGCTTGTCGAGCATGGCCACGCCGCGCTGCAAGGCCAGGTTCAGACGCTGGAAGAAGGGCGTGCTGCTGTCGGGCAACACGATGTCGATGTGGATCAGGCCATGACGGGTTTCGGGCAGCAGGCGCGGCACGCCGAGCTGACGCGCGGCCTGCACCACCTTTTCCCGGGTCCGGACCGATGCGGTGTCGCGTTCGTTGAGCACGCGGTCCACGGTGGAGACGCTGACGCCGGCCAGGGCAGCGATTTCCTCGAAGCGGGCGGTTTTCTTGCGGCGGTTGGGGTTAACCATGATTTGACGATTTTTCGTCAATTATCTCGCCATTCTTTCGCCGGTCGGCCCCTACATTGGCTCCAGTCGCCCGGTTGGCACCGGCGACATGAAAAAGCACAAGCACAAGGAGACCCGA
The DNA here is from genome assembly GCF_002980625.1 of Malikia spinosa. GTDB lineage: Bacteria > Pseudomonadota > Gammaproteobacteria > Burkholderiales > Burkholderiaceae_C > Malikia > Malikia spinosa. Next base: position 5,424 of record NZ_PVLR01000046.1, on the reverse strand, counting down.
AATGAAGATAGCGCTGGACCCGTACATGATCCGCCACCTGAGCCTGCCCGAGTTGTGCCGCGCCACGGCCGAGCTGGGTTACGACCAGATCGAACTGTCGCCGCGCAGCGACTTCCTCGACTGGTGGGTGATGCCGCGCGCCACGAAGGAGCGCATGGCCGGCTTCAAGGCCGCGCTGCGCGAGCATGGCGTGGGACTGGCCACGCTGCAGCCGATGTACCGCTGGGCCAGCCCGTTCGAGGACGAGCGCCAGTGGGCGGTGCGCTGCTGGAAGAAGGCGATCGAGGTGGCCGTCGAGATGGGCTGCGACACCCTGATCAGCGAGTTCGGCCGCGGCGCCTCGCCCGAGCGCTCGGTCGGCGAGCGCCCCGGCGCCAACACCCGGGAGCTGTGCGAGGCGGCCTGGTTCCGCTCGATGGACGAGCTGCTGCCGATCTTCGAGCGCGAAGGCCTGACGCTGTCGGTCGAGCCGCACCCCGAGGACTGGGTCGAGCAGCTGCAGCCGGCCGTCGACATCGTCAAGAACATCGGCTCCAAGGCCTTGAGGCTGAGCTACATCGCGCCGCACACTTTCTACTACGGCGACGACATGGCGGCCATGATCCGCGAGGCCGCGCCGGTGCTGGCCCATGTCCGCGTGGCCGACACCTTCAACCACAAGAAATCGTCGCAGCTGCGCTACATCGTCAATCCGCCGGGCTCAAGCCAGATCCGGGTCCATCAGCACCTGGACATGGGCCAGGGCGAGATCGACTGGGACCTGTTTTTCCAGACCCTGGCCGACGTCAAGTTCGACGGCGTGCTGTCAGCCTGCGTCTTCGCCTGGGAGGAGCGCGCCGAGGCATCCAGCCGCTTCATGCGCACCGAGATCCAGCGCTACCTCGACCAATACCCGACCCGATAAGCCCCCACTTCCATTCCAACCCCAAGCTATTCAGGAGCAAACCATGACTTTGAAAATTGGTGTCATCGGCACCGGCATGATCGGCCGCGACCACACCCGTCGCATCCAGCAGGTGCTGGCCGGCGCCGAAGTGGTCGCGCTGTCCGATGTGAACCTGGCTTCGGCCGAGAGCGTGCGCGCCGATCTGGCGCCCAACGCCAAGCTGTACGAGACCGGCGAGGCGCTGATTGCCGCGCCTGAAGTCGACGCCGTGCTGGTGACCTCCTGGGGCGCGACCCACGAGCCCTATGTGCTGGCCGCCGTCGCTGCCGGCAAGCCGGTGTTCTGCGAGAAGCCGCTGGCGACCACGGCCGAGGGCGCACGCCGTATCGTCGAGGCCGAGGTGGCTCACGGCAAGCGTCTGGTGCAGGTCGGCTTCATGCGCCGCTATGACGCTGGCTACCTGGCGCTCAGGCAGGCCGTGCAGCAGCACACCGGCGCCCCGATCCTGGTCCATGCCGCGCACCGCAACCCGGCCGTGCCCGAGGCCTATGTCACGCCGATGGCGATCCACGACACGCTGATCCACGAGATCGACGTGTTCCGCTGGCTGCTCGACGACGACTATGTGTCGGCGCGCGTGCTCTACCCGCGCAATGCTGCGCGCAGCCACAGCAAGCTACGTGACCCGCAGGTGGTGGTGCTGGAAACGAAGAAGGGCGTGCTGATCGACGTCGAGATCTTCGTCAACTGCCAGTACGGCTACGACATTCAGTGCGAGGTGGTCGGCGAGGCCGGCACGGCCCGCCTGCCCGAACCGATGGCGGTGGCGCTGCGGCTCGATGCCAAGCGCCAGAGCAGCATCCTGACCGACTGGAAGGACCGCTTCGTGGCCAGCTACGACGTCGAGCTGCAGGACTTCATCGCTGCTGCATCCCAGGGTGGCGCCACCGGCCCGAGCGCCTGGGACGGCTATGCGGCCGCAGTCACCTCGGACGCCTGCGTGCAGGCGCAGGAGAGCGCCGGCCAGGCGGTGGCGATCGAGTTGCCGGCCCGCCCCGCGCTCTACGAATAAGTTGCCTCATGCAAGGCCGCCTTGGCCAGGCAGGCAAGAGGCTTGATCTCCCTGCAGCCAGGCGGCAACACCCGCAAACACCCGAAAACCCTTTCATCCCAGGTCAATACCATGCGTTTTTCCCTGAGCCATATCCTGGCCCCGCGCCAATCCCCGGCCGAGTTCTTTGCCATGGCGCGCGCCCTCGGCGTGACCGATGTCGAGATCCGCAACGACACGCCCAACCTGGTCGGCACCGTAGCGCCGGCTGAAGTGAAGGCGGCGGCCGAGGCCGCTGGCGTCAAGCTGCTGTCGATCAACGCGCTCTATCCGTTCAACGTCTGGAACGACGAACGCCGCGCCCAGACCGAGGCGCTGGCCGACTACGCGGCCGCCTGCGGCGCCGAGTCGCTGGTGATGTGCCCGCTCAACGACGGCACCCCGGTCGCGCTGGACGACGTGGTCAGCGCGCTGAAGGCGATCAAGCCTATCCTGGAAGCGCGCGGCATCAAGGGCCTGGTCGAGCCGCTGGGCTTCCCGGTGTCGTCGCTGCGGCGCAAGGCCGATGCGATTGCCGCCATCAAGGCCGCTGGCGGTGAAGGCATCTTCAAGCTGGTGCACGACACCTTCCACCATCACCTGGCCGGTGAGACCGAGTTCTACCCCGAGTGGACCGGCCTGGTCCATATCTCGGGCGTGGCCGACACCGACGTGACAGTGGACGCGATGCTCGACGCCCACCGCGTGCTGGTCGACCCGCGCGACCGCCTGGGCAATGTGGCGCAGATCAGCGCCTTGCAGGCCGCGGGCTACCAGGGCCTGTTCAGCTTCGAGCCCTTCGCCACCGAGGTGCAGCAGCTGGACGACCCGCAGGTCGCGCTGGCCGACAGCATGGGCTGGCTGCGCGAGCAAGTGGCGGCCTGAGGTCAGCGGTAGTCGACCCAGACCGCGCCGGCATCGGCCGAGCGCACGCAGTGCTCGACCCAGCGCACGCCCTCGACCCCGGCGTCGATGTCGGGGTAGCGCAGCGGTGCCGGCTGGCCGCGGTCCGCCGCGTCCATCGCCAGCGCGAAGCGGTAGTAGAGGTTCGACCAGGCCTCGAACAGGCCTTCGGGGTGGCCGGCGCCGATGCGGTCATCGGCCAGTGCCGCCGGGTGCAGATAGCCCATGCCGCGCTCGAGAATCCGCGCCGGCTGGCCCTGGACCTCGAAGCTGAGCTGGTTCGGCCGCTCGTCCCACCATTCGAGGCTGGCCTTGGCGCCGATCACGCGGATTTTCTGGCCATGCATCGAGCCGGCGTTGACGGCGCAGGACCAGACCTGGCCGACCGCGCCGTTGTCGTATTCCATCAGCGTGAAGGCGTTGTCCTCCAGCGGCGCGCGGCTCTTGACGAAGCTCTGGCGCGTGCAGAGCAGGCGCTTGATCCGCAGTTGCGGCAGCATCACCTCCGACAGGTAGAGCGGGTGGGTGCCGACATCGCCCAGCACGTAGCTCGGGCCGGCCATTTTGGGATCGACGCGCCACTGGGTGGCGGGATTGGCGGCCTCGACCGCCGCGCTGTGGAAGCCGTGCGCGAACTGCATCTGCACGATCCGGATCTCGCCGAGTTCGCCGGCCGCGATCATCTCGCGCGCCTGCTCGATCAGCTGGTGGCCGGCATAGCCATAGGTCACGCCGACGATCCGGCCCTGGCATGCCGCGAGCGCGCGCAGCTCCTCGGCCTGCTGGGTCGTGAAGCACAGCGGCTTCTCGCACACCACATGCAGGCCGGCTTGCAGTGCGGCCTTGGCTTTCTGCTGCAAAGCCGGCGCACGCCGTTCTACCGCTCGTTCGCGGCCGGACTGGCGGCCGCGGCACGCCAGGGCGAGCCACCCGTCGAGTGCCTGATCGAGCATCTGGACGAGCTGACGCCGCGCCATGTGGCGGCACGCCTGGGCCGCTGGGCGTCGACAACCGCAAGATGGGGCGCATGGTGGCCTGGCTGCTGTCACGCCTGTGCCCCGCCGCCAGCAAGGTCGCCCTGCTGCTGGGCAGCCACCGCTACCTGTGCCAGGAACAGTGCGAGATCAGCTTTCGCTCCTACCTGCGGGAGGCGGCCCCGCAGTTCCATGTGCTCGAGACCCTGGTCAGCCTGGAGGACCCGCAGCTGGCGCAGAGCGCGGCACTGAACTGCTGCACCAGCACCCCGACCTGGCGGGCATCTATGTCGCAGGGGGTGGCATCGAGGGCGTGATCGATGCCTTGCGCGATACCCCCCAACCGCAGCTGGTGACCGTCTGCCATGACCTGACCGACATCACGCGCCAGGCACTGCTGGACGGCAGCGTCACCGCCGTGCTGTCGCATCCCCTGCCAGCGATGGCCCGCGCGCTGTGCGATGCCATGCAGCTCGCGCTCGAGAGCCGCAGCAGCCCGCAGCGCTGGCAGACCCTGGTTCCGTTTGAGCTGTTCACCGCGGCGAACGTCTAGCCGTCTGGCAAGCCGACGGGCTCAGGCATTCTCCGGCGTCACGATCTCGCATCCGGTCATGCGCTGGATGGTGGTGCCGGGCACCGTCATGCCGTATGGCATAGCTGATTTTCTGCAGCAGCACAGCCGAGATTTGCTCGAGTCGGTGGCTAAGCGCGGCCGTGATCAGGCATGGCTGACAATTACCTTCTGTTTTTCACTCCCAGATCACGACAACCCCGCTTGGGAGTACCTCGGAATTCTGATAAAAACGCATACAAAGGCCGGCGACGGCTTCCGGCCCGATGGGAGCCTTCGCATTGATAGCTCGTGAGACCGCTAAGCAGCGGTTGCGGCCCTTCGCCTCCGCCAAACCAATGTCAGCTAGACAGCGGATCGGAGCCTCTGAGACGCCGGATCGGTCGGGTTCAGCACCCTCGCTGTCAGACTAGCGGCGACAGGTGCAGTTATAAATCGAACAAGCGCTGGCCGCTAAGCCCTCAATCAAGATGAATCGCACTTTTAAGGCCCTGAGAACACCCTCCAGCAAAGACGATGCATTCGAACTGCCCTGGGGTGAACGCTTCGACGAATCCGGCGTCAGCTGGGACGAACTCCTACGGTCACAGCGCATTCTCATCGTGTCCGAGGCCGGTGCCGGTAAGACGTATGAGTGCGAGTCGAAGGCGAGGGAACTCTTCGCTCGGGGCGAGCCAGCGTTCTTCTTGTCTCTCGAAAGCGTTGCATCCGCTGGCGTCGTCGCCACCCTTTTCGGGGATGAGCACGAGCGTTTCACCCACTGGTTGGCGTCCTCATCGCAGCTTGCCTACTTCTTCCTCGACTCGATCGACGAGCTTCAACTCGTTCATCGTTCTTTCAAGGACGCGCTGCGTATCCGTCCGGCAAACCCCATCTTGAAAGCAGCCTTACCCTGAAGGATGCTTGTGTCCGCTTATCTACACGCGGACACATGGACACCAACATCACTCATCCCCCAGCCGGACGCCAGCGCCGGCGCCATTCACCCGAGTTCCGGGCC
>NZ_PVLR01000045.1 GCF_002980625.1 Malikia spinosa | reverse complement strand
TTCTACAACCTGCGCTGATCGGCTGGGCATGAAATTCCTGCGTTTCTCCGACATTTGCGCCAGCGGCCAGGCCGCCGGCAAGCGCGTCTTCATCCGCGCCGACCTCAACGTGCCGCAAGACGACGACGGCAACATCACCGAGGACACCCGCATCCGCGCCTCGCTGCCGGCGATCCAGCTCGCGCTCGACGCCGGCGCCGCCGTGATGGTGACTTCGCACCTGGGTCGCCCGACCGAGGGCGAGTTCAAGCCCGAGGACAGTCTGGCCCCAGTCGCCCAGCGCCTGGGTGAGCTGCTGGGACGCGAGGTGCCGCTGGTCTCCAACTGGGTCGACGGCGGCTTCGATGTCGCGCCGGGCCAGCTGGTGCTGCTGGAGAACTGCCGCCTCAACGTCGGCGAGAAGAAGAACAAGCCCGAGTTGGCGGCCAAGCTCGGCCGGCTGTGCGACATCTTCGTGCACGATGCCTTCGGCACCGCACACCGCGCCGAGGGCACGACCTACGGCATCGCCGAGACGGCGCCGATCGCCTGCGCCGGCCCGCTGCTGGCAGCCGAGATGGATGCGCTGACCCAGGCCCTGCTGGAACCCAAACGCCCGCTGGTGGCGATCGTCGGCGGCTCCAAGGTCTCGACCAAGCTCAGCATCCTCAAGACCCTGGCGTCCAAGGTCGACCAGTTGATCGTCGGCGGCGGCATCGCCAACACCTTCCTGCTGGCCGCCGGCCACCAGATCGGCAACAGCCTGGCCGAGCCCGACCTGGTCGAGCAGGCCCGATCCGTGATCGAGGCCATGAAGACCCGCGGCGCCGAGGTACCGATCCCGGTCGACGTCGTGACCGCCAAGACCTTCGGCGCCGATGCGGCAGCCGAGACCAAGGCGGCGAGCGAGGTAGCCGATGACGACCTGATCCTGGACATCGGGCCCGAGACGGCGGCCCGGCTGGCCGAGCAGCTGCAGGCCGCCGGCACCATCGTCTGGAACGGTCCGGTTGGCGTGTTCGAGTTCGCGGCGTTCGAGAACGGCACCCGCGTGATTGCCCAGGCCGTCGCCCAGAGCCAGGCCTTCAGCATCGCGGGTGGTGGCGACACGCTGGCCGCGATCGCCAAGTACCAGATTGCTGACCAGGTCGGCTACATCAGCACCGGCGGCGGTGCCTTCCTCGAAGTGCTGGAAGGCCGGACTCTGCCGGCGTTCGAGGTGCTGGCGCGCCGGGCCTGACGGGTCCTGACGGCCTGAGGTTCTGCTGCTGGGTCGTGGGGCAGGGCGCCGCCCGGCGCCTGCAATCCTAGAATCGGACCATGAATCCGAATCAGTCATGGCTGGCGGCCTGCCAGTTGGCCGACCTCAATCCTTCGGTGCCAGCCCGGTCCTGGCTGACCGAGCGCGGCTCGCTGACCGCCCGGCTCCGGCGCCACTGGCCGGACCTGGCGGTCGAGCTGCAGGGCGAGGCCCGGGAACTGCCCTGGCACTGCGAGCTCGACCGGCTCGGTCTTTCCAGCGACAGCCTGGCCTGGGTGCGCCGCGTCACCTTGCACCAGTCCGGCCAGGCCCTGGTGCAGGCGCGCACCGTCATTCCCGCCTGGTCGCAGACGAATCCCTGGCAGGAGATCGAGCGCCTGGGCTGCCGGCCGCTGGGGGAACTGCTGTTCCAGCAGACCGACCTCGAGCGCAGCGATTTCGAATTTGCCCGCACGCCCTCGGGCTTGGCGCGCCGCTGCGTCTTTCGGCGTCAGGGCGCACCGCTGCTGTTGACCGAGTATTTCCTGGCCTGGCTGTAGCCCGTCACAGCCCGCAAGGCATCTTCACGCCCCGCTTGGCCAGCGCGGCGGTGAAGACGCGCCAGCCGGCAGCGATTTCGGGCAGCGGGTCGTTGCCGCGAACGCCGCCGTCGAAGTGGCAGAACTTTTCGATTGCAGTTCGGCGTATCGCGCGTGGATTTGTTATTTCAGGTGCCGTGCCATCGAGCAGCTTCAGGTCTATCCCCGCCTCGACCAGATAGGCTGGAATATAGAAATCGTTACCATCCAGCGCATAGTGCAACGCCGAGCCCGAGATCGGGTGGACATAGTTGATGTCGGCCCCGCGCTCGACCAGCAGTTTGACCACTGGCAGGTTGCTGCCCATGATCGCCGCTTGCAGCAACGACCGATCGTGATACACGCCACTGGGCGGAAACCAGTTCGGCCCGATCCCGTACGCCAGCAGCACCTTGACGACTTCTGGGTCGGCGTTGTTGCGCGCGACCGCATAGTGCGGCACGGTCTTCTCGTTCGACAGCATCGAGACCGGATCGGCGCCGGCCTTCAGCAGCAGCTCCATCACCTGTGGTGCATGGCGGCGCGCGCGCAGCGCGTAATGCGTCACCGTCATGCCTTCGCGCCCGACAAACTTCACGCGCGCGCCGGCTTTGATCAGTTGCTGGAGACGGCCCAAGTCGCCGTCCTGCGCCGCATTGGCAAGCTGCGCGACCTGCGGGTCGGAAAATACCTGGTCGGTCGTGATCATGGCGGCTCCGGTGGTAGGGTGCAGAAGGCTGAACAGGACTGCCAGCGGCAGCAGGTAGCGCCCGAGCCGGCGCCGCATCTGGTGGACAGGTTTCATGGCTGCCTCAGGTCTTGAGTGTGGGGCCGATGTAGTCGCTCGCCGGCCCAGGTTGACCTGTTCCCGCCAACAGCCGGTTGATGTCGCCTGCCTTGCGGGTCTCCAGGCCGTGGATCACGCCGCCGATACCATGCTGCTGCTCGAGCGGCGTGTCGCGGCCTTCGGCCGTCTTGCTGGCGATGCCACGCACCTGGCCGAGTGCGGGCGGCAGATACCATTTGCCGCCGCTGTAGGCCAGGTTGCGCGCAACCTCCTGCGGCGTGACGTTGAGCAGGCGGTCCGCCAAGCCACGCGCGATCGGTTGCACCTGGTCTGGCAACAGCCCAATCGGGTCCTCGATGCCGAGCTCCTTGAAGGCCCAGCGGTTGGCCTGCGCCAGCGCCTGCAGGCCTTGCGCGCCGCCATAAACCCGCTGCTGCCACTTGCGCGAGTTCTGCAGCCCGGTCAGCGGATCACCGCCATCCGCACCCTCGGCGCGGTATTGCTGGAAACGACCGGCATGGCGTTCCAGCTCAGCCGGTGTCAAGCGAACTGACTTGGGATGCAAGCCAGCAGAATTGAACATGCTGCCCTTGAGCCGGCCAGCCACGCCAGCGGCCTGGGCCTTGCCGCCACCGAGCGAGTGGCCGGTGACCTCGGCGTCAGGTAGGTAGTCTTTCAGCTGCTGGCCCAGTTCGCGTGCAGCCTTGTACTGTTCGGTTTCTAGTCCGAGCGCCTGATCGTGGTCGGTCAGGATGTCCTCCGGGTCTGCCGTCGTGCCCCGGAAAGCTACCACGGTCTTGGGTTCAAAGGGGAAATCCGGTGGAAGCGTGTAGATAACTGCCTTGGCATCCTTCAGCAAGGACGTATCAATCTTCAATTTCTTGGCTTGTTCTTCCGTCATCACCTGCCAAGGCTCCGGCGGCTTCTTCTGCTGCGGACCCGCCTTCGGGTCGAACTGGGTATAGCTGTTGTCCGACAGCCGGGCCAATTCGACCGCGTGCATGTCTTCCTTCAACCGTTTGGCTGCATCGCGCACCGCCGGGTCCTGGCTGCGCTCGCCGTGCAGGATCAGGCGCTGGCGCTTTTCGATCCGTAGCCGGCGTGCCTGGCCTGAACTCTGATCCAGGCAGGGCAGGCAGGGTTGGCCGGCCAAGCGATGTGGCACAAAGCTCTGCTCCAACTCGTTGTTGAAGGCCCGCATCCGCTGGTTGTTGTTTCGCCTTCTGTAATCAAGCGCTCCGACAGCGGCGGTCACAGCGATACCCGTTGCAGTGGCTCCAATGACTCCCACCGCCCCCAGCTTGCGCGCCATCAGAACGCTGCTTTCCACGTCCTCCAGCTTGGCCTGCAGCTGCTGTTCCCCGCTCGCTCGCAGCAGGTCGACGGCGCCGCGCGCGAGCTGCAGCGCCTTGTCCACCGCCGTGTCGCCGATCAGCGCCAACGCGCGTGCCTGGTCGATCTGGGCCTGGCCCGACGCCGCCAGCGACTCCTGCAGCAAGTGGCCGAAATCTGCCATGCGTCTCCCTCCCTGATGTCAGGGTTGCCAGTCTAGAGCCGGTATGGCAGGGCGGTAAAGCGTCAGCAGCCAAAAAACCTGCGGCTGGCGCTCAGACCGACGAAGCGTCTCGGTCAACGCGAGGGTCGCCAAGCCGGGTGAAGTAGGCACTCACCGGCGGTCGCTCACGCGCCTTTCGGGCCTGGCCGACATGGCCGATGTTGATGAAGCACAGCGCGTCCTCGTCCGGCTGCAGGCCGAACAGTCGGCGCAGGCCTTCGGACTGCAGCGCCTTGCCGCTGGTCAGCCCCGAACCCAGTCCCATCGCGGTCGCGAGCAGCAGCATGTTCTGGATCGCGCAACCGGTCGACAGCAGGCGCTCGCTGGGGGGAATAGCGGGGTCGTCGCCGCGCAGCCGGGCAACCGCCAGCAGCAGCCAGGGCGCGCGGTAGGCCTTTTCGCGCGCCTGCTCAAGCGCGGGCTCGCCGGCCTGGCCATCGCGCTTGAGCAGCGCAGCGGCAAATACCTCGGCCAGCCGCGCGCGCTGCGACTGCGGCACCTCGATGAAGCGCCAGGGCAGTAACTGGCCATGGTCGGGTGCAGCCGAGGCGGCGGCCAGGATCTCGGCCTGCTGCGCCGGGTCAGGCCCGGGTCCCTGCAGGCGCTTGGGCAGGGTGGTGCGGCGCTGGTGCAGCAGGACGCTGGCCCATTGCGTGGCCGCGGCGCTCTCGGCATCCAGATCGGTGCGGGGTGATTCTGTTGAGGTCGACATCCTGCTACTGTCGCCCATGCCCGCCAGCCTGGCAATCACCCATCCGGCCTGATCCAGCCCGCTCCCGTTCGACCGATCAGCCGCCAGCGCTTGTCCGGTCTACTCCGTAAGAACTAGGTCGGAGGCCGGCTACTCCGAATGCCGCATCGACAGCCCAGCGGCTCAGGCCGCACAATCCAAGACCCGGTAAAAAACTGACCCGCTGCCCTGGCTCCTGCCAGGGTGACTCCTACTCCTCTCTGATTGCAGGTTTCATTCCGATGCGCTGGCGCGGCCAACTGTCCTTCAAGTTTCTGCTGCTCGGGCTGTCCCTGCTGCTGCTCGCGCTGGTCTCGATCGGCATGACGATGTGGGTCACGCGCCAGCTCGACGGTGGCGCGGCCGCGGTCAACGAGGCCGGGCGCCTGCGCATGCAGGCCTGGCGGCTCGTGAGCGCGCGCCAAGGCGGGCGCAGCGAAGATGAAATCCAGCAGCTGGTCGCGCAGATGAATGCCAGCATCGAACTGCTGCACCGGGGTGACAAGACGCGCCCGCTGTTCGTGCCCTGGAACGACCCTGCACGCGCCAGCTTTGCCGAACTCAGCCAGTCCTGGCAGATGCTGCAGCCCCATTGGCAGGCAGCGCCAGCGGCCGACCCGCAAGCGCTGACGCAACTGGCCGACCGTTTCGTGCGGGAAGTCGAGCGGCTGGTGTCGGCGATCGAAGGCACGATGACGCGCCTGACCGCAATCCTGAATCTGTTCCAGTTCTTCATGATGGGGCTGGCGGTGGTGGCGGCGGTCTTTACCCTCTATGTCGGCTATCTGTATGTGATCGATCCGCTGCAGCGGCTGCGCGCGGGATTGCGTCAGGTCGAGCAGGGGGACTTCGATGTCCGGCTCGACGAGCAGGCCCCTGACGAATTCGGCGAGGTCGCGGCCGGCTTCAACCACATGACCGGCCGGCTGCGCTCGCTCTACGGCGGCCTGGAAGCCAAGGTGCGCGACAAGACGCGCGACCTCGAGGCCCAGCGCGCCCGGCTCGCAGCCCTGTACGAGGTCAGCAACTTCCTGACCGAGGCCGATACCCTTGAGGCGCTGGCGCAGGGCTTTGCGCAGAAGATGCGCCGGCTGGCCAATGCCGACGCGGTCGCCGTGCGCTGGTCCGACGAGGCCAGCCAGCGTTACCTGATGCTGGCCAGCGACTGCCTGCCGCAGGAGCTGGTCGAGGAGGAGCGCTGCCTGGTGCCCGGCACCTGTGCCTGCGGCCAGCCGATGGCCAATGCCCGCACCCGGGTCATCCCGATCATCCCGGCCGACGACATGCTGCTGGGCGGCTGCATCAAGGCCGGCTATTCCTCGCTGATCAGCGTGCCGATCCGGCTGCAGCAGCGCGTGCTCGGCGAGCTCGACCTGTTCTATCGCGGCGCCGCCAGCCTGACGACCGAGGAGCAGGGCCTGTTTGACACGCTGGCCGGGCATCTGGCCAATGCGGTGGAAAACCTGCGCACCGAGGCGCTGGTGCGCGAGGCCGCCGTCAGCGAGGAGCGCGCCATGATCGCGCGCGAACTGCACGACTCGATCGCGCAGTCGCTGGCCTTCATGAAGATCCAGCTCAGCCTGCTGCGCGCCGCCGTGCTGCGTGGCGACCGCGAGCAGATGCTGCAAAGCGTCAACGAGCTCGACGCTGGTGTCAAGGAAGGCTTGCAGGACGTGCGCGAACTGCTGGTGCATTTCCGCACCCGTGGCCACAGCGACGACATCGAGCAGGCCCTGCGCAGCACGCTCAACAAGTTCGAGCACCAGAGCGGCCTCAAGGCCCATCTGGCGCTCAGCGGCCATGGCGTGGCGCTGCACTCGGACGTGCAACTGCAGGTGCTGCATGTGGTGCAGGAGGCCCTGTCCAACATCCGCAAGCACGCCCAGGCCAGCGAGGTCTGGGTCCAGGTGGTCAAGGGCCCGCCCTGGACCTTCTCGGTGCGCGACAATGGACGCGGCTTCGATGCCGCCTCGGTCAACGCGGCAGGCACCAGCTTCGGCTTGCAGATCATGCGCGAACGCGCCGCCGGCATCGGCGCCGAAGTCAGGCTGGAATCGACGCCGGGCCAGGGCACCGAGGTGGTGCTGACATTGCCCCAATGACCATGGAACCCGGGATGACACCAATAAGACTGCTGGTGGTCGACGACCACAACCTATTTCGCCGCGGCCTGATCGCCTTGCTGGCGCAGGACAGCCGCTTCAGCGTGGCGGGCGAGGCCGCCGATGCCAGCGAGGCCCAGCGCAGTGCCAGCCGGCTGCAGCCTGACGTGATCCTGCTCGACAACCACCTGCCGGGCGTCAGCGGCATCGACGCGATCGGCGGCCTGAAGGCAGCAGCTCCGCAAGCGCGCGTCGTCATGCTGACCGTCAGCGAGAACGAGGAGGACCTGGCCGCGGGCCTGCGCGCGGGCGCCGACGGCTACCTGCTCAAGACCATCGACACCGAGGAGCTGGCCAACTCGATTGCCCGCATCTGGGACGGCGACTCGGTGATCAGCCCCGAGATGATGGGCAAGCTGGTCGGCCTGCTGCGCGCCAGCCCCGGCCAGGCCGCGGCGGCGGCCGTTGCCCCGGCCGAGGTCCAGCCGCCAGCCCCCGCCAGGGCCCGCGTCGCCGGCAACGACCCGATCCACAGCTTGTCGCCGCGCGAGGGCGAGATCCTGCGCCTGATCGCCCATGGCGCCAGCAACAAGCTGATCGCGCGCGAGCTCGACATCGCCGAGACCACGGTCAAGATCCATGTCCAGCATATCCTGCGCAAGCTCGAACTGAGCAACCGCGTGCACGCCGCCGTCTACGCGACCGAGCGCGGCTGGACCTGAGTTCAGTCGATCGCGCCAATCCCGCGTCGCTGCCGCATCGCCGCACCAATGCGCCCGATGTCGGCTGGCGACAGCAGCCGCGCGGCCAGCGGCAGCAATTCGCCTTCCTCCTGCTCGATATGGCGCTGGTAGGCGCCGACGAATTCCTGCACCTGTTCGATCGAGAGCGCGGCGGCTTGCGCCTCGGCCACGGCCGCAAGCGCCTGGCGCAGCTCGCGCCACAGGCCGCCGATGCGCTGGTGATCCGCCAGCAGCGCCTGCGTCAAGGCGCGCACCCGCGGCGCTTCGCTGGCCGAATCGGCCGTGATGGCCAGCAGGGCCGGAAACAGGTCCTGCTCCTCGTCGGCATGGTGGTCCTGGGCGGCGGTATCAAAGTAGCGCATTACCGCCCGTGCCGCCTGGCGTGCGGATGGGTCGGCGCCATGCGCCTGCAGATGAGGCACCAGCCGCAGCAGGGTCCGGCATTGTTGCTCGACCCGGCCGTGGCAGGCGGCCAGCATTTCCAGCGGCGCTTCGGTGCTGGCGGACGGGCTGCTGAAGCCCGGAAATTGCTTCGTATTCATCATCAAATTGCCTGGCGGGATAGTTCCAAAGGAGGGGGTGAGGCCGGTGGCCTTCATTCTTTTGCCGGCCATTCGCAGGCTATCGGAAGGATAGCCAAACTTGCAACCCTCTTGTACATTGATAGCAATGGTAATCAATGGCAGGAGGTTTTATGAGCGGCAATCCGCAGCATAACCGGCAGGCTTGGTCGGTGCTGATCGTCAGCACCCTGGCTTTCACGGTCTGCTTCATGGTCTGGATGATGTTTGGCGTGATCGGTATTCCGATCCGCAAGATGCTCGGTCTCAACGCGACCGAGTTCGGCCTGCTGACCGCAATGCCGGTGCTGACCGGCTCCCTGGTCCGGGTGCCGCTGGGCATCTGGACCGACCGCTTCGGCGGCCGCATCGTGATGGCCTGCCTGATGGCGGTCACGGTGCCGGCGATCTGGCTCATGAGCTACGCCACCGAGTACTGGCATTTCATCGTGATCGGCCTGTTCGTCGGCCTGGCCGGCGGCGCCTTCTCGGTCGGCACGCCTTATGTGGCACGCTGGTTCCCCAAGCAGCGCCAGGGCATGGCGATGGGGGTCTACGGCGCCGGCAACTCGGGCGCCGCAGTCAACAAGTTCGTCGCGCCGGTGCTGCTGGTGGCCTTCGGCTGGGCCATCGTGCCCCAGGTCTACGCGGCCATCATGCTCGGCACCCTGGTGCTGTTCTGGTTCTTCAGCCACAGCGACCCGTCGCACCTGGTGCCGAGCCATGTCAAGTTCACCGATCAGCTCAAGGCGCTCAAGGACCCGAAAGTGCTCAAGTACTGCCAGTACTACAGCATCGTGTTCGGCGGCTATGTCGCGCTCTCGCTCTGGATGGTGCAGTACTACGTCGGCGAATACGGCCTCGACATCCGGATCGCCGCGCTGCTGGCGGCCTGCTTCTCGCTGCCCGGTGGCGTGCTGCGCGCCATCGGCGGCATCCTGTCCGACAAGTACGGTGCCCACAGCGTGACCTGGTGGGTGATGTGGGTCTGCTGGATCTGCCTGTTCCTGCTGTCTTACCCGCAGACCGACTTCACGGTCCTGACCGTCAACGGCCCGAGCACCTTCCACATCGGCCTCAACGTCTACGCCTTCACCGGGCTGATGGCCGTGCTCGGCGTGGCCATGGCCTTCGGCAAGGCCAGCGTCTTCAAGTACATCAGCGACGACTACCCCGGCAACATCGGCGCCATCAGCGGCATCGTCGGTCTGGCCGGCGGCCTGGGGGGTTTCGTGCTGCCGATCATGTTCGGCCTGCTGATGGACCTGACCGGCATCCGCTCGAGCGCCTTCATGCTGATGTACGGCGTGGTCTGGGTCTCGTTGATCTGGATGTATCTGACCGAAGTGCGCCAGTTGCCGCTGCTGGGTGGCGCCCGCAGTGCCAACCGTACCAGCAAGTCCTGAGTCGAACTTTTCGAGGAAACCATGAATCCCAAACCGACCTCCGGCGCCGACATCACGGACTGGCGCCCCGAAGACGACGCGTTCTGGAACGCCAGCGGCAAGCGCACCGCCTACCGCAACCTCTGGATCTCGGTGCCGGCACTGCTGTGCGGCTTCGCGATCTGGGGCATGTGGGGCATCATCACGGTGCAAATGCTCAATCTGGGCTTTCCGTTCAGCAAGGACGAGCTGTTCTCGCTGACCGCGATTGCCGGCCTGGCCGGCGCGACCATGCGCATCCCGGCCTCCTTCCTGGTCCGGCTCGCCGGCGGGCGCAACACCATCTTCCTGACCACGGCCATGCTGCTGGCGCCGGCGCTGGGCACCGGCATCGCGCTGCAGCATCCCGAATGGCCGCTCTGGGTGTTCCAGCTGATGGCGCTCTGGTCGGGCGTGGGCGGCGGCAACTTCGCCTCCTCGATGGCCAATATCGGCACCTTTTTCCCCAAGCGCCTGCAGGGCACTGCGCTGGGCCTCAACGCCGGCCTGGGCAACTTCGGCGTCACGACGATGCAGATCGTGATCCCGCTGGTCATGACGGTCAGCCTGTTCGGTGGCCTGGGCGGCGAGCCGATGACGCTGGTCAAGGACAGCGGCTGGATCCTCGGCAAGATCGCCGCCGGCACCCCGACCTGGATCCAGAACGCGGGCTTCGCCTGGCTGCTGTCGCTGATTCCGCTGTCGGCGCTGTGCTTTTTCGGCATGAACAACCTGAGCTCGGTCTCGCCCAACATCGGCAGCACCCTGGCCGCCTTCGTCAAGATCATCTGGCTCTACACCCTGTCCTTCCTGCCGGCAGGCATCGGCCTCTATCTCTACCTGCCCCAGCCGACCGGCCTGGGCCTGCTCAGCATGTGGCTGGTGATGCCGCTGATCATCGTGAGCACCCTGCTGCTGATGAAGTTCACTGCCTTCGGCACCATGAAGGACAACATCGCCAAGCAGTTCGCGATCTTCGGCAACAAGCACACCTGGTCGATGACCGCGCTCTACATCGTGACCTTCGGCTCCTTCATCGGCTTCTCGATGGCGCTGCCGCTGTCGATCACGGTGATCTTCGGCATCAGCCACCTGCCTGACGCCGCCGGCGTGATGCAGCACACGCTGAAGAACCCGAACGCGCCCTCGGCGCTGACCTATGCCTGGATCGGCCCCTTCATCGGCGCGGCGGTGCGCCCGGTCGGCGGCTGGATCTCGGACAAGCTCGGCGGCTCGATCGTGACCCAGGTGATCTCGGTCGTGATGGCGCTGGCCTCGGTGGCGGTCGGCTACGTGATGCTGCAGGCCTACCAGTCGGCCACGCCCGAGCAGTATTTCCTGCCCTTCATGCTGCTGTTCGTGCTGCTGTTCACGGCCAGCGGCATCGGCAACGGCTCGACCTTCCGCACCATCGCGATGATCTTCGACCGTCAGCAGGCCGGCCCGGTGCTGGGCTGGACCTCGGCCATCGCCGCCTACGGCGCCTTCGTCGCGCCGGTGGTGATCGGCGACCAGATCAAGGCCGGCACGCCGCAGATCGCGATGTATGGCTTTGCCGTCTTCTATGCCCTGTGCCTGGTGCTGAACTGGTGGTTCTACCTGCGCGCCGGCTCCGAGATCAAGAACCCCTGAGCGCCAGCGCTCCGTCTCCATCCCTTTTCACTTGAACAAGGACTTCACCATGAGTCACTTTCTTGACCGTCTGACGCACTTCAAGCTGCCCCAGGAAACCTATTCCGGCCGCCACGGTGTCGCCACCAACGAAGACCGCACCTGGGAGGATGCCTACCGCAACCGCTGGGCCCACGACAAGATCGTGCGTTCGACCCACGGCGTCAACTGCACGGGCTCCTGCTCGTGGAAGATCTATGTCAAGGGCGGTATCGTCACCTGGGAGACCCAGCAGACCGATTACCCGCGCACGCGCTGGGACATGCCGAACCACGAGCCGCGCGGCTGCGCCCGTGGCGCCTCCTACAGCTGGTACTTGTATTCTGCCAACCGGGTCAAGTACCCGATGGTGCGCGGACGCCTGCTCGAGCGCTGGCGCGCCGCGCTCAAGGTCGCCAAGACCCCGGTCGATGCCTGGGCCCTGATCGCCGACGACGAGTCGGCCCGGCGCGACTACCAGCAGGTGCGCGGCTTGGGCGGCTTCGTGCGCTCGAGCTGGGACGAGGTCAACCAGCTGATCGCCAGCGCTAACGTCTACACGATCAAGAAGCATGGTGCCGACCGCATCATCGGCTTCTCGCCGATTCCGGCCATGTCGATGGTCAGCTATGCGGCAGGCAGCCGCTACCTGTCGCTGATCGGTGGCGTCTGCATGAGCTTCTACGACTGGTACTGCGACCTGCCGCCGTCCAGCCCGCAGATCTGGGGCGAGCAGACCGACGTGGCCGAATCGGCCGACTGGTACAACTCCAGCTTCATCATCGCCTGGGGCTCCAACATCCCCCAGACCCGGACCCCCGACGCCCATTTCTTCACCGAGGCGCGCTACAAGGGCACCAAGACGGTCGCGGTCACGCCCGACTACTCCGAGGTCGCCAAGCTGTCCGACCTCTGGCTGCACCCGAAGCAGGGCACCGACGCCGCGCTCGCGATGGCGATGGGCCATGTGATCCTGAAGGAGTTCTACTTCAAGGACGGCGGCCAGGGCCGCAGCGCCTACTTCGACGACTACGCGCGCCGCTACACCGACCTGCCGCTGCTGGTCATGCTCAAGGAGCACCAGCTCGCCGACGGCAGCACCACCCTGGTGCCGGACCGCTACCTGCGCGCCAGCGACTTCAGCGGCCAGTTCGGCCAGGACAACAACCCCGAGTGGAAGACCCTGGCGTTTGACACCAGCGGCAACCCAGTGCTGCCCAACGGCTCGATCGGTTTCCGCTGGGGCGAGCAGCTCGACGAGGGCGAGCTCGCCAAGTGGAACCTGGAGTCCAAGGACGCGCGCCAGGGCCAGGAGGTCAAGCTCAAGCTGTCGGTGGTCGAGGACGGCGCCCAGCCGCACGAGATCTCCGAGGTGGCCTTCCCCTACTTCGGCGGTGTCGAAACGCCCAACTTCCCGGCCAACGCGGCCCAGGGCGAGATCAACCGCGCCAAGGTGCCGACCGTGCGCCTGGACCTGATCGGGCAGGGCGGCGAGTCGCGCTCGGCGCTGGTCGCGACCGTGTTCGACCTGCAGGTGGCGCAGTACGGCATCGACCGTGGCTTTGGCAGCGGCGCCATCGACTACGACGACAACGTGCCCTACACCCCGGCCTGGCAGGAGTCGATCACCGGCGTGCCGCGTGACCAGGTCATCACCGTGGCGCGCCAGTTCGCCGACAACGCCGACAAGACCCATGGCAAGTCCATGGTCATCATCGGCGCGGCGATGAACCACTGGTACCACGCCGACATGAACTACCGCGGCGTCATCAACATGCTGATGATGTGCGGCTGCATCGGCCAGAGCGGCGGCGGCTGGGCCCACTATGTGGGCCAGGAAAAGCTGCGTCCGCAGACCGGCTGGGCCCCGCTGGCCTTCGCGCTCGACTGGATCCGTCCGTCGCGCCAGATGAACAGCACCAGCTTCTTCTACGCCCACACCGACCAGTGGCGCTACGAGAAGCTCGGCGTCGAGGAAGTGCTGTCGCCGCTGGCCGACAAGGCCGCCTTTGGCGGCAGCATGATCGACTACAACGTGCGCGCCGAGCGCATGGGCTGGCTGCCGAGCGCGCCCCAGCTCAAGACCCACCCGATGCAGGTGGTCAAGGACGCCAGCGCTGCCGGCCTCGATGCCAAGGACTATGTGGCGCGCGCGCTCAAGGACGGCTCGCTGCAGATGAGCTGCGAGGACCCGGATGCGCCGCAGAACTGGCCGCGCAACATGTTCGTCTGGCGCTCCAACATCCTGGGCTCCTCGGGCAAGGGCCACGAGTATTTCCTCAAGCACCTGCTGGGCACCAGCAACGGCGTGCAGGGCAAGGACCTGGGCGCCGACGAGGCCAAGCCGACCGAGGTCAAGTGGCATGCCAAGGCGCCCGAAGGCAAGCTCGACCTGCTGGTCACGCTCGACTTCCGCATGAGCACCACCTGCCTGTATTCCGACATCGTGCTGCCGACCGCGAGCTGGTACGAGAAGAACGACCTCAACACCAGCGACATGCACCCCTTCATCCACCCGCTGTCGGCGGCGGTGGACCCGGTCTGGCAGGCCAGGAGCGACTGGGACATCTACAAGGGCTTTGCCAAGGCCTTCTCCGAGGTCTGCGTCGGTCACCTCGGGGTCGAGAAGGAAGTCGTGCTGACCCCGCTGATGCACGACACCCCGGCCGAGCTGGCGCAGCCGTTCGGCGTGCAGGACTGGAAGAAGGGCGAATGCGCGCTGATTCCGGGCAAGACCGCGCCGCAGGTCACGGTGGTCGAGCGCGACTACCCGAACACCTTCAAGCGCTTCACGGCTCTCGGCCCGCTGATGAACAAGCTGGGCAACGGCGGCAAGGGCATCGCCTGGAAGACTGATCTTGAAGTCACGCAGCTGGGCCAGCTCAATGGCGTCACGCTGGAAGAAGGCGTGACCCAGGGCATGCCCCGCATCGTGACCGACATCGATGCCTGCGAGGTGATCCTGCAGCTGGCGCCCGAGACCAACGGTCATGTCGCCGTCAAGGCCTGGCAAGCGCAGAGCAAGGCCACCGGCCGCGACCATGTGCACCTGGCGATCCATCGCGAGGACGAGAAGATCCGCTACCGCGACATCCAGGCCCAGCCGCGCAAGATCATCTCGTCGCCGACCTGGAGCGGCATCGAGAGCGAGACCGTCAGCTACAACGCCGGCTACACCAACGTGCACGAATGCATCCCATGGCGCACGCTGACCGGACGCCAGCAGTTCTACCAGGATCACCCCTGGATGATCGCCTTTGGCGAAGGCTTCAGCAGCTACCGTCCGCCGGTCGACCTCAAGACCACGGGCGGCCTGAGCATCAAGTCCAACGGCAATGCCGAGATCCAGCTCAACTTCATCACGCCGCACCAGAAATGGGGCATTCACAGCACCTACAGCGACAACCTGCACATGCTGACGCTGAACCGGGGCGGCACCGTGATCTGGCTCAGCGAGGAAGATGCGGCCAAGGTCGGCATCGTCGACAACGACTGGATCGAGCTGTTCAACAGCAACGGCGCGATCGTCGGCCGTGCGGTGGTGAGCCAGCGCGTCAAGCCCGGCATGACCATGATGTACCACTCGCAGGAGAAGATCATCAACACCCCGGGCTCCGAGATCACCGGTGCGCGCGGCGGCATCCACAACTCGGTGACCCGGATCGTGCTCAAGCCGACCCACATGATCGGCGGCTACGCCCAGCTGAGCTACGGCTTCAACTACTACGGCACCATCGGCACCAACCGTGACGAGTTCGTCGTGGTGCGCAAGATGAACAAGGTCGACTGGCTCGAAGAGCCGGCCGGCGCCCCCGCCAGCGGCGCTGGCCACTGAACGCCCGATCGGAACAGGAGAAACACATGAAAGTACGCGCACAGATCGGCATGGTGCTGAACCTGGACAAGTGCATTGGTTGCCACACCTGCTCGGTGACCTGCAAGAACGTCTGGACCAGCCGCCCCGGCGTCGAATACGCCTGGTTCAACAACGTCGAGTCCAAGCCCGGCATCGGCTACCCGAAGGAATGGGAAAACCAGGACAAGTGGAACGGCGGCTGGACCCGCAAGGCCGACGGCAGCCTGCAGCCGCGCCAGGGCGGCAAGTGGTCGCTGCTGATGAAGATCTTCGCCAACCCCAACCTGCCGCAGATCGACGACTACTACGAGCCCTTCACCTTCGACTACGACCACCTGAAGTCGGCGCCCGAGATGAAGGCGGTGCCGACCGCGCGCCCGCGCAGCCTGATCACGGGCCAGCGCATGGAGAAGATCGAGTGGGGCCCGAACTGGGAGGAAATCCTGGGCGGCGAGTTCGCCAAGCGCAGCAAGGACAGCAACTTCGACGGCTTCGAGGCCGCGCAAAAGGCCATGGTGGGGGAGTTTGAGAACACCTTCATGATGTACCTGCCGCGCCTGTGCGAGCATTGCCTGAACCCGGCCTGCGTCGCCTCCTGCCCGTCGGGCTCGATCTACAAGCGCGAGGAAGACGGCATCGTCCTGATCGACCAGGACAAGTGCCGCGGCTGGCGCATGTGCGTCTCGGGCTGCCCGTACAAGAAGATCTACTACAACTGGAAGAGCGGCAAGGCCGAGAAATGCATCTTCTGCTACCCGCGCATCGAGGCCGGCCAGCCCACCGTCTGCTCCGAGACCTGCGTCGGCCGCATCCGCTATCTGGGCGTGCTGCTCTATGACGCCGACCGCATCGCCGAAGCCGCCAGCGTCGAGAAGGAAACCGACCTGTATCAGGCCCAGCTCGACATCTTCCTCGACCCGAACGATCCGCAGGTGATCGCCCAGGCCCGCGCCGACGGCATCCCCGACAGCTGGATGGAGTCGGCCCGCCGCAGCCCGGTCTACAAGATGGCAGTCGAGTGGAAGGTCGCGCTGCCGCTGCACCCGGAATACCGCACGCTGCCGATGGTCTGGTATGTGCCGCCGCTGTCGCCGATCACGGCCGCTGCCAATGCCGGGCGCATCGGCATCAACGGCGAGATCCCGGATGTCAGCCAGCTACGCATTCCGCTCAAGTACCTGGCCAACCTGCTGACGGCTGGTGATACCGTGCCGGTGGCGCGCGCGCTCGAGCGCATGCTGGCGATGCGCGCCTACCAGCGCAGCAAGCATGTCGACGGCGTGGTCAACCAGGAGGTGCTCGACCAGTCCCAGCTCAGTGTGGCCGAGGTCGAGGACATGTACCAGACGATGGCGATCGCCAACTACGAGGACCGCTTCGTGATCCCGACCTCGCACCGCGAGTACGCCGAGAACGCCTTCGACGTGCGCGGCGGCTGCGGCTTCAGCTTCGGCAACGGCTGCTCCGAGGGTGAGACCGAACTCAGCCTGTTCGGCAGCTCGAAGAAGCGCACCATTCCGATCAAGCTGGGAGCCTGAGATGCCGATCTTTTCATCCCGTCCGGTTCCCGCCGTCCATACGCTGCGCGTGCTCGCGCACCTGCTGCGCTACCCCGACGCCGAACTGCGCGCCCACCTGGGCGAGCTCAGCGAGGCGCTGCATGCCGAGCGCGCGCTGGGCGCCTCGCGCCTGGCCGAGCTCGATGCCCTGCTGCTGCGCCTGGGCTCGCTCGATCCGCTGCGGGTCGAGAGCGACTATGTCGAGCTGTTCGACCGCGGCCACAGCACCTCCTTGCACCTGTTCGAGCATGTGCATGGCGACTCGCGCGATCGCGGCCCGGCCATGATCGACCTGATCCAGACCTATGAGCAGGCCGGCTTGCTGCTGGGCGACGACGAGCTGCCCGACCACCTGCCGGTGCTGCTCGAATTCGCCTCGACCCAGCCCGCGCCCCAGGCGCGCGAGTTCCTCGGCGAGATCGCGCATATCGTGCGCGTGATCTTCAGCGCGCTGCTCAAGCGCCACAGCCCCTACGCCAGCGTGCTGGCGGCCGTGCTGGACCTGGCCGGCGAAAAGGCCGAGCCGGTCCCGGTTGCCGCCGATCCCGAGCTCGACGAGAGCTGGGCCGAGCCCGAGGCCTTCGACGGCTGCAGCAGCGCCGGCCAGGCCAAGCCCGGCGCGGCACAACCGATCCGTATCGTCAAGACTTCCCCCTCCACCGTTCAAGGAGCGTCGGCATGAACTCGCTGCACCACTTCCTGTTCAACATCTATCCCTATATCTGCCTGGCGGTGTTCCTGCTCGGCAGCCTGTTGCGCTTCGACCGCGACCAGTACAGCTGGAAGAGCGACTCGTCGCAGCTGCTGCGCGCCGGCCAGCTGCGTTGGGGCAGCAACCTGTTCCACATCGGGGTGCTGTTCCTGTTCTTCGGCCATACCTTTGGCATGCTGACGCCGCATTTCCTCTACGAGCCCTTCATCACTGCCGGCGCCAAGCAGCTGGTGGCGATGGTTTCGGGTGGCGTGGCGGGTCTGCTCGGCTTTGTCGGCGTCAGCATCCTGCTGCATCGTCGCCTGTCGGATGAGCGCATCCGCAAGAACTCCAGGACCAGCGACATCGTGCTGCTGTGGCTGCTCTGGGCCCAGCTGGCGCTGGGTCTGGCGACGATCCCGCTGTCGGCCCAGCACTTGGACGGCAGCATGATGCTCAAGCTGGCCGAATGGGCCCAGCGCATCGTGACTTTCCGTGGCGGCGCGGCCGATCTGCTGGTCGATGCCGGCTGGATCTTCCAGACCCACATGGCGCTGGGCATGACCATCTTCCTGGTGTTCCCGTTCACCCGCCTGGTCCATGTCTGGAGCGGCTTCGGTACCCTGGCCTATGTCGCGCGTCCCTATCAGGTCGTGCGCAACCGTCGCCTGGGCGTTCCCGGCAACCCGCGCTGAGTCGCGCCTCCAGGAGTCCTCAATGAACTCGATCGAACAGACTGGTTGCGGCAGTGCTTGCAGTTGCGCCAGCGGCGCGGCGGCTGCCATCCCGGCCAACCCGGCAATTTCGGCCATGGAATCGGTCCCGGCCAGCGTCAACGGCATCGCGCTGCATGGCGTGGGCGAGCAGCTTGGTGCCGAGGCCCTGCGCGAGCGCGCCTATGCCGAGTTGCTGCGCCAGCAGGCGGTGCGGCTGGGCTGGCTGCCCGAGCAGGCCGTCAGGCTCGCGCCCGAGCTCGGTCCCGCCGAGCAGGAGGCGATCGAGTCCATGCTCGAGCGCGAGGTCCTGCTGCCGGAGCCGAGCGAGGAGGCCTGCTTGCGCCACTATGCGGCCAACAAGCCGCAGCATGTGATCGAGCAGGCGGTCCATTTGCGCCATATCCTGTTCGCGGTCACGCCCGGGGTCGATGTGCAGAAGCTGGCGCAGCGCGCCGAGGCGGCCTTGCACGAGCTGATGCGCAAGGATGCTCCGGCGGGCCGCTTCGAGCAGCTCGCGGCCGAACTCTCGAACTGTCCGTCCTCGGCCCAGGGCGGCGATCTGGGTTGGGTCGGACCGCATGACTGCGCGCCCGAACTGGCGCAAGCGCTGTTCTTCCAGTCCGAGCCGGGCTTTGGCATCGGCCTGCATCCGCGCCTGGTGCACAGCCGCTACGGCTTTCACGTCATCGAGCTGCTGGATCGGCGCAAGGGCCGTCAGCTCGAGTTCGAGGCCGTGCGCGACAGCATCGCGGCGCAGCTGGAGTTGCGCTCACGCGCTACGGCCTGGCGTCAGTACATGATGCTGCTGGTCGGCCAGGCCGACATCGTCGGACTCGAACTCGAGGGTGCTGACACCCCTCTGGTGCAGTGATGCCAAGCCGCGCAGAAGACGACGAGCTGCTGCTGCGGCTGCGGCATTTCCAATCCGACTATTTTCCGCTGCACCAGCAGCGTTTCCAGG
This sequence comes from Malikia spinosa, assembly GCF_002980625.1. Lineage (GTDB taxonomy): Bacteria > Pseudomonadota > Gammaproteobacteria > Burkholderiales > Burkholderiaceae_C > Malikia > Malikia spinosa. The sequence goes on along the minus strand of NZ_PVLR01000045.1, from coordinate 9,247 downwards.
ACCTGGTGGACCAGGGTCAGCACCCCAAGACCCTGTTCATCGGCTGTTCCGACTCGCGCCTGGTGCCCTATCTGCTGACCGGCGCCGGGCCCGGCGAGCTGTTCATCGTGCGCAACGTCGGCGCGCTGGTGCCGCCCTATGACGGCTCGCGCGGCCTGCATGGCACGATGGCAGCGGTCGAATACGCGGTGCTTGCGCTCAAGGTCGAGCGCATCATCGTCTGCGGCCACAGCCATTGCGGCGCGATCCGGGCCTGCTACGAAGGGGTGCCGGACGAGGCGCGTGCGCTCAAGAGCTGGCTCGAGCTGGCGCAGGACGCGGTGCTGCCGGTGCAAGCCTGCCCCGAGGCCTGCCGGCGCACCGAGGAGCGTTCGATCGTGCTGCAACTCGAGCGCTTGATGGAGTATCCGATGGTGCGACGCGAGGTCGAGGCCGGGCACCTGACCCTGCATGGCTGGCATTATGTGATCGAGGACGGTGCCGTGCATGTGTTCGACGCGCAGCAGGGCGCCTTCGTGCCGGTTGCCTCGTCCACCCATACCGGGACCGGACCCTATGTCCCCTATGTCGAGCATGACGGACAGATACTGACTGATTGAGAGCGAAAGATCACCGAATGAACATCACCCATTTCGATACCTTGCTGCAAGCCGCCCAGCAGCAGCCGCAACCGCAGCGCCTGCTGTTCGTGCTGGCCCAGTCCGAGCTGCCCGACGACGCGACCGCCGAGCAGAAAGCCGCGTTCGAAGCCGGCCATGGCGGCGCGCTGGTGCCCGCGGCCTGCGTTGACCGCCTGCCGACCGAGCTGCCGTCCTTTGCCGCCTTCGAGGTCGAGGCGCAGTCCTTTTGCCCGGACTGGGTGATCGTGTTTGCCGCCAGCCTGTCGGGCCGCAACGGCCAGGCGCCGTCGAGCGAGTCGGCGCAAACTCCGCTCGAACAGATGGTGGCCGCCATCAAGGCCGGCCAGATCGCCAATTTCCTGGCCTTCGACCGCCAGGGGGATGCGATCCGGCTCGGTTGATTGCCGGCCAGGCCATCAGGCCGCTGCGGAGTCCTCGGCCTTGAGCTGATCCTCGAGCATGACCGCCCGGGCCTGAGCCCAGACCTCGCGCGCGGGCAGGGGCTTGAGCTTGTGGTTGCTCCAGACCTGGCGCCAGCGCCGCGCCCCGCGCTGGCCATGGCGCATGCCCAGCATATGGCGCGCGATCGCATACCAGGGCGTGCCGTCCTCGGCCGCCTCGCGCTCCATGTAGTCCACCATCGCGAGCTCGATCTCGTCCTGGCTCAAGGCGCAGGCCGAGCCGCCGTAGTAGCGCTGGTCCCAGTCCTGCATGATCCAGGGGTTGTAGTAGGCCTCGCGCCCGACCATCACGCCGTCGACATGCAGCAGCTGCTCATCAATCTGCTCATGGGTCTTGATGCCGCCATTGACCGCGATTGTCAAGGCCGGGAACTCCTGCTTGAGCCGCCAGGCCAGGTCGTAGCGCAGCGGCGGGACCTCGCGGTTCTCCTTCGGGCTCAGGCCCTGCAGCCAGGCATTGCGCGCATGCACGATGAAGACCTCGCAGCCGGCCTCGCTGACGCGCCCTACGAAATCGGCGACGAAGTCATAGCTTTCGATCTTGTCGATGCCGATCCGGTGCTTGACCGTGACGGGAATGTCCACCTTGTCGCGCATGGCCTTGACGCCATCGGCTACCAGGCCGGGCTCGTTCATCAGGCAGGCCCCGAAGGCGCCGCGCTGGACCCGGTCGCTCGGGCAGCCGCAGTTGAGGTTGATCTCGTCATAGCCCCAGTCCTGCCCCATCTTGGCGCACAGCGCCAGATCGGTCGGATCGCTGCCACCGAGCTGCAGCGCGATCGGGTGCTCGGTCTCGTCAAAGCGCAGGTGACGGCGCTGGGCGCCATGCAGCAAGGCGCCGGTGGTGACCATCTCGGTGTAGAGCCGCGTTTCCTTCGTGATCAGGCGGTGCAGGTAGCGGCAATGCTTATCACTCCAGTCGAGCATCGGGGCAACGGACATGCGCCAGCCACTGGAAAATCCTTGTTTTTCTTTTGAAATCATGGGCGCAATTACATCACGGAAGCGCCGCGGCGCTTCCGTGGGCTATGCCGCGTGCACCCGGAACAAGCAGGGCGGACTGGTCATCCACGCCGATACTCATGCTCAAGGACCAGTGTGTGCACCGCCCCGGTTCGAGACCCTGCAGCACGCTAGCAGCGTGATCACCGACTGGATTGGCTTCTACAACCACCAGCGCCCTCACCAGGAGCTGAACATGAGAGCCCCAGCTGAGGCTTATGCTTTAGCAGCTTGACTTGTGCAGAAACTGTTGGGCCAATACAGCCGCAATTGACATTGGGCATATCTCAGGATCTCAACATTAGCTCGCCACTTCGCGCATGCTCGGATTACGAGCGATCCAACTGCATACCCCATCCACAGACGGGACCAAAAAATTTATCCGAGAAGTAAAAGCTCATGCACCGCCCGAGTCAATAACTCAGTAAAGAGAAAAACTATTAAATTGCAATCTCTCTCCATGCCAGGTGCGAATTCTTCCATGCAATAAATCGCCGATAACATCATATTTAGACTTCGATACGGCCTCGTCCATTTCTGATATTTCAGACAATCTACTGTTGCCAATTGAATTTGGCGAAGTTCCGAGCCTTAGGCCAGAGTCAGCACATACGATCCACCTATCATGAATTGGATGCCCGCCATCTGGCAAGCCCAAAACCCCAACCAGAATATCCGGAGGCGTAATGTCGTAACGCATCCTCCATGCTTCGTTAAAAGCATCTTCAGGTGAAGCACTCTGACATTTCTCCCTGCAATGCTTGCGCGAAGTCAAAATTGATATGTTCGAAGCGGGTGCAGCCTCAGAGATTCTATAAACAAAATCCAACTCATCAGGACCAAAGAATGGGTCGGAAATCCTAATGTCCTGCCCATTAATGCCTTCAGCCCACCGTGACACCCTCTCAAATACCATTTCTCGCTCGCCAGGCTTTACGAGACCATCCGTCAGAACAGATGATGTAGAAAAATTTGATTGCGAGTTGCCTATAAGTGCAAAAACCAACTCGCCAGCATTGCAGCTAGCCTCAAACAGCTGCTTAACATACCCATCGCCACGCGCATTTCCACCGAATTTTCGGACGCAATTTTCGATCAAGAATCCCCAAATTGGCTGCGCAATTGTCAGAGGAATATTTGCAGATATCTCGACCAAAGTTGAGAATTCATTGAGCGGCCTATGTGGGATTCTTCCTGCATTAAGTCCGCCAAGATTCTCAAGACAAATGCGACCAAGTTCATCCGGACTTAACTTCAGCAGATCACCGTGTTGAGGATTTTGAGCAATAGACTTCTGTACATCCTTTAACTGTCTTTGTTTTTCGTATATTTTCATTTTCTCGGAATTGGCTTTATCGAGATCGGACTCGTCAATTAGCTTATCAACCAATTCAGGATCGATTGCGTAAGCTAAATCAAGCATTTTGCGTTGCTTTGCCGATACAGTATCATCTTCTTCATTTGCCTTGGTAAGAACAATTCCTTCGCGCAAAAGTTGTATTGATAGGGCTCGATCAGTTTGATGTAAAATATCTGCAATCCACTGATATCTGTCAATTTTATCGAGAATTGTTGGAATTTCATTCAGAAATCTTTTTATCTCGGAAAACCAGTTTGGGTAAGCTGCCGTAGATTTTCCTCTTGCGCAGGATGCGACAATGGCAATCACTACAACTCTATCAGAAAGATTGGAAATAGATCGGGCCTCATTAAAAAGATTGGCCCACATTGAATTAGTCGCCGTCCCAGTCTTGCTATCCGTAATAAATCGGTAAATGTACGCTTTACATGCAATTTTGTAGCCGTCGTGCTTGATATTCTCGGTAAACGGTAATTTATCTTGTGTTAGGTTTAAAAGATCATTTAGCCTGTCCTTTACGAAACTTCTACGGAGACTTGATTCATTCTTCTTCGAGGCAAGGCTTCTTCCTAATGATTTGACAATCTGAAAAATATGACCGTCATCTTCAACTTGACGGAGAACGAAAAAAATGTCATCTACCTCATTTTGTTTGAGCAGAAATTCATCATTCTCAGATTCACGATATGGCTCGCTAGGCGCTAGCTTTTGAAGGATCACATCGCAAATCTCCCTGCGAGCTTGGTCTTTCAATGAGGCGTCTGAAATGGATGCTATCATTCGACTTGCTGTTGCTGGGTGACATAGGTGAAGCAATGGTGCAGCAGAAACAATAAGAATATCTCGAACGAACTCATTTCCTGAAAAATTTGCGTCCAGTACCGCTTCAATTTGATTAACGCAAATTCGCTTGCTTAGAGCAAGTTTTCCATAAAAAAATAATTTCACCCCGAGATCGCACCACAAAGTGATTCGGGCATCAGGTACTGGTAGTGAATTAATTAAGTGTGCAACACGAGAGAATTCGGCGTCAAACGGATCGCAGTCTACTGGCGCAATGGCAGCATAGCAACGAACCACCAACTTTGCCGTATTTTCCAAAGTGTGACTGAGTGGTTCCGTGGGTGATTTGTCCTCGTTTTGAAGCTTAACTACTTTCTCAAGCCACTCTCTCGCAAGGTCCGGATTACTCTTAGATACGCTGCGGATGAGCATATATGCTAAATCCGTTTTAACCCAGGCAACTAAGACATTATCCCAGGTCTGATTTAGAGAGTCTAACAGGTCTACCGCTTTGGCATCATCCGCTGTCGTATTCATGAGGATGCGGTATGAATGTGTAGCAGCAATAAATCGATAATTTGATGCGCGCAATGTTTTCCAAAGATTGACAGTAGCCCCAGGAAATATCCCTCCGATATCCTGCTCCGCTATTTGCGCTATTTTATACAGTATACGAATGATAGTTGCAGATCGTCTCTGTTCACTCTTTATTGAAGCAACGCAACGAATAAGGCTGGATTCTGATTTGGTATATGCCCTTGCTTCCACAAGCTCATCAGCCAGCAGACTGTACGCAGCATCACGTCGATCTCTACTATTAAGTTGATTGATTAACCTGAATGCCAATTGAACATCCGCACGGGCGAGAGCATATATTGCGCTCTTTGCAGCCTGAAGATGATCCGCGGAGGAGGCAAGCAGTTGTTCTATTGCCTTGACTAACATGCCAGTAGTTTCAGATATTAATGAGGTTTTTTCCTCCAGCGAATGCGTTTCTGGATATTGTTGCAACGAGTAAAGCATCCATGCTAAACATGCGGCCTTTATACTGATGTCGTCAATCTGTTCAATTTTCAGATAGATATTTATCAAATTTAGTTGACTTTCTTCAGGGTTTTGCTTGTATCTAACCCTCTCAATTAATAGCTCTAAACGTATTGATTCTAGGCTTGTACCTAAAGCTAGTTGAGATCCTACTTGTGCTTCAATCCTCTTGATCAACTGGTCAGCTTTATGTATGTCATCAATATAAGGCAACACCACGGCAATACTACGAAAATCCTGAATACGTGGCGCCCGACTTAAATCCTTGAGGGCGAAATCAAGTGCGCGATTAGCCACTTTGTACGCATCAGCATCCCGTCTATGGAGCTTTAACCACTGCTTTAGCATTAGCAGGCCATGTCGCGGTTCGAATTCTTGGCTATTTTCAATTATCTTTGTTGCTGGCATCCTGTCGACAATGCTTGCAATAGTATTTGCGAATCTTATTGAATGCCTTTCCGTTGGTTTAATATTGATTTCTCCGAATTTAGAATTCTTGCTCTGCTTATCCTCCTCCATGTTCTCATTTGACTCTTCGCTTTGACCTGTGGAAAGCGTTTGCATACTCTCAAGATATTTCTGCGTTCTATTGAAAAAGTCAACGGCTAAAACAAAATCTACGTACAATATATCGCAAGCTATATCGGTAGCCATCAGGCCAACTGCTGCTATATCAATATCGGTGGTTATATCCCTAATCTCCGTCTTGATCTCTATGGGGCATGATAGGCGGTTGGAATGCAAGGCCTTGCCAATCACGCCCAATAGTCTTAGTTTTTCCTCCTTCGTAGGAGCAAGAGAAGCCAACTCCATCGCTTTGTCGACGTCGCCCAACTTAATGATTGTTTCCAGCCTATTCGGTGTAACGGCGGAGAGGCTTAATCCTGATATAGCGCTTCCACTTAGTCCAAATTTTATTCTTGAGTAATCGTCATGCTTTTTTGATGATGCATCCAAGCCAATTCCGGAATGCCTCTTTAAGGCTGCAAGCGAATGCTCGGAATCGAGTAGTCGGACAAAATGTTCTGTATTAAGGCATTGTATTAGTTCTTCAAATTGTCCGATTGCCATTAGCTGAGAGGGTAGGTACCGAGTGGCCTCAATTCCCTTTGGCTCCTTGAGGAGTTCGGATGCTAATTTTTCTTGAACTTGCCGCTCATGTGCAGCGAGCTTCTTGCGTAGAAATAATCCTTCGCCACTAGACCTCAGGCTCGCAATTGAACCTAAGGATTCTAAGAGTAGGAATCTGCTTCCTGATATTATCCTGGTGATGTCATCAATATTTCGTCCTGTCAAGTTGCTTAGTTGATGTATCGATAGTTTTCTATTTGCAAAGGCGACATACGCCAAAATTTCAGCCAATCCATCTGCAGCAATATCTTTGCTCCACTCTATCTCTAGAATATCAGATAATCCGCCCTCTCTATTTGCCATTAATTTATCTAGAGTTGCTCCATCTTTGATTAAGCTATGAAATCTCTCCAAGGCGCCGATGTTATTCTTGCAGAATGACCGAATATCATTAATGCCTTTGGCGGTCAAATCCCTGATATCCGAGAAGTATTCTGTTGCTTCCTGTTGAGATATTGGAAGTATTGAGCAAGGTTTGGGTTTATATTTGTTGAGATTTATATTTTCAAATAGCTTACTTGAGCCAGATAAAATAAATCTAAATTCCTCTTGGCTGAATGGGAGTGATTCAAGCATTTCCTGAAGCAAACTAAAATCCCTACTTCCCGGCTCAGATAGTCCGTCAATAACGAAAGTTATAGGTTTTTTCTTTGCGATCTTTTGCAGCTTGAAAATCAATCGCTGAAAAGTTTGCAAATCGATGCCGTCATATGAGTGGCTTACATTTTCATTTAGATAGTGGATTTGTTCAGCTAGCACTAATCTTAGAAATTCTGGTGTATAAAAGTATGCATCGCCTGGTGTTAGAAATACCCCCACGGAGTCACTTGGATGCCTATCCATATAGCCCGCAAGAAACTCTGTCTTTCCTGATAATTCTGCGCCTTCTAGGAAAATTATTCGTGAAACCTCTTTGTGAATATTTTCTATGTGTTCATATAAGGACTCTCTGGAAATCGTTTTCTTGGGTCGCCTAGGAAAATTTCGACAGAAATCAGAAGTTGAAATTAGAGTTGAGTTGCCGGTCATGTGACACCTTTTTGATAGTTTCTGCTGTCTGAATTGGAAGAGTAGTGTGTATATCTTATGCCAATTTGGAAACGATATTGTTGCCTTGTTTGGTGGAGATTAACATCAATTTTTCTTTAGATATTAGTTGTATAGGTCGTGTTGCATCCTGCAGCGAACCGCACACACATCGAGCAACCAGTCCACGCTTCCACCTTACAGTCGTTAACACAACTGGACAAGCCGGTGATGTTGGGGCAATTTCGTCAGCCTGCCCAGAAGACCTATCAGTGATGAGCTGTAGCTGACGCTGAAGCCACTGCTGCCACCCTTTATTCCGTCTCCCGAAGGCGGACGGCGCCGCTCGGTCGATTACCTGGTGGCCTTGAACTGCATCCCGTTCGTGCTGCAGGTGTGTATCCAGTAGGAGGACCTGCCCAAGGAGTTGGGCATGGGCTGCGGCATGACCTACTGGCGAATATTGCCACACTGGCAAGCCAGCGGGGTTTGGGCGAAGCTGAATCAGGCCATGCTCAGCAAGCTGTGCGAGCAGAATCGCATTGACTGCAGCCGGGCCAGAATCGAAAGCGCCAGTGTGGCAAGCCCCGGGGGGGCCATGAGACGAGGACGAACCCGACCGACCGAGGAAAGCTCGGCAGAATGCGCAACATTGTCGTAGACGCGCAAGGCATCCCGCTGGCCCTGACGGTGACAGGGGCGAACATGCATGACTCGATGGCGTTCGATGCTACGCTTGATTCGCTGGTAGCCATACCAGGCTTGCATGGACGCCCGCAGAAGCGTGCGGACAACCTGCATGTGGACAAGGGCTACGACTTTGAGCGCTTCAGGCGTTATTTAGTGATGTGGCATCCAGGTGTGCATCGCTCGCAGGAGGATTGAGAGCCGCGAACGGCTGGGGCACCACCGTTGAGAGGTGGAGCGCACACATGCCTGGTTTGCTGGCTTCGGCAAGCTGCGCATTCGCTTTGAGCGCAGCCTGCAAACGCATCTGGTGCTGCGGACCTTAGCAGCTTCCATAATCTGCCCACGCTTCGTCGAGTACTTGCTTTTGCAGCTCTTAACCTGATCGGCCAGCCAGCCTGGTTGATCGAGAGCCGCCTTCGCGCCGGCCTGCCACCGTCTACCTGGCGGGCTAACACGGCGGCATTTCCGGCGTTCCTCTCCAAAATCTGGCGGTTGGCCATTTCGCTGGCTTATTGCGTGCCAAAGCATCACCCGGATGACTGGATCAGCACTCGGTCTAGTGCCAAAAAGTGGGAGCGCATTCCGGCCTATACGGCCTGGGGCCGCCGCCGGGTGCTGCATCTGCACGACAAGGAGCGCACCGGTCAGATCCGGGGCAAGCCCGTTGTGACCAGCCTGCGCAGCCCTAAGAGTCTGTTCAAAGTCTTCTGAGCAGGAGCCCCAAGAAGGCCAGATGGACGAACTGAAGACTGGTGTTGAGCAGCCGCTCGCAGTTCTTCCATAGCCGCCGGTTCTTGTCCAGCCAAGCAAAGCTGCGCTCGACGATCCAGCGCTTGGGTATGACCCTGAAGGTGTGCAGTTCGCTGCGCTTGGCGATCTGTACCGTCACATGCCCACCAAGAATCTCCTGCACGCCCTGTGCAAAGGGCTGGCCCACGTAGCCGCTGTCGGCCAGCAGGCTTTGCATCCGTCCCAGCCTGGACTTACAACGCCCCAGCGCCTGGAGTGTCCCCTTGCGATCGGTCACATTAGCCGTCGTCACGGCCACCGCGTGCGGCAGTCCCTGGGTATCGACCGCAATGTGACGCTTGATGCCCGAGACCTTCTTGCCCGCGTCATAGCCCTTCAAG